>NZ_DATJPU010000253.1:0-55200 GCF_035506235.1 Mycobacterium sp.
GCAGGGAAATGAGGTAGTGGTCGTAGTTTCTGCGATGGGCGACACCACCGACGACCTGCTCGACCTGGCCCAGCAGGTCTGCCCGGCCCCGCCGCCGCGGGAGCTCGACATGCTGCTGACCGCCGGCGAACGCATCTCCAACGCGTTGGTGGCCATGGCGATCGAATCGCTCGGCGCGCAGGCCCGGTCGTTCACCGGTTCGCAGGCCGGCGTGATCACCACCGGCACCCATGGCAACGCCAAGATCATCGAAGTGACGCCCGGACGGCTGCGGACCGCGCTCGACGAGGGGCGCATCGTGCTGGTCGCCGGCTTCCAAGGGGTCAGCCAGGACACCCGCGACGTCACCACCCTCGGCCGCGGCGGCTCGGACACCACCGCCGTCGCCCTGGCCGCGGCGCTCGGAGCCGACGTCTGCGAGATCTACACCGACGTCGACGGCATCTTCAGCGCCGACCCCAGGATCGTGCACAACGCCCGCAGGCTGGACACGGTGACGTTCGAGGAGATGCTCGAGATGGCGGCCTGCGGCGCCAAGGTGCTCATGCTGCGCTGCGTCGAATACGCTCGCCGCTACAACATCCCGGTGCACGTCCGGTCGTCGTACTCGGACAAACCGGGCACCGTCGTCAAGGGATCGATCAAGGACATCATCATGGAAGACCCCATCCTGACCGGAGTCGCGCACGACCGCAGCGAGGCCAAGGTGACCATCGTCGGGATACCCGACATCCCCGGGTATGCGGCCAGGGTGTTCCGGGCCGTCGCCGACGCCGACGTCAACATCGACATGGTGCTGCAGAACGTATCCAAGGTCGAGGACGGCAAGACCGACATCACCTTCACCTGCTCGCGCGACAGCGGCCCCACCGCGGTAGAGAAGCTCGACGCGCTCAAGGAAGAGATCGGGTTCACCCAGCTGCTCTACGACGACCACATCGGCAAGGTGTCGCTGATCGGGGCGGGCATGCGCAGCCACCCCGGGGTCACCGCGACCTTCTGTGAGGCGCTGGCCACCGTGGGCGTCAACATCGAGCTGATCTCCACCTCCGAGATCCGCATCTCGGTGCTGTGCCGCGACACCGAACTAGACAAGGCCGTCGTGGCGTTGCATGAGGCGTTCAAGCTCGGCGGCGAGGAGTCGGCGACGGTGTATGCGGGGACGGGCAGATAGATGGTTGCGATTGGGGTAGTGGGGGCCACCGGCCAGGTGGGCCAGGTGATGCGCAGGCTCCTCGATGAGCGGGACTTTCCGGCGACGACGGTGCGGTTCTTCGCCTCCGCACGCTCGCAGGGTCGCAAGCTGACCTTCCGCGGCCAGGAGATCGAGGTCGAAGACGCCGCGACGGCGGACCCGACGGGCCTGGACATCGCGGTGTTCTCGGCCGGCAAGACGATGTCGCTGGTGCAGGCTCCGCGATTCGCCGCCGCCGGGGTCACCGTGATCGACAACTCCTCGGCGTGGCGCAAGGATCCCGACGTGCCGTTGGTGGTGTCGGAGGTGAACTTCACAAGAGACGTGGCCGCGGGGCCCGGGTCTCTCAAGAAGGGCATCATCGCCAACCCGAATTGCACCACCATGGCCGCGATGCCGGTGCTCAAGGTGCTGCACGACGAGGCGCAGCTGGTGCGCCTGGTGGTCTCCAGTTATCAGGCGGTATCCGGCAGCGGTCTCGCCGGCGTCGAGGAACTGGCCACCCAGGCCCGCGCCGTCATCGACGGCGCCGAGCAGCTGGTGTACGACGGCGGCGCGTGCGAGTTCCCGGCGCCGAAGACGTACGTGGCCCCGATCGCTTTCAACGTGCTGCCGCTGGCCGGATCGCTGGTCGACGACGGTTCCGGCGAGACCGACGAGGACCAGAAGCTGCGCTTCGAGAGCCGCAAGATCCTCGGCATTCCCGACCTGTTGGTCAGCGGTACCTGCGTGCGGGTGCCGGTATTCACGGGGCACTCGCTGTCGATCAACGCCGAATTCGCGCGCCCGTTGTCACCGGAGCGGGCCCGGGAGCTGCTCGACGGCGCCCCGGGCGTCAAGGTGGTCGAGGTGCCGACGCCGCTGGCCGCCGCCGGCGTCGACGAGTCGCTGGTCGGCCGGATCCGGCGCGACCCGGGCGTGCCCGGCGGGCGTGGCCTGGCTCTGTTCGTCTCGGGGGACAACCTGCGCAAGGGTGCGGCGCTCAACACCATCCAGATCGCCGAGCTGCTGGCCGCCCAGTTGTGAATCCGCGGGTGAGTTCCGCGACGCGGTGCTCGCTGCTTGCCTTGACTTTGCTTGTGCCCCAGTGCTTTTGGATCGATGCTGCACGCGCCGACCCGCCCGCGCCGGCCCCCGAGCCGATCCTGCAGCCGCTCGCGCCCGGCCAGGTGCTGCGGATCGGCCCGACCGCCGGCACCGGAACGCCGACGGGCGACTACGGCATCGGCGCGACTGACCTGTGCGAGTTCCTCGAGTTTCCCGCCGAGCTGTTGCAGGTGTGTGGCGACAGTTTCGCCGGCCAGGGCGTCGGGTTCGGCGGCTGTTACTCGCCGGTCGCGCTGCACGTCGACACCGCGTCAGTCGACGACCCCGGCGGGGTGCGCTACACCGGGGTCACCGGGATCAACAAACCGCTGCTGGCCGACCCCACGCCGCCCGGGGATTCTCAGCTGCCCGCCGGGGTGGTGCAGATCAACCGGCGCAACTACCTGATGGTGACAACGACGAAAAACCTCGAGCCGCAGAGCTCTCGGCTGGTGACGCCCGAGCCGGCGCGCGGCAGCTGGCCGACCGTCGTGGGCTCGCGGCGCGATGGTTCCTACCAGGGCGGTTCGCAGTCGCAGATCAGCGGCTACTACGACCCGATTCCCACACCCGATTCGCCGAGCGGCTGGGTGTACGTGGTGGCCAACAGTTTCACGCGGCGCGCTCCGGTGTTGCTGTACCGGGCCACGCCGCAAACGTTCACCGACCGGTCCCGCTGGCAGGGCTATGCCCCGGGCCCCGAGGGCGGATGGGGCAAGCCGCCCACGCCCCTGTGGCCGGACCAGGTGGGCGAGATGTCCATCAGGCAGATCGACGGCAAGGCGGTGTTGTCGTACTTCAACGCCAGCACCGGCAACATGGAGGTCCGGGTGGCCGACGACCCGACCTCGCTGGGCACCGCGCCCGTGACGACGGTGGTGCAACACGAAGAGTGGCCCGATCCGGCCGAAAGCCTGCCGCCCCCGTACGACAACCGGCTCGCACAACCGTACGGCGGGTACATCTCGCCCGGCTCCACCCTGGACGAGCTGCGGATCTTCGTCAGCCAGTGGGACACCCGGACCAGGGCGACCGCGCCGTACCGGGTGATCCAGTACGCGGTCAACCCATTCAAGCCCGATTAGCGCCAGCGCGCTGTTTTAGCAGGTAACGGCGTTTTCAGTTCATAGCTGCTACTTAAGCGGCGCATAGCCACAGCTTGTGTTAACGCCCGCATCATGAGTCTCATGAGTGAAACATCTGACACCCCAACTGTGCGGACTCACACCGCAACTGCACCGGCGTCTGCGGCGGCAACCGAAGCAGCGCTACACCGCACCCCCCGCGTCTTCATCGTCGCGGCATGGGTCGCGATCGTCGCCGGGATCGTCTTCATCGTCTCGGTGATCTTCTTCGCGGGCATGGCGCTCGGGCATCACGGCGGCGGCATGCACCACCACAAGCACCACGCGATGATGATGCACCCGCACCGCTTCGGCGGCCCCGGCGGTCCGGGTGGTCCCGGCGGACAGGGCGGTGGCCCCGCGGCGGTCCAGGGCGGTGGGCCCGCCTCGGCAACCCCCGGTGCGCCCGGACCGAGCCAGATTCCGTCGTCGGTCGCGCCGTCTCGGACGCCGTAAGCACTGGCGGGTCGCTAAACCCTCCGCCGACAGCCCGGCGCTCGCACGAGCGCCGGGCTACACAATTCACAGCAACTTTTCTCGGTGCAACCTGTTATCGCGATTGATGACAGGGGCACTATTCAAGGCATGACCCAAACACCTGAACCGTCAGCGCAAACGACTTCCGTCGCCGCCGGGCCCCCGGTGCCGGCGTACGAGCGGGTCAAGCCCCCCAGGCTCTACGTGGCCGCGGCGTGGGTGGTGATCGTCGCCGGGATCGTTTTCATCCTCTCGACCATCTTCTTCGCCGGCGCCATGGTTGTCGGGTTCAACCATCACTGCCATTGGCGCCATCACCACGGCATGACGTACGGCCCCGGTGGGGCCGGGGGCCCGGGTGGCGAACCCTGGCGGTTCGGCGGGCCCAGTGGTCCGGGGATGGTTGTCGGGCCGTGGGGTCCGCCGCCGGGGTTCGGTCCCGGTGGTCCGGGTGGCCCGTTCGGTCCGCCGCCCGGCTCCGGTCCGGGTGGTCCGGGTGGCCCGAGCCAGTCACCGACGCCCAGCGCGCCCGCACCGGCGCCGAACACCCCGGGCAACCCGCGCCCGTAGGCAGGCCCATATCGTCTGCGGCATCGAATGGTGTTGAGCCGATTCAAGATAACGAGGAGACAGCGAAGATGACGGAACGCTACACGACCACCGACGCCGGCACCCCGGCGCCCAGCGACGACCAATCGTTGACGATCGGCCCCGACGGCCCGATCCTGCTGCAGGATCACTACCTGATCGAACAGATGGCGATGTTCAACCGGGAGCGCATCCCGGAGCGCCAGCCGCACGCCAAGGGCGGGGGTGCCTTCGGTCACTTCGAGGTGACCAATGACGTCAGCAAGTTCACCCGGGCCGCGGTGTTCCAGCCTGGCGCCAAAACCGAAACGCTGATCAGGTTTTCCACGGTCGCGGGCGAGCGCGGGAGCCCGGACACCTGGCGGGACCCGCGTGGGTTCGCGCTGAAGTTCTACACCACCGAGGGCAACTTCGACATGGTCGGCAACAACACGCCGGTCTTCTTCATGCGTGACCCGCTGAAGTTCCAGCACTTCATCCGGTCCCAAAAGCGAATGCAGGCAACGAATTTGCGCGACCACAACATGCAGTGGGATTTCTGGACGCTGTCGCCGGAGTCCGCGCATCAGGTCACCTGGCTGATGGGGGATCGTGGGATCCCGAAGAGCTGGCGGCACATGAACGGCTACAGCAGCCACACCTACAGCTGGATCAACGCCGCCGGCGAGATCTTCTGGGTGAAGTACCACTTCATCACCGACCAGGGCGTCGACTTTTTGACCCAGGAGGACGCCGACCGGCTCGCCGGGGAGGACGGTGACTATCACCAGCGGGATCTCTACGAGGCGATCGAGCGCGGCGATCACCCCAGTTGGACGCTGAAGATGCAGATCATGCCGTACGAGGAGGCCAGGAACTACCGGTTCAACCCGTTCGACCTGACCAAGGTGTGGCCGCACGGCGACTACCCGCTGATCGACGTCGGCAGGCTGACCCTGGACCGCAACGTCACCGACTACCACACCGAAATCGAGCAGGCGGCCTTCGAGCCGAACAACCTCGTGCCCGGCACCGGGCTGAGCCCGGACAAGATGCTGCAGGCCCGCGGTTTCTCCTACTCCGACGCGCACCGCGCCAGGCTGGGTACCAACTACCGGCAGATCCCGGTCAACTCGCCGAAGGTGGAGGTCAACAGCTACTCGAAGGACGGCGCGATGCGGGTGAAGAACGTCTCGGATCCGGTGTATGCGCCCAATTCCTACGGCGGCCCGCAGGCGGACCCGGCGCGTGCCGCCGAGGTGCGCTGGCACGCCGACGGCGACATGGTCCGCGCCGCGTACACGCTGCATGCCGAGGACGACGACTGGGGCCAGGCCGGGACCATGGTCCGCGAGGTCCTCGATGACGCGGCCCGGGAACGCTTGGCGCACAACATCATCGGGCACGTGTCCAAGGGAGTCAAAGAGCCCGTGCTGTCGCGGGTGTTCGAGTACTGGCGCAACGTCGACCCCGATCTCGGCAAGAAGGTCGAGGAGGGAGTCCGGGCTCAGTAATTCGGCGTTCGCTGCGGGGCGCCCGGCCCTGGCATGATCGAAACCCATGACCATGCGGATCTGCGCCGCGGTGGTGACCGCCGGGGTGGCGGCCGGAACAGCGTTGGGCGTTCCCGTCGCGGCCGCTCACCCGTCGGAGCCCGGGGTGGTCAATTACGCGGTCCTCGGAAAGGGGTCGGTCGGCAACATCGTCGGCGGCCCGATGGGCTGGGAGTCGACGTTCACCCAGCCCTTCCAGGGCTATTCGGTCGACGTGCCGGTATGCAACAACTGGGCTGACATCGGGCTGCCCGAGGTCTTCGACGATCCGGATCTGGCGTCGTTCAACGGCGCGACCACACAGACGTCGGCCAGCGACCAGACCCACTTCGTCAAACAGGCGGTCGGGGTGTTCGCCACCGACGACGCGGCGGTCCGGGCGTTCCATCGTGTCGTGGACCGCACCGTTGGCTGCTCGGGGCAGACCACGGCGATGCATCTGGACAACGGGAGCACACAGGTGTGGTCGTTCGACGGCGGCCCGGCGACGGGCACCGATGCGAATTGGACCAAGCAGGAAGCGGGTACCGACCGGCGGTGTTTCGATCAAACCAGGCTGCGTGAAAACGTGTTGCTGCAGGCCAAGGTCTGCCAGTCTGGCAACGCGGGCCCCGCGGTCAACGTCCTGGCCGGGGCGATGCAGAACGCGCTGGGCCAGTAGCGTGGACCCGCGTACCCGAATGGGCTCCGGCGGTTCCTGGTTGGGATGTCCGGCAAAGCGGGAATATGTCGGGGCGATCTGCAAGATGAAGTAGAGGCGTTTACTTTTCCATTAGCTGCGCAACAAGCGGTCCGCAGTCCGATCCGGTCACGGTGGGCCCTGGGAGGGATCGTGATATGACGTTCGCCCCGGTCAGCGCCGCCCAAGCCGAAATGGCCGACTCCTCGGCCGCCGCGAAATACATCGCCGAGGCCTGCCTGCTCGATGGCCCGTTGCGGCGCGTCGGCCTGGAGCTGGAGGGGCATTGCCACGACCCGGCAGACCCGTACCGAAGGCCGCGCTGGGACGAAATCACCGATGTCCTCGAGCAGCTGCCCCACCTGCCCGGCGGCAGCGCCGTGACGGTGGAACCGGGCGGCGCAATCGAATTGTCCGGTCCTCCGGTCGACGGGGTGGTGGCTGGAATCGAGGCGATGAATCGGGATCAGGCGGTGCTGCGGGCGGGCTTCGCCGATGCCGGGCTGGGCCTGGTTTTCCTCGGGGCAGACCCGCTGCGGCCACCCAAGCGCATCAACCCGGGCGAGCGCTACCGCGCCATGGAGCAGTTCTTCACCGCCAGTCGCTCCGGGGAGGCGGGCGCGGCGATGATGACGTCCACGGCATCGATTCAGGTCAACGTGGACGCCGGGCCCCAGCGGGGGTGGGCCGCGCGGGTGCGGCTGGCGCACGCGCTGGGCCCGACGATGATCGCGATCTCCGCCAATTCCCCGATGCTGGGCGGCGAGTTCACCGGCTGGGTCTCGACCCGGCAGCGCGTGTGGGGCGATATGGACTCGGCGCGCTGCGGTCCCATCCTGGGGGCCAGCGGCGACGACCCGGGCACGGACTGGGCGCGCTACGCGCTCAAGGCGCCGGTGATGCTGGTGCACAACCCGGACGCCGTGCCCGTCACGGATTGGGTGCCGTTCGCCGACTGGGTGGACGGGCGGGTGTTGCTCGGCGATCGGCGCCCGACGATCGCCGACCTGGAATACCACCTGACCACGCTGTTCCCACCCGTACGCCCGAGGCAATGGCTGGAAATCCGCTACCTCGACAGCGTGCCGGACGCGTTGTGGCCCGCGGTGGTGTTCACGTTGGTGGCGCTGCTCGACGACCCGGTCGCCGCCGACCTGGCCGCCGAGGCCGTGGAACCGGTGTCCACCGCCTGGGACACCGCGGCCCGGGTGGGCCTTCGCGACCGGCGGCTCTACGCGGCGGCCAACAAGTGCGTGGCCGTGGCGGCCGAGCGGGCGCCGGCGGAGCTGACCGACGCGATGCAGCTCCTGGTCAGGGGCGTCGAGCAGGGCCGATGTCCGGGCGACGACTTCTCCGACCAGGTCGTCGAGCATGGCATCGCCGCCACGGTCTCCAAGGCAGCGGGCTGGCCACAAGGGGGGTCGTGACTTCCCGGGAGAGGCTTGCCGACGACTTGGCGCGGGCGCGGGCGCGGACGCTGCGGCTCGTCGATTTCGACGACGACGAGCTGTGGCGGCAGTACGACCCGTTGATGAGCCCGCTGGTATGGGACCTGGCGCACATCGGTCAGCAGGAAGAATTTTGGCTGTTGCGCGGCGGCGATCAGGCCCGTCCGGGAATCCTTCCGCCGGCCGTCGAGGGCCTCTACGACGCGTTCGAACACTCCCGGGCCAGCCGCGCCGAGCTGCCGCTGCTGTCCCCCGACCGGGCGCGCTCCTATTGCCGGACCGTTCGGTCGGCGGCGCTGGACGCGTTGGACGCGCTGCCCGACGACCCCGCCGGTGAGCAGGCCGCGTTCGCCTTCGGGCTGGTGGTCAGCCACGAAAACCAGCACGACGAAACCATGCTGCAGGCGCTGAACCTGCGCACCGGCGCGCCGCTGCTGCACGACGCTGCCGCCCTGCCCGGGGGCCGGCCGGGGGTGGCCGGGACGTCGGTGCCGGTGCCTGGCGGCCCCTTCGTCCTGGGCGTCGATGCGGCCGGCGAACCGTACTCGCTCGACAACGAACGTCCGGCCCACGTCGTCGACGTGCCGGCGTTCCGGATCGGGCGGGCGCCGGTCACCAACGGCGAATGGCAACAGTTCATCGGCGACGGCGGCTACCACCAGCCGCGGTGGTGGTCCGAGCGCGGTTGGCAGCACCGCCACAGCACGGGCCTGACCGCGCCCCAGTTCTGGAGTTCCGACGGGCGAACCCGCACCCGGTTCGGCTACATCGAGGACATCCCCGCCGATGAGCCGGTGCAGCATGTCACCTACTTCGAGGCCGAGGCCTATGCGGCCTGGGCCGGCGCCCGGCTGCCCACCGAAGTGGAATGGGAGAAGGCCTGCGCGTGGGATCCGGCGACCGGCACCCGGCGGCGCTATCCGTGGGGCGCCCAGGAGCCGTCGGACGCTCTGGCCAACCTGGGGGGCACCGCGCTGCGGCCCGCACCCGTCGGCGCCTACCCGGCCGGAGCGTCCGCCTACGGCGCCGAGCAGATGCTGGGCGACGTGTGGGAGTGGACCGCCTCGCCGCTGCGGCCCTGGCCGGGCTTCGTCCCGATGATTTACGAGCGCTACTCGCAGCCGTTCTTCGACGGCGACTACCGGGTGCTGCGCGGCGGCTCATGGGCCGCGGAGGCGGCCATCCTGCGGCCCAGCTTCCGCAACTGGGACCACCCGGTGCGGCGCCAGATCTTCTCCGGGGTCCGCC
Organism: Mycobacterium sp.; assembly: GCF_035506235.1. Classification (GTDB taxonomy): domain Bacteria; phylum Actinomycetota; class Actinomycetes; order Mycobacteriales; family Mycobacteriaceae; genus Mycobacterium. Next base: position 9,378 of record NZ_DATJPU010000253.1, read on the forward strand.
TGGCCTGGGATGTGCGCGACTGATGTGTCGTCATCTGGGCTGGCTCGGCGCCGACGTGAGCCTCTCCTCGCTGGTGCTGGACCCGCCGTGCGGGTTGCGGGTGCAGTCGTATGCGCCGCGCCGCCAGAAGCACGGCCTGATGAACGCCGACGGCTGGGGCGTCGGGTTTTTCGATGGGTCTTCGCCAGGCCTGACGCCGCGGCGCTGGCGCAGCCCGGCGCCGCTGTGGGGCGACGTGTCCTTCGACTCGATCGCGCCCGCGCTGCACAGCCACTGCGTGGTGGCCGCGGTGCGCTCGGCGACCGTGGGGATGCCGATCGAGGCGAGTGCGACCGCGCCGTTCACCGACGGCCGGTGGCTGTTGTCGCACAACGGAATCGTCGACCGCGCGGTGCTGCCGCCCGCCTCTTCTGCCGAATCTTCCTGCGACAGCGCGCTACTCGCGGCAACCATCTTCGAGCGTGGGCTCGACGCGCTGGGCGACACCATCGCCGAAATCGGAACCGCCGACCCGCTCGCGCGGCTCAACGTGTTGGCCGCCGACGGCTCCCGGCTGCTGGCGACGGCCTGGGGCGACACCCTGTGCATCCTGCGCCGCGACGACGGCGTGGTGCTGGCCAGCGAACCGTACGACGACGCGCCCGACTGGGAGGACGTGCCCGACCGGCACCTGGTCGAGGTCACCTCGGAGGGTGTCAGCATCACCCCACTGAGTCACCCGCATTCGAAAGGATCTCGATGACGATGACGCTGTCCAACCACCTCGCCGCCGACTCCGCGTATCACGCATTGCGTCGCGACGTGCTCGACGGCCTGCAGCAGACGCCGAAAACCTTGCCGCCCAAGTGGTTCTACGATTCGGTAGGCAGCGAGCTGTTCGACCAGATCACCCGGCTGCCCGAGTACTATCCCACCCGGGCCGAGGCCGAGATCCTGCGCGCCCGTTCGGGCGAGGTCGCGTCGGCCAGCGAGGCCGACACCCTTGTCGAGCTGGGCGCCGGAACGTCGGAGAAGACGCGGCGGCTGCTGGACGCGCTGCGCGACCGCGGCTCGCTGCGCGGATTCGTGCCGTTCGACGTCGACGCCAGCGTGCTGTCCGCCACCGCGACGGCCATCCAGCGCGAATACCCGGGCATCGAAATCAACGCCGTCTGCGGGGATTTCGAGGAACACCTGGCCGAGATACCCGGCGCCGGGCGGCGGTTGTTCGTGTTCTTGGGATCGACGATCGGCAATCTCACCCCCGGGCCGCGCGCGGAGTTCCTCGCCACCCTGGCCGGGGTGATGCGGCTGGGGGACAGCCTGCTGCTGGGCACCGACCTGGTCAAGGACACCGAGCGGCTGGTGCGCGCCTACGACGACGCCGCCGGGGTGACGGCCCGGTTCAACCGCAACGTGCTCGCGGTCATCAACCGGCAACTCGACGCCGATTTCGACGTCGAGGCCTATCACCATCTGGCGCGCTGGAACACCGACGAGGAACGCATCGAAATGTGGCTGCGGGCCGGCCGGCGCCAGCGGGTGCGGGTCGGCGCCCTCGACCTGACGGCCGATTTCGCGGAGGGCGAGGAGATGCTCACCGAGGTGTCGTGCAAGTTCCGCCCCGACGGGGTGAGCGCCGAGCTGGCCGGGGCCGGGCTGCGTCGCATCCGGTGGTGGACCGACGATGCGGGCGACTTCGGGCTGTCGTTGGCGGTTAAGTGACCGAAGGTCCGCTGGCCGACCGCTGGCGGGCGGCCCGTCCGCCGGCGGCCGGGCTGCACCTGGACAGCGCGGCCTGCTCCCGCCAGAGTTTCGCGGCGCTTGATGCCGCCGGCAAGCACGCGCTGCACGAGGCCGAAGTCGGCGGCTACGTCGCAGCTGAGGCGGCCGCCCCGGTGCTCGACGCCGGTCGCGCCGCGGTCGCGACCCTGTGCGGCATGCCCGACGCCGAAGTCGTGTTCACCACCGGCTCGCTGCATGCGCTGGATCTGCTGCTGGGCAGCTGGCCGGCGGGCCGGCGCACGCTGGCCTGCCTGCCCGGCGAGTACGGCCCCAACCTGGCCGTGATGGGCGCCCACGGGTTCGAGGTGCGCACCTTACCGACCCTCGACGACGGCAGGCTGGCGCTCGACGACGCGGCGTTCGAACTCGAAGACGACCCACCGGATTTGGTGCACCTCACGCCCGTGGCCAGCCACCGGGGCGTGGTGCAACCCCTTGCCATGGTGGCCACGCTCTGCCGTCAGCTGGGCCTGCCGCTGGTCGTGGATGCCGCACAGGCCTTGGGGCACATCGACTGCGCCGTCGGCGCAGACGTCATGTATTCGTCGTCGCGCAAGTGGATCGCCGGGCCGCGCGGCGTCGGCGCCATGGCCGTGCGGCCCGAGCTGATGGATCGGCTGACGCCGCGGCTGCCGGCACCGCAGTGGGCCTCGGAGCTCTCGGTGGCACAGCAACTCGGCTTCGGGGAGGCCAACGTCGCTGCGCGCGTGGGCTTTTCGGTCGCCATGGGTGAGCACCTGGCGTACGGGCCGGAATCGATCCGTGCCCGGCTGGCCGAGCTCGGCGACATCGCCCGCACCCTGTTGGCCGACGTCGACGGCTGGCTGGTGGTCGAAGAGGCCGAGGAGCCCAGCGCCATCACGACACTCGCCCGCGTCGACGGCGCCGACCCCGAAGCGGTGCGGGCGTGGCTGCTCGCAGAGCGATGCATCCTGACCACCTATGCGGCGGTCGCGCGGGCGCCTTACGAACTCTCCGCGCCGGTGCTGCGGATCTCGCCGCACGTGGACACCACGGCCGACGACCTGGAGACCTTCGCCGAAGCGCTGATCGCGGCCACGGCTGCGACCGGCACCTAAGCTCTCCAGGTCACTTTCCGTCGCGGTTATCCGGCAAACGAAACCGGAAATCTGAAAATCACCGTTTTCCTTGACAGAAAGTACGGAAATGGCGTATTTATAGGCACGCTGGTACCGTGTGGCCGCCGATTTAGGGCTCGGCAGATGCACTGGGCTTCGCTCGATGAAGACCAGTGCGAAAGGGATGTGCTGACATGAACTTCTCTGTGTTGCCCCCAGAAATAAACTCTATCCGGGTATTCGCGGGAGCCGGGTCGGCTCCGACGTTCGAGGTGGCGCCGGCCTGCGTTGGGCTGGCTGATGAAACAGCATCGGCTGCAATCTCATTCAGCTCGTTCGCCTCACGACTGGCGGGCGCGTCCTGGCAAAGTGCGGCATCTCGGGCGATGACCGCCGCCGCTCGGCCCGTTGTCATTACTTTTCGGCAAGTTACTCGGCCCATTGCGGCTGCGTGAAGGGAGATGGAAATGTCGTTCGTGACCACCGTGCCGGAAGCCGTGCAGGGCGCAGCTCAGAACCTGGCGGGCATTCGTGCCTCGCTGGCCGACGCCGCTGCGACCGCGGGCCCCACCACCGGGATAGCGGCCGCCGCTGAAGACGAGATATCGATCGCGATCGCTTCGCTGTTCGGCAGCGCGGGCCGGGAATTTCAACTTGCCAGCGCCCAGGCACAGGCATTCCACGCCGAGTTCGAAAACCTGTTGAGTGCTGGCGCGGCGGCATATGTCAGCGCCGAGGCTGCTAACGCAGGGCAAGTTCTGGGCAACACGGTGAATGGGGCCTCGGCGCTCGGCGGCGGGCAGGCAGCCGCGGCGGCCGCGCCGGCGGCGGCGGCCCAATCGTACCTTGGAGGCCTCCTGACCCTCGAGGTTGGGCAGAGCAACGTCTTGGTCACAATCAGCACACCCACGATCAACCTGCCGCCAATACACATACCCCCGGTGAATCTCTCCGCTTTCGATCTCCCCCAGATAAGTCTTCCGTCCATCAGCATTCCTGGCGGGACGACGCCCCCGAATATACAACTAAGTCCCTTCAGTTTGCCGAAGGTATTTATTCCGCCGATACACGTTGGGCAATTCACGTCGCCTCCCATACATGTGGCTCCATTCAACCTGCCGCAGATAATAACTCCTCCCATATGGGTGCCCCCGATACAACTGCCCGCGGTGACGGTACCTGGTTTCAATCTGCCTCAAATTACAGTTCCTGGCTTCAACCTCCCTCAAATCACAATTCCTGGCTTCAGTCTCCCTGAAATCTCGGTCCCTGGCATCACGCTGCCCACCATAACTGTCCCGACGATCAGTCTTCCCAAGATAACGTTCCCGGATCTCGATATCATAGGGGGCAATCAACCGTTAGTTACAATTAACGTTACCGGGTTTGGCTTGCCCGTCGGTCAGGTAAGTGTCAACCTTCAGACCTTTGATATAAACGGTGGGCTTGGCCTGAACACACCCGGCTCGATTCAGGGATTCACCATACCGTCCATTACTCTTGGGGCATTTACGATACCGCCCATTGGCCTTTCCGGCTTCACTATCCCGCCCATTGGCCTTTCCGGATTCACTATCCCGCCCATTGGCCTTTCCGGATTCACTATCCCGTCCATCGGCCTTTCCGGTTTCCTGATTCCGTCCCTCACGATCAACCCCGTCCACGTCGGCGGGTTCACCCTGCCGCCGATCAGCGAGCACGGATTCGATTTGCCGCCGGTGACCATCCCGCCGATCCAAGTCGGCGAGTTCACGCTGCCGAACCTCAGTTTGCCGCCGTATTCCACGCCGCCGTTGACGATCCCGCCCATCGGTATCGGCGCCTTCAGCCTGCCCGATATCGAAATCCCCGGCATCAACATCGGGTCGGTCCCCATCGCCCAGTTCGACATTCCGGTCTGACCGGTTGCTTCGGCGCACGGGCCGGCTTGACGAAAGTCAGTCGGCCTTGTGCGCCGTCAGCAGGTAGGCAGGCAGCTTCATCCGGCCCTTTTCATCGCGATCGTGCGGCGGAAACTCGAACGGCGCGTTGGAGACCGAGGGAATGTTTGCGTGGATGTAGGCGGGCCGGATCTCGTCGATCTCCCAGTGCTTGCTCACCGCGGCGCGCAACTCGTCCTCGTCGACCTCGTTGGGCTTCGGTTCCATCTCGGCGGGAAAGGCGCCCTTGGCGAATACCAGCACGAAATAGCTGGCGCCCGGGGCCGCCGCGCGATGGATCGAGGCCAGGTAGCCGTCGCGGCCCTCCACCGGCAGCGAGTGGAACAACGTGCTGTCGACGACCGTCGAAAAGCGTCCGTCGTACCCCGTGAACGACGTGATGTCGGCCTGCACGAAGCTGGCGGTGGTCAGGCCACGCTCTTGAGCCGCCTTGGTGGCCGCTGCCACGGCGGTCGGCGTGAGGTCGATGCCGACCACGGTGTAGCCCTGCGCCGCCAGCGCCAGCGACAACTCGGCGAACCCGCATCCGGCGTCCAGCACGTCGCTGCGAAACTTGCCCGCGGCGATCAGCGCCGCCAATTCCGGCTGGGGCTCGCCGATGTTCCAGGGTGGCGGACCGTCGAATTCGCCCTCCTCGCGATACGCACCGTCCCAGTCCATGATGTTGGACGACATGGTTACCCCCTAGCGCTGCTGTAGATCCCAGGTGTGCACCGGCTCGTTGGCGTGCATGTGTTCGCAATACCGTCGCAGCATCTCGGCCAGTGCCGCGGCCCGGCTCATACCGCCGTCCTCCAGGGTACGCACGGTGGACACCTGCCAGGTCGCCCCGTTGCGGCCGGTGCGGGCGCGGCCCTCGATGACGCCGAGGAAACGGTCGCGCACCTCGGCGTCGACGCCCCAGCGGCGCAGCCCGTCGTCCGCGATCGGCAGCAACGTGTTGAGGACCAGTTTCCGGGCCGTCACCTTGCCCACGCCGGGCCAGAGCAGCTCGGCGTCGATGCCGTTGCGGGCCGCCTCGAGGAAATTCGCCCGTGCCACAACGAAACCCATCCTGTTCCACAGCGGGTCCTCGTCTTCGGACAGGCCGCGCAGCACCCCGTAGTAGAAGGCGGCATTGCCGAGCATGTCGACGACGGTCGGCCCGGCCGGTAGCACCCGGTTCTCCAGCCGCAGATGCGGGCGCCCGCCGACCACGTCGTACACAGGCCGGTTCCACCGATACACGGTGCCGTTGTGCAGGCGCAATTCGGCGAGGTGCGGGGTGCGCCCGGCGGCCAGCTCGGCGACGGGGTCTTCGTCGGACACCTCCGGCAGTAGGGACGGGAAGTACTGGACGTTCTCTCCGAACAGGTCGAGGACGGAGGTGATCCACCGCTCGCCGAACCACACCCGCGGCCGCACCCCCTGGGCCTTCAGTTCCTCCGGCCGGGTGTCGGTGGACTGCGAGAACAATTCGATGCGGGTCTCCGACCACAGCTGGTGGCCGAAGAAATAGGGCGAGTTGGCCGCCATAGCCAGTTGCGGACCCGCGAGCACCTGAGCCGCGTTCCAGTTGGCCGCGAATTCCTCTGGTGCCAGCTGCAAATGCAATTGCATGCTCGTGCAAGCGGATTCGGGCGCAATGGTCGCGGCGCGCCAGCTAAGCGGCTCCGGACCGGAGATGTTGATCGGGATGTCCTCGCCGCGGGCGGAGAAGATCGAATCGTTGAGGGCCGCGTACCGCATGGATTCGCTCATCCAATTGTCGCTGAGATGCTCCGGCATCAGCGTGGGCAGGATCCCGATCATCACGATGTGGGCCCCTCCGGAGTTGGCCTTGAGCTCGGCGTCGTTGAGGCTGGCCCGCACCTCGGCCTCCAGGTCCAAGCCGGTGTGTCCGGGCAATGGCCGGGGCGGCACGTTGAATTCGATGTTGTAGGCGCCCAATTCGGTCTGGTAGGCCGGATCCGCGATGGCGTCCAGCACGACGCGATTCGACATGGCCGGCTGATAACCGGCGTCGACGAGATTGCACTCGATCTCCATGCCGGTGAGCGGCCGGTCCGCGTCGAAGCGCGACTGCGCAAGCATTGTCTCGAAGACGTCCAGGCACAGCCGCACCTTGCGCCGGTATTCCTCCCGCTGCGCGCGGTCGTACGTGGTGCGCTTGACCTCTTCGCCCACACCGCCGATGGAACAGGTTTAACGGCCCGGGCGCAAGGGTGACAGGCTGACCTGTGCTGACGGCCGCCGAGCGGGTAGACCATGATGGACGTGGACGTGTCGCCTGGGTGGAGGAGAGCTAGTTGGCCGGGTCCGCTGAATTCGTAGCCGCCATCGATCAGGGCACCACGAGCACCCGCTGCATGATTTTCGATCACGACGGTGCCGAAGTGGCCCGCCACCAGCTCGAGCACGAGCAGATCCTGCCCAGCGCCGGGTGGGTCGAGCACGATCCGGTGGAGATCTGGGAGCGCACGTCGTCGGTGCTGATGTCGGTGTTGAACCGGGCCAACCTGTCTTCGAACGAGCTTTTGGCCCTGGGAATTACGAACCAGCGCGAGACGACGCTGGTGTGGAACCGGCGCACCGGCCGGCCGTATTACAACGCGATCGTCTGGCAGGACACCCGCACCGACCGGATCGCGTCGGCGCTGGAGCGAGACGGCCGCGGCGACGTGATTCGCCGCAAGGCCGGTCTCCCGCCGGCGACCTATTTCTCCGGCGGCAAGCTGCAATGGATCCTGGAGAACGTCGACGGGGTGCGCGAGGCGGCCGAAAGGGGCGATGCCCTGTTCGGCACCGCCGACACCTGGGTGTTGTGGAATCTGACCGGAGGCCCGCGGGGCGGCGCGCACGTCACCGACGTGACCAACGCCAGCCGCACGATGCTGATGAACCTCGAGACGCTGGACTGGGACGACGAGCTGTTGTCGTTCTTTTCCGTCCCGCGCGTGATGCTGCCGACCATCGCGCCATCCTCGCCGCTGCAGCCCTACGGCGTGACGCTGGAGACCGGGCCCGCCGGTGGCGAGGTGCCGATCACCGGCGTCCTGGGCGACCAGCATGCGGCGATGGTCGGTCAGGTGTGCCTGGCCGAGGGGGAGGCCAAAAACACCTACGGCACCGGCAATTTCCTGCTGCTCAACACCGGCGAGACGATCGTGCGGTCGAACAACGGCCTGGTGACCACCGTCTGCTACCAGTTCGGCGACGCCAAACCCGTTTACGCGCTTGAGGGTTCGATCGCGGTCACCGGCTCGGCGGTGCAGTGGCTGCGTGACCAGCTGGGCATCATCAGCGGCGCGGCGCAGAGCGAGTCGCTGGCTCGTCAGGTTTCCGACAATGGCGGGGTGTATTTCGTCCCGGCATTTTCCGGGCTGTTCGCCCCGTACTGGCGATCGGACGCCCGCGGCGCGATCGTGGGGCTGTCGCGGTTCAACAGCAACGCGCATGTGGCTCGCGCGACGCTGGAGGCGATCTGCTACCAGAGCCGCGATGTGGTGGATGCGATGAAGGCGGATTCCGGTGTGGCCCTTGAGGTGTTGAAGGTCGACGGCGGCGTCACCGGCAACGACCTGTGCATGCAGATCCAGGCCGACGTGCTCGGTGTCGACGTCGTGCGGCCGGTGGTCGCCGAGACCACCGCGCTTGGCGCGGCCTACGCAGCGGGGCTGGCGGTCGGGTTCTGGGCGGATCCGTCCGATCTGCGGGCCAACTGGCAGGAGGACAAGCGCTGGACCCCGACGTGGGACGACGACCAGCGCGCCGCGGGATATGCGGGCTGGCGTAAGGCGGTGCAGCGAACCCTAGATTGGGTTGATGTGTCCTAGCGCTCGCGGCGGCGGCACCATTGCCGCGAGCGCGCGTGTTTGTTCCCCCACAAGCGGGAGGTACCCCCAGCCGACACGCCAGTGTGGCTGTACATTTGCGCGCGCTCGCGGATGGACGGGTCAGTCCTCGCCGAGGATGCCGTAGACCTCGCGGCGGGCGTTGTTGAGGATTTCGACGATGCGCTGCTGCTGCTCGGCGGTGGCGGTGTGCGCGGATTGCGCGACCGCGCCGAACAATTGGCCGATCGCCGCCCGCAGGTTGACCTGGCCGGGGTCGGCGCCTTCGGCGATTTCGTCCCACGGGGGGTTCTCGATCTTCTCGGCCGCGGCGCGACCATCGTCGGTCAGCGTGAAAAGCTTTTTGCTGCCGTCGGTTTCGCCGGCGGTGATGAGACCTTCGTCGTCCAGCAGCTGTAGCGTCGGGTACACCGACCCGGGGCTGGGCCGCCAGATCCCGTTGCTGCGCTCGGCGATCTGCTGAATCATTTCGTAGCCGTGCATCGGCCGCTCGGCCAGCAGCGCCAGGATGGCCGCTCGCACGTCACCGCGGCGTCCGCGGCCGCCACGACGCCACCCGCCGCGCCGGCCGCCCGGGCCGAATCCTGGCCCGAACCCCGGGCCGAACCCGGGACCAAAACCGGGACCGAAGTGGTCGCCGGCATGGTCGCGGAGGTGTTCGCGGAATTCCCGCCGGGCCTGGCGCCTGGCGTCGTGCAGCGCGCGCCGGTCCACGGGGCCGGGGGCGAAGCCGAACCCGAATCCGGGCCGGCCGGCGAACGGTCCCTCGGGGTGAGTAAAGGGGTTGCTCATTGTTTGTAGTCCTTACGTTTCAAGGGGAACGCACAGGTCGTGCGCTCCGAAGTATCACGATATATCGGAAACTAACGCGATGCAACAAGATATTCCGTGTCACGGAGAAAACTCCCTGACCTGCGGGAACAGAAATCGAGGAGGGCGCGAGGGTGCGGTTTGCGTCCCGCAGGCCGCGGGTAGGAACTGAGGGATGGACGCTAACAACAACCTGGCAGTCGGCCGCGAAACCCGGAGCGCGTCCGGATCCGGGCGGGGTGACGCCGGGCGCGGCCTCTCCGCGTGGCCCTGGGTCAACTGGGGGTTGGCGCTGGCGACGGTGCCCGCCGCGGCCATCGTGATGCTCTTCGCGCTCGGTGCCGTGATGAGCACCGACGGGTGCAGCGAACACCATTGTCCCAACCTGGGTCGCGGCGGGATCGATTTCGGCGTCGCGTTCTACGGCGCACCCGTGGTGGCCTTCATAGTCCTTGTCATCTCGTTCTTCACCGCAAAGCGCCGCGGCGGCATCGCGGTTCCGCTGGCCGGGTGGGCGCTCTTGGTCGTCGACGTCGCCCTGATGGCGGCGGCCGTTTCCGGCTAGACCGGCGGCGAAAAGCCGCCCGTCGGCGGTCCTTGCTGCGGGCGTGGCCCCTGCGACTGTTGTTGCGGCCAGGGTGGGGCCGGCGTCGGCGCCGGGGGCCAGGCGGGCGGACCCGCCGCCGGCCAGGGTCCCGCGGGCGGGATGGCGGGGCGGAGCCGCGCCAGTTCGCGGCGGTGTCGCTCGGCGAGCACCGCGGCGAGCACCAGCTCGGGCGGGGCGCCGGGCGGCGGTGGCGGGGCGATCCGCGACACCACGTCACCGGCGATTCGGTATCCCATCTGTTGGCGTAGCTGACGGTCGAGCTGCGGTGCGCGGGAAAGGAATTGGCGGGCGACCTCCGCCTGGCCGCCGTCCAGGCCGGACAACTGCAGCGAGGACGCCCACCACGCCAGCGACGGTGGCATCCCGGGCGGTGGGTCGGATCGCGGCCCGCGTTCACTGATCACCACCGTGCCGGCGAAGATGTCGCCGATGCGTTTGGCCTTCGGCGACAAGATGCTGCAGATGACCGCGGGGCTCCCCGCGAGCATCCAGATCTCGATCACCGACGCCAGCGCGCGAAACAGCGCCTGCCGGAAGCGTTCTGGGCCGCCGTCGTCGGACACCACCCGCAGGCCCATCACCATCTTGCCGACCGACCGCCCCCGCGTGGCGGTTTCGAACACCAACGGATACCCGACGATCGCCAGCACCGTGAAGATGAGCAGGATGGCGGCGCTCAGCGCGGTGTCGAACTGAGTGAGGGTGGCCGCCCACAACATCAGGCCGAGCATATAGCCGACCAAGATCACCGCGATATCGATCAGTGCGCCCACCGCCCGCACCGGCAACTGGGCGATCTGCACATCGAGCACCACGGCGTCCCCGGTGACCACCTCCGACATAACACCGAACGGTACAGGGCGATTAGGCTGCGCAGGGTGGACGTCGACGCATTCGTGCTGACCCATCGCGGGACGTGGGACCGGCTCGACCAATTGGTCAAAAGGCGGCGGTCGCTGACCGGTGCCGAGGTCGACGAACTCGTCGAGCTCTACCAGCGGGTGTCCACCCATCTGTCGATGCTGCGGTCTGCCTCGTCGGACTCGCTGCTGATCGGCCGGCTCTCGAGCCTGGTCGCGCGGGCCCGCTCGGCGGTGACCGGCGCCCACGCGCCGCTGAGCAGCACGTTCGCGCGGTTTTGGACGGTGTCGTTTCCGGTGGTCGCGTACCGCACCTGGCGGTGGTGGGTGGGCACTGCCGCGGTGTTCTTCGCCGTCGTGGTGCTCATCGCGATCTGGGTGGCCGTCAATCCGGAGGTGCAGTCCGCCCTCGGAACGCCAAGTGACATAGACGAATTGGTCAACCACGATGTGGCGTCGTATTACAGCGAACACCCCGCCGCGGCGTTCGCCCTGCAGGTCTGGATCAACAACTCCTGGGTTTCCGCCCAGTGCATCGCCATGTCGGTCGTGTTGGGACTGCCGATCCCACTCATCCTGTTCAACAACGCCGCCAACCTGGGGCTGATCGCGGGGCTGATGTTACAGGCCGGCAAGGGCGGCGTCCTGCTGGGGCTGCTGGCCCCGCACGGGCTGCTGGAGCTGACGGCGGTATTCCTGGCGGGGGCAACGGGGATGCGATTGGGGTGGTCGGTGATAGCTCCCGGGGACCGGCCGCGCGGGCAAGTGCTTGCCGAACAAGGCCGTGGCGTCGTATCGGTCGCTGTCGGCCTGGTGGCGGTGTTACTGGTCTCCGGGCTGATCGAGGCGTTGGTGACGCCGTCCCCGTTGCCGACGTTCGTCCGGGTGGGCATCGGAGTCATCGCCGAGGCGGCATTCTTGTCCTACATCGTGTATTTCGGCCGCCGGGCGGCTAAGGCCGGGGAGACCGGCGATGTCGAAGACGCACCCGACGTCGTCCCGACGGGCTAGGCCACTCAGCGAAAGCTAAAGTCGGCCGGTGGCTTTCATCGCCAGATAGTGGTCGGCAAGGGCGGGCGCGATCTCGGTGGGCGGTGCGTCGACGACTTCCACCCCGCTGCGGCGCAGCCGCGTCGCGATCGCACGCCGGTCGTTGCGGGACCGTTCCGCGGCCGCCGCGTCGTAGACCGCTGCCGCGTCCGAGCGCCCCGCCGCCATCTGGTCGACGCGGGGGTCGCCGACGGCGGCGATCATCACATGGTGTTTGGCCGACAGCTGCGGAAGGACCGGCACCAGGCCCTCGTCCAGAGCGGTGGCGTTGAGGTCGGTCAGCAGCACCACCAGCGATCGGCGCCTGGTGCGCCGCAGAACGGCGGCAACCATTGCCCGCCAATCGGGTTCGAGCAGCGCCGGTTGCAGGGGCGCCATCGCCTCGACCAGCTGGGCGAGCAGCTCGGTGCGCGACGCGCCGAACACTCCGGCGCGGCTAACCCGGTCGTGGGCGAGGAAATCGACGTGGTCGCCGGCCCGCGACGCGAGTGCGGCCAGCAGCAGCGCGGCGTCCATCGCCCAGTCCAGCCGGGGCCAGCCCGCCGGATCGGCTTCTGCCCGGGTAGAAGTCGGATCGACGCCGACGCGACCCGCCGCCGTGCGCCCGGTGTCGAGCACGATCACCACGCGCCGGTCGCGTTCGGGCCGCCACGTGCGGACGACGACGTCGGCGCGCCGCGCGGTCGCGCGCCAGTCGATCGAGCGCACGTCGTCGCCGACGACATACTCACGCAGCGAATCGAATTCGGTGCCCTGCCCGCGTATCAGGGTCGGCAAGAGGCCGTCGATCTCCCGCAGTTTGGCCAGCCGCGACGGCAGGTGCTTGCGGGACAAGAACGGCGGCAGCACCCGGACCTGACCCGGCACCGCCTGTGAACCCTGGCGTCCGGCCAGCCCCAGCGGCCCGATCGATCGGGCGGTGACCAGGGCCGCCCGCTGATCGCCGCGGCGAACCGGTCGCAGCCGGGTCTGCACGCGCCGGTGTTCCCCGGCGGCGATGTTGACGTCGTGACCGCGCGGCTCGGCGCATGCGCTGGGCGGCCAGGCGTCGCGCACGTGACCGCGGAGCCGGCGGCGGCCTTCGTTGTGAATCAGCAGGTCCACATCCACCTGCTGGGCGAGCCGGACCGAGGAGTCCGGCGAACGGATGTAGCGCAATCCGCGGATGCTCGCCGCCAGGCTGGCGTCGATGACGACCACCGTCCCAAGCGCTACCAGCAGAACCACGAAAGCCCTTGCGGGCCAGGGTGACACCGCGATGGGCAGGACGCAGATCAGCGCCAGCAGGCCGGTGCGTCCGGTCAGGACCACTAGCGCGGCACCGGAGCCGACGCCAAGATGCCGTCGAGCACGCCGTCTGGCGTGGCCCCTTCGAGCTCGGCCTCCGGGCGCAGCATCACCCGATGCCGCAGCGTCGGGCGGGCCATGGCCTTCACGTCGTCGGGCGTGACGTAGTTGCGGCCGCACAGCCACGCCCACGAGCGGGCGGTGCCCAGCAGCGCCGTCGCCCCGCGTGGTGACACCCCCAGCTGCAGTGCGGGGGAGGAGCGGGTGGCGCCGACGATGTCGACGATGTAGCCCAGCACCTCGTCGGCGACCAGGACCTGTTGCACCGCTTGCCGCCCGGCGGCGAGCTCCGACGGTCCGGCCACCGGCTTGATCGCCGACAGGTCGCGGGGGTCGAAGCCGTGCGCGTGCCGGGCCAGGATGGCGATCTCCGCGTCGCGGGCCGGCAGCGTCACGTTCAGTTTGAGCAAAAAGCGATCCAATTGGGCCTCGGGCAGCTGGTAGGTGCCCTCGTATTCGATCGGGTTCTGCGTTGCGGCGACGATGAACGGGTCGGGCAGTGGCTTGGCTTTGCCTTCCACGCTGACCTGACGCTCTTCCATTGCCTCGAGCAGCGCGGCCTGGGTTTTGGGCGGGGTGCGGTTGATCTCGTCGGCCAGCAGCAGGTTGGTGAACACCGGTCCGCGCCGGAATTCGAAAGCGGCGGTGCGCGTGTCGTACACCAGCGAACCCGTCACGTCGCCCGGCATCAGGTCGGGGGTGAACTGTACCCGCTTGAACTCCAATTGCAGCGCGGCCGCGAGCGAGCGCACCAGTAGCGTCTTCGCCACTCCCGGAACACCTTCCAGCAGAACATGGCCGCGGCACAGCAGCGCGATCACCAGGCCGCTGACGACTCCCTCCTGCCCGACGACGGCCTTGGCGAGCTCGGTGCGCAACGCCAGCAGCGCCTCGCGGGCCGATTCGGCTTCGGACGTCTGGGCGGTAGATGGTTGCGTCACGTGTGCGTGACCTGCCTTTCGATGTCGTCGAGCGCACGGGCAAGGTGTAACAGATCCTGGTCGGTGGCGGGCGGTGGGCCGAACAAGTGGTAGGAGACGAATCCCGCGTCGGCGCCGTACCCCGCAAGCGGGTGGTGCCCCCAGCGTTGGGCCACGGTCGTCACCACCGCCGGCTCCGACGCGCCCGGGCCGAGGCCCAGGCGGGGCAGCAGCCGCTGCACGGTGGCGGTGCGCAATGCCGCGGCGGCGCGATCGCGCGCCCGGCGGGACCGGTAGAGCCGGCCGCGGCCCTCGACGGTCTCCGACGCGCGCACCACGACGGGCAGCTCCTCGGCCACCAGCGGGCCGGGCCGCCGGCCCTTCCACAGGGCGACCAGCAGCACGACCAGGCACAGTTGCCAGACGATCCAGTTGACGTTTTCCGGGATCAAGTCGAAAACCGATGACGGAGCGGTTGTTTCGCCCTCGATGCGGTGGGGCGCGTACCAGATGAGGCGGGGCCGGTCGCCCGCGAGGTTCATTGCCAGCGCGGCGTTGCCCGCCTGCAACAGGTTCCCGTTGGTCATGAAGTCGGTGTTGCCGACGGCCGTGACGGTCCGCCCGTTCTCCCGATACCGGATCAGCACCCCGTCGTAACAGCTGGTCATGGTCCGGCCGTCTTTGGCCTGGTAGGTGTCGCTCGGCCCGAAGCGAACGGCTCCAGCGCGATTCGCCTCTCGCAGAGTGCAATTCGGGCTGCTGTCAAAGGAGATGCTCTCGACGGACATCCGCACACCCGGCATCAGCGCTTCGCGGGCTGGCGCCGTCGGTTCCACCAGGAGCAGATCGCCGGGGACCTTGGCCAGCCTGTCCAGCAGCGCGGTGTCGGTGAGGTACTGGCTTTGCGCCACCAGGATCTGCGTGCCGGGCGTGGCCGCCTGTTCGACGTCGCCGATGGTGTCGGCGACCACTACCTCGACGCCGGCGTCGCGCAGCAGCGTCACCAGCGCCCGCGCCCCGTCGGGCAAGGTCGATTGCGCAGCCATCCGGGCGCCCGGCCGCGGCGCGGTCAGGTAGGCGCCGATGCCGGCGATGACGGCGAGCACCACGATGGTGAGAACCGCCAAGGCCCAAGGCCGCCAGCGCCGCACCGCCGTCGCGCTCCCGTCTTCCCGGCGTGCCCCAACGGTCGCCATCACCGGACCTGCGCCCACGCCGCGGTCGCCGCTGGCTGACCCGGCACCGCCGGGGCGGCCGGTGAGCGTGACCGCAGGTGGTCGTCGAGGGCGGCTATCATCCGGTAGGCGGCCTCCGTCCCCGGCCGCTCACCGTAGGTCACATCGTTGAATGCCGTTGCCGCCTCAGACAATTCGCCTGCCAGGTGGGGCAGCGCCGCGCCGGCGTCTTTGGCCAGCTCGTTGGCGGTGCGGCCCGGGGCCGGTTCCAGGATGCCGGTCTCCTCGAGCTGGCGCGCGACGGCGCGCAGCCGGTGTCGGATCGCCGCCGACCAATTCCCCTCCGCGGCATAGCTTTCGGCGGTGGCGCGATGCTGGGCGGCGGTGAGCTGGGCGGCCTCGAACAGCAGATAGTCCCCGCCCCGGTTGGCGCGCATGGTGCGCCGCGCGACGTGGATGGCGACCACCACCGCGACCGCCAGCAGGATGAGAAGCACGGTGGTGGTCAACCATCCGCCCGGTATCTTCGCGGTCTTCTCGAGCAGCCGGTACAGCAGCTCGTTGACCCATTCGGCGAATTGTCGGGCCACCGAACCCTTGGAGTAGATCGGCTTGTTCAGCTCGATCTGAGCGGCCTGATGGGCGGCATCGCGGTCGATGTCGATGGAGGGCACGGTCAGCTGGTCCTCAAACCGGCCGGGTCAGCCAGAGATTGTCGGTGGACTCCGCGCCCGCGTAGGGTCCGCCGGCGGCGCCGCTCTGCAGCACCAGGTCGAACGCCTCGGCCCGCATGCGGCGGTCGGTGTAGAGCAGCGCGATGACACCGGCGTTGAACGGCGCGGTGATGATCTGGCCGATCGCCGACCCGACGGAGGCGATCGCGGTTCCCAGCAGCAGCGATCCCGTGGACGGCGTCGTCCCGGCCAGCAGGATCTGGCCGCCGATGCCGAACGGTGCCGCGACGGCGTTGCCGATGAAGGACGCCACGACGAAGGTCAGTGTGCGGATCCCCAACACCCGCCAGAAGCCGTTGCGGACCAGCGCGAACGATCGGGTGATCGCGTCGAAGACAGGCAGCCTTTCGAGGACGATGAGCACCGGCGCGAACAACACTGCGGTGTACAGATAGACCAGCAACGCGATCGCCGCGAGCACCAGTGGCAGGCCCAGGAGCACCGCCGGCGCCGCGCCGCCGGCCACGGCCAACAACGCGATCACCACCGCCACCAGCCCGAAAAGGGCCGCAACCGCGGCGGCTTCCAGCAGCGCCAGCCCGAGCAACGGCAACAGCCGGCCCCGAATCTTGGCCCAGGTTTCACCGATGGTGATCGACGACCCGAACACCGCCCGCCCGACGACGACGGTGAGCATGCCGGACAGCAGCATGCCGCCGAGCCAGGTGACCAGGATCCCGGCGGCCATCGACGCCATCCAGGCGCCCACGATCCCTCCGCTCAGCTCGTTCGAGCGTGCGATGGTGATCCTGCCGTAGGCGGCCAGCGGACCGAAAGTCGCGACCAGCGAGATCATCTGCATGAGCACGACCACCATCGCGGTCAATCCCAGCGTCGCCCTGGGATTGGCGCGGACGTAGCCGACCGCGCCATTGAAGATGTCGCTGAGCGTCAGGGGGCGCAGCGGGATGATCCCGGGTTTGACCGCCCCGGGAACGAATTGCCGCGGACCGTATGGCGACCCGTACCCCGGCGGCGGGCCGTAGCCGTATGGCGGCGCGTACCCCGGTGCCGGGCCGTAGCCGTACGGCGGGCCGTACCCCGGTGCCGGGCCGAACCCGTACGGCGGGCCGTACCCGTTTGGTGGGCCGTACCCGGGCGGGGGAAAAACCGGGTAACCGGGCGGCGACGCGTTCACCGGGTGCAGCGGCCTTCTGAACCGGGTCTGCAACCGGGTTTGCAGCCGGCCTCGCTGCCGGGCGCGTCGTTCGTCATGGGCTCCATCCTGTCGGCGGTCCGGGCATTTCACAATCTTGACCGGCGTCCCGGCGCGTAGGGTCCCACGCATGGCGGAACTCAAAGCCCGGCTGCGGGCCGACCTGACCCAGGCGATGAAGGCCCAGGACAAATTGCGAACGGCGACCCTGCGCATGCTGCTGGCCGCGATCCAGAACGAGGAGGTCTCCGGAAAGCAGGCGCGCGAGCTCTCCGACGAGGAAGTCATCAAGGTGCTGGCCAGGGAGTCGCGGAAGCGTGGTGAGGCGGCGGAGATCTACACCGAAAACGGTCGCGGCGAGCTCGCCGCCAACGAGCGCGCCGAGGCGCGGGTCATCGACGAGTACCTGCCCACGCCGCTCACCGAGGCCGAGGTGGCCGACGTCGCCGACACCGCGATCGCACAGGTCGCCGAGGACATCGGGGAGCGGCCGGGCGTGAAGCAGATGGGGCTGGTGATGAAGGCGGCCACCGCGATCGCGGCCGGAAAGGCCGACGGGGCGCGGCTATCCGCCGCGGTCAAGGAGCGCCTGTAACGCCGAACGGCTTGGGCGGCATCCGAAATTGGTTCTGCGGCAACGGCTTTCGTTTTCCAGCGATCAAACGACCACCCGGGTGCCGTCGCCGCCGCGCCGCGTGACCCGTCGGGCGTCGAGCTGTTCGAGCAATGGCACGGCGACCCGCCGGGTGGTGCCCAGCGCGCGGCGCGCATCGCTGACGGTGAACGGCTGCGGCAGTTGCGCGAGGACCCCGGCCGCGCGATCGAGCGCGTCCGGCCCCAGTACGACGCCGTCGGCGATGCGGGTCAGCCGCCCGGCGCGCACCGCCGCGGCCAGCTCCCGGTGGCCGAGCTTCAGTTCGGCCAGTTCGTCGGCCTCCGGCGCGCGGAAGGGCTCGGCGGCCAGCCACTCCTCGATCGCGCGCACGGCCTTGTCGACGCGCGCGGGCAGGCTCGCGCCGGGCACGCGGACCAACCCGTCGACCACCTGAAGGCCGGTGCCCTCGAGCAGCGTCGGCATCAGCTCCGCGGCGGGCAGCCCGGCGCGCTGCCGCAACGTTTCGAGGGGCATCCCCGCCGCGATGTCGTGCTCGTCCGCCCAGCCACGCACCGCCGCTGTCGCCGACTCGCGACGCGCGTCCCACCACCGCGGGTCCACCACCCAGTCGCCCACCCGAAGGCCGGAAAGCGGCAGGCCCATGGCGCGCAGTTCGGCCGCCCGCGCGCAGTCGGGCGGCCGGACCCGGCCGGTGGCCAGCTCGGCGGCGCGGTCGCGGGCCGCACCCCGGCGGCGCAGGCCGGGCGGGCGGACGTCGAGCACCTCGATCCCCGCCGCGATCCGGTGCTCGCCGGGATCGCGCAGCAGCCCGACGTCCGAAACCCGCAGCGGCAGTGGCCTCGCCAGCCGCAGCCGCGCCGCGGCCCTCCCCAGTTGACGCACCTGCACCGGCACGGCCGCCGACCCGATGTGCAGGACGAGCTGGCGGTGCAAAGACCCCGCAGACCGCAGACCGACGTCGACCTCCGCGGTGTCCAGCCAGGCGCCCGGCGTCCGGACGGTGTCCCCGCGGCCGATGTCGTGGCGGTCCACGCCGCGCAGGTTGAGCGCGACGCGGGCAACCGCGCCGACCGCGGTCTGATCGCGGCCCAGCGATTGCAGCCCGCGGACCGTGACGCGCCGCCCGGCGTGTTCGAGCTCGTCGCCCACCCGAACCGCACCCGCGGCCAGCGTGCCGGTCACGACCGTGCCGGAACCCCGGACCGTGAAGCAACGGTCGACCCACAGCCGCACGTCGGCGCCGGGGTCCGGGGGCGGCAGCCGGTCGGTCAGCGCCAGCAGCCCCGCGCCCACGCGATCCAGGTCGGCGCCGATCACGACGGGGGCGTCGCCCAGCGAGGTGGTGGCGAGCCGCTCGGACACCTGCGCGACGGCCGGACGGGGATCGGCGAGGTCGGCCTTGCTGATCACGACGAGCCCGTGCCGCACGCCGAGGGCGTCCAGCGCCGCAAGATGCTCTTCGGACTGTGGCATCCAGCCTTCGGTGGCGGCCACGACGAACACCACCGCCGGAACCGGCCCCAAGCCGGCCAGCATGTTGGCCACGAACCGCTCGTGGCCCGGCACGTCGACGAACGCCAGCTGACGGCCGCCGAGCTCGGTCCACGCGAAGCCGAGGTCGATGGTCAGGCCGCGGCGCTGCTCCTCGGCCAGCCGGTCGGGCCACATGCCGGTGAGCCGGTGCAGCAGGGTCGACTTGCCATGGTCGACGTGGCCGGCCGTGGCTAAGACGAACATGCCAGCACCGCCGCCGCCAGCAGCGCGTCGTCCTCCGGCGCCACGGTGCGCAGGTCGAGCAGGCACCGGCCGGACTCGATGCGGCCGACGACCGGCGGACTGCCGGCGCGCAGCGCGGCGGCGTAGGACTCGGGCAGGCTCACGGCGGCGCTGGGGAGGTCGACGCCCGGCGCACCGCCGCCGCCGACCGCCGCAACGCAATCCACCGCCACGGCCCGCAGGTTCTGGGGCAGTTGCGCCGCAATCGAGTCGGCGCGGGCCCGCAGCCCCGCCACGTCGACGCCCAGCGCCTGGTGCACGGGCGGCGGCGGGCCGGTCAGGGTCGCCTCCAGGGCGGCCAACGTCAGCTTGTCCACGCGCAGGGCCCGTGCCGCAGGATGGCGGCGCAGCCGCTCGATGACCCCGGCGTCACCGAACAGCAGGCCGGCCTGCGGGCCGCCGAGCAGCTTGTCGCCGCTCGCGGTGACCAGGTCCGCGCCGTCGGCCAGCATCGACGTCGCGTCGGGCTCGTCGGGCAGCACCGGGTGCGGGGTCAGCAGCCCGGAGCCGATGTCGACCACCAGCGGCACGTCGAGGTCGGCCAACTCCGCCACGCTCACCGCCGAGGTGAACCCGGTGACGTGGAAGTTGGATGGGTGGACCTTCAGGACGAAACCGGTTTGTGGACCGATCGCCTCGGTGTAATCGCGCAGGCTGGTGCGGTTGGTGGTGCCGACCTCGCGCAGCCGCGCTCCGGTGGACGCCAGCAGCTCGGGGATGCGGAACCCGTCGCCGATCTCGACGAGCTCGCCGCGGCTGAGCACGATCTCCTTGCCCGGCGCCAGCGCGAGCGCCGTCAGCAGCAGCGCGGCGGCATTGTTGTTGACGACGTGCACCCCGCCCGCGGTGGGCACCGCCCGGGCCAGCGCGGCCAGGGCGCCGCGACCCCGGCGCGCGCGCCGGCCGGTCGCCAGGTCGAACTCGACGTCCGTGGCCCCGGCCGCGGCTACCACCGCGTCCACCGCGGCCCGCGACAGCGGCGCCCGGCCCAGGTTGGTATGCACGACCACGCCGGTGGCGTTGACGACGGGCCGCAGGCTCGATGCGGTGGACGGCAGCGCGGCGACGGCGTGTTCGGCGACGAGCTCCGGCTCGATCTCCCCGGCGCGCGCCCGCTGCTGGGCGTCGGCGATCACCGCCTTCACCAGCGCGCGGCCCAGCACCCGCTCGGCCTGGGCGAGGCGGGGATCGGCAAGCAGCGTGTCGGTGCGCGGCACCCGCCGGCGCGGGTCGGTCACGTCAGGTCCGCGGGAGCATGGCGGAGGCGGACGGGAATCGAACCCGCCAACGGCAGCGACTGCCGCTCGACAGTTTTGAAGACCGCGCCGGTCACCAGACCGGGCACACCTCCTCGGACCATGGCGACAATTATGGACGCGTGACCTACCGACTCACTCAGTACGCCCACGGCGGCGGCTGCGCCTGCAAGATCCCGCCCGGTGAGCTGGAGGATGTCGTGCGCGGACTGGAGGCAACCGCGCCGCGCGACCCGGTCGGCGAACTGTTGGTCGGGTTGGACCACGGCGACGACGCGGCGGTGGTGCGCATCGGGGGCGGCACGGTGCTGATCGCGACGACGGACTTCTTCACCCCGGTGGTGGACGACGCGTACGACTGGGGCCGCATCGCAGCCACCAACGCGCTGTCGGACGTGTACGCGATGGGCGGGCGCCCGGTGGTCGCGGTAAACCTGCTGGGCTGGCCGCGCGATGTGCTGCCCTTCGAGCTGGCCGCCGAGACGCTGCGCGGAGGGCTGGACGTGTGCGGGCTCGCCGGCTGCCACCTCGCCGGTGGCCACAGCGTCGACGACCCGGAACCCAAATACGGGCTGGCGGTCACGGGCATCGCGGATCCGGATCGCTTGCTGCGCAACGACTCCGGCGAACCCGGTACGCCGCTGTCGCTGACCAAGCCGCTCGGCATCGGCGTACTGAACAGCAGGCACAAGGCCACGGGCGAGCGCTTCGAGCAGGCGATCGAGGCGATGACCACGCTCAACGCCGAGGCGGCCGCCGCGGCGCTGGCGGCGGGCGTCCAGTGCGCGACCGACGTCACGGGGTTCGGCCTGCTCGGGCACCTGCACAAGCTGGCGCGCGCCAGCGGCGTCACCGCGATCGTCGACGCGGCGGCCGTTCCCTACCTGGAGGGCGCCCGCGAGGCGCTGTCGGCCGGCTACGTCAGCGGCGGCACGCGGCGCAACCTCGACTGGGTGGCCCCGCACGCCGACCTGTCGGCGGTCGCCGAGGAGGAGGCCCTGTTGCTGGCCGACGCGCAGACCTCGGGCGGGCTGCTGATCGCCGGCGAGATCCCGGGCGCGCCCGTCATCGGGGAGCTGGTGCCGCGGGGTGAGCACACCATCGTGGTGCGCTGAACGAGCGGGGTTTCGGTCGCGCGCACTAGGGTAAAGGTCATGCCTATGCGGAGGATTTTCCTGGAATGGCCCGTCCTGCGTCAGTTGCGTTCGGGGGACAAGCTCGGCCGCGGCTCGGCCGTAACCTCGAAGCGCACCCTCGCCATCACGCCGCGCACCACGACGGCCGACCGGGTGGTGCAGAGCGTGTGCCCGTACTGCGCGGTGGGCTGCGGGCAGCGGGTGTACGTCAAGGACGAGCGCGTGGTCCAGATCGAGGGTGACCCCGACTCCCCGATCTCGCGAGGCCGCTTGTGCCCCAAGGGATCCGCGAGCGAGCAGCTGGTCAACTCGCCGGGCCGGCAGCTGCAGGTGCTCTACCGCGCGCCGCGGGCGACCGAATGGCAGCCCCTCGAGCTGGACACGGCGATCGACATGATCGCCGACCGCTTCGTCGAGTCCCGCCGCCACACCTGGCAGGACATCGACAAGAAGGGCAACCTGCTGCGCCGCACCATGGGCATCGCTGCCCTCGGCGGGGCGACGCTGGACAACGAAGAGAACTACCTCATCAAGAAGCTCTTCACCGCCGCGGGCGCGATTCAGATCGAGAACCAAGCTCGCATTTGACACTCCGCCACGGTTCCCGGTCTGGGAGCCTCCTTCGGGCGCGGTGGCGCCACCCAAACACTGCAGGACATGGCCAACGCCGACTGCATCGTCATCCAGGGCTCCAACATGGCCGAGTGCCATCCGGTCGGTTTCCAGTGGGTCGAGGAGGCCAGGTCCCGCGGCGCCCGGGTAATCCACGTCGACCCGCGCTTCACCCGAACCTCGGCGGTGTCGGACAAGCACATCCCGATCCGGGCCGGTTCCGACGTGGTCCTGCTCGGCGCGCTGATCAACCGCGTCCTCACCGAGGATTTGTGGTTCAAGGAATATGTCGTCGCATACACCAACGCCGCGACCCTGATCAACGAAAAGTTCAGGGACACCGAGGATCTCAACGGCCTGTTCTCCGGATTCGACCCCGAGACCGGGCAGTACGACACGTCGACGTGGGCGTACGACGAGCAGGGCAACGGCCAGATCGCTTCCCCCGGCGGCGGCCACACGCACGGCGCCACCGCCGCGCAGAGCGCCGCGGGCCACGAGCAGGGCAGCGGCGGCCCCCCACTGGAGCATGCGCGGGTGAAGCGCGACGAGACCCTGCAGCATCCGCGCACGGTGTTCCAGATCCTCAAGCGGCACTACGCCCGCTACACGCCGGAGATGGTCACCGACGTGTGCGGCATCAGCCGTGCGGATTTCGACTACCTGGCCCGCTCCATCGTCGAGAACTCCGGGCGGGAACGCACCACCTGCTTCGCGTACGCCGTCGGGTGGACGCAGCACACGCTGGGCGCCCAATTCATCCGCACCGCAACGATTCTGCAGCTGCTGCTGGGCAACGTCGGCCGACCGGGCAGCGGCATCATGGCGCTGCGCGGCCACGCCACCATTCAGGGCTCCACCGACATTCCCACGCTGTTCAACCTGCTGCCCGGCTACCTGCCGATGCCCAAGGCGGGCATGCACGACACCCTGGCCGACTACCTCGACGCGGTGGGATCGAAGAAGCAGAAGGGCTTCTGGGCCGAGGCCGACACCTACACCGTCAGCCTACTCAAGGCCTGGTGGGGCGACGCGGCCACCAAAGAAAACGACTGGGCCTACGACTACCTTCCGCGGCTCTCCGGCCCGCACGGCACCTATCAGACCGTGATGGGGATGCTGGCCGACGAGGTGGAGGGCTACTTCCTGCTCGGCCAGAACCCCGCGGTCGGTTCGGCGCACGGCCGCATGCAGCGCCTCGGCATGGCCCACCTCAAGTGGCTGGTGGTCCGCGACCTCAACCTCATCGAGTCGGCCACCTGGTGGAAGGACGGGCCCGAAATCGCCTCGGGTGAGCTGAAAACCGAGGACATCGAGACCGAGGTGTTCTTCCTGCCCGCGGCCAGCCACGTGGAGAAGGCGGGATCCTTCACCCAGACGCAGCGGCTGGTGCAGTGGCGGCACAAGGCTGTCGAGCCGCCGGGCCAGTGCCATAGCGAATTGCAGTTCTTCTACGAACTCGGCACGCGCATCCGGCAGCGGTTGGCCGGATCCACCGACGCGCGCGACCGGCCGCTGCTGGACCTGACGTGGGACTACCCGACGGACGAGCACGGCGACCCCGACGGGGAGGCGGTGCTGGCCGAGATCAACGGCTATCACGTCACGAATAGCGCTCCGCTGCAGTCGTATACCGAGTTGCGCGCCGACGGGTCGACGGCCGCCGGCTGCTGGATTTACACCGGGGTCTACGCGGACGCGGTCAACCAGGCCGCGCGCCGCGTGCCCCAGGGCGGTTCGTCCCCGGCGCAATTCGAGTGGGGCTGGGCCTGGCCGGCCGACCGGCGCATCCTCTACAACCGCGCCTCCGCCGATCCCGACGGCAAGCCGTGGAGCGAGCGCAAGAAATACGTCTGGTGGGACGCGGACCAGCAGCGCTGGGTCGGATATGACGTGCCCGACTTCGTCGCCGACCGGGCGCCGGGCAGCCGGCCCGATCCCGACGTCGGCGGTCCCGACGCGCTGGCCGGGGACGACCCGTTCATCATGCAGGCCGACGGCAAGGGCTGGCTGTTCGCGCCGAAGGGTGTGGTCGACGGGCCGCTGCCCACGCACTACGAGCCGCAGGAGTCGCCCGTCGCCAACCCGCTCTATCCGCAGCAGCGAAACCCGGCGCGAATCACCTTCCCGCGCAAGGACAATCTGAGCGCGCCCAGCGCCGGGGAGCCCGGCGCCGACGTCTACCCGTATGTGTTCACCACCTACCGGCTCACCGAGCATCACACCGCCGGTGGCATGAGCCGGTGGCTGCCCTACCTGTCGGAGCTGCAACCGGAGATGTTCTGCGAGGTCTCGCCGGAGCTGGCCGCCGAACGCGGTCTCGAGCCCTACGGGTGGGCCACCATCGTCTCGCCCCGCGCGGCCATCGAAGCCCGGGTGCTGGTGACCAAACGGGTTGCGCCGCTGGTCATCAACGGCCGCACGGTGCACCAGATCGGATTGCCGTACCACTGGGGTGTCGGGAGTGACGCGGTGGTCAGCGGGGACGCGGCCAACGACCTGCTCGGCGTGACACTGGATCCCAACGTGCAGATCCAGGAGTCCAAGGCCGGGTCGTGCGACATCCTCCCGGGGCGTCGGCCGCGGGGCGAGCAACTGCTGCGCCTGATCGCCGAGTATCAATCCCGCTCGGGCGCCACCACCGAAACAGGCAACGCCCGGATCAGCGACGCCGTATGGGAAGGGGGAGCCGATGGGTCTGCTGAGCGGGCCGACCGACCCGACAACTGACGCCGGCTGGGCAGATCCCAAGCCGCGCAAGGGTTTCTTCACCGACACCTCGATCTGCATCGGCTGCAAGGCCTGCGAGGTGGCGTGCAAGGAATGGAACCGCAACCCGCAGGACGGCGACCTGGAACTGCTGGGCTCGTCCTACGACAACACCGGCTCCCTGGGGGCGAGCACGTGGCGGCACGTGGCGTTCATCGAGCAGGGGCGGGAGCGCATCGAGGCGGCGCGCGAATCCGGCCGTGCCCTCATCGATTTGGGCCTGCCCGCGGTTCCCGGCGCCCAGCACCACCCGGACACCACGCCACCGGACACGCCGGAGTTCCGCTGGCTGATGTCCTCTGACGTGTGCAAGCACTGCACGCACGCCGGCTGCCTCGACGTCTGCCCGACGGGCGCGTTGTTCCGCACCGAGTTCGGCACCGTCGTCGTGCAGGATGACGTCTGCAACGGCTGCGGCACCTGCGTGGCCGGGTGCCCGTTCGGCGTGGTCGAGCGCCGCAACGACGGCACCTACACCACACCGGCGCAGCGGCCGGGCCGCCCCGCCGAGAAACCCGTCACCGGCGTCGCCCAGAAGTGCACCCTCTGCTACGACCGCCTGGTCGAGGACCAGATCCCGGCATGCGCCAAGACCTGCCCCACCACCTCGATCAAGTTCGGCGATCACGACGACCTGGTGGCCAAGGCCCGCGAACGCGTGGCGCGGCTGCATGCCCAGGGGCTCACCGAGGCCCGCCTCTACGGCGCCAACGAGAACGACGGAGTGGGCGGCACCGGATCGATCTTTTTGTTGCTCGACGAACCGGAGGTCTACGGCCTGCCTCCCGACCCGCGGGTGTGCACGGCTGACCTGGTGACGATGTTCAAGCGCGCCGGCGTGGCCGCGGCCGGCATGGTCGGGGCGGCCGCATGGGCTTTTTGGAGGAGCCGTTGAGTACGTCCGAGTTCGACAGCTTCCGCCCGCCGGAACCCGAGGGAGGCAGGCGCCGGAAAGGCAAACGCGCGGGCCGCCGGGGCGGCGCGGATGGCTCCCGCGAGATGCCGATGGTCCCCGAAGCCGAATTCACCTCGTATTACGGACGCCCGGTGGTCAAGCCCGCGCCATGGGGTCACGAAGTCGCGGCATACCTGTTCTTGGGCGGCGTCGCCGGCGGGTCCGGTCTGCTGGCGGCCGGCGCCCAGCTCACGGGGCGAAACACATTGCGCCGCAATACAAGGCTATCCGCTCTGATCGCGGTGATGCTGGGCGCGGTCGCGCTGGTGAAGGACCTGGGCCGGCCCGAGCGGTTCGTCAACATGCTGCGGACGGTCAAACTGACCTCACCGATGAGCATCGGCTCGTGGATTCTCAGCCTCTTCAGCGCCGGCATCGGGATTGCCGCGGTCTCCGAGGTCGACCGGATGACCGGCGGGCGAATCCCGTTGGGCCCGTTGCGGCCCGTGCTGCGCGCCGTGGAGGGACCGGCCGGACTCGAAGCCGCCGTTTTCGCCGCACCGCTGGCGGTCTACACCGCGGTGCTGCTCACCGACACGGCGACCCCGACGTGGAACGCCGCGTACAAAGACCTGCCGTTCGTGTTCGTCAGCTCGGCGAGCCTGGCCGCGTCGGGGCTGGCGATGATCACCACCCCGGTCGCCGAGGCGGGCCCCGCCCGCAGCCTGGCCGTCATCGGTGCGATCAGCGATCTGATCTCCGCCAGGTTCACGGAGTACCGGATGGACCCGGTGACCAGGGAACCGCTGCACCAAGGCACGCCCGGCCGGCTGCTGGCGTGGAGCGAACGGCTCGCCGCCGCGGGCGGTTTGGGCGCGCTGCTCGGCGGGCGGCACCGCGGTGTCGCCGCCGTGTCCGGCGTCACGTTGCTGACGGCGTCGGCACTGCTGAGGTTCGGTTTCTTCGAGGCGGGCCTGGAGTCGGCCCGCCACCCCCGCTACACGATCGAGCCGCAGAAGCGCAGGCTCGCCGCCCGCCGGGCGGCCGGTGTCGCCGGGGACTCCATCACCACCGCGGACTGAGGGTCGCGCGGTTTGCGCCGCCGCTCGCGAGCGTAACCCCACTGCGATCTTCGGTTTTTCGCACTGCGGTTACGCTCGCGGGCGGAGCCGCCGGTGAGGCGGTTTGCCCGCCACGGACCGGGGTACGTATAGGGCATGACGAATTTTGGCTACACTCTGATGACCGAACAGAGTGGACCCAAAGACCTTGTCCGTCACGCTATCTCGGCAGAGGAGCATGGTTTCGACTTCGAGGTCTGCAGCGACCACTTCTCGCCGTGGCTCACCTCGCAGGGACACGCGCCCAACGCCTGGGCGGTGCTGGGCGCGGTGGCGCACGCCACGGAGCGGGTGGACCTGTACACCTACGTGACCTGCCCGACGATGCGGTATCACCCCGCGATCGTCGCGCAGCAGGCCGCCACCGTGCAGATCCTGTCCGACGGCCGGTTCACCCTCGGCCTGGGCAGCGGCGAGAACCTGAACGAACACGTCGTCGGCCGGGGCTGGCCGACCGTCGAGCGCCGCCAGGACATGCTCCGCGAAGCCATCAACATCATCCGCGAGCTCTTCGGCGGTGAGCTGGTGAACTGGCGCGGTGAGTACTTCCAGGTCGACTCGGCCCGGTTGTGGGACGTGCCCGACGTCCCGGTCGGCATCGGGGTGGCGATGTCCGGGGCGAAGGGCGTCGACAGGTTCGCCAAGCTGGCCGAACACCTGATCGCAGTGGAGCCCGACGGAGATCTCGTCCGCGAGTGGCACGCCGCACGTCAGGCCGCCAACCTGGCCGGAGGCGGACGGGTGGTCGGCCAGATCCCGGTGTCCTGGGACCCCGACCGCGATGCCGCCATCCAGCGCGCGCACGACCAGTTCCGCTGGTTCGGCGGCGGCTGGAAGGTCAACGCCGACCTGCCCACGCCGGCCGGCTTCGCGGGCGCGACCCAATTCGTGCGACCCGAGGATGTCGCCGATTCCATCCCCTGCGGCCCAGACCTGGATGCGATCGTCGACGCCGTCCGACCGTACTGGGAGGCGGGGTTCACCGACATCGCGCTCGTCCAGATCGGGGGCGAGACCCAGGATCTCTTCCTCAAGGAAGCCGCCCAACCTTTGCTCGACGCGCTGCGCGACGCGTCCGGTTGATGACAAGTTTGGGCCGTTTCTGCAGGGGTATCCGAGTGCCACCGTGGGCATCGGGCCACCACCGGCAGTTTGACGTACCAACAAAGGCTTAGAGCCGGGCGGGCGGACGGCCCGCAAACACGCTGTCCAGCAGCCGCTTTGCACCATCGCGTGTTCGGCATGGCAAGGGAGTCGACGATGAATGATCAATCCGGCAATACCACCGCGCCGCTGGTGAAGGCACTCGCCGGTGCCAGCTTCGGGCTGGGGCTGGCCGAGTTGGTGGCCCCCCGGAAAGTTGCTGCCGTTGCGGGCGTGGACGACACGCGCCTGTCGCGCCGGGTCATCCGCGCGCTCGGTGCGCGTGAATGCGGCCACGGAGCGGCGCTGTTGGGCGGTTCCGACAAGCTGGTCTGGACGCGGGTGGCGGGGGACGTCCTGGACGTGGCGCCGCTGGTGGCCGGGGTGGCCGCCCGCGGCCGCGGGCGCCGCCGGCAGGGCGCCATTTCCGCCGCCGCCCTCGGCGGCATCGCCAACGCGCCGGTCGGCCGGCACATGCAGTGGGACGCGCAGATCACCGAAGATCAGCCCAACAAGCGGATCGCCTGGCAGTCGCTGCCCGGCTCGGCGATCCACAACGGCGGCAGCATCGAATTCACGCCCGCGAGCGACGGCGACGGGACCGAGGTGCGGGTCCGGATCGGCTACCAGATGCCGGGCGGGGTCGTCGGCAAGGCCGCCGCGACCCTGTTCGGCGAGTCGCCCGACCAACAGGTCAACGACGACCTTCGGCGTTTCAAGCAAATCCTGGAAACGGGCCAGGTGCTGCGCTCGGACGGGTCCCCGGACGGCACCGCCGCGGCCCGCCAGCTGCATCAGCAACCCGCTCAGCCCAGCGGGCACACCGGAAACAGTAAAGGAGCCACCGCATGAAAGCCACCGTGTGGGCGGGCCGCAACAGCGTTGAGGTGCAGTCGATTCCCGACCCCCAGATCCTCAACGATCGCGACGCGATCGTGCGCGTCATCTCGACGGCGATCTGCGGTTCGGACCTGCACCTCTACGACGGCTACATCCCGACCGTGAAACACGGGGACATGCTGGGCCACGAATTCATGGGCGAGGTCGTCGAGGTCGGCAACGCGGTGCACAACCTCGCCGTCGGCGACCGGGTGGTGGTGCCGTTCCCGATCGCGTGCGGCGCGTGTTCGGCCTGCGAACGCGACCTGTATTCGCTGTGCGAGAACTCCAACCCGAACGCCGGAATCGCGGAGAAGTTCATGGGCCATTCCCCGGCGGGATTGTTCGGCTATTCGCACATGCTCGGTGGATTTGCCGGTGGCCAAGCCGAATACGCGCGGGTGCCGTTCGCCGACGTGGGACCGCTCAAGGTCGACGACGACCTCACCGACGATCAGGTGTTGTTCTTGTCGGACATCTTGCCGACCGGCTACATGGGCGCGGAGATGTGCGACATCCAGCCGGGCCAGGTCGTCGCGGTCTGGGGCGCCGGACCGGTCGGGCTGTTCGCGATCATGAGCGCGTTCCTGCTGGGCGCGTCCAAAGTCATTGCAATTGACCGGGTGCCGTATCGGCTGGAGCTGGCCGAAAAGATCGGCGCGACATCGATCAACTTAGAAGAGACGTCGGTACTGGGGGAGCTGCAGGACATCACGGCCGGCCGGGGCCCGGACCACTGCATCGACGCGGCCGGCATGGAAGCGCGCAACGGGTCCGCCCCGGTGGACGCCTACGATCGCGTGAAGCAGGCGATGCGCCTGGAAACCGAACGCCCGCAAGCGCTTCGGGAAGCCGCGATGAGTTGCCGCAATGGCGGCACCATCTCGATCGTCGGGGTCTACGGCGGGCTGATGGACAAGTTTCCCATCGGCGCCATCATGAATCGGTCGCTGACCATCAAGACGGGTCAATGCCACGTGCAGCGCTACATGCGGCCCCTGCTGGAGCGGATCCGCGGTAAAGACATCGACCCGACCGTCATCATCACCCACCACCTGGGACTCGATCAGGCGCCGCACGGCTACGAGATCTTCAAACACAAGCAGGACGGCTGCACCAAGGTCGTCCTGCACCCGCGAAGGAGGTATCCGCGATGTCAAATGAGTTGCAAGGGATGAAGATTGCCGTCCTGGCGGCCGACGGTGTGGAGAAGGTGGAGCTCGAACAGCCCCGTGCGGCCCTTGAACAAGCCGGCGCCCAAGTCGAGCTGCTGTCGCTGAAGGCCGGCGAAATCCAGGCGCGCAACCACGATCTCGAGCCAGCCGGGACCTTCGCGGTCGACCGTGCGGTGTCGGACGCGTCGGTGGGCGAATTCGACGGCCTCGTACTGCCCGGCGGCACGGTGAACCCGGACAAGCTGCGCCTGGACAAGGCCGCGGTGGCTTTCGTGCGCGACTTCGTGGTCTCCGGGAAGCCCGTTGCCGCAATCTGCCACGGCCCGTGGACGCTGGTGGAGGCGGGCGTGGCGGTCGGGCGGACGCTGACGTCGTATCCGAGCATTCGCACGGACCTGCGCAATGCGGGTGCGCACGTGGTGGACGAAGAGGTTGCGGTCGACGGCAATTTGATCACCAGCCGCTCACCGTCGGACCTGCCGGCGTTTTGCGAGACGATCGTCAAGCAATTCGCCCCTACCGCTACGGGATAGCCGAAACCGAATCATTTGCACCGTTTTAACCCCCGAGTTTGGGGGCATTACACAGGCCATGGCCGTGATCGCCACGGCGATCCTCGAAATGGCTGACCGGAAGGCCGACATTGACAACCACCTACCCCGAACCCGCAATTTCGGTTGCGCACAACGTGTATCAGCCGCAGGAAGATTCCCGTTTGCTGGTCGACGCGATGCACCATTCCGCGCTGATTCCGGGGCGACGGGTGCTCGACCTTTGTACGGGTAGCGGATTCGTCGCGATCGCCGCGGCCGAAATGGGCTGTGCCAGCGTTACCGCCTTGGACATCTGCCCGCAGGCGGTGGGTTGCTGCCGGGCCAATGTCGCGCTGGCGGGCGTCGAGGTGGACGTCCGTGAGGGATCGTGGATGGACGCCGTCGACCGTGCGCCCTTCGACGTGGTGATGGCCAATCCGCCTTACGTGCCAACCCCTCCCGGCGACGACTCCGCCTCGATCTGCGCCAGCGCCGGCCCGTCGTTGGCGTGGAACGCCGGCGCCGATGGCCGGCTGATCCTGGACCCGCTGTGCGAGGCGGCGCCAAAGTTGCTGTGCGACGGGGGGTCGCTTCTGCTCGTGCATTCGGCGATCGCCGGGGTCCAGCAATCGCTGGATCGCCTGAAGTGGGCCGGCATGGAGGGCGAAGTGATTGCCTCGAAGTGGATTCCGTTCGGCCCCGTCATGTCGGCGCGGGCGAAGTGGCTGGAGGACGCCGGCCGGATCCCGCGCGGCCGCCGCGAGGAGGAACTCGTCGTGATCCGGGCGGACAAGCCATGACGACCACGCGGGTACAGGTGGTGGCGGGGGGACCCGTGTTGGTGTCCGGGCCGGTACGCATCGAGATGCCCGACGGCGACGTCGTCGAGTCCGACCGGTTCATGGTCGCGATCTGCACCTGCCGGCGCAGCGACGAGTATCCGCTGTGCGACACCAGCCATCGGCGATGCCGTGGCGCCGCGAAACGGGCCGGTCGGACGGCTAATGCCAATCCAGGGGCCGCCGCAACGACGTCTGACCCCGCTGCCAGGACTCCATGAGCTTGTCCGCCAGGCGGTTTTCGACCACGGCGTGGGCGCGCATCCCGAATACCACATCGGCGTCGAGGTGGGGTTCGCGAGCGACGAGATCACCGACGACGTCGATGCGCACCACCTGTTCGTGCACCGCGTCGGCCTCGACGTGCTCGCTGTAGAACCCGACGCAGGCCGACGGCGCCCCAATCCGCTGCAGGGCCTGCACCATCCGTCGCGATCCCGGCGGCGAGGTGATCTCAGTCGAGGCGAAATGCCCTATCGCGGCGCCCCGCAACGAGCGGTGCAGCCCGAACAGTGACATCAGATTCACGACCGCCAATGACTCGGCGGGGACGGCGTCGAGGTAGCCGAGGTACGTCGAATCCAGCCCGGCGGCCACCAGCAGATCGGCGAAGAGCTGCTGGTGCAGCCGCGGCCCCCGACCGGCGCCGTATTCGTCGAACTCGACCGCCACGAACGCCGCCTTGGCGGTCCCCATCAGCCGCGGAATCGCGAATGCGTGCGGATCGCCCTCCTTGAGGTGGTACAGCGACCGATGCGCGAAGTATTCGCGCATCTGCTGCCAGCTTCCCGTGTCGCGCAAGTAATACGACGGGCCGGTGCCGTCGGCGGGCTCGAGGGAGATCGCCGCCATTTCGGCCGCCGCCGTGTGGTGCGGCTCGATGGGGCCGACCTCGCGTCGCACGCCCGCCAGGAACGCGCGTTCCAGTTCGGCGCGCAACTGGAGCAGCGCGGGGTTCCATTCCCAGTCGGGATCGACGCCCGCGAAACCCCGGTAATGCAGCTCGTAGCACATGCACAACGCCAGTTGGAGATCCAGGCCGTAGGGATCGGAGTCGCGAACGGACGCACCGATGCGGGTGAGGTGGTCGTGGGAGGGTGGCCCGACCAGCGCATGCCGGACGGCGGTCGACAGCGGTCCGTGCGCCGCCGGCAGGGCGGGTTCCACCGGGATTGATGTGCGGGTCACGTCGATGACTACCCGTCAATCGCGCCGGGCAAACGGCGGCCGATCACTGCCCGCTGCGGGGACGTGGAAGGTGATGTCGACGGTGGTGCCGGCCGCGGTGTTCTGGAGCTCCATCGTCTCACTGAGGGCTCGCATCAACACCAGGCCCCGCCCGCTGTTACCCGGATCGGT
The DNA here is from genome assembly GCF_035506235.1 of Mycobacterium sp. GTDB lineage: Bacteria > Actinomycetota > Actinomycetes > Mycobacteriales > Mycobacteriaceae > Mycobacterium. The sequence continues at coordinate 42,762 of NZ_DATJPU010000253.1, forward strand.
CGCCGGCGCCTTCCACGAACCGGCGTCGGTGATCCTGGTTCGGACTTGGCCGTCGGCGACTTCGGCTTCGAGCAGCATCGTCCCGATGCGGTGTCCACGGTAGGCGTGCTCGACGCAGTTGGTGCACGCCTCGTTGACGACGAGCACGATGTCGGCGGCCAACGCCTCGGGGACGTCGGCGGTGTGCAGCCAGGCTGCCAACCGATGCCGGACCTTCACCAATTGCCCTGCAAAGGCTTCGCTTTCGATTCGGAGCTGCGTCGGCAGGTGCCGGTAAATCACCATCGCGACATCATCGTCATACCCCGGCGCCGGGGCCAGCGCGCCGACCACCGCCTCCGGGACGCCTTCCAGGGGAAGCTTCGCCGTTCTGAGCAAAACGTCTGCGGCGCGGGCGATTCCGATGTCAATGGACTCGTGTTTCCGCTCGACCAGGCCGTCCGTGTACAGCATCAGCGTCGAGCCCGGCGGCAACACCCGGGAGGCCTGCGGTCGCGGTTCCTCCCGGCGGACCGCGAGCGGCACCGACGCGGCGTCGGTCAACACGGTCGTGTTCGCAGGCGGCGGACCCGCGACCATCGCGGGCATGTGACCGGCGTTGCTGTATTCCAGCACGCCGGTTTCGGTGTCCAGGATCGCCAGAAAGACCGTGGTGCAGTACGCATTCGGGATGAGCGACGCCGCCAAGTCGAGTTGCTCGAGCAACAGCGCCGGCTGGGCGCCGTTGATCAACAACGCGCGCGCCGAGCTGCGGAGTTGGCCCATGGTCGCGGCGGCCTGCAGCCCGCGGCCGACGCAGTCGCCCACGACAATGCCGATGCGGTTGTCGCCGAGCGGCAGCACGTCATACCAGTCGCCCCCGATCTCCAAGGGCGGAACCGCGGGTTCGTAGCACACGGCGAAGCCGGGAGGCGTCTGCACCGTGGGCAGCATCGCGCGCTGCAGGGTCAGCGACGTTTCGCGGGCACTCTCGAACTGCCGCACGTGCTGCATGGCCAGGCTGAGGTGGCCGATGAGCACCGTGACCAGGAGCCGGTCCTCGGCGCTGACCCAGCGGGGGGAGCGCAGCTCCAGCCACAACGCGAGGTCTCCGGCGTTGGACAGCACGGCCACCAATCCCTTTGCCTTGCCGGGGTTCTCGGGTCTCTCGACGGTCCTGGCCGTCAGCGGAAGCTGGTGGCGCGCGTCCTGGAAAGTGCTCCGCAACCAGGGATCCATTCCGCGCCAGGATGTTTCGGAAGGGCCGCCCGCGACCTGGACGTCCGGTTCCCCGCCGCCGCTGGGCCACGAGACGGCGACCACCCGCTGGACGTCGATCGCCGCCCGGCACTCGTCGAGAGTGATCGCCAGCAGCTCGGCCACGCTCTTGGCCACGGCCACGGCCGTGGCCAACCGCAGGACCGCGCTCTCCCGCGCTGCAAACGCCCGTTCCGCGGTGACGTCTCGGATCGTTCCCACGTACACGTCGCGATCGCTGCCGGCCTCCCTGACCGCATTGATGCTGACCATCACCCAAGCGAGATGGCCATCGCGATGCCGGATCGGGGTTTCGTACTCGGCGCTGCCGTTGCTGCGGACCAGGGATTGTTGTTCCCGGGCGGTCTTCTTGTCGACCAGCCACGGGTGGGGCCATCGGTAGGGCAGGTCCGCCGCGGGATAGCCCAGGATTTCGATGAAGGCGTTGTTCATCTCGATCACCGAGCCTTCGTGGTCAGCGACGAAGAAGCCTTCCTGCAGCGAATTCACCAGGGCGGTACGGAATTTGTCGCGATCGGCCAGACCCTCGGCGCGGGCCCGCTCCCGCGCGTAGAGCCTGGTGCCGTCGAGGAATCCCCGCGTTGCGACGTCGAGCGGCGCCAACGTTTGCAAGAGGAATTCCAGTGCGACCGGCGCAGCGATTCGCGCGTCGTCGGACAGGTCGAAGACCAGCTGGACATGCTGCTCGATGATGTCGAGCATGCTGATCTGTTCTTGCAGGGCGCGGCGCCCGAGCTCGTGCCCGACCGTCAGGCTGTCCTCGTCGCGCGCGTTCAGGTAGGCGCGCAACGCGGCCGCGTACTCGGCGTGGAATTCATGGTTGCCGCTCATGTCGAGGCTCCCCGATGACGCGCGGTCAGCACCATGGCATCGTCGGTTTCCTTGGCTTGCTTGCCGAGGAGGTCTCCGGCGATGACGACGGCGTGAGCCGCGAAGTCGATGTGCTCCAGGTAATCTTCGGCGATGCCGTCGGTGCTCATCACGAGCAGGTCGCCGGGCCGGATCGAAAGCGTCTGGGCAGGACTGATTTCCGGTATGCGGTAGCCGACGATCCCCGCCGTGAGGCGCGCACTGGATCGGACCCGGATGCCGGTCGGGGTCTTGGCCACCAGATCGGCCGTGACGTTGCCGACCCCCGTCCACGTCAGCGTGCTCGTCGCAAAATCCACCCGCGCCAAGGTCATTGCGACGCCCCTGGTGCCGCCCAACATGCGATGGCAGAGCTGGATCAAGACCTCGAGCCGCTCGGAACTTGCGCGCTTCATCGCGTCGACGGCGCGCAGGGCAGCGGTGGCGGCATCCGGACCATGGCCCAGCCCGTCCACCACGCCGAACAGAGCGGCCTCGCCGCCGAGGTCGACCGCGATGCCCTGGTCGCCGGACATGTACTCGCTGGGCATCGGACGACCCGCGCTTGCCCACTCGATCGGCCCGAAGCGGCCATTCTCATGCACGGGCCGGAACCCACTTCCACATCTCGATGACGGTTCCGCGGCCCAGTGTCGAGTCGATGACCAACCTGTCCATCAGTCGGCGGGCCCCGGGCAAGCCCAGCCCCAACCCACGACCGGTCGAGTACCCGTCCTCCAGCGCGCGCTCGATGTCGGCGATGCCGGGGCCGTCGTCCTCGGCGCGCACCACCAGGGCCTTGCGGCCCTCCCGGTCGGCCACCGTGACCCGGACCGCGCCGTGACCCGCATAGCTGGTGATATTTCGCGCGATCTCGGAGATCGCAGTGGCGATCATGGTGACGTCGGTCAGCGAGAAACCCAGCTCGAGCGCGAGTTGATGTCCGGCCTTGCGGGCGGCGACGATGTCGTCAGGGTTCTTGATGTTGACGACGATCTCACCCACCACCGTCGCGCCCGATCATCGATTTCCCCACTCCGCGTGCACGATTGAGCAGGGCGAGACCCTCTTCCAGATCCAGCGCGGTGTTCATGTCGTCGAACGCCAGCCCGAGCTGGACCATCGCGAAGGCCACCTCCGGCTGCAGCCCGACGATCACGGTGTCCGCGCCCCGTAGCCTGGTCATGTGCGCGATCGTCCGCAGCGATCGGGCGGCGAACGAATCCATCACATCGATGGCCGTGACGTCGACGATGATGCCCTGTGCGCGAAACCTGCTGACCCGCTCCATGAGGTCGTACCGCAGCCGTTCGGTCTCGGAGTCGGTCAGTGCGGACTGCACCGTTGCGATCAGGATCGCGCCCTGTTTCAGGATGGGGACTGGCATGGAGTGCTCGCGCTGACGGTGTCTACCCGGTGGTCTCGCCGGTGCGTGTCACTTCGTACCCGAGCAGGCGTTCGGCTTCCTCGATACCGCCCTGCAGGTCACCGACGGCATTCATCTTCGACAGGTCCAGCCCGATCGTCACCAGCGTCAGGGCGATCTCCGAGGACAGGCCGGTGATGATCACGCTCGCACCCATCAACCCCGACGCGTCGACCGTCTGCACCAGGTGGTTGGCCACCGTGGAGTCGATGGTGGGCACACCGGTGATGTCGATGACGACGACCTTCGCGCGGTTGGCGCGGATGGCTCTCAGCAGCTGTTCGGTGACCTGACGTGCGCGCTGACTGTCGAGCACCCCGATGATGGGCAAAATCAGCAGCTGCTCGCGGACCTGCAGCACCGGAGTCGACAGCTCGCGGATCGCTTCCTGCTGCTGCCGGATGATGCGTTCGCGTTCCTGCACGAAGCTGACGCCCACGGTATTGGCGATGCGGTTGGCCGCCGGCTCGTACGCGTCGAGCACCCGATTGAGCATCTCGAAGTCGGTCTGGTACTTCTCGAACAGCGAGCGCGCGAGCACGTCGCGAAGCAGCAACACGATGCCGAGCACCTCGTCGGTCTCCACGCCCCGGGGGATGATGCGCTCCGACAGGTCCCGCGCGTAGGCCTGCAGCGCCTCGACGCTACCGGTCTCGAGCACCTCGACGTAGTTGTCGTAGACGGCGGTGGCCTCGGAGAAGAGCTCCTCCGGGGTCATCGCGGTAAGCAACTGCGCCTCGGTGATCCTGCGGGCCCACTCCTCCCGCAAAACGGTGCGATTCTGACGCAGATGCTGGACCAGCTGGGGCAGCAGGCCCTCGCTGACCGTCTGCGCGGCGATGGTGGTGCTTCCGAAATCCGACAGCGAATCTGACATCTGGCCTCCCGTTGCCGCATCGCGCTCCGCAGTGCCTATTGGGGAGACTAGTCTGAGTTATCGTGCCGTGAGTGTCGAGGGCATATTCTTCTCGCAGTTCGCGCGGCAGGTTACGCTTGCACCACGCTTACGGCCCGGGACAAAGGATCGCCATTGTCAGCTCCTGATTCGATTACCACGTTGGTTACCGACCACGATGGTGTGTCGGTGGTGAGCGTCAGCGGCGAAATCGATCTGGTCACCGCCCCGGCGCTCGAACAAGCCGTCGGCGCGGTGGTCGCGGACGGCCCGACGGCACTGGTCATCGACCTTTCCGCGGTGGAGTTCCTCGGCTCGGTCGGGTTGAAGATCCTGGCCGCGACCTACGAAAAGCTCGGCAAATCCACCGAGTTCGGCGTGGTTGCGCGCGGACCGGCGACCAGGAGACCGATTCACCTCACCGGGCTGGACAAGACCTTCCCGCTGTACCCGACGCTGGACGATGCGTTGACCGCGGTCCGGGACGGCAACCTCAACCGCTGATTACCCGGCCACTGCGAGCCTTCGCCTCACTTCGCGGCCGCTGGTGCGATGATCACGGCCATGGACGTCGATCGCCCCGAGGACGACCAGCAGTGGGACCGCAACGAGCGTGGTGAGACCGAAATCGAACGGCTGGACCGCAATTGGAACAGCCTGCTGCAGGAGCTGCGCGTGGTGCAGACCGGGGTGCAGCTGCTCACCGGCTTCCTGTTGACGCTGCCGTTCCAGCAGCGCTTCGACGTCCTCGACGAACAGATGCGGATCGTCTACCTGGTGACGGTCGGATGTTCGGTGGGCGCAACGGTGCTGCTGGTCGCCCCGGTCGGCATCCACCGGCTGCTGTTCCGGCGGCACCGGCTCCGGGTCCTGGTGTCGGCCGCCCACCGGTGCGCCTACGCCGGGTTGGCGCTGCTCGGCACGGCGCTGACCGGGGTGACGGTCATCGTTTTCGCCTCGGTGGCCGGAAACAAGGCGGCTTTGATAGCGGGAGCGTTTGCGTTGGTATTGTTCACGTTCTTTTGGTGGGTGTTGCCGCTACTGCTGCGCACCCGCGGTATGTAGCGCTGCGACGCGGGTGGATTCCAGATGATCGAGGAGGTCCTGCGGATCCGCGAAAATCGGTGACGCGCCGGCCGCCCGCAGTTCGGTCCCCGAGATGCCGCCGCTCAACAGTCCGATGCACGGCAATCCCGCGGCCGCCGCGGCGTGAGCGTCCCACACGGCGTCGCCCACGAACACCGCGTCGCCCGCCCCCACACCGGCCCTGTCCAGCGCGACCTGCACGATGCCGGGTTCCGGTTTGGCGGTGTCGACGTCACGTGACGAGGTCGTTTCGGCGATGACGTCGTCGCAATCGAGCACCTTGAGCAGCGTCTCGAGTTCGTCGCCGGGTGCCGAGCTGGCCAGCACCACCTGCAATCCGAGGCCGGCGACGCGGCGGAGCAACTCGCGGGCGCCGGGCAACGGTGCCAGCAGCGGTATGACGTCGCGGTAATACCGGCTGTGACCGTCGCTGAGCCGGTCTTGCACGTCAGCAGGCGCGTCGTCGGACAGGGTGCGCACCAACTTGGAGCCGTCCATGCCGATGCAGCGGTGAATCTTCCACGCGGCGACGGGCATATGTTCGTCGTCGAACGCGCGCTGCCAGGCATAGACGTGCAGATAGTTGGAATCGACGAGGGTTCCGTCGACGTCGAACAGGACGGCGGGGGTACCGCGACCGGGCCTGGCGGTTGTCATCTGCGCGGCATACCCGCGCCGCGGCGGGTTGACACCCACTGTTCGGCCCTCCGGTCGGCGGGTACGCCTCCGGGGATGCCGCGATCCGGCACCGCAATCCGAAGTCGGCGAATCGGTGCCGCCGCGCGAAAGACTCTGGCACACAAGATGTTTCATGAGGAGTGCCCTTGAAGACCCACAACGCCGACCCGGTCGATCACGCACGCACTTTTCGTCAGCGCGCAGGGGAGACGCTGACGCACGGCCCCCTACCGTGGGTGTGGCGGGGGTGGTCGTCGCCGTGGTCGCTTTGGTAATCGGCTTGTGTGCGGTCGCGACCGGCCATGTCGCCGCGGGCGCGACGGCCTGGTTGCTGCACACCGATCACGGGGTCCGCGACGCCGAGCTGCGCTGGCACGCCGAGAATTCCGATGAGCCCGCGCCGCCGCCGCCAGCTGACCCGTCGGCGAGCCGGAAGGTTTATTTCCCGGCCTGACCGGGTAAAACGTCGGCATGCTCGACACGTCCAACAGGGTGCACGCGGGAATCGATTTCGGCGTTCCCGGCCGGGTGGCGGCGGCGCTGTGGGCGTTCGGCGTCGTGGCGGGCGTGCTGGCGCTGCTGACCGGGCACGCCGCGTTGGCCATCATGGGGCTGGCATTGGCCGTCGCGGCGCCATGGTGCGGGCTGGCCTGGGTGTCGCACAGCCAGCGCCGGGGCGACGAGTCCGCCTGGGCCGCCGGTTCAGCGCCGGTCGTCACGAGGCCGATTCGCCTGCGCGGCCGCGCTCGTCGAGACGCCGGACGGCATCAATTGTCGCGCGCGCAATCTTTTTGAACCGGATAGGTGTGGCGGACGTCTGATCGGGGTACCGACTGAGCCACGGGTGTGAGTACAGGCAAGTGCGTCAACCCGGCATTCAGCAGGAAGGAACACCCATGTCGACCGCAAGCGATTATGACGCACGCCGCGTGTCCGACGTCGAGACCCAGGACCCCGCCGCCCTACGCGAGCTGGCGCCCACGCTGCCTGTCTCGGCCACCGCGGTTGTCGACGAGGACCCCAACGACGTGCTCTTCTTCGAGCTGCCCGGCGCGGACCTGTCGAGCGAAGAGCTGTCGGTGACGGTGATTCCCCAGCGGGCCGACGAGTTCACTTGTTCGAGCTGCTTTTTGGTGCAGCACCGCAGCCGCCTGCGCAAGTCGGGCTCGGGGCTTTCCGTCTGCGCCGACTGCGCGTAACGCCGGGCGGGTGACCGCCGCACCTTGACCAACCAGAGGCACCGTGTTTCTGTCGTCGACATGACAGCATCCGCGGCCCGCCCGGACGGTGCGCCGGATGCTTTGAGCCGCCCACCCGGCCTGCCCGCGCCGCGCGTGCTTCGTTCGGCTTTCGCCGCCTCGTATGCGGTCGCCTACCTTGTCGGCGGCGAGCGCCGGATGCTGCGGCTGATCCGTCGGTACGGGCCCATCATGACGATGCCCGTCCTCAGCCTGGGCAACGTCGCAATCGTGTCGGACCCGGAACTGGTCAAGCAGGTTTTCACCGCGCCGGCGGACGTGTTGCTCGGCGGCGAGGGTGTGGGCCCCGCGGCGGCCATCTACGGGTCCGGATCGATGTTCGTCCAGGAGGAGCCGGAACACCTGCGGCGGCGCAAACTGCTGACGCCCCCGCTGCACGGCGCCGCGCTGAGCAGTTACATACCGATCATGGAGAGCTCCGCCCGCGCGGCGCTGCACAGCTGGCCCGTTGACCGGCCGTTCGAGATGCTCACCGCGGCGCGGGCGCTCACCCTGGACGTGATCGTCAGGATCATCTTCGGGGTCGACGATCCCGACGAAGTCCGCCGCCTGGGCCGGCCCTTCGAGGGTCTGCTGAACCTCGGTGTTTCCGAGCAATTGACCCTCCGCTACGCATTGCGACATCTGGGTGCGTTACGAGTGTGGCCCCAGCGCGCCCGCGCCAACAGGGAGATCGACGACGTCGTCATGCCGCTCATCGCGCGGCGGCGAGACGACCCCCGCCTGGGCGAGCAACTCGACATCCTGGCGTTGCTGATGCGCGCCCGCGGGGAAGAGGGGGAAAGACTGTCCGACAGCGAGATTCGCGACGACCTGATCACCTTGATGCTGGCGGGCCACGAAACCACGGCGACCACGCTGGCGTGGGTTTTCGATCTGCTGCTGCACCACCCCGATGCGCTGCGACGCGTGCAGGCCGAAGCCCTGAGCGGGGAGGAGACTTTCACCACCGCGGTGATCCACGAGACGCTGCGGGTACGGCCGCCGGCACCGTTCACGGCGCGCGTTGCGGCGCAACCCTTTCCGATCGGCGGCTACCTCGTGGAGCCCGGTACGCGAATCGTCGTTCACATCATCGCGATCAACCGCAACCCCGTCACCTACGAGCACCCGAACCAGTTCCGCCCCGAGAGATTCCTGGGCAGCCGGCCCGAAACGTATGCATGGGTGCCGTTCGGTGGCGGCGTCAAACGCTGTCTGGGCGCGGCGTTCTCGCTGCGGGAGCTGATCACCGTGCTGCACACGCTGTTGCGCGAGGGCGAGTTCAGCGCCGTCGACGACGAGCCGGAGAGGATCGTGCGCCGCTCGATCATGCTGGCGCCGCGCCGCGGGACCAGGGTGCGGCTTCGCCCTATCCAGGCGGGCGCGCGGTAGCCGGCTTGTCGCGCTGCGCCTGCGCCTGCGCCGAATCGTCACACCCATCCACTAGGTTCATCGGCGAGTCCGCGTCGTCAGCTTGAGGAGTCATGGAGAAGATACTCGGGTCCTTCCTCCTGTTGGGGTTCGCTCTACCTTGGTTTTTCACCCAGCAGGCGACGGGCAGCGTGGTCGCGGGATTCTCGGCGGGGCTGGGCGGCCTGGGCCTGACGGTGCTCACGCTGTTGTGGCTCGGCGTGCAATGGGACCGCCACCGGGCCGGACGGCAGCGAAGGCGTGACCGCCGGCACGCCATGTCCGATCTGGCGGCCGTCGATCGCAAGTCGGGGGTCGAATTCGAAGAATTCGTCGCCGCGCAGCTGCGGACCGCGGGGTGGGGCGTGATGCGCACCGCCGGCACCGGTGACTACGGGGTGGACTTGATTGCCACCAGGGACGGCACCCGGATGGCGGTCCAATGCAAGCGGCAGGCGAAGGCGGTCGGTGTGGCGGCCGTGCAGCAGGTTGTCTCCGGCGCCCTGCACCACGGCTGCAACCAGGCGGTCGTGGTGACCAATCAGACGTTCACCAAAGCGGCTCGCCAGTTGGCGGCCACCCACCGTTGCCGTCTCGTCGGACGCGAGCAACTGCACATCTGGGCACGGGCCGGGCGCGGGCGGGTGCAACCGGAACGAGAAGCCTAGGCGCGGGCGTCCGGATACCTATTGCGCCGCAACGAGTGTCATCGAGATCGATGGTGGCGCGAAGAAGTACGCCTCACTGAACAGTGGACCCCGGCACGGAGTAGGGGGACGGGCTGGTCGGGTTGTTCGGGCACCACGGGTTGCCCGGCACGCCCAGGCAAGGATCGGGCATGCTCGCCTGTGGGGGCGGCGCCATCAGCTGGACCGCCGTCTGGCGCGGGTAATTCGTGACCACGGTGCTCGGGCAGGGGCCGACGAACTGCGAGTCGCACGCGACCTCCAGGCTGAGGACGCTGATGATTCCTGCGATCCCCGCGCCCTCGTCCGGGATTCCGCAGATGCCGTGGGGGAAGAACTGGATGAAGAGCGGGTCGCTCGTGACCCGCGGGCGGTCAAGCTGAAAATGCTTGGCACCGACCGCTGTTCGCGAGGGGTTGACATTGCCGTGCCAGCAGTTGCCGGGATAGTCGAGGCTTGCGACCTCCGCGAGGTCGACGTTGCTCGGATTGCCGAAGAAGCCGTTGTGGCTCAATGTGTTGTTCTCGATCTCGTTCCCTTTGTCGTTGAAGTAGCAGAACGACAACGCCGCCAGGCCGATGCCGCCGTGGCAGTGGGCGATCGGCGGCGGGGCCGCGGTGTCGACCTCGGGGACCAGCAGCACGCCCCACGCGCCGTTGTCGTGGATGTCGTTGTCGTTGAGGGTGTCGAACCGGCCTCCGGAGATCAGGACGCCGGTTCCCACCGGACTGAAGCCGACAACGCCCGGGCTGGTGGGCACGTTTGGGTTGTTGTTGTCGTGGACCGAGTTGTGTGTGAACAGCCAGCATGAATGGGTTCCCGTCGGACCGGTCCCGCCACCGGGGCAGCGGCCGGACTGGGGCGACGGTTGGTCATCGTTGTTCTGGCTGTTCGTGGAAAACCCTGTGTGGTTGTAATCGAACTCGGAGTTCTCGATGATCAGGCGGCCACCGGAGTTGGTTCCCGAGTAGCCTTGCGCCGAGTTCTGGCCGTGGGCGTGGTCGAGGATCGTGTTGCAGTCCGGGCAGGCGCCGATGTAGAACGCGGCGTCGCCCATGTTGTTCGCGTACACCTGGGTGAACAGCCCGGGCCCGAAGGTGTTGGAGGCGTAGATCCCGTATTGGGCGAACGGCTGGTTCCCGCCGGCGAAGTAGCTCGAGGTGGCCGACAGGAATGCGCCGCGCCAGCTTCCGATCTGCTGGGTGCCGCTCGAACCGCCGCCGTCGAACCAGATCTCGTCGCCCGGGGTGGCGCCGCCCGAGAGGAAGTTGCAGGCGGTCATGTTCTCGACGCTGACGCCGGACACCTTGAACACGATCAGCCCGTTCCGTCCCGTTGGGGAGCCGTCGGCACCGGGCGGGCCGGGGTCCTGGTCGGCCGTCAAAGAGCTGCACTGAGACGCCCCGGGCTTGGTGCCGTCGAGCATGACCCCGTTGCGGTCCATGCCACGGATGTGGATACCGGGCGTGGTCACGAGCACGGCGGCCCCCGCCGTGTCGTCTCCGACGGCCCCGGGAGGAACGCGGTTGCCGGTCTCGTGGTAGTCGCCCGGCCCGATTAGCACCCAGTCGCCGGGCCGGGCGGCGTCGACCGCTGCCTGGATGCTCGAGTACTGCCCGGGAATCCCTTGATAGCTGCCGACGCGCAGGACCGCGGCGGGGGCGGGCGGGGCGGCACTCGCCACGCACACTCCTCCGGCGGCGAGGATGCACACGCCCCCGGCGACAAGCACGCGCGGCCACCGCCACATCGGTGCCCGCGACATCCGGTCACGACGGTCTTCCAGCCCCGGCACTCCACTCGTCATCTGCTCGGGAGTGCGCCTACGACACTCAAGTGACGTCAAGAGTGAGTTATCGCCGTCACATCGAGAACACGACGAGGTGAACGTTCGAGCTCAAATGGGGCCGTGGCATCGGTCGCGAAACACTCGGGATCGCAACCGAGGTGACTTCGTCCATGCGCAACAACCGCGCCAGATGATGGGCATCGGGGGCATCGGTCTTCACCCGGTCACCGGCGGGCTTCTGCAGTTTCGACGGCGCGAGGACCTCGCATCGAATGCCGGCGCCGGTCAATGTCCGATACAACCCGAATCCGGTCGGACCAGCCTCATACGCCACTGCCACCGGTCCTGGCAACTGCTTGATCCACTCCTGGATTTTGCTCGTAGGACGGCGTCAACCGAGGCTGCGACACCTGCCCGGTGACGCCGTCGATCGCCGCTGCCACAACCGAATGTGCATGCACGTCCAGCCCAATACTCGTAGGCTCAGTAACACCGGGGCCTCCCACCACTGTCGGATAGACCGGGCGGGCCCACTACCCACCCGGTAACCCACGAACATGGGTGAGCGAGGCCCCGGCCCGCAACCCCCGACACAACGCCGGCGGTCACTCCATACCGTCTAGCCGTTTCCTGGTCGGGGTGGCGGGATTTGAACCCACGGCCTCTTCGTCCCGAACTCTGTGTACTGGGCGTTTGGAGGTGTTGACGGCGTTGGCTGAACTAGGAAATCGCATGTCAGAGCGTTGGAACAGTTGGTCGTTGTCGACGCTTGGTGAAGCTACTGCGGACGAACTGCGGACGGTGGCGGGAACCCAGCTGCCAGCTGATTTCGTTGTGACTTGTACGCCTAGCACCGGGCGGCGCCCACCCCATCGACCGACAGAGGAGAGCACGCCGTGGTGAGGGACTACGACCCCGTGGGGGACCGCAAGCGGCGGGATGAGGATGCGGCCGACGACGAACTGTTAGAGACGACGGCGGATCTAGTGGAAGCTCAGCGCATCATCGACAAGCGTTACAACGGGACCACCGAGTTCGAACAGGCGCAGCGTCACTTCGACAAGCACATCGACGCGGACCGCCTGCGCAAGGTCGCGGCGCGGGCCGCGAATCGCGACAATA
>NZ_DATJPU010000254.1:0-2398 GCF_035506235.1 Mycobacterium sp.
GCAGCGCTCCGACACAATTACCGCGGTCGTACCTGCCGCGCCCGAGCAGAGAGCAGACCTCGCCGCGCGCCTCGCCTACGTATCGGGCCGACTTTACGACATGCTGCAGACCACGGGTATCGGCGGCTATCTGATACCCGATGAGAGGCTCACCTGGGTGCTCCGCGACATGCGCGCACTCTGGTCAGATAACCCGGCGAAAGCACGGCCAGCAGCCGGGCTGGCCCTGAGGAAGAGTGACACCGGTGAACATCCGTGATGCGTTCTATGAGGTGCTCCGCGCACATGGGATCACGGCCATCTTCGGAAACCCGGGGTTCGAACGAGCTGCCGTTGCTTACGCCGGAGCGCTCGGATGGGGCCTGCCCGCGGCAATCGGCCTTCAGCTCGGCGACCCGTCCCGGCGAGTGGTGGCCATCCTCGGTGACGGCGCGCTGCACTACACGGTCAGCGTGCTGTGGACAGCCGCGCGCTACCGCGTTCCTGTCGTGTTCGTCGTGGCCCGACGGCCCGCGCCTGATCGAAGTGCCCCAGCAGCGCCTGCCCGCCACCTGAGCGCTACCGCCGTCGGCAGCTTCGGTAGTCTCAGCGGCCAGACGGCCGGCCTTTGTGCAGCAACTACCGGCGAGGGGGAACGATGGCGATGAGCATGATTCAGGCGCTGCGGAACGCGGGGGTGACGCGGGTCCTGGACCCGAGCGACCCGGGATATGCCAGCGAAACGTCGGGGTTCGACCTCGGACTCGCCTGTTTGCCCGACCTGGTGGTCGCGGTGCAAGCTCCTGCTGACGTGGCGGCAGCCGTCGCGGTCGCGAGCGAGCGCGGGGAGCGGCTCACCGTTCTGGGTTCCGGTCATGGGCGGCTGCATGAGGTGCGCGGCGGGGTCGCGATCAGCATGCGAGCGCTTGCCGACGTCGAGGTCGACGCCGGCGGGCGCTCGGCCCGGATCGGTGCGGGCGCGACCTGGGAGCCTGTGCTCGCGGCTACCGCACCGCATGGGCTTGCTGCTTTGTGCGGGTCGGCGCCGGCGGTCGGCGTGGCCGGATATCTCCTGGGCGGAGGTCTCGGCCCGCTGGCGCGGACCTACGGCTTCAGCGCCGATCATGTCCAGGCCGTCGAGGTCGTGACGCCCGCCGACGGCAGCCTGACCGTGACGGCGGAGTCCGACCCCGACCTGTTCTGGGCGCTGCGCGGCGGCAAGGGAGGTCTCGGCGTTGTCACCGCGGTGACGATCGGGCTCCTCCCGCTCACCCAGGTATACGGCGGCGCGCTGTACTTCGAGGCCGCTGACCTGCCGGCCGTGCTCGCTGCCTACGCCGAATGGTCACCCGCGTTGCCGGAGTCGACGACAGCCTCGATCGCCCTGCTGCGGCTGCCCGAAGCTGACGCTGTTCCCGAGGCGGTCCGCGGCAAGAAAGTGGCCCACGTCCGCCTGGCCAGCACCGACGCGCCAGCCAGCGCCGAACGGCAGCTCGCGGCGATCCGCGCAGTGGCCCCACCCTCGCTCGACACCACCGGCATGCTGCGCTACGACCGTATCGGCACGATCCATGGTGATCCCGTCACTCCCATGCCGGTTGCCAACGGCTCGGCCACACTGGCCGCCCTGGATACCGGTACCGTCGCGGCCTTGCTCGCCACCGCAGGCCCGCAGACCGATGCCCCGTTGTCCTCGGTCGAGATCCGCACCCTGGGCCGGGCGGCGGCACGCCAGGCACCCGTCCCGAACGCCGTCGGAGGCCGCTCAGCAGCGCACCTGCTCAACGTCTACGCCGCCCCCGATCCCGCACTCAGCGACATCGAACGCCTGGCGGCCGTCCGGGCCGTATTGGACGCTGTCGCCCAGTGGCGCGGACCCATCGAACTGATCAACTTCGTCGGCCGCGCGAACGGCGCCGACGCCGTGCTGCGATCGTGGTCACCCGATCAGAACGACCGCCTGGACGCCATCCGTGGCCGGCGCGACCCGGCAGGCATGCTCCCCTTCGGGCGACACGGAAAATGACCTCCGGCCCGACGGCATATCGATGATCATCGGCAGGAAACCCCACACTCGCCGTGGCCCGGAAAGGGCCATCACGCGTACCCGCCCGGGTAGACCGGCTGCCACATGGCGTCCCGCACCGACTGGACCAGGTACTCGTGTTGTCGTGTGGCAACGCCGTCTGCCGCCGGGCCAACATGCCCGATGCCCTCAAAGTCCTGGAGGCCAACCTCACCAACGGCCAGACCGCACTGGCCGCCCCCGCGCGTAAGCAGACCCCAGGCCGCCGGAACCGCCACCTCGGCAGACCCCACGCTGTCATCGTGCCGGGCCGCCGGGTGAAGCGGATGGTCGCGGGCTGAGCCATTCGATCCACTGGCCGGACGGATGAGCGCGGGCGAGCAGGCGGCTGCG
>NZ_DATJPU010000255.1:0-27385 GCF_035506235.1 Mycobacterium sp.
GGCGTACGGGCGAAGATCCGGGACAGGACGTTCATGGCTGTGTCATTCGGTCATTGCACAGCTACTGCATTCGCAGCACGAACCCGACTCCGCGGACGGTGTGCAGCAGCCGGGGGCCGCCGTTGGCCTCCAGCTTGCGGCGCAGGTACCCGATGAAGACGTCGACGACGTTGGTGTCGGCGGCGAAGTCATACCCCCACACCAGCTCCAACAGCTGCGCACGGGACAGCACCGCGGTCTTGTGCTCGGCCAGCACAGCGAGGAGGTCGAACTCCCGCTTGGTCAGGTCGACGTCGACGCCGTTGACCCGCGCCCGCCGGCCGGGGATGTCCACCTCCAGCGGCCCGACCGTGATGGTTTCCGAGGACGACGTCGCGGTGGAGCCGCGGCGGCGCAGCAGCGCCTTGACCCGAGCGACCAGTTCGGCCAGCACGAACGGCTTGACCAGGTAATCGTCGGCACCGGCCTCCAGCCCCGCCACCCGGTCGTCGACCGAGCTGCGCGCGCTGAGCACACAGACCGGCACGTCGTTGTCCATGGCTCGCAGCGCCGTGACCACGCTGACGCCGTCCAGGACGGGCATGTTGATGTCGAGCACGATCGCGTCCGGGCGCGTCTCGGTGGCGCTGCGCAGGGCCTCGGCGCCGTCGACCGCCGTCGACACCTCGAACCCGGACAGGCGCAGGCCCCGTTCCAGCGAGGCGAGCACGTCGGAGTCGTCGTCGACGACCAACACCCGAGGCGAGGTGGCACCAGCGTCCATGGCGCCCATTGTGCCGGATTGCCGCTTTCGGCGGTGGGAGGATCACCGCCGGGTCGCGTGGCGGTCGTCGCGTGGTCATGGGGGGACAGGGCCGACTGCGCGTGGGTAGCGGCCGATTGCCTAAATGGTTACGGTTTCGACGCCGAGCTGCGACTGCCCTCGTTCAATGCCATGCCATCATCGAATTTGGGTGGCCGGAAAAGATATTCGATGTCTTGTCCGCCGTTGGTATTGCGACCCCTAATTTTCGGCGTCATCGTCGGGCAACCGGATCGGGGAGATGAATTCGTGACTGAAGTCACCTCCTCGCCGCCGATCGCGGCCGCGCCGAAGCGCCGCAGGGCGGCGTCGGATCTCAGACGGCTGCTTCCATACCTACGTCCCTACCGCACGCGCTGGATCGTGATGATCCTGGTCGCCATCGCCAGCCTCGGCGTCACCGTCGGAATCCCGATCATGACCAAGGCCGTTATCGACGGGCCGGTGCGTAATCACGACCAGCGCGGGCTCTGGGTGCTGGGCACCGCGACCATTGCTCTCGGTTTGGCCGAGGCGGCGATGTTGCTCGTCCGTCGCTGGCTCGGCGCACACGCGACGATGGGCGTGGAAGCCGATATCCGCCGAGACCTGCACGCGCGCCTGCAAATTCTGCCGATGTCTTTTCACCAGCGCTGGCGGTCAGGGCAATTGGTGTCGCGAGTCATGAACGATCTGGCCACCATTCGCGCTCTGATCTCGTTCGCGGCGCTGTTCATGTTGCTCAACATCCTTCAGATCACTTTGGTGACAACGTGTCTGATGGTGATGTACTGGCCGCTGGGCCTGGTCGTGCTGGGGTTGATCGTGCCGATCGCGGTCACCGTGCTGCACTACCAGCGCGATTTCACCCGGCTGTCGCGCCAGGCGCAGGACCAATCCGGTCATATCGCAACGCATGTCGAGGAGGCCGCGCTGGGCCGGCGCGTGGTACTGGTGTTCGGGCGCGAAGAGCAGGTGTTCGACCGGTTCGACGCCGAAGCCACCACGCTGTACGACATCGGTTGCGCCAAGGTGTCGGTGGCGGCGAAATTCTGGACCCTGCTTGAGGTGATTCCGAATCTGGCGCTCATCGCGCTGCTGGGTTTCGGCGCGTATGCGGCGGCCCACGGGCTGGTCACCATCGGCACCCTTGCCGCGTTCATCACCATGACCCTATCGCTGGTTTGGCCGGTGACGTCGATGGGTTTCTTGCTGTCGATCACCCAGGAGGCGACGACGGCGGCAAACCGAATCGCCGACATCTGGGACGCCCCTTGCGAAATAACCGGCGGAACGCATGCCGGCCCAATGCCCGCGGGGCGACTGGAGCTGCGCGACGTCGGCTTCCGCGTCCCCGATTCGTCGGGCAGCGAGAGGTGGCTGCTGCGGCATGTCACGCTCAGCGTCGAGCCCGGCGAGATCTTAGCCCTGGTTGGCGCCATGGGGGCGGGGAAGTCGTTGCTGACCGCGCTGCTCTCCCGCATCTACGACGTCGCGGAGGGGCAGATTCTCCTCGACGGCCGGGACATTCGCGGGCTGCCTCTGGCCACGCTGCGACGGACCGTGAGCACGGCGTTCGAAGACCCGACGTTGTTCTCCGCGTCGGTGGCGGAAAACCTCCGGCTGGGCCGGGAGGATGCCACCGACGCAGAGCTGGCCGAAGCCATCGAGATCGCGTCAGCCCGGTTTGTCTACGACCTGCCGTTTGGGCTCGATACCCGCATCGGCGAGCAGGGCATGCGGCTCTCCGGCGGGCAACGCCAACGGCTGTGTCTTGCCAGGGCGATCGTTGCCGCACCGAGGTTACTGGTCGTCGACGACAGCCTCTCCGGGGTCGACGTGCATACCGAGGCGACCGTCAGCGACGGGTTGCGCCGGGCAATGGACGGGGTCACCAGCATCGTGGTGGCACGCCGCCTGTCTACCGTGCTGTTGGCCGACCGGGTGGCGCTGCTGGACAACGGCACCATCACCGACATCGGAACACACGCGGAGCTTTTCTCGAGGGTGGCGTGGTATCGCCATCTGATGACCGGCAACCAACCGCATGATATTGATCGCGCGCCAACATGTTTGACGAGCATGACGGTAGGACGGCGATGACCGCCCTGGATACCCGGCCGATACCGGTTCGCGGCGCGGCGGGCTCCGGATATTGCGACCCCGCCATCGACGAGACCGCAGCCCACGGCCGGGATGCGCACCTATTGCTCGGTTCGCTGATGCGGCCGCACGTGCGGATCCTCGGCTTGCTGCTGTTAGTCGCTGTGCTGGAAAACGTTGCGTCGCTTTCGGTTCCGCTGTTCGTTCGGCGAGGTATCGACCACGGCATCCCGTCGCTAATGCACGGTGGGCCTGCCGCGGGGCTGCTGCTGACGGTCGCCTGGCTCTGCGGTGCCGTCGTTGTGCACGGTGTCAGCCGGTGGTTCTACCTGGATCGGGCCGGACGGGTCCGCCTGAGGGTGATGCTGGAGCTGCGCCGCCGCCTGTTCCACCAATTCCAGCGACTCGACACCGCGTTTCACGACCGCTACACGACTGGCCGCATGGTGAGCCGGCTGACCAATGACGTCGACGCCGTCGAGGACATGCTGGCGGCCGGATTCGACTGCCTCCTCACCCAGGTGCTCAGCCCGCTGGGAATCGTCTTCCTCCTGCTGATGCTCGACTGGCAGCTGGGCCTGATGTGCCTGGGTGCGTTGCCGGTCTTGGTGGGCCTGGGTGCGTGGTTCCGCTTCGAATCGTCCAAGACCTTTCGCGAGGTCCGGGAGAGCACCGCGTTGGTAATCATGCAGTTCATCGAGGCGATGTCGGGCATCAAAGCGCTGCAGGCCTACCGGCGCGAGCCGCGAAACCAGGTGATCTTCGAGGACATCGCCGACCAGTACCGGCTTGTCAACGAAAAGTCCTTCAAGCTCATCGCCATCTTCCCGGCCAGCGTGAAAGTGATCGGCAACGTCACCATCGGCTTGGTGCTGCTCTACGGCGGCAGCCAAGTCCTGCACGGCGACATGACGATCGGCACGTTCGCGGCCTTTCTGCTGTACCTGCGGTTGTTCTTTGATCCGATGCACGAGCTGACACACTTCTTCAACTCCTTCCAGGCGGCCACGTCGGCGCTGGAGAAGTTGGCCGCGGTGCTAACCAGACGGCCCGCGGTCGAGTTCGCGGCCGCCGCGCGGCGACATTCTTCGGTGCGTGGCACGGTCGCCTTGACCGATGTGCATTTCGGCTACGTGCCGGGCCGACCGGTTCTTTGCGGGCTGTCACTGACTGTGCCGGCCGGGCAGACGGTGGCGCTGATCGGGGCCAGCGGTACGGGCAAGAGCACGATCGCCAAACTGCTGGCCCGGTTCTACGACCCGGCCTCGGGATCGATCACCCTCGACAGCGTCGATCTGCGCGATCTCGGCCAGGCCGATCTGCGTCGCAGTGTCGCGCTGGTCACGCGGGAGAACTTCCTGTTCTCCGGAACGATCGCCGACAACATTCGCATCGGCCGGCCCGGGGCCACCGACGCCGAAGTCAGGGCCGCGGCCGCAGCGATCGGCGCGGATCGATTCATCGACGCGCTGCCCGACGGGTACCGCACCGAGGTCACCAACGGCGGCGTCGGGCTGTCCGCCGGTCAGCGTCAGCTGATCGCTCTGGCCCGCGTGTTGCTGACCGACGCGGCCGTGCTCATCGTGGATGAGGCGACGTCGGCGCTGGACATTGCCAGCGAGCGGATGGTGCGGCGCGCGCTGGCGACTGTGTTCGCGGGCCGGACCGCGCTCGTCGTCGCGCACCGGCCGGACGCCACCGAGGGCGCCGACCGGGTGCTGGTGCTGGGCCAGCAGGGCCGGATCTTGGAAGACCTTGGCCAAGGGCGGGACTCACCGATAGACGAGACCGCTTAACCGCCAAGCCAATTGGCGTCGCGCCGCCGGAACGCGCGCGGCCAGGCGCATCCCCGAGTTGCGGATCGGGCGCAGCGGGCGCGGCAGGGTGGCGATCCGGGTCAGCCGCCCGGTCAGCTTCAGCACCTGCTCGGCCCGCCGGCGCTGG
Organism: Mycobacterium sp.; assembly: GCF_035506235.1. Classification (GTDB taxonomy): domain Bacteria; phylum Actinomycetota; class Actinomycetes; order Mycobacteriales; family Mycobacteriaceae; genus Mycobacterium. The sequence continues at coordinate 4,829 of NZ_DATJPU010000255.1, forward strand.
GAGTCCGCGTAGGCGTCCAGCGCGGCGTCGGGGCCGCCGTGCACGGCCTCCGCGAGCGCGCCGGCCAATGAGACCGCATCGGCGATACCGAGGTTCATGCCCTGGCCGCCGGCGGGGCTGTGCACGTGGGCGGCGTCGCCGGCGAGCAGCAGTCGGCCGGCCCGGTAGCTGTCGGCGACGCGGTGGTGGATGTGGAACCGCGTTCCCCACAGCAGCTCGGTGACCTCCAACTGGCCGGGTCCGAAGGCCCGGGTGTCCAGCAGGGCCTGCACGAACTCCGCCGACGGCACCTTCGGTGTGTCCGCGACCGGAGCGACGATGCGAAAGATGTCACCCGGCAGCGGCGCCAGCACGTTCAGGCCTTCCCGGGCGTAGAACAGGATCACCTCATCGCGGGGCGCGTCGCCGGACAGCCGGACGTCGGCGAGCGCGAAGGATTCGGCGAATTCGCCTCCGGTGAAACCGATTCCGGCGTGTTCGCGCACCGTGCTGTGCATGCCGTCGGCGCCGGCGACATAGCCGGCCCGGATGGTGTCGCCGTCATCGAAGGTGGCGGTGACGCCGTCGGTGTCCTGGGTGAGGCGGCTCAGGGTTTTGGGCCGGATCACCACCGGATCCGAGCCGCCCAGTTCCTGCAGCCGCTCCAGCAGCAGCCGTTCGGTGTCGGCCTGAGACAGCATCAAGGTGTACGGGTGCTTCGTCGGCAACTGGCTGAAGTCGACCGGTACGAGGATGCGTCGGCCCTCCCGCATCGTGAATCGCGGCGCGATCACCCCCGCTTTCACCATTCGCCGGGCCACGTCGAGGTCCTCGAGCACCTCCAGGGTGCGGGCGTTCACCGCGGCCGCGCGGGAGGTGTTCTGCCCCTCGGCCAACGTGTCCACCAAGACCGCCCGCACCCCGCGGGCGATCAGCGAAGCGCCCAGTGCGAGGCCGGTGGGTCCGGCGCCTACCACCAGGACGTCGGTGTCATACATGGTCGGCTCCTCTCGTCGTAAGTCAACGCGTGTTGGCATAACTCCAATGCTTGCGCGCCGGTACGGCAATGTCAACAGCTGTTGGCCTACAATCGTTGACATGAGAAGATCGTCGGAACGGACCAAGGCCGCGATACTGACGGCGGCCCGCGAGCGGTTCGGCGCGGCCGGTTTCCAGGGTGCCACCATTCGGGCCATCGCCGCCGACGCCGGGGTGGACCCCGCGATGGTGATGCGGTACTACGGCAGCAAGGACAAGCTGTTCGCCGCCGCGGCGGATTTCGACCTGAGGTTTCCGGACTTCGCTTCGGTCGACCGGACGCAGGTCGGGCGGTCGGTGGTCCGGCACTTCCTCGAACGCTGGGAGGGCGACGAGGCGCTGGTTATCCTGCTGCGGTCCAGCGCCACCAACGGCGAAGCCGCGCAACGGATGCACCAGATTTTCGGGGCCCAACTGCAGCCGCTGGTCGCCACGTTGGTGCCCGCCGGGGAATCCGGCGTGCGGGCCGGGCTGATCGCCACGCAGATCCTGGGTATGGCGTTGTGCCGCTTCGTGTTACGGCTGCCCCCGGTCGTCGGGATGACACGGGACGAGATCGTCGAATGGCTCGGGCCGACGATCCAGCGCTACCTCACCGAGGCAGCGCGAGCAGACACAAAAGCCCCCTAAGCCGGCTCCGTTGAGGGGCTTTTGTGTCTGCTCGCGGTCGGTGAGCCGATGCGCCGGTAACGCCGCAAGCGGGCGGCCAGGCGCTCGGCGGGCGGCATCCCGCGCAGCGCGTCTACCTCGGCGGCGATGGCGCGCGTCAGCCGCTGCGAGAACTCGACCGGCTCGTCGGCGGCGTCGGGGTGCTCGGGCACGATGGCGTCGACGATCCCGGACGCGAGCAGGTCGGCCGAGCGAATCCCTTGGGCGCCGGCAAGTTCAGGAGCGTGGGCGGTGTCGCGGAAGACGATCGCGCTCGCCCCCTCCGGCGGCAGCGGCGCCAGCCAGCCGTGCAGCGCGGCCAGCACCCGGTCGGCGGGCACCATCGCCAGCGCCGGGCCGCCGCTGCCCTGGCCCAACAGGACCGACACCGTCGGCGTCTCCAGCGTGACGAGTTCGGCCAGGCACTGGGCGATCTGGCCCGCCAGCCCGCCCTCCTCGGCCTCGGCCGACAACGCGGGTCCGGCGGCGTCGATGAGCAGCACCAGCGGCAAGCGCAGCTCGGCGGCCAGCGCCATGCCGCGCCGGGCCTCGCGCAGCGCCGCGGGCCCGACCCCGCTCATTTCTGATCCACCCGGACCACGCTGCTGGCCGAGGACCACCGTGGGCTGGCCGCTGAAGCGGGCCAGCGCCAGCAGCGTGGTCGCCGCCTCCCCGCCACCCGTGCCGGACAACAGCACGCAGTCGGTGGCGCCGTGGCGCAGCAGCGTGCCGACACCGGGCCGGTCCGGCCGGCGTGACGCCACGACGGAATCCCACGCCGGCACCTCCGGCGTCGGCTCGGGCGGCTCCGGCGCGGGCAGCGCCTCGGGCGGGTCGGCGATCACCCTCAGCGCGCGATCCAGCGTCGTGCGTAGCTCGTCGAGGGCGACGACGCCGTCGATCACGCCGTGGCGCTGCAAGTTCTCCGCGGTCTGGATGCCGGCCGGGAAGGGTTCGCCATACAGCAGCTGGTAGACCCGGGGGCCGAGGAAGCCGATCAGGGCGCCCGGCTCGGCGACGGTGATGTGGCCCAGCGACCCCCATGAGGCGAACACCCCGCCGGTGGTCGGGTGGCGCAGGTACACCAGGTACGGCAGGTGCGCCCGCTTGTGCAGCCTGACCGCCGCGGCGATCTTCACCATCTGCAGGAAGGCGACTGTGCCCTCCTGCATGCGGGTGCCGCCCGAGCTCGGCGAGGCCAACAGGGGAAGCCGTTCGGCGGTCGCCCGTTCCACCGCGGCGGTGATTCGTTCGGCCGCGGCCACCCCGATCGAGCCGCCCAGGAAGTCGAATTCGCAGACCACCACCGCGACGCGGCGCCCGGATATGCGGCCCTCGCCGGTGAGCACCGCTTCGTCGAGGCCGGTGGCGGCGCGCGCGTCGGCCAGCTCCCGCGCGTAGGACTCGGAAACGGGGACCGCGATCGGATCGCTGTCCCAGCTCGCAAACGAGCCCTCGTCGAGTACGGCATTCAGCAGCTGTCCGGTCGTGATACGAGTCACGGGATGAGGCTATATAGGCTGGGTTAATGATCGGCGTGACCCAGACCGAAGCCGTTATGACCATCGAGCTGCAGCGCCCCGAGCGCCGCAACGCCCTGAATTCCCAGCTCGTCGACGAGTTGCGGGAGGCCATCGCCAAGGCCGGCGACGACGGATCGACCCGCGCGATCGTGCTGACCGGCAAGGGCACCGTGTTCTGCGCCGGCGCGGATCTCAGCGGCGACGCCTTCGCCGCCGACTATCCCGACCGGCTCATCGAGCTGCACAAGGTCATGGACGCGGCGCCGATCGTGGTGATCGGGGCCATCAACGGCCCCGCCATCGGCGCCGGTTTGCAGCTGGCCATGCAATGTGACCTGCGGGTCGCCGCGCCGGACGCGTTCTTCCAGTTCCCGACCTCGAAATATGGTCTGGCCCTGGACAACTGGAGCATCCGCCGGCTGTCCTCGTTGGTCGGTCACGGACGGGCCCGCGCAATGCTGCTGACGGCGGAGAAGCTCACCACCGACGTGGCGCTGCAGACCGGAATGGTCAATCGCATCGGGACGCTAGCCGACGCGCAGTCCTGGGCTGCCGAGGTCGCGGGCCTGGCGCCGCTGGCGATACAGCACGCCAAGCGGGTGCTCAACGACGACGGCGCCATCGAGGAACCCTGGCCGGAGCACAAAGAGCTGTTCGACAGGGCCTGGGCCAGCCAGGACGTCATCGAGGCTCAGGTCGCGCGCATCGAGAAGCGGCCACCGAGATTCCAGGGAGCCTGAGGGTCATGCCGCGGGGGGCGCTGCGACTGGCCGCCGGCACGGCCTCGCTGGCGGCCGGCAGTTGGTTGGTGCGCGCCCTGCACGGCGCCCCGGCCGCCCTCGGTGCGTCGCCCGCCTCGATCCGGGCGGTGGCGGAGGCGTCGCCCAACTACTCGGACGGCGAGTTCGTCAACCTCGACCCCGCCTCGATCTACAAGATGGACCGCGAGGAACTGCGGCTCATCGTGTGGGAGCTGCTGGCCGGGCGCGGCGGCAGCCGGCCGAAAGCGCCGATCCCGTTGGCCGCGCCGGAAATCTTCGACGGTGCCGCCAGCCGGTTGGCCGTCAGCTGGTTCGGCCACTCGACGGCGCTGCTGGAAATCGACGGTTACCGGGTGCTCACCGATCCGGTCTGGAGTAACCGATGCTCGCCGTCGGACGTCGTCGGACCACAGCGGCTGCATCCTCCGCCGGTGCAAATCGAGGGGCTGCCCGCCGTCGACGCGGTGGTGATCAGCCACGACCACTACGACCACCTCGACATCGACACCGTCATCGCGCTGGCGCACACGCAGCGGGCCCCATTCTTCGTGCCGCTCGGGGTGGGCGCCCACCTGCGCGCATGGGGAATTCCCGAGCACCGCATCATCGAACTCGACTGGCATCAGGGCGCCAAGCTCGACCAGCTCACCGTGATTTGCATGCCGGCGCGGCACTTTTCGGGCCGCTTCCTCGACCGCAACACAACCCTCTGGGCGTCCTGGGCTTTTCTCGGCCCGAGTCATCGCGCGTATTTCGGCGGCGATACCGGCTACACCAAGAGCTTCACGCAGATCGGCGCCGACCACGGCCCGTTCGACCTGACCCTGCTGCCCATCGGCGCCTACAACACGGCGTGGCCGGACATCCACATGAACCCCGAGGAGGCGGTTCGCGCGCATCTGGACGTTACCGACTCGGGCTCGGGGCTGCTGGTGCCCATCCACTGGGGAACGTTCCGGTTGGCGCCCCACCCGTGGGCCGAGCCGGTCGAGCGCCTGCTGGCCGCCGCGACCCCCGCCCGGGTCGAGGTGGCGGTGCCCTCACCCGGCCAGCGCGTCGATCCGGCCGCGCCGCGCAGATTCAACCCGTGGTGGAGGCTCTAGCCCACGTTAGAGTTCCGCCATGACCAAACGCGCGGTGATCGCCGCTGTGGTGCTGGCCCTGGTCGCGTTGACGGGATGTCGGCCCGCGCAACCGGAGTCCGGGCCGCCGCCGGTTCCGTCCGGCGCGCCGCCCAACGAGGTGTCGGGCGTGGAGATCCCCGCCGGCCGCATCGGCGACGCCATAGCGAAGGTCGACGGCCTGGTCGGCGACCTGATGAAGAGCACCGGGATCCCCGGCATGGCCGTGGCCATCGTTCATGGCGGAAAGACCTTATACGCCAAGGGTTTCGGTGTCAAAGACATGAACAAGGGCGACGCACAGGACAACAAAGTCGGCGCGGACACCGTCTTCCAGTTGGCATCGGTGTCGAAATCGGTCGGCGCGACGGTGGTGGCACACGAAGTCAGCGACAACGTCGTCACCTGGGACACGCCCGTGGTGTCGAAGCTGCCGTGGTTCGCGGTGGGCGACCCGTACGTCACCGGCCACGTGACCATCGCCGACCTGTATTCGCACCGCTCCGGGCTGCCCGACCACGCCGGCGACAAGCTGGAGGATCTCGGCTATGACCGCCGGCAGGTGCTCGAGCGACTGAAGTACCTACCGCTGGCGCCCTTTCGAAACAGCTACGCCTACACCAACTTCGGCGTGACCGCCGCCGCCGAGGCGGTGGCGGCCGCGGCGGGCAAACCATGGGAGGACCTCTGCGACGAGGTGCTGTACCGCCCGCTGGGCATGGTGGCCACGAGTTCGCGCTTCGCCGACCTCGCGGCCAGGGCCGACCACGCCGTCAACCACGTCAAGGTGGGCGACAAATGGGAGCCGCGCTTCCAACGCGACCCGGATCCCCAGTCGGCCGCTGGCGGGGTGAGCTCGTCGGTCAACGACATGGCGCGCTGGCTGATCATGTTGCTGGGCAACGGAAGTTCTCAGGGCCGGCGCATCGCGTCGCCGGAAGCCCTGCTGCCGGCCACCACCGCGCAGGTCGTCTCGGTCCCCGCAACCACACCCAAGGCGCGCTCCGGCTTTTACGGGTTCGGTTTCAACGTATCGGTGACCTCCTCGGGCCGCGCCGAATACAGCCACTCCGGTGCCTTCTCGTTGGGTGAGGCGACGAACTTCGTCGTGATGCCGTCCGAGGACCTGGGCATCATCGCGCTCACCAACGCCGCACCCATAGGCGTGCCCGAGACGCTCACCGCCGAATTCATGGATCTGGTGCAATACGGCCAGATTCGCGAGAACTGGGCCGACCTGTACAGGCAGGCGATCGGCTGGATGAACAACCCGGAAGGCTCGCTGGTCGGCAAACAGCTCCCGGCCAACCCCGCGCCGGCCAGACCGCTCGGCGATTACGCCGGCGTCTACGCCAGTGACTACTGGGGCCCGGCCGTCGTGACCGAACGCGACGGCGCGCTGCAGCTGTCGCTGGGGCCGAAGAACCGGACATTCACGTTGGCGCACTGGGACGGTGACACGTTCACCTTCCCCGTGACGGACGAAAACGCCCTACCCGGAACCATTTCCAAAGCCCAGTTCGCCGGCAACACGCTGAACCTGGAGTACTTCGACTCGGACAAGCTGGGAACCTTCACCCGATGATCGCGGGCCTGACCGATGCCGAGGTGGCGCGGCGGGTAGCCCGGGGCCAGAGCAACGCCGTCCCGGAGCGCGCCACCCGCAGCGTCGCGGCGATCGTTCGGGCCAACGTCTTCACCCGGATCAACGCGATCCTGGGCGTGCTGCTGGTGATCGTGCTGGCGACGGGCTCCGTTATCAACGGGCTGTTCGGCCTGCTCATCATCGCCAACAGCGCCATCGGCATGGTCCAGGAGATCCGCGCCAAGCAGACGCTGGACAAGCTCGCGATCGTCGGGCAGGCGAAACCGTTGGTGCGCAGGCAATCCGGAACCCGGACGCTGCCGCCCAGCGAGGTCGTGCTCGACGACATCATCGAGCTCGGCCCCGGGGATCAGGTCGTGGTCGACGGCGAGGTCGTCGAGGGGGAGAACCTCGAGGTCGACGAGTCGCTGCTGACCGGCGAGGCTGATCCGGTCACCAAGGCCCCGGGCGATTCGGTGATGTCGGGCAGCTTCGTCGTCACCGGCATCGGCGCCTACCGCGCGACCAAGGTCGGCCCGGAGGCGTACGCCGCCAAGCTCGCCGAGGAGGCCAGCAAGTTCACCCTGGTGAAATCCGAACTGCGTAATGGGATCAACCGCATTCTGCAGTTCGTCACCTATTTGTTGGTGCCGGCCGGTCTGCTGACGATCTACACCCAGTTCTTCACCACGCACGCGGGATGGCGCCAGTCCGTACTGCGAACGGTCGGCGCGCTGGTGCCCATGGTGCCCGAAGGCCTCGTCCTGCTGACGTCGGTCGCCTTCGCGGTCGGGGTGATCCGGCTCGGCCAACGTCAATGCCTGGTGCAGGAATTGCCCGCCATCGAGGGCCTGGCGCGGGTCGACGTGGTGTGTGCGGACAAGACCGGCACCTTGACCGAAAGCGGCATGCGGGTTGCCGAAGTGTCTGCGATCGGCGCGCGATCCGAAACCGTCGCCGACGCGCTGGCCGCGCTGGCGGCCGCCGACGCCCGCCCCAATGCGAGCATGCAGGCCATCGCCGCGGCGTATGACCGCCCACCCGGGTGGACGCCCACCGCGAGCGCGCCTTTCAAATCGGCCACCAAGTGGAGCGGCGTGTCCTTCCGCGACCACGGCAACTGGGTGATCGGGGCGCCGGACGTGCTGTTGGACCGGGCGTCGGCGCAGGCCGAACGGGCAGAGCGGATCGGGGCCCAAGGCCTGCGGGTCCTGCTGCTGGGTTGCGGCGAGGTGGCGGTCGATGACCCGGACGCGCCGGGCCGCGTCACGCCGGTCGCGCTGGTGGTGCTCGAGCAGAAGGTGCGCCCCGACGCCCGCGACACGCTGGACTACTTTGCGGCCCAAGATGTTTCGGTCAAAGTGATCTCCGGCGACAACGCAGTGTCGGTCGGCGCCGTCGCGGGCAAGCTCGGGCTGCGTGGTGACACGATGGACGCGCGTCAATTGCCCACCGACCCGGCCGAACTGGCCGACGCGCTGGAGAGCCACACCACGTTCGGCCGGGTGCGGCCCGACCAGAAGCGGGCCATCGTGCGTGCCCTGCAGTCGCACGGCCACGCCGTCGCGATGACCGGCGACGGCGTCAACGACGTGCTGGCCCTCAAGGATGCCGACATCGGTGTCGCCATGGGCGCCGGCAGCCCGGCGTCGCGCGCGGTGGCGCAGATCGTCCTGCTGGACAACAGGTTTGCCACGCTCCCGTACGTGGTCGGCGAGGGCCGTCGGGTGATCGGCAACATCGAGCGCGTCGCCACCCTGTTTTTGACCAAGACGGTGTACTCGGTGCTACTGGCGCTGTTGGTGGGCATCGAATGCCTCTTCGCCAAGCCCCTCCACGTCGACCCGCTGCTGTACCCGTTCCAGCCGATCCACGTCACCATCGCGGCGTGGTTCACCATCGGGATCCCGTCGTTCATCCTGTCGCTGGCACCCAACAACGAACGCGCCTACCCGGGCTTCGTGCGCCGGGTGCTGACCTCCGCGCTGCCGTCCGGGCTTGTCGTCGGCGTCGCGACGTTTGCCTCCTACCTGGTGGCCTACCACGGTCGCCACGCCTCGTTCCAGCAGCAGGACCAGGCGTCGACCGCGGCGCTGATCACGTTGCTGGCAAGCGCGCTATGGGTGCTCGCGGTGGCGGCGCGCCCCTACCAGTGGTGGCGGGTGGCGCTCGTCGTTTTCTCCGGCCTTGCATATGTGGCGATCTTCAGCATCCCGCTGGCCCAGCAGAAGTTCCTGCTCGACCCCTCCAACCTGGTGGTGACGTCGACCGCATTGGGGATCGGGGTGCTGGGCGCCGCCGCGATCGAGGCGATGTGGTGGATCCGCGCCAGGATGCTCGGCGTGCAGCCGAGGCTGTGGCGCGAGCCGGTGACGGCCGCCAAGTAAAATTCCGGGCGGATCCTCGGGGAAGGGGCACAACATGGGATTCCTGGACAAAGCGAAGGACCTGTTAGCGCAAAACGCCGACAAGGTCGAGACGGCGATCGACAAGGCCGGCGAATTCGTCGACGACAAGACGCAGGGCAAGTACTCCGACACCATCCACAAGGTTGCCGAGGAGGCCAAGAAGGCCGCCGACTTCGCCGCCGGGAACGACCCGCAGAACTGAGCGCATGGCGAAACTATCCGGATCCATCGACGTACCGCTGCCTCCCGAGTTGGCCTGGAAGCACGCCTCCGACCTGTCCCGGTACAAGGACTGGCTGACCATTCACCGGGTGTGGCGCAGCACCTTGCCCGACGACATCGACAAGGGGACGGTCGTCGAGTCGATCGTCGAGGTCAAGGGCATGTACAACCGGATCAAGTGGACGGTGGTGCGCTACAAGCCACCGGAAGGCATGACGCTCAACGGCGATGGCGTCGGCGGCGTCAAGGTCAAGCTGATGGCCAAAGTGCGGCCCACCGACGTCGGCTCCATCGTGGGTTTCGACGTGCATCTCGGTGGCCCGGCGTTGTTCGGGCCGATCGGCATGATAGTTGCCGCCGCGCTGCGCAGCGATATCAACCAATCGCTGCAGAACTTCGTCAGGGTGTTCACGGGACCCGATCCGAGCACCAACGGGCACCGTCGCTGATCACCCCGGGCCGATGAGTTTCCGGGCCGCCGGCAGTCGATACGTGTGAACCCCGATCACCGGGGGCAGCTCACCACGACACGAGGAGGGGGTTCATCATGCCCATCCGTGACGGCGCGCCGCTCGGCGCTCCCTGCTGGATCGATCTGACGACGTCGGATGTCGACCGCGCCCGGGACTTCTACGGCACGGTGTTCGGCTGGACGTTCGAGTCCGCCGGCCCCGAGTACGGCGGATACATCAACGTCGCCAGGGACGGCCACCGTGTCGCCGGCCTGATGGCCAACCGGCCGGACTCTGGATCGCCCGACAACTGGGCCACCTACTTCCACACCGCCGACATCGACGCGACCATGTCCGCGGTGACGACGGCCGGTGGCGCGGGCGTGCATGGGGCCCATGGAGGGTACCGGCCAAGGGTCGCATGGGCGTGGCGACCGACCCGTCGGGCGCACTCTTCGGCTTGTGGCAGCCGCTGGAGCACCGCGGCTTCGAGGTGATCGGCGAGGCCGGTTCCCCGGTATGGCACCAGCTGACCACCCGCGACTTCGCGGTGGACTTCTACCGCGAGGTTCTGCGGTGGCGGACCGAGCTGGTTTCGGACGCCGACGAATTTCGTTACACCACAGCGTGGTTCGGCGACCAGCAATTACTCGGCGTGATGGACGGCGCCTCGTGTCTGCCGGACGGCGTGCCGTCGAACTGGAGCATCTTTTTCGGCGCCGAGGACGTCGACAAGACGCTGCGGGTGATCGCCGACAACGGGGGCGCGGTGTTGCGGGCGGCCGAGGACACCCCGTACGGCCGGTTGGCCGCCGCGACCGACCCGACGGGCGTCATCTTCAACCTGTCCTCGTTGCAGACCTAGCGGGCGTCACGCTGGCGTGGCCGTCGCCGACCGGCGCCACGCTAGTGTGACGCTCGGTGACACTGGCCGGCGCCCGAGTCAGCTAATCTCGCAACCATGACTCGCCGGCTGCGCCCTGGTTGGCTGGTGGCGTTTTTCGCCCTGCTCATTTCGGTCAGCGCCTGGATGCCGTGGCTGACGACGGCGGTCAACGGCGGTGGCTGGGCCAGCGCCATCGGGGGTACCCACGGCAACCTGGAATTGCCCAGGGGATTCGGTGCGGGGCAGCTCATCGTGTTGCTGTCATCGACCCTGCTGGTGGCCGGGGCGATGGTGGGCCGCGGCCTGTCGGTCAGGCTCGCTTCGGTTGCCGCCCTGGTGATTTCGTTGCTCATCGTGGCGCTCACCGTGTGGTACTACCAGCTCAACGTCAACCCGCCGGTGTCGGCCGAATACGGGCTTTACGTCGGTGCCGTCGGCGCCGCCTGCGCGGCAGTGTGCTCGGTCGCGGCGGTGATCGCGGCGCTGGCCTCCGGGCGATGAGCCGGTGAGGTCTACTCCGACGGGAACTCGTGCTTACCCGAGCCGGCGCTGTCCGCGGGCTCGTTGACGCCGAACACGAAGGGGGCGAACACGACTTCGCGCCCGTCGGGGTCGCGATAGGTAATCGCATCCGTCGCCTCCCAATACGGGTGCTGCTGCTCCGGTGCCACTCCCGCCGCCTGAAGGCGCGCGATCGCGGCCTGCTGAGCCTGCCGGTCGGGGAAGTACAGGCACAGCTGTTCGTGGTGGTCGACGGCGACCGGGTCGACCGACTCGACGATTTCGAGCGTCAGGTTCCAGCTGGGCAGACCGAAGATGGCACCGTTGCTTCCGTAGCTGGCCTCGAACGTCTCGTAGAGGGGCAGACCCACCAGCTCACGGTAAAACCGCACTGTCTCTGGGAAGTTCGAGGAGCGGCGGGCGAAGCGGATGGCGCCGATCGATGCCAACTGCGCGGGCCAATGCGAATGGTGACGCCCCGAGCTCGGGTACATGGTCACAACCCCACGGCCGCGGCCGCCGGCTCCGCGGTATGCCAGCGCCGCAGTTGATCGCCCGGTGCCCACGTCGAATGTGTGCCGCTGGAAATGCGTTCCGGCAGTTGGAGTTTGCACACCGGGCCGTCACCGAGGCGGGCGGCGTCGAAGACAACGCAGTACGAGGCGTCGGCATTCATGTCGGTGGTCAGGGTGACCAGGTAGCCGTCGTCCTCGCCGGTCGCGCCGACCCGCGGCGCCATGGCGGTCTCGCTGCCGTAGACACCGTCGCCGAACGCGATGCCCTCTTCTTTGCCGGTAAGCACATCGTGTCTGACCAAGCCGTCGAACAGGAACCAGCCCGGCTTGCCGGTGGCGGCGTAGGTGTAGCGGTAGCCGCGCGCGGCGTAGCCGGGATTGATGGTGCCGAACTCGGTGATGGATTCGGACAGTTGCTCCTCTTTGACCGCGCCGGTGCTCAGGTTGAAGCGCCACCGGTGCAGCCGGGCCTGCAGGCGATCCAGTGCCAGGAAGCGAAAGAGCTTCTCCCACTTCGGTCCACCGGTATCGAGGGGCTGCGGATCGCCCTCGAAGAAGCCGTCGAGCACGATCTCGTCACCGTCCTCGTAGGCGTTGACGAAGTGCAGCACGAAGGTCGGGTCCGCCTCGAACCATCGGATGTCGCCCGTGCCGCCCCGGCGCGGCAGCACCGCGAAACGCGACGGAATGTCGGGATAGAAGCGCGGCAGGTGAACGTCGTGCTGGAGCAGCCTCGGATCCCAGAACAACGGGAAATCGTTGAGGATCACGTAGTTTTCGGTGAACGCCATGTCATGCGGCAGCCGCGGGCCGGGCAGCGGGATGTCGACGTAGTGCACCAGCTCGTCGCTGTTGTCGACCACGCCGTAGCGCATGTAGGGCTCGTGCTTGCTGTAGTTGAAGAACAGCAGCTCGCCGGTTTTGTTGTCCACCTTCGGATGCGCCGACACGCCCCAGTCGGCGGGGAAGCGCCCGTTCCAGGTCTCCTTGCCGAGCGTGTCGGCCGAATACGGGTCGACCCGGTACAGGTCGCCGCACTGGTAGAAGCTGGTCAGCGCCATGCCGCGGTGGACGATCACGTCGGTGCTCGACGCGTCCTTCATCCGGGTTCGCGCGCCCCAGCCGTCCTCCCGTTTGGCCAGTTGCACCGGTTCGGCCAGGCCCGGCCACAACGGTTCACCGGCCTCGTTCTCGGCCAGGAATCCATCCGTGCGGACAAAGCGGTTGCGGTAGAACGCTTTTCCATCGCGGAAGCCGACCACGTGCAGCATGCCGTCGCCATCGAAGGGGTGATAGGTCTTCAACGCGGGGTGCAGCGGGTTCTCGGTGTTGCGTAGGTAGACGCCGTCCAGGTCGCGCGGGATCTCGCCCTCCACCGCGGTGAGGTCGTCGGCGTCCCACTCGGTCGTCTGTGGCCGCCAGGGGCCGGTGCGGTAGGGGTGGTCGTCGTCCTCGGGCAGGGTCGACAGGTACTTGCCGACGATCTCAACGCCCTTTAGATCCATAGTCACCACTCCCCGGTTGTGCTGACGACGAAGCTGACGCTGGTAGCGGTGCTGCCGCCGAAGTTCAGGGTGCCGAAGGTCTTCGCGCCCTCGACCTGGTAGTCGCCCGCCGCGCCGCTGACCTGCTTGGCGGCGTCGAGCAGCATCCTTACCCCGGACGCCCCGACGGGGTGGCCGCCGCCGATCAATCCACCGCTGGGATTGATCGGCAGCCTGCCGCCGATCTCGATCTCACCGTTTTCGATGGCCTTCCACGATTCGCCCGGGCCGGTCAGCCCGATGTGGTCGATGGCCAGGTATTCGCTGGGCGTGAAGCAGTCGTGCACCTCGAACCCGTCGAGGTCGTCGAGGGTCAGCCGCGCGCGGCGCAACGCGTCGAGCACGGCGGTGCGCACGTGCGGCAGCACGTGAGTTTCTGCGGGGTTGTCCGCCGTTCGGTCCAGTTTCTGCCGCAGACCCAGCCCGACGGTGCGGTGTCCCCAGCCGTCGATGCGGCCGATCGGGCGCGCTTCCGGGTGGTCGCGCAGGTACGCGTCGTTCACCAACACCACTCCGGCGCCGCCATCGGTCATCTGGCTGCAGTCGTACCGGCGCAGCCGGCCCTCGGTGATCGGGTTGGTCGCGTCGTCGTCGGTGATGGGGTCGGGGACCGTCCACGCCCTCGTCTGGGCGTTCGGGTTACGCCGTGCGTTGGCGAAGTTGAGCTGAGCGATCGCCCGCAGGTGCGTGTCGTCCAAGCCGTAACGCCGGTCGTACTCGTCGGCGATCTGGGCGAACATCGACGGCCAGAGGTAGCGGGCGCCGGCCCCTTCGTGTCCGGTCCACGCGGCCGCGCCGAGGTGTTGGGCGGCGGTGTCGCCGGGCACCGTTTTCTCCAGCTCGATCCCGACCACCAGCGCGGTGTCGTAGGCGCCCGACCGCAAATCGGCCATCGCCGACAGCGCGGCCACGCTGCCCGACGCGCATGCCGCCTCGTGCCGCGAGGCCGGGGTGTCCCAGAGTTGGCCGCAGACCGTGGCCGGCATCGCACCGAGGTGGCCCTGGCTCGCGAACATCTCGCCGAAGGCGTTGCCGACATGGACGACGCCGATGTCTGTGGCGTCCATTCTCGCGGCGGCGAGCGTGCCCTGCACCACTTCAGCGGTCAACGAAGCGAAGTCACCGCCTTCCCTGGTGTGGTTGCGGGCGAAATCGCTTTGGTAGCCGCCCAGTATCCACACGCCTGTCGAGCCGTCCATAACCGGCACGGTACTCCTGGATGACTCGCCCTTTGGGGCGTATCCGCCTCGCCGAGGCGGCGAAGAGGGGACGGCCCCGTCGGCTCTCGGGCTGAACCGACGGGACCTAGACGGGCGCGAAGGCCGGCCGACGCGCACGCCTCTTTTGCATCATTACCGCCCAGGGCGGTTGACAAACATGCTGACCCAACCTCGCAGGCCACATTACGAAATTAGTGCTGACCTGCGGCGTTCGGCTCGCGCTATTCAACGTATGTCCAGGATTAGACGGCGTCTTCGACGAGTTCCGTCGGCTCCGGTCCCTCCGGGGTCCGAGCGGGGGTGGCCGGACGTTCGCGGAGGGCCTCGGCGTCGGCGAGGTCGATGGCCGCCAGGTCGATGCCTTTGGTCTCGCGCGCGGCCAGGGCGGCCACCGCGCTCACCGCCGCGGCGGCCGCCAGGTACCAAGAAATCGGCACCGCGGACTTGTACGTCTCGAGCAGGCGAACGGCGATGATCGGTGCAAGCGAGCCGGCCACGATCGAGGTGACCTGATAGCCCAGCGACACCCCCGAGTAGCGCATCCGGGTCGGGAACATCTCCGCCATGGCCGCCGGCTGGACCGCGTACATGAGGCCGTGGAACACCAAACCGATGACGATCGCCGCCATGATGATCGCATTGCGCCGGCTGTCCATCATCGGGAAGGCGAAGAAGCCCCAGGTGCTCGCGCACACCGCGCCGATGAAATAGATTGGGCGCCTGCCGAATCGGTCGCTGAGACGCCCGACCAGCGGGATCACCACGAAGTGCACGACGTGGGCGGCCAGCAGCCACCACAGGATGACCTTGGTGTTGGCGTGCACCTGCACTTTGAGGTAGGTGATGGAGAAGGTGACCACCAGGTAGTACATGGTGTTCTCACCGAAACGCAAGCCCATGGCGGTGAAAACGCCACGCGGGTAACGCTTTAATACCTCGACGGCTCCGAGCCGGGTGGTCTTGGAGCGCTCGGCTTCTTGCTGGGCTGCCAGGAATATGGGCGCGTCGGTCACCTTGGTGCGGATGTAGTAACCGATCAGGACGACGACCGCGGACAACCAGAAGGCGACGCGCCATCCCCAGCTCAGGAAAGCCCCGTCCGACAGCGTCGAGGTGAGCCCCAGCAGTACGACGGTGGCCAGCATGTTGCCGCCGGGCACCGCCGCCTGCGGCCAGCTCGCCCAGAAACCGCGGGTGAGCCTTGGGCTGTGCTCGGCGACGAGCAGAACGGCGCCTCCCCACTCGCCGCCGACGGCGAAGCCCTGGAAGAAGCGCAGCACCACCAACAGCGCGGGGGCCCAGTAGCCGATCTGGGCGAACGTGGGCAGGCAGCCCATGAGGACGGTTGCGGCGCCGACCAGCAGCAGGCTGAACTGCAGCAGCTTCTTGCGCCCGTACCGATCGCCGAAGTGTCCGAAGACGAGCCCGCCGAGCGGGCGGGCCGCGAAGCCGACGGCGTAGGTCACGAAGGCGGCGAGGATGGCGTCGAGTTCGTTGCCGCCGCGCGGGAAGAACACCTTGCTGAACACCAGCGTGGCCGCCGTGCCGTAGAGGAAGAACTCGTACCATTCGACGACGGTGCCGGCCATGGATGCGGCGACCACACGCCGGAGAAAAGCAGGCCGCTGCAACGGGTCCGGCTGCAACTGATCAGGGACACTCACCGGATGCCCTCCTTGGTGGAGCGCCCGCGGGGCGCCGACCGGGGTGTGCTGGCGGATCGGAGCGTACCCCGGTTGGGTCGGGTTTGCTCCTGGGCCCCAGGATTCCCAGGAGTCACGTGACTTCGGGGATATCCGATGTCGTTTGTCCAACGGGCCCCCTCCGGTTCCTCCGTGCTGATCCGCAATGCGGATTCAATAAATCTTTGATGCGAATCTCGCGGGCGGCCGAGGAATGACAACGGCGCGAGAGCAGCAACAGGTCAAGCGGCACGAAAATAGGCGTTCCAATGGGACTCGGGACGCGTGGCCCACCGACCCAGCAATGCGCACATTTTTCGGATCCAGCGGTGCGCGATCAGCGGTTGTCAGGGCCCCAGGCGAGAAAACCGATGCGTTGCGACACGGTCACGGATGCATACCTATCGGCAGATCACTGGTCACAGCAGCCACGCGAATCAC
Organism: Mycobacterium sp.; assembly: GCF_035506235.1. GTDB lineage: Bacteria > Actinomycetota > Actinomycetes > Mycobacteriales > Mycobacteriaceae > Mycobacterium. Next base: position 21,355 of record NZ_DATJPU010000255.1, read on the forward strand.
TATCGTCACATGAGCCAACCGCGGACGTCAATGCGACGGCCCGCCCCTGGAAAGGTGTGACCTTGACGGCGATTCCCCGAGCCCTATCGCTATCGGTGGCGTCGATGACCGCCATCGGTTTCTTCGTGGCGATAGGCCCCGCGCCGTCGGCGAACGCCACACCCTGCAGCGCGCCGGAAGCGAACGTCGACCCCCCGGCCGCGCCACCGGCGATGCCCGCGCCCCAGCCGGTCGTCCAACCGCCGACGGGGCGCAGACCCTCGCATACGAACGACCAGGCGCCGTTGCCGAAATTGGGTCCGCTGATCTCTTCCTTCATGAGGCCGGGAGCTGGGGGCCAGCGATACTCCGCTCCGATACAACCCCAGGCGGGGGTCGTGCCGCCGCCCGGTCCCAATCCGCCCGCCCCGGGCCTCCCGCAACCGCCGAATGCCAACCAGCTACAGCCCAACGCGGCACCTCAGCCGGCGCCCCAGCCGGCGCCGCCGCCGCCCGCCAACATCGCGGGGGCACCGACATCGCTCGTCGACTGGGTGACCGGAATGGACGGCCCCAACAAGACCCTGCAGCGTTTCGGCATCTCCGGGACCGACCTCGGGATCGCTTGGGACAACGGCGATCCCGCCAACCGTCAGGTCCTCATGGCGTTCGGTGACACATTCGGCTATTGCAAGGTGCACGGCCAGCAATGGCGATACAACGTGCTGTTCCGCAGTTCCGACCGCGACCTGTCCCACGGAATCCACATCGCCGACGGCGTGCCCAACGACCGATACTCCGGGTCGCCGGTGTGGACCACCGGCCTTTCCAAGCAGGTCGTCAACACCATCCACAAGGCGCCGCACGAGACGGGCATCATCCCGACCGCCGCCATCTCCCTCGGGCGGACCCAATACATGAGCTACATGTCCATCAGGCAGTGGGGCCGCGACGGGGAATGGAGCACGAACTACTCGGCGATCGCGAGATCCGTTGACAACGGCCAGAGCTGGGGGATCTTCCCCAGCACCATCCGCACGGCCTCGGCGGACGCCATCCCGGGGATCGGGTTCACGCCGGGTAACGAGAACTTCCAGATGGGCGCGTTCATGAAGGGAAACGACGGCTACCTCTACCAGTTCGGCACCCCGTCGGGGCGCGGCGGTGCCACGTTTCTGTCGCGGGTTCCCCCGAACTATCTGCCCGACCTGAGCAAGTACCAGTACTGGAACGGCGACAACGGCGGACACTGGGTCGCGGCCGACCCGGGGGCGGCGACGCCGCTTTGGCCCGGCCCGGTGGGCGAGATGTCGGCCCAGTACAACAGCTACCTCAAGCAGTACCTGGTGCTGTACACCAACGGCGGCAGCAACGACGTGGTGGCGCGGACCGCGCCGACGCCGACAGGACCATGGAGCGGAGAGCAACCGCTGGTGTCGGCGTTCTCGATGCCCGGTGGCATCTACGCGCCGATGATCCATCCGTGGTCGTCGGGCAGGGACCTGTACTTCAACCTGTCGCTGTGGTCGGCATACGACGTGATGCTGATGCACACCGTCCTCCCATAGTTCATAGCGGCTAATCCGGTGGGCAGCGACACTTACGTGGATAGTTCCTGATCGCTCGAGGGGGTAGGGCGGCGGCCCATCGAGTCACTTTCTGCCATTTGCCGTAGCTGCTGAGCCATGCCGCGGTCCTCTTGCGCGTACTTGCGGTGTTGAGCCGCGTGTTGCCGGTATTCCTCCCGACGACGCTCGTTCTGTTCGGCTGATTCCTCGTATGCCCTCGCAGTCCGGTCGTGACTGGCTGCGGATGCGGCCAAGCTGTCGGCCGCAGATCGCTGGGACGCCTGCGCATCTCGCCGCGCCTGCTGCGCTCGTTGGCTGGCGCGAAATGCTTCTTCGGCGAGCGATTGGGGATCATCCCAGTCGGCCTCAGCGGGGTTAGCGTTGTCAGACATGGCCGCGCCTTTCGTTGACCGCCAGATTGACTCTAACGGCGCACAGGGCGTGATGGGTCCTCACGGTTGAAGTTGCCGACCACGCTCACCGTGCCGAAGATAAACGGAGGCGCGCGCATGCCCATATCTGCGATCCGTTCGCGCTCGATTGCGATGCTCCGGGTCCTGTGCAGTGCGTATGGCTGACTCGTTCATGGCACACAAACACCGCCACGTTGACGGGAAAGCCCGTCAGCGCCTCGATCACGACGGCGTCCGGAGCTGACCTCTAGCGGCACCGGTTTAAGGATCGGCGAAGTCGTCATAGTCATCAAGGCCGTCGTTGTGGCCTTTGCACTTCAGATTGGCGCACCGCCGCCGCGGCGACGTCGCTTCGATCTGGTGCTTCTCGCCGTCCCGATGCGTGAAAGTGATTGAGACAAGCTCCGTATCGCTGCCGCAGATCGGGCATCGGTGGCTCGGGTCGCGTTTGATAAGGGGCTCGATTGCCATGCTTCGAAAGACTAAAACCCCTGTGGTGGGGAGACTGTGGCCTAAAGACCCCCAGCACCGGGCACTTCGTCCCTACCTGCTTCGGTTGCTCCGCAATTAGATGGTCATCGTCTGTCGATTACCCGATCCCACATCAGACCCTGGGAGGCCATCATGCCAGGAGGCACCGTCGCTCGCGTTACCGAGATCAGCGCGAGGTCCGACACCAGTTTCGAAGACGCCGTGAAGACTGGCATTGCTCGGGCCGAGGCGACGCTGCGTGGTGTCAAATCGGCGTGGATCAAGGAACAGGTGGTGGATGTAGAGAACGGCGGGGTTGTCGCCTACCGCGTCAACATGCTGGTCACATTCGTCTTGGAATAGCAGCGACAGTGAACTGCCGTTGCTGGTTGCCGTTCGGCGAGTGCCGGGCGTACGGCTGTTAGTCCGGCAGATCGGTGACTATTGCCACCTGATCGTCAGCGAAGGTCGTCCTACGGTCATGCGCGAAGCTGCCAACACGAGCCAAGCAGGAGAACGAAATGTCTGGCGCCGAAACTCATCGTGGCATTTTGGTCGGTGTCGACCGATCAGCGTCGTCGATGGCGGCGGTCGACTGGGCGGCTCGCGATGCTGCGATGCGCAATGTTCCGCTTACGCTCATGCACGTCATCGCACCGGTTGTGCCGGCGGTTGCGCCGTGGCCGGAGATTCCGATACCCCAGGACTATTTCGATCGGCAGGACGAGAAAGCGAGGCGAATTCTCGAAGACGCACGCAAAGCGGTCGCCGACAGCACCGCCGGCCATGGCCCGCCGATCGTGGACAGCGTGGTGGTACATGGCCCAACCGTTTCGACGCTGGTCAATGAGTCCAAGATTGCGGACATGATGGTCGTGGGATGCCGGGGCGAAGGGGCGTTTGGCCAGGTCTCGTTCGGGTCGATCAGCACTGGCCTGGTGAACCATGCGTACTGCCCGGTCGCGGTCGTCCATGATGAGGCCTCGCCGCCCGCGCAGGCGCCGGTGCTGGTGGGAATCGATGGTTCGCCCGCATCGGAACTGGCGACGGAGATCGCCTTTGACGAGGCCTTCCGCCGGGGTGTGGATTTGGTGGCGCTGCATGCGTGGTCCGACGTCAGCATGTCGGAGGTACCGGGTGTGGATTTCGCGACCATGGACGCCCAGGCACAAAAGGCGCTGGCTGATTGGCTTGACCGATGGCAGCAGCGCTACCCCGATGTCACGGTGCGACGTGTAGTGGTGTGCGATCAGCCGGCTCGTCAACTCGTCGAGTACTCGGAATCCGCGCAACTCGTCGTCGTCGGCAATAACGGTCGGGGCCGATTCGCCGGCATGCTCCTGGGCTCGGTGAGCACCGCCGTCACGCATGCGGCGCGGACTGTGGTGATCGTCGCGCGCGAGTCGCACCGGCACATGCCGGCATCACGCTGACTCGAGCTGGGACGGGTCTGGTGACCCAGTCGCATGGACCGGCTTGTGTGCGGGCTGCCGCCGCGGCTTCGGGTCGATGTCTGATCCCGGTCGGTGAGGATGGTGGCGATGAAGGTTCTGGTCGTCGGTGCGGGAGTCATTGGCAGCTTTAACGCCGCGCGATTGTTTCGCGGCGGCGTCGATGTCACGCTGCTGGCCCGCGGTGAGCGACTGGCCGCGCTGCGTGATCGGGGCGTCGTACTGGAGGACTGGCGAACCCGGAGGCGCAGCGTGACACCCGTGCCCATAGTGGATCGGATTGCACCTGGCAGTTGCTATGACCTCGCGGTGGTGATCGTTCGCCGCGATCAGGTCGCCTCGGTGCTGCCGTTGTTGGCCGCCGCACCAAGCATCCCGTCGGTTCTGTTCCTGGGTAACAACCTGGCCGGATCATCGGACATGGCGGCAGCTTTGGGCAGTCAGCGGGTATTGACCGGGATGGTCAACGCGGGCGGTCAGCGGGATGGGGTGGTGGTCCGTTACATCTGGACTCGTCGGCTTCGGCTGCTCTTCGGAGAAAGAAATGGACTCACTCGCGTCCGCACCCGCGCTATTGCCGACATGTTCAGGGGCGCAGGCTTGCCGGCGCGGGTAGTAACCGATGCCGAGGCGTATCAGAAGACCCACGCCGCTGGACTGCCCGCCTTCGCCGGTGCGCTGTACAGCGCCGGCGGGGATATCCGGCTGCTAGGCCGCCGGCATGATCTGCTGCACCTGCTTGTGACCGGATACCGTGACGCGCTTAGCGGCTTGCAAGCCGACGGAACAGCGATTCGGCCCCGGATGACGCGGGCACTGGTGTGGACCCCCGAACGGCTGCTGCATGTCGCTCTGCGCCAACTCTTCGACACCGAGCTGGCCGTGGTGGGCGGCCAGGCGCATGCCCTGGCTGCCGTTGGCGAGATGCGTGAGCTGGCCGAGGAGCTGCGTGCGATCCTGGGACGCACCGGCATGCGGTCCCCGGCCAACGATCAGGCGTATGCGGCGATCGTGAATTGGGCTGACGGCACGGCCGCCCGCTAGGCGCACGGGTCAGTAACACGCTGGCTGGGGTGTTGGGTTGATCGGCGGGTTGTTGGGATCATGGAGTGTGCCTGATGATCTCGATGATGGTGGATTGTTCGAGGTCGACCCCGCTGAGCGGGTAGATCCGAATTCTTTGCCGCCGAAGCCGCCGGTGGACAAGACCTTTCGGCTGTTCGACCCGGACCAGGGGTTGTTGTTGCCCCCGTCGTTGGATGAGTGGTTGCCAGCCGAACACTTGGCCCGGTTCATCGCCGATCTGGTCGATGAGCATTTGGATCTGTCGCGTATCCACGCCGTCTACACCGAGGGGCGCGGCGGGCCGCCCTATGACCCGCGGTTGATGGTGCGCATCCTGCTCTACGGCTATACCATCGGGGTGCGTTCCTCGCGTGTGATCGAGACCAAATGCGTCGATGACGTGCCGTTTCGGTGGCTGGCGGGTGGGGCGGCTCCGGATTACCGGGCGATCGCCCGGTTCCGCAAACGCCACCTCTCAGCGCTTGGGCACCTGTTTGTGCAGGCCTTGGCATTGTGCCAGGCCGCGGGGATGGTGCGGTTGGGTCGGGTGGCCCTGGATGGGACCAAGGTGCGGGCCAACGCCTCCAAACGTAAAGCGATGAGCTATGCGCGCATGAGCGAGAAGGAAAAGGTCCTTGCCGATGAGGTCTCGGCGTTGCTGTTGGAGGCCGAGCGGATCGACAAGGACGAAGACAAGAAGTTCGGCAAAAACCGCCGCGGCGATGAATTGCCCGAGGAGCTGCGGCGCCGCGAGAGCCGGCTGGCCAAGATCCGCGAAGCCAAGGCGGCTCTGGAGGAAGAGGCACGCCAACGGGCCCGCGAACACGCCGAGGCCGCCGCACGGGAGCGCGGTGACGACGCCGACGCCATCGCCGCCAAGGGTGCTGCGGCGGCCGAGACTGCCACGCCAAAACCCAAGGCACAGCGCAACTTCACCGACCCGGACTCCAAGATCATGCTCACCGGGGACGGGGCTTTCCGCCAGTGCTACAACGCCCAAGCCGTAGTCGATGAGGATCATCAGGTGATCGTGGCTACCGAGCTGGGGACCAACGCCTCGGATGTGGGCACCTTGATCCCGATG
>NZ_DATJPU010000256.1:0-3407 GCF_035506235.1 Mycobacterium sp.
CGTCGCTGTCGGTAGATGGCCGCGCTACCGGTGTGGTATCGCATGCTGGTGCGGTCGTGCTGCTGCGGGTTGCCGAGCAGGCCGGTTTGACCGCGGCGTTGTCGGAGGCGTTGGCGTCGTGGCGTAAGCCGCCTGCCAGCCACGATCCCGGCAAGATCGTGCTCGATGTGGCGGTGGCGCTGGCGCTCGGTGGGGACTGTTTGGCCGACGTCGGCATGCTGCGCGCCGAACCGGGCGTGTTCGGTGCGGTGGCATCTGATCCGACCGTGTCGAGGTTGATCGCCACGTTGGCTGCAGATGCCCCGAAGGCCTTGGCGGCCATTGGTTCTGCGAGGGCTACCGCGCGTGGCGCGGCGTGGACGGCCGCGGGGCAGCACGCGCCGGATCAGGGGATCGACGCCGATCACCCGATGATCGTCGATCTGGATGCGACCTTGGTTACGGCGCACTCGGAGAAGGAGAAAGCCGCACCAACCTTCAAGCGTGGCTTTGGGTTTCACCCGTTGTGCGCATTCGTCGACCACGGCGGTGCAGGAACCGGGGAGTCGCTGGCGATCCTGCTGCGGCCCGGCAACGCCGGCTCCAACACGGCTGCTGACCACAAAACCGTCCTCGACTCGGCTCTGCAGCAGCTGCCCTTGCGGGTCGGCCATCGGGTCGGCAAAAAAGTTCTGGTGCGCACCGACGCCGCCGGGGCCACCCACGAGTTCCTCAACTACCTGAGCGCGCGCCGGCTGTCCTATTCGCTGGGATTTGCCCTCAACGACGCGATGGCCAGCGCCATCGAGGCGATTCCCGACCAGGCCTGGACCCCGGCCTACGACGCCGACGGGCAGGTTCGTGCCGGGGCATGGGTCGCCGAGGCCACCGGGGTCGTTGACCTGTTGGACTGGCCTGCTGGGATGCGGCTGATCGTGCGCAAAGAGCGCCCCCATCCCGGCGCCCAGCTGCGCTTCACCGACCGCGACGGGCTACGGCTGACCGCGTTCGTCACCAACACCGGCCGCGGGCAGCTGCCCGATCTCGAGCTGCGCCATCGCCGCCGCGCCCGCTGCGAAGACCGCATCCGGATGGCCAAAGACACCGGCCTGGACAACCTACCCCTGCACGGATTCGACCAAAACCGGATCTGGTGCGCGCTGGTGCAGCTGGCTACCGATCTGACAGCCTGGCTGCAAATGCTCGCCTTCGACGAGCATCCCGCGCGACGCTGGGAACCCAAACGCTTACGGCTGCGGCTATTTTCGATTGTCGGCCGACTGGCCCGCCACGCCCGCCGAACCCGACTGCGCCTTGCCACCCATGCACCCTGGGTCAACCTGCTGACCACAGCATTGGCCCGCCTCCAACCCGGCTGACCGACAACCAGCCGCCCCCACGACCCACGAAAGGACCAACCCGGGCCCGAGGAACCCGGCAGAACCCCGCTGACCGGGCCCGAGCACCACACCCACAACCGAAAATCAACATCGAAAACAACAATCCGAATCCGGATCTACTGACGTTGTAGTGGGTCATTTTCGGCCTGGTAGCGCCGGGCAGAGACCGCCGCGGGTGAGTAGGGCCATGCCGATCAGGGCCTCGGGGCTGTGGTAGCCGTAGGCGCGTTTGGTCAGTGCCCGCAGGTGAGTGTTCGTCGCTTCGGAGCGGGCGTTGCTGACGTTGTGGTCGAGGGTGTTGTGGATCAGGTCCCGGTAGCGGCGGATGCTGCGGGCCAGGGCGACGAATTCGGGGATGCGGGAATGCGATGCCCACGACAGCCAGCCCGCCAGCAGCTGTCGGCCGTGTTGTCCTTTGACTTGAAACGCTTCCCGTAGTTGCTCTTTGAGCAGATACGCGCGGTAGAGGGTGTTGTTCGTGGTCGTGATCGACGCCAGCGAGGTGCGCTGTTCGCAGGTGAGATCGGCCGGGTTCTTGCGCACCGCCCAGATCGCGTGCCGGTCGCTGATCCCGGCCTTGGTCATGGTGCGGACACGGACCTTGTCCAAGGCTTTGAGCGCCCAGGCCACGACGTGGAACGGATCCAGGCAGATCACCGCGTTGGGAGCTCGTTGGGCCACGACCGCGTGGATCCATTCCGCGCCGTCGGCGGACACGTGGGTGAGCTTGGCGGCCCGTTCCGCGCCGAGTTCGTCGAAGAACTTCTCGAGCGTGTCCTTGTTGCGACCCTCGGCTGCCCACACCAGGCGGCCGGTCCCGTGATCAACGATCACGGTCAAGTAGCGGTGCCCTTTTCGATAGGAAATCTCGTCGATCCCGATCCGAGCCAGCCCCGTGAGCAGGTTGTTCGTCGCCCTTCCGTCGGCGACCACCCGGGCCACGATGCCCGCCACGGTGCGCCACGCCAGCCGCAGAAACACCGTCAACACCGACAGAGCGGTGTGCGCGGCCAGCCAGGCGCAGGTGTCCTCGAACGCCGTGGTGCACTTGGCACCGGGTCGCGCCCACGGCACATGCGCGACGACCACCCCGTGCTCGGGGCACCGCACCCGAGGCGCGGGGGCCTGCAGATAGGCCTTCATCGTGCCGACGTCCAATGTCCGCCACTGCCGCAACCCACCACCGGCGTCATAACCGGGGCAAACCTTGCGGCAACGTGAGCATCGACCCACCTGCCCGGCCTTCGGCCGTACGCGGAAGACGAGCACCTCGCAGCTCACCGTCTCCTTGCGTTCTCGCCTGGTCTCGACCTCGATCGTCACGTCTTCCACGACCAGGTTCGCCCCACCCACGGCCTCACCGAATACCCTGTTCTTGCGCAGCGTCGTACACCCTTCTCACGTCTTGGACCTTCGCAAGTCAAAACGTAAGCAGGACACGGCGTTGCGCCCAAATTCCCAGATCAGCGAACCCACGACAACGTCACAAGTGCCCCGAATCCGATCAGGCCACCACGTCAACTCCACGAAACATCCGGGCTAACCGATGCCAAGGTCAGATCCACCGAAAATCGGACAGTCCCGAAGCCCATGGGAACCGCGATGATAGGCACCTCGAGATATTTATAGAATACGAAAGGCCACGAGCCAGCTGCACCAGAGCATGACGCATGTCGAGGAGGTGATGAGGCGATCATTAATACAAGAGTCGTCGATCAGCCGCTTGAATCAAGCGAGACGGTGACGTTCGATGACGTCCCGACCTACGGACGCGAGCGGATTGCAGCTGTTCTGGATCGAGTATTGGAGCGTGGGGTGGCAGAAGACGTGGTGAATGAGGGGAAGGAGCTTGCAGAATCGGCCCGTTATCCACAAGTCATCCCGCGCAACGCGCATTTTGATTGGAATCAATATGGCGATCCGGAAGTTTTGTTGGCGAAGTTGAACGAGGAAGCACATAGCACATACGTCGAGCGTAAGCGAAGGTTTTCGGATTGGTTCACCGAGACCTTCACTGCGCAAGTACCA
>NZ_DATJPU010000257.1:0-15791 GCF_035506235.1 Mycobacterium sp.
GGCCTGGCCACCGCCGCGCAGCTCGAGGCGATCTCGGCGGCATGGCGGGCGTGGGCCGCGGCCCCGGACGGCTGGCTGTCCATGCCGCACGGCGAGGTCCTCTGCCGGGCCTGAATTCCGCCCCGCTCGTCGCTGGACGCCCCGTTTGCCCAGCTCAACAGTGTGGTATTGGCATTCTCTTTTTTTGCAAGTACGTTATTCATCGATGGATAACGCTGCTCAGACACCGTCGGGCATCCCACTGCGGCCCGTGTACGGGCCGGCGGACAGAACCTCCGAACCGCCGCCGCCCGGGGAGTTCCCCTTCACCCGGGGGAACTTCGCGTCCGGCTATCGGGGCAAGCTGTGGACCTTCCGCCAGTACTCGGGTTTCGGCACCGCCGAGGAGTCCAACCGCCGTTACCGCTACCTGCTGGAGCAGGGCGGGACGGGGCTGTCGGTGGCGCTCGACCTGCCCACCCAGTGCGGGTACGACTCCGACGATCCCGACTTCGGCGAGGAGGTCGGCCGGGTCGGCGTCGCGGTGGACACCCTGGCCGACGCCGAAATCCTGTTCGACGGCATCCCGCTGGACAAGATCAGCACCAGCATGACGATCAACGGAACGGCCGCGATCCTGCTGGCCTTCTACGTCGCCGCCGCCGAGCGAAAGGGCATACCGCGGGCGAAGCTCACCGGGACCATCCAGAACGACATCCTCAAGGAGTACGCCTCGCGCGGGACGTGGATCTGGCCGCCCGAGCCGTCACTGCGGCTGATCGCCGACACCATCGAGTTCTGCGCGGCCGAGGTCCCGAGATTCAACGCCATCTCGGTGGCCGGGGCGCACTTTCGCGACGCCGGCGCCAACGCGGTGCAAGAGATGGCGTTCACCCTGGCCGACGGCGTCACCTATTGCGACACCGTGGTCGAACGCGGCCGGATGACGATCGACCAGTTCGCGCCCCAGATCTCGTTCTTCTTCTACACCCACGGCGATTTCTTCGAGGAGGTCGCCAAATACCGTGCGGGACGCCGACGCTGGGCGACGATCGTGCGGGAACGCTTTCGCGCGACGACGGACAAGGCGTCGATGTTCCGGTTCGGTTGCGTGTGCGGCGGTGCGTCGCTGTATGCCCCTCAGGCGCAGAACAACCTTGTGCGGGTGGCCTACGAGGCGATGGCGGCGGTATTGGGCGGAGTCCAGTCGATGTTCACCGCGGCCTGGGACGAACCGTTCGCGCTGCCCACCGAGGAGTCGACCACGCTGGCGCTGCGCACCCAGCAGATCCTGGCCTACGAGACCGGTGTCGCCAGTGTCGCCGACCCGCTCGGCGGCTCCTACTTCGTCGAGGCGCTCACCGACGCCACCGAAGCCCGCATCATCGAGATCATGGACGACCTGGATCGGCACGGCGGCATGGTCAGCGCGATCGAGGACGGGTACCTGCAGGGCCTGATCGCCGACGAGGCCTATCGGGTGCATCAGGACATCGAAGCGGGCACCCGCCCCGTCGTCGGCGTCAACCGATTCGTCTCCGAAGAGCCCGAGCCCGATGTCGTCACCTACGAACTCGACGCCGAGGGCCGCGATCTGCAGCTCAAGCGGCTCTCCAAGGTCAGGGCCGAAAGGGACTCCGCGGCAGTACAATCCACCCTCACCGAGCTGTCGCGCGCCGCCGAGGGAACCGACAACCTGATGCACAAGCTGATCGACTGCGCCAACGCCTACTGCACGGTCGGTGAAATGGTCTCCGCGCTCAAAGGGGTGTGGGGCGAATTCCAGCAACCGGTGGTGTTTTAAATGGCGGCGCGGATCCTGGTGGCCAAGCCCGGCCTTGACGGGCACGACCGCGGCGCGAAGATCGTCGCACGCACCCTGCGCGACGCGGGTTTCGAGGTGATCTACACCGGCATCCGGCAGCGCATCGAAGACATCGCGTCGATCGCCGTCCAGGAAGACGTGGCGGTCGTTGGGCTCAGCATCCTGTCCGGGGCCCACCTGACGCTCACCGCGCGGACCATCGAAGCGTTGCGCCAAGCCGACGCCGCCGACATCGCCGTCGTGGTCGGTGGAACAATTCCCCACGCCGATGTGCCCAAGCTGTTGTCCGCCGGCGCCGCCGCGGTGTTCCCAACCGGGACGCCGCTCGACGTGCTCGTGCGCGATATCCGCGCACTGACCGGCAATCCCGAACCCGCCCCGGAGGAATCGTGCGCATCGGAGTAATGGTTGGACCCGAGCGCGGCGACTCCGCGCGCAAAGTCACCCGGATGCTCGCCGACATCGACTGGGCCGAGACCGCCGGCCTGGACAGCGCCTGGATCCCGCAGATTCCCAACGACTTCGACGCGCTGGTCGCGGTCGCCCTGATGGGAACCCGCACGACCCGCATCGAACTGGGCACCGCGGTCGTTCCGCTGCAGGCGCAGCACCCGATTGCGTTGGCGCGCCAGGCCTTGTCGGTGCACGCCGCCACCGGCGGCCGGTTGGTGCTGGGTGTCGGGCCGTCCCATCACTGGATCGTCGACGACATGCTCGGGATTCCCTACGAGCGGCCGGCGGGCTACACGCGGGACTACCTCGAAGTGCTCGACGCCGCGCTTGCCAACCCCGGTCCCGTCGATGTGGAGAACGACACCTTCCGGGTGCACAACCCGCTCGACCTCGCCCCGGTGGCGCCGTTGCCGGTGTTGGTGGCCGCGCTCGGGCCGGTGATGCTGACCGTCGCCGGAGAGCGGGCGGACGGCACCGTGCTGTGGATGGCCGACGAGCGCGCCGTGGCCGAACACGTCGTCCCGCGCATCACCAAGGCCGCCGACAACGCCGGCCGCCCGGCTCCGCGCATCGTCGCCGGCGTCCCCGTCTGCCTCTGCGCGGCAGGGGAAGTCGACGCCGCGCGCGAGCGCGCCAACCGGATCCTCGGGGAGGCCGAAGTCTCGCCGAACTACCAGCGGCTCCTCGCCTACGGCGACGCCAAGGATGTGGGCGACATCTGCGCGGCCGGCGACGAGGACGCCATCCTGGCGCGGATGCGCCGATTCGCCGACGCCGGCGTGACCGACCTGTCGGTGCGGCTGCTGCCGATCGGCGACAACCGGGACGAGCTCGTCGCCTCCAAGCGGCGGACCCGCGACATGATCGCCTCGCTGGCAACGGAGTTGCGTTGACGGCCAACACTGGTCCACTCGCCGGGATACGCATCCTCGAGGTCGGCACCATGCTGGCCGGTCCGTACGCCACCATGCTGCTGGCCGACCTCGGCGCAGAGGTCACCAAGATTGAACCTTGTGGTGGCGAGATCTCTCGCGGCGTCGGGCCCACCTACTTCGCGAGCCTCAACCGCAACAAGTCCAGCGCCTGCCTCGACCTGAATTCCGAAGGAGGACAGCAACATCTGGGTGAAATGGTCGCGGCATCCCACGCGCTGCTGGTGAACCTGAAACCGTCGGCCATTCGCCGGTTGGGGCTCACCTATGAGCAGCTGCGACCGCACAACGAGCGGATCGTCTGCGTCGCGATCACCGGTTTCGGGCTCAACGGCGGCGACGACCCGGCCTTCGACTACGTGGTTCAGGCGTCGACCGGCATCGCCGCGCTCACCGGCGATCCGGACGGGCCCCCGACGCTGCCCGGCTATTCCTCGGCCGACAACTCCACCGGAATGTGTGCGGCGCTGGGGCTGTTGGCAAAGATCATCTCGGGCACGGGCGGGCAAGTGGACGTGTCGCTGCGCGACGTCATGCTGTCGCAGCTCAACTACCATGCGTCTGCCTACCTCAACAGCGGCGTCGAGCCGCAGCGCCGGCCCAACGGAGCGCACTCTTATTACGTTCCGGCGCAGCTCTTCCCGACCGCCGAAGGGTATCTGGCGCTGTTCATCACCCATGACGGCTTCTGGAAATCCTTTGCCGCCGAGGCGGGTATCGGCGGCTTCGAAACCATGGCCGAACGGGTCGCCCGCCGCGATGAGGTGCTGGCCGTCGTCACCGCGATGTTGTCCACCGATACCGCCGCCGGCTGGGAGCGACGCCTGCGTCCCCTCGGCGTTCCGGCCGCGGCCGTCAGGACGCTGCCCGAGGCGCTGGAGGCGACGCCGGAAGCTGTTGTGACAGCGGGCGATTTCCGCCTCGTGGGAAGTCCCATCCGTGTCTCCGGGTATGAGCCGGACTACCGGCCGCCGCCGGAGCTGAACGAGAGCTGATCCCGCCGAACGTCAAGGCAAGGGTGCGGCGAGATGGGCCTCGGCGAGCTTGCGGAAGGCCGCCACCAGACGGCTACGGTCTCCTGCGCGGGTGGCCAGTACGACGTGGCTGGGCTCTACGCCCTCCAGCGGCACAGTGGTGATGTCCGGGCGCAGGCTGTTGCCGTGAAAGCCGGCCGTGATCGCCACTGCCTGCCCTGAGGCGATCAGTTCGAATTTGTCCTCGAGCGCGTCGATGAACGGACCGTCGGGCGCGCGACGCCCATCGGGACGAGGGTCGATGCGCCAGAAGGCGCTCCAGGCCGGATCGGAGTGCCGCACCCGCGGCATCGGTTCATCGGCGATGTCGTCGAGGGTGACGGATTCCCGGCCCGCCAGGCGATGGTCGATGGGTATCGCAAGCACCCGGGGCTCGTCATACAGCACCGTTACGTGCAGGTGCTCGGTGGGGAAAGGCAGCCGGGTCACCACCGCGTCCACCCGGTGGCCGAGCAGCGCATCACGGGCCTCATCCCAATCCAGGTGTGTCACTTGCACATCCGCGTCGGGATGCTCGCGACGCAGCTCGCGCACCGCCGGCGTGACGATCATGCCGGTCGTATAGCCGATGACGAGACGGCTCGGCTGGGCGGCGGCCAGGACCTGCGCCGCGGCCTGGGCGGCCGAGCGCAACAGCGCCTTGGCCCGGGGCAGGAACACATCGCCCGCCTCGGTGAGCCGGGTGCCCTGCGGCGTGCGGTCGAACAACCGGGCGCCCAACTGCTGCTCCAGCCGGCGAATCTGGCGACTCAGCGACGGCTGCGCGACGCGCAGCGCGGCGGCAGCGCGGCCGAAGTGCCGATGCTCGGCCACCACGACGAAGTAGCCGACCAGCCGCAGGTCGAGATCCACCACCGGCGATGCCGAGTCCGTCATGCGCCCAGTGTAGCCACGACGGTCGTCGCGCGGTCCGACGATAGCGTCACTGAGCTGCAGTGATGCCGGGATTGCATCGCGCCATATGAAAGAGGACTTGGACAGCCCCTCACGGCCGCCATTGACTTGAGGGCATCGACCTGAGGGGCAGAAGGGATTCCACCATGCACGTCTTTGTCACCGGTGCGACCGGGCACATCGGTTCCGTCGTCGTCACCGAACTCCTCGAAGCCGGCCATCGCGTTACCGGGCTGGCCCGCTCCGACGAGGGAGCGGCGGCGCTGACCGCCGCGGGCGCCACGGCGCGGCGCGGCGACCTCGACGATGTCGACGGCCTGCGGGAGGCCGCCGCCTCGTCCGAGGGCGTCATTCACCTCGCCTTCCGGCACGACTTCGACGACTTCGTGGGAGCCGCCCAGACGGATCTGCGGGCGGTCGAGGCCATGGGCGAGGCGCTCGTCGGCTCCGATAAGCCTTTCGTGAGCACGTCGGGAACCCTCTTGCTCGCATTTGCCGCGCCGGGGCGCCTTGCGACCGAACACGACACCTTGCCCGCAGGGCCGCGGATCGACTCGGAGAACGCGGTGATCGCGTTAGCCGATCGCGGGGTGCGTTCCTCGGTCCTCCGGCTCTCGCCTCTGGTGCACAGCAACCTGGATCACCACGGCTTCGCCCACCACCTGATCAACACGACCCGCGACACCGGCGTGTCGGCCTACATCGGCGACGGCTCGAACCGCTGGCCCGGTTTACACACGCTGGATGCCGCGCACCTGTACCGGCTGGCCCTCGAAAAGGCGCCCGCCGGAACGCGTTTGCACGGGGTTGCCGACGAAGGGGTGCCGTTCCGTGAGATCGCCGGCGTCATCGCCCGCCACCTGAACGTGCCGGCCCTCAGCATTCCCGCCGAAGAAGCCGGCCATTTCGGCTTTCTCGCGCTGTTCGCATCGCTGGACAATCCGACGTCAAGCAAGCTGACGCAGGAAGTGCTGGACTGGAAGCCCGAACGGCCCGGCCTATTGGAGGATCTCGATGCGGGCCATTACTTCGGCGAGTGAGCGGCGCCGTGGCTAACCCCGTGGTCGACGCGGCCCGCCAGGCGTTGGGACCGGCAGGCGTATGCCTGCCGGTCTCCTTCACCAGCAACCCGCACGCCGACGTGCAGCGTGACGCCGTGGGCCGGCTGGAACGCGCCGGACACCGCGCCGTCTGGACGAATGAGGTCATCGGCAAGGACGCCCTGGTGCAATTGGCCCTGCTGCTGTCGGCAACGGAGAGGATGGCTTTCGGCACCTGCATCGCGAACGTCTGGGCCCGGCCGGCTCAGACCATGCACGCCGCGGCCGCCCAACTGGCCCAGGCCTACCCGGGCCGGTTCGTGCTCGGCCTGGGGGTCGGCTATCCGGAGCAGGCGGCCAGCGTCGGCCGGGAATTCGGTAGGCCACTGGCCACCATGCGCGAATACGTGACCGAGATGGACAGCCCCACCTATCCACCGGCACCCGACGTCGCCTTTCCCCGTATAGTCGCCGCCAACGGCCCGAAAATGCTTGCGCTGGCGGGTGATATCGCAGATGGAGCGCTGCCGGCCATGCTGCCCGCGGACTTTACGGCACACGCCCGGCAGACGTTAGGGCCTGACAAGCTCTTGGTCGTCGGCGTGTCCATGGTCGGCGACCCGATCGACTCGACGGCCATTGTCAGTCAAGTGTGTGAGCAGCTGACCGCCGGCGCCGATCACGTCACGCTCTTGCTGCCGATCGGCATCGAGTTCGCCTCTGGGATAGAGCAACTCGAGCGGTTAGCTCCTGCGCTCGCTGCACTGCCCGGCTATTAGCCACCACACTCGATGGTCGTCTCGAACAGTCGCGGCACGGGCGCGGGATCCAACTGCAGGGCATCGGACATGTGCAGCTCGCCGGCGTTGGCGATCATGTTGTCCAGGATGGCCTGCAGGTCGTCGCCCTCGAGCTCGTAGATGGCGACATACGGACCCTGCCCGTCGACCGGACGCAGCCGGCGCGCCGCGACGATCCCGTCGAGCGCCAGCAGTTCGGGGATGTGCACTTCGTCGTACCAGGTGTTGTATTCCTGCTCGCGATCGGGCGAACTGGGCCGACTCTCGACGTACATGATGCCCTTGGCCATAGCCGCCACCTCTCCGTAGCTACTCGTAGCGCACCGTGATCGAAGCCGTGTCGGGCACGCCCTGGCACGTCAGAATGTAGCCCTCGGCCACTTCGTCCTCCTCAAGGGCGTCGTTGACCCGCATGGTCGCCCGGCCCTCGACGAGCCGGGCCATGCAGGTGCCGCAGTTGCCCGCCTCGCAGCTGAAGGGCGGCTCGAGCCCGGCCCGCCGCGCGGTCTCCAGCAGCGTCTCGCCCGGGACCCGCGGCACCGATACCTTCTTGCGGTCGAGGTGGATCGTCACCGTGCCGACGTCCGCGCCGTTATCGGGCGCGGACTTGGATGCGGGATCTGCCACCCGTGGAGTCTCCTCGATGATCGTGGTGACCGTCACCATGACCGCCCCCACCGTACTTTGCATTCTTCACTATAGAGAATAGTATTCTCACGGAGCGATAGGGTCTTCTCAAGACGTTTGGACTGCTGGGAGGAACGGGACGTGACCGAACCGCCAGCGCTCGTGTGCGAGGAACGGCGATTCAGCCTGCCTCAGCTCGACGCGATGGCCGACGGTCTGGCCGCGACCCTGATCAAAGACGGCGTCACCGCCGGTCGGCGGGTCGCGGTCATGGCGTCCAACCGGCCGGAGTTCGTGGCCGCCCTGCTCGCGATCTGGCGGCTCGGCGCCACCGCGGTCCTCCTCAGCCCTGCTTGGAAGCGGGACGAGGTCGACCACGCGCTGGGGCTCACCGATCCGGCGCACGCCGTCGGCGACCATCCGGTGCTGGCCGGCCTGATGCCCATGTTGAGCCTCGACGAACCGATCGGTCCCGGGGAGCTGGTTTCCGGCTCGCTGCCGCCTAGCGCCGACGCGGTGCTGGTGTTCAGTTCCGGCACCACGGGTCTGCCGAAGGCGGTGTTGCACACCCACGCCGCGTTGCATGAGGCCGTGGGGCAATGGCGCGCGGCCCTGCGGCTGACCCGGCGAGACCGGATTCAGGTTGCCACGCCGCCGTCACACATACTCGGGCTGCTCAACATCCTCACGGCGCTGAGTACCGGGGCCCGGATGCGGCTGCATCCGCGATTCGATGTCGACCGGATGCTGCGGCACATCGAAAGCGACCTCATCACAGTGGAAATGGCCGTCGCGCCGATCGCGCTGGCCATCGCGTCCCATCCCGGCCTCGAGGCCTACGATTTGTCTTCGCTGCGTTTCATCGTGTGGGGCGCGACGCCGGTCAGTCCCGGCGTCGCCGAGACCGTGACCCGCCGGACCGGCGTCGGTTGGGTCCCGGCCTATGGCACCACGGAGTTGCCGGTCATCGCGTGTAATCCGTTGCGGGGGGCCCGGCTTGACTCCGTCGGGCGTCCCGTGCCCGGGGTGGACGTGCGGGTGGTCTCGCCGGAGACCGGCCGGGGCGTCGGCCCGGAGGAGGTGGGTGAAATCCAGGCCCGGTCGATGTCGCTGATGGCCGGCTACCTGCCGGCCGCCGCGACCGCCGAGGCCATGTGCGACGGCTGGTATCGCACCGGAGATGTCGGCTGGCTGGACGACGACGGTTGGCTGCGGATCACCGACCGTCTCAAAGAGATGATCAAAGTGCGCGGATTCCAGGTGGCACCGGCCGAGATCGAGACGGTGCTGCACGGTCATCCGGCGGTCAAAGACTGTGCGGTGTTCGGCGTTCCCGATGGCATCAATGGTGAGGCGATCGTCGCGGCGGTGGCAGCTGATGGTCCGGTGCACCCTGCCGAGCTGACCGCCCTGGTGGACGAGCGGTTAGCGTCCTACAAACACCTGAGCCGCATCGTGTTCGTGGACGATATACCGCGCCTGCCCTCGGGCAAGGTGCTGCGCCGAGCGCTGAAGGAGACCTATGGATGTACGTCTGACGTCTGAACAGCGGCAACTTCGTGACGCCGCCGCGAAGCTGGCCGACGACCTGGGCCTTGAGGCGGTGCAGGATCTCGAGGACGAGGGCCGAATCGCGCGGCTGGACAAGCAGATTGGGGTGACCGGGTGGCGGTCGCTGCGCTCCGACGGCGCGTCGGGCGTCGAGGTTGCGATTGTCGCGGAGGAATTCGGGCGCCGATTGGTCGACGCGCCGTTGCTCGGGCCGGTGCTGGCCGACGACCTCGTCCGGCGCGTCGGTGCCGACGGCGCGGGAGCGACCGTCGCGGCTGAAGACCGGGCGATCGACGCTCGCGGCGCCCAACGCGCCCTGTTGCTCTGCGGCACCAGCGTTCTGGCGGCAGGCGTGGAAGCGGCCCGCACCGGCCCCGACCTGACGCGCATCGAGGCGGACATCGCAGCTCCGCCGGCGGCCCTCGGCGAGGTGACCCCGGACGTCGCCGCGCGATGGCTCGCCCTCGCGCTGGTCACGACGTCGGCGGACCTGGTCGGCATCGCCCGGGGCGCGCACGCGGTCGCCTGTGATTACGCGAAGATCCGCGAACAGTACGGCAAGACGATCGGGTCGTATCAGGCCGTCGCGCATCTGCTCGCCGAAAGCCTTGCGCTGATAGAGGGTTCGGTGAGCGTGCTGCGCCACGCCGCGTGGGGCGTCGACGAACTCGGGCCGGATGAAGCCATTCGGGCCGCCCAAATCGCGAAGGTGTACTGCGCCCGCGCTACCCGCACCGTCTGCGAGACCGCCGTGCAGGTGCACGGCGGAATCGGCAACACGTGGGACTGCCTGATTCACGTCTACCTGCGCCGCGCGCTGACGTCGACCGAACTCTGGCCCGTGACGCTGAAGGAGATCGACTTTGGACTTTCGTGACTCACCCGACGAGGCCGCCTTCCGGGAGCGGCTGCGCTCCTGGCTTTCCGTGCACGCCAGGCAATATTCCGGCTCCGGAGAACAATATTGGGAGCGCATGACCGACTGGCACCGCGCCCTGTACGACAACGGCTTTTTCGGCCTGTCCTGGCCGTGTGACTACGGCGGCCAGGAGCTGGCGCCGGTGTACGACGTGATCGTCGACGAGGAGCTGGTCCGCGCCGGCGCTCCGCCGCGTCCCAGCGTGGGCTACCTGGTGTACGGCATCGGCCGGCACGGAAGCGACGAGCTGCGGAGACGATTTCTGCCCGGCATCATCAACGGCAGCGAGCGGTGGTGCCAGGGTTTCAGCGAGCCCGGCGCCGGTTCGGATCTGGCATCGCTGACCACCACCGCCACCCTCGACGGCGACACTTATGTGGTGCACGGGCACAAGATTTGGACGAGCTACTCCGACGTCGCCGACTGGTGTCTCCTGCTCGCTCGCACCGATCCCGGGGCCAAGCGCCACCGTGGCCTGTCGGCGTTCGTGCTCCACATGAAACAGCCCGGGGTGCAACAGCGGCCGTTGCGCATGATGAACGGGGTCGCCAACGAGTTCGGCCAGGTGTTCTTCGACGGCGCCACGGTGCCCGCGGACCGGATGGTCGGCGCACCCGGTGAAGGTTGGGCCGTGGCCATGACCGTCGTCGGGCACGAGCGCGAACCCTCCACGCTGGGCTACGCGGCCCGATACGGCAAGCTGGTCCGAAACCTGTTCGCACGCAACAGCGTTTCTGGGGGACCGGTTTCCGAGGAACTCGCATGGGCGGCGGTCCAGTCGGAGATGCTGACGCATCACGTCCGGCGCCGGCTGTCCGAGCAACTGGACGGGGTTTCGCACGGCCCGGAGGGATCGCTCGACAAGCTGCTGATGACCTGGGTCGAGCAATCCGTCGGGCACGCCGCCGTGGAAGTCGCCGGGACCCGCGACCCCGACCTGCTCAGCGCCTACCTGTACAGCCGCGCGCAGAGCGTGATGGGCGGGACCTCACAGATACAAAAGAACATCATCGCCTCGCGAATCTTGGGATTGGGAGTCTGAATGTACGAGATGCCGGCCGAAATCGAAGTCCGCGCCGACGGCGCGCTGCGGATCATCACCCTCAACCGCCCCGACGACCTCAACGCGGTCAACGACAATCTCCACGTCGGACTCGCGCGGCTGTGGCAGCGACTGACCGACGATCCCACGGCCCGCGCGGCGGTGCTGACCGGCGCCGGCAAGGCGTTTTCGGCCGGCGGAGACTTCGCGTACCTTGCCGAACTGTCCCAAGACGCCGATCTACGCGCCAAGACCATCCGGGACGGGCGCGAGATCGTGCTCGGAATGGCGCGTTGCCGGATTCCGGTGGTGGCGGCCGTCAACGGGCCGGCCGTCGGCCTCGGCTGCAGTCTTGTCGCGCTGAGCGACATCGTCTACATCGCCAAAGACGCCTTCCTCGCAGACCCGCACGTGCAGGTGGGATTGGTGGCCGCCGACGGCGGACCGCTGACCTGGCCGCTGCACATCAGCTTGCTGCTGGCTAAGGAATACGCGCTGACCGGCACGCGAATCCGTGCCGAGCGAGCCGTCGAACTCGGACTGGCCAACCACGTGGCCGACGACCCCGTCGCGGAGGCAATCGCCTGCGCCAAAAAGATTTTGGAGCTACCCCAGCAGGCGGTCGAAAGCACCAAACGCGTGCTCAACATCCATCTCGAGCGCGCGGTTCTCGCCAGCCTGGACTATGCGCTGTCGGCCGAGCACCAGTCGTTCACCACCGAAGATTTCCGGTCGATAGTCACCAAGTTGAATGCCGGCAAGAACTGATCCTGATGCCCCGAGCGTAACCTCACCGCGAAATATCGCTTTTCGCGGTGGCGTTACGCTCGCGAGTCGTGCAGCCGCAAGAACTCCCGCATCACCCGGTCGAACCTTTCCGGCTCCTCGATGAAGGGCATGTGAGCGCTCGACTCGAACAACTCGAACCGCGAACCGGGGATGCGCTGGTGCATCTCCCAGGCGTGTTCCGGCACGCACTCGTCGAACCGGCCCGCGAGAATCAATGTCGGCAAGGTGATCTCGCTCAGCCGGTCGAATACGTCCCAGCCGCGAATGGTCCCGACGATGTGAAAATCGCTCGGGCCGAACATGGTCTCGAAGACGTCGGTTCCCATGTTCCTGAACGCCTCCTCGAGTTCCCTGGGCCAGGGACGCACGCGGCACAGATAGGTTTCGTTCCAGGTCCGGATGGCGGCCTGATACTCGGCCGAGTAGGTTGTGCCCGCCGCTTCATGGCGGTCGATGGCCGATTGCGTTGCCGGGTCCAGCTCGGACTTCAAGCGCACCACCATGTTCGAGAACTCGGGTATCGACGCGATGCTGTTCGAGATCGTCAGGCTGACGGCGCCGGCGGCCACGTCGAGCACGTACTGCTGCGCGAGCATCCCGCCCCACGAGTTACCGAAGATGTGAAAGCGGTTCAGTTCCAGCGCCTTCACCACGGCGTCCATTTCGGCCACCGCGCGTTCCATCGTCCAAAGCCGGGCGTTGGACGGCCGTCTGGACTTTCCGCACCCGAGCTGGTCCCAGAAAATGACCTCTCGCTCGTCTGCCAACCGTTCGAGCGAACTCAAGTAGTTGTGCGGGAGACCCGGTCCGCCATGAACTACGAGCAGCGGGAGACCGGCCCCGCTGCCGACCCGCTTGAACCAGACCTTTCCGCCTGGGACAGAGACCATCCCCTGAGTCATCCACCCACCATCGCAAATCCGTGCCCTTACCGCGCCGGTGACGCGCGGGTTCGACAGAAGGCCGTCTCCTTGCAACTCATACTCTCGAAATGTGAGAATAGTGTTCTCACTCAACTGCGCGCTGCCGAACCTGGAGAAGACCTGTGCCTGACGCCGTCATCGTGTCCGCCCTGCGCACCCCCATTGGCACCGCCCGCAAGGGCACGCTGCGCGACACCAGCGCATTCGACCTCGCGCACCACGTGGTCACCGAGGCGGCCAAGGACCTGGACCCGGCGCAGGTGGACGACGTGATCCTGGGCGAAGGCATGTACGGCGGGGGCGTGATCGCCCGCCACGCGGCCATCACGGCGGGTCTGCCCCAGGTGCCGGGTTTGGCCAACAATCGGCACTGCGCGGCCGGCCAGGCGGCGGTGCAGAGCGCGGCCGCCGGCGTGCGCGCGGGAATGGATCAGCTCGTCATCGCCGGCGGGGTGAACTCGGCGTCGACGTCCCCGCGGTCGCGCATGCTGGTGGACGGCGAATGGGTCGACTGGTTCCCGCCCACGCACCCGGACCGCCCCGACGCGCCGAACATGGACATGTCGATCACCGTCGGCTGGAACGCCGCGGTCAAGGCGGGCGTCAGCCGCGAGGAGATGGACGCGTGGGCGCTCCGCTCGCACCGCAACGCGATCGCCGCGATCGATGAGGGCCGCTTCAAGGAGGAGATCGTTCCCATCGAGACGCCGCACGGGCTGTTCTCGGTCGACGAGCACCCCCGCCGCGACACCAGCATGGAAAAGCTCGCCGCGCTCAAGCCGCTGCACCCGGAGATCGAGGGCTTCTCGATCACGGCGGGCAACGCCTGCGGCGCCAACGACGGCGCGGCCGTGCTGACCATCGCGAGCGACGCGCTCGGGCTGCCCGCGCTGGCCACCGTGCGGTCCTGGGCGTCGGTCGGCGTGGACCCCGCCGTCACCGGCCTGGCGCCGGTGGAGGCGATACCGAAAGCGCTTGCCCGTGCCGGGCTTTCAATTTCAGACGTGGACCTGTTCGAAATCAACGAGGCCTTCGCGGCCATGTGTGTCGCCACCGTCAAGCTGCTCGACCTGGACCCCGACAAGGTCAACGTCAGCGGCAGCGGCTGCTCGCTGGGGCACCCCGTTGCGGCGACCGGGGCCAGGATGCTTGTCACCCTGGTGCACGAGTTACGCCGCCGCGGCGGGGGAATAGCGGTCGCGGCGATGTGCGCCGGTGGCGGAATGGGTTCCGCGACGGTCATCGAGGTCGCCGCGACATAATGCGCACATGACGATCGCCGACCTGATCGCGGGCGCGCGCAACGGATCTCCGCGCGCGGCGGGTCGGCTGCTCAGCCTGGTCGAAGGCGAACGTCGCGACGAGGTGCTGGCGAGCATCGGACCATCGGCGGTCCGCGCGGGATTTGTCATAGGCATCACCGGCCCGCCCGGTGCGGGTAAGTCGACGACGGTGGGGGCCCTGGTCGGCGCCTATCGCGAGCGCGGGTCCCGGGTGGCCGTGCTGGCCGTGGACCCGTCGTCGCCGTTCAGTGGCGGCGCCCTGCTGGGCGATCGGATCCGAATGACAGCCCATATCAACGACTCCGACGTCCTGATCCGCTCGGTGGCCACCCGCGGTCACGTCGGAGGCCTGGCCGCCGCGGTTCCGGCGGCTATCCGGCTGCTGGGCGCGATCGGATACGACGTGGTGCTGCTGGAGACCGTCGGGGTGGGGCAGTCGGAGATCGAGATCGCCGCCGTCGCCGAACCGACCGTCGTCATCCTCAACCCGGGCGCGGGCGACGCGGTGCAGGCCGCCAAGGCGGGCGTGCTCGAAGTCGCCGACATCGTGGCGGTCAACAAGGCTGACCGGGAGGGCGCCGAGCAGACGGTGCGGGACCTGCGCGCCGAAACCAGCGCCCCGATCGTCAGTCTCGTCGCCGCCCGGGGGGAGGGCGTCGCGGATCTGGTGGCCGCCATTGACGATCACCACCGCACCGACAGCCGGGAGCGCCGGGCAGCGCGGGCCCGGGCGCAGATCCTGTCACTGGCGCAGACGCTGCTGCGGACCCGGCCGGAGCTCGACAAGCTCGCCGAGGCGGTCGTCGACGGGCGCGACGATCCCTACACGGCGGCCGAAAAGCTGTTGTCGCCGTCGTCTGAATAGGCTTCCTCCCCGTCGCCGCTATGGCGTTTCGCTCGCATCAGGTCGGGTAGCCGACCCTAACGGCCGTGCACGCCAAGGGACAGCCCGACGAGGAGGCAGTGATGCCGACAGCAAGACCATCGGAGCACATGGCGGTATCGGGCCAAACGCCCGACGAGCGACACAACGTCGAAAGCTGTCGATGTGGGAGCAGCTCAGCTGGCCGGCTGGCGAGTGCATGACTCAGGGCCCTCAGCGATAGGACACCGGGCCCCGGCCTTGATTTGCCGCACATCACTGTGTTGCATGAACACATGACACGTTCGGCCGATGAGCTGGTAACCGAGTTCTGCAAACTGTGGGCGTCCCCCGACCCGGACGAGCTTGCGGGTTACTTCACCGAAGACGCCGTCTACCACAACATCCCGATGCAGCCCTTGCAAGGCCGCCAAGCGATCAGGGATTTCATCGCGGGGTTCCTCGCCGGATTCGACGGGATCGACTTCAATGTGCACCGGCAGATCAGCGACGGCGCGCTGGTAATGAACGAACGCACCGACGTGATGCGCCGCAAGGATGGCGAGCCCATTCCATTGCCGGTGATGGGCGTCTTCGAGGTACGGGACGATCGGATTGCGGCGTGGCGCGACTACTTCGATATGGCGGCCATCACCAGCGCGCTGAGCTAGCCGGGATCGGTTGTCTTTTCTAAATCCCTTGTTTCACTTCAGTTTCAGTGGCAACAGGGCAGCGATTGTTGTCGGCGGTCCTTCGTAGACTTTCGGGCATGGGTGCGAGTACGCGTGAGGAGATCGTCGCGGTCTTCGACGCGCTCGACGGCGACTTGGACCGCTTG
>NZ_DATJPU010000258.1:0-4558 GCF_035506235.1 Mycobacterium sp.
GCTCGGGGCGGAATGCGGCATCGCGGTCTCCTTTGCTGGCGAAAAGAGCCGATCATCGTTGGTACCAACCCAGCACGCTATTGAGAAAGAGTGCCGCTGACCCAGGGCATTGGGTCCCGAATTGGGTGCCATTGGTCCCTATCGACCGGTACCGTCAGGAAATACTGCCGTCGGCGCGGCCAAGCCGAATCGGATGTTTAGGGCGGTGTCGCCGCGGACGACTCAGCGCGCGGTTCACCGATCCGAAGACGGGAGATACCTGATGACCGCTCAACAGTTGCCGTCAGCGCCGCAGTCCGATCAGCCATCGTCTCAGCCCTTGATCGCGCGGGCCTGGGTCCAAGGCGTCGCCCTCGTGATGATCTTCAGCTTTCTGGTGATGGGCATCCTCGCCTACCGCACCTACTCGGCGTCGATGCCGATGCCACAGAACGTTGTCACCGAATCCGGCCGGACCCTCTTCA
The DNA here is from genome assembly GCF_035506235.1 of Mycobacterium sp. Taxonomy (GTDB): domain Bacteria; phylum Actinomycetota; class Actinomycetes; order Mycobacteriales; family Mycobacteriaceae; genus Mycobacterium. Next base: position 465 of record NZ_DATJPU010000258.1, read on the forward strand.
CCGGTGACGACATCACCCGCGGCCAAGAGCTCTACCAAGCCCGCGGGCTGATGGAATACGGGTCGGTACTGGGCCACGGCGCCTACCTGGGGCCCGACTACACCGCCGAATACCTACGGATGGCAACCGATGACGTCACCGATCAGTTCCGCGCGCAAGGCGTGTCCGATCCGCGAGACCGGGTGGTCACCGAGTTCCGGACCAACCGGTACAAACCCGCCACCAGGACACTGGTGTTCACCGAGCGCCAGGCCGCGGCTTTCGACCATATCCTGAACCACTACGCGGCCTACTTCGGCGAGAACTCAACAAAATACGGGCTACTGCCGGGCATGATCACCGAGAAGGCGCAAATCCGCGACTTGACCGCGTTCTTCGCTTGGACGGCATGGGCGGCGGCCGCCGAACGCCCGGGACACAAATACAGCTACACGAATAACTGGCCGGCCGAGCCGCGGGTCGACAACGGTCCGACCGCCGCGGTGGTGGTGTGGTCGACGCTGTCGCTGATCGCGCTGCTGGGCGGCATCGGAATCATGTTCGCGATCTACGGGCGCTGGAGCCAGAAGGTCGGCTGGCACAGCGCCGAGTCGTCCACGCTGTCGTTCCGTCAACCCGGTGAGGTGAACCTGACGCCGGCCCAGCGGGCCACCATCTGGTTCTTCGCAATCGTGTCCGTGCTGTTCCTGGCGCAGACCCTGCTGGGCGCCGCCGCCGAGCATTACCGCGCGGATTTGTCGAATTTCTTCGGCCTGGATCTGGCCCGGGTGTTGCCCTACAACCTGGCCCGCACCTGGCATGTCCAGCTGTCACTGTTCTGGACAGTGGCGGCGTTCCTGGGCGGTGGCATCTTCCTGGTGCCATTCATCGCCCGCCGCGAGCCGCGCCGCCAGGGGACGCTGGCGTATGTGCTGCTGGGCGCGGTCGCGGTGGTGGTATTCGGCTCGCTGATCTGCGAGGCGCTCTCCATCTACGGGGTCATCCCCGGGGGCAGCCTGTTCTCTCAGCAGTGGGAGTACCTCGACCTGCCGCGGCTGTGGCAGCTCCTCCTGATTGTCGGGCTGTTCCTGTGGATCGCGATCATCTGGCGCGGCATGCGCGCCAGGCTCAAGGGCGAGTCGAAGATGAACATGCCGTGGTTGTTCTTCTTCTCCGGGCTGGCGATCCCCGCCTTCTACACCGTCGGGCTGCTGGCCAGCAGCGGCACCCACTACACCGTCGCCGAATTCTGGCGCTTCTGGGTGGTGCACCTATGGGTAGAGGACTTCCTCGAGCTGTTCACCACCGTGATGGTGGCCTACATGTTCGTATTGTTGGGCGTGGTGCGCGAACGAGTCGCGCTGGGCGTCATCTTTCTTGACATCATCCTGTATTCCGCCGGCGGCGTCATCGGCACCATGCACCACCTGTACTTCTCCGGCACCCCGGTGGAGCACATGGCACTGGGCGCGTTCTTCTCAGCGGCCGAGGTCATTCCGTTGACCTTCCTCACCGTGGAGGCCTGGGCGTTCCTGCAGCTGGGTGCCCGCCAGCAGGCCGGCGACAGCCGGCCCTTCCCCCATCGGTGGGCGGTGATGTTCCTTGTCGCCGTAGGATTCTGGAATTTCCTTGGGGCCGGTATCTTCGGGTTCCTGATCAATCTGCCGGTCGTGTCCTACTACCAGATCGGGACCGCACTGACGGCCAATCACGCGCATGGGGCGATGATGGGCGTCTACGGCATGCTCGCCGTCGCGTTGGCCATGTTCGCCTTCCGCTACGTGATCCCGGCAGAGAAATGGCCGGAGAAGCTGGCACGAACGTCGTTCTGGTGCATGAACATCGGCCTGGCGTGGATGGTGTTCGCGACTCTGCTGCCGCTGGGCGTGCTGCAGCTCTACCACTCCGTCAACGACGGCTACTTTGAGGCGCGGTCACTGGGTTACATCACCAAACCCGGAAACGCGGTGATCGAATGGATGCGGATGCCCGGGGATGTGATCCTCATCTTCGGGGGGGTGCTGCCGTTCGTATGGATCGCCTGGACCGCTTTGCACAACTTCCGCTCCGTTACGATCGTCGAGGAGTTACCCGAACACCCGCTCTACAGCGACTCCGGCGCCGAACTCGCCGGGACGACAGTCGATTCCAGCGCGCCGGCGAAGGACTGACCGATGGCGCCGCCGACCACCACGGTGTGGCTGATCGCTGGATACTCAATCGCCCTGTTGGCCACCGGATGGAGTTTCGACGCGATGGCGCGACGGGCGTCGGCGCAGGCGGCACGATGGCGCACGGGCCGGTTCCGCTACCGGCCCGACCACGACGCCTGGGTGTGTCCACAGGACCACTGGTTGTGGCCCAGTTCGTTCGACCCGAAGCACCGGGTCATGCGATATCGGGCGCTGCCCGTGGTGTGCAACAGTTGCCCCGTCAAATCCGGCTGCACCACTTCAGATCACGGCCGCGAGATCAGCCGTGAGATCGACCCGTGGCCGCATTCGGACGCCGGGCGTTTCCACCGCGGCATCGCCTGTTGCGTCGCGGCGTTCGGCGCGGTGCTGTCCTCGGCGACATTGATCACCAGCCATTCCGCAGCTGACGTACTGGTTTTGACGGGCACAGCGCTGGTCGTCGTGCTGCTCGGACTGCCACTGGCCCGGCACCTGTGGAACACTCCGTCGAACGCTCCGGAACATCTGCCGCACCGCACCGCTATCGAGGACCGGGTGGCGGCCACTATCGACCGGTATTCCACCCGCTGGGGAAGTTGGGAAGGTACGGAGGGCAAGCCGTCATGATCGCAGTTGTCATCGCCGTCATCGCCGCGGCGATCGTGTTACTGGCCGTGGCCGTTTTGCCGTCGCTCGCCGTGCTGCGCGAGTACGAGCGCGGTGTGGTGTTCCGGATGGGGCACGTGCGACCCCTGTACCATCCGGGGCTTCGCTTCCTGATTCCCTTGGTGGACAAAATGGTTCGGGTCGACCAGCGACTAGTCACGCTGACCATCCCGCCGCAGGAGGTGATCACCCGCGACAACGTGCCGGCTCGCGTCAACGCTGTCGTCATGTTCCAAGTGACGGATCCGCTCAAAGCGATCATGGCGGTGGAGAACTACGCGGTTGCAACGTCGCAGATCGCCCAGACGACCCTGCGTTCGCTGCTCGGGCGCGCCGACCTCGATACCCTGCTGGCACACCGCGAAGACCTCAACAGCGACCTGCGCACGATCATCGAGAAGATGACGGAACCCTGGGGCGTCGAGGTCCGGGTGGTGGAGATCAAGGACGTCGAGATTCCGGAGTCGATGCAGCGGGCGATGGCACGCGAAGCCGAAGCCGAACGGGAGCGCCGCGCGAAAGTGATCAACGCCCGCGGGGAACTGCAGGCGTCCGAGGAGCTGCGGGAAGCGGCCGAGACCCTGTCGAAGAGCCCGGCCTCGCTGCAACTGCGTTATCTGCAAACGCTGTTGGAGTTGGGCGCGGACCAGAATTCCACGGTGGTTTTCCCGTTGCCGGTCGACATTATCACCCCGTTCTTGCGGCATCCGGAGATATTGCATGGCGTTGTCGACAACTTCTCCCATCGTGGATGATCGCCGGGCGAGTGAGCCTCTCGGCCGGCGGAATACACCACCGGAAGCAGCTGACCTATAGTCGCCCGCGCCGATGGGATCGGTGCCTGCGGGCTGGACCGCACCGCCGAGCGGGCCCGTCACGCCATTGTCAGACGGCGGTTCAGCCACCGTGGCCGGGCCCGACCCAGCCGCCGGATCCCCAGGGGGGACGCCCGGCCTGCCCGGGCTACCAGGGGGCACGCTGTCGCGGGCCTCAGGTGTCGTCCCCCGGTACGGCGCGCGCATCACCGTGATGGCGCGACCGCCCGCGGCCGGATGACAGACGCTACACCGGGGGCGGCTGGGACGGTGCGATCTTCCAGTTGTCCGGATTATTGGCGGAATACACCACCGGGAACAGCTGGCCGATTGTCGGCCATTGGCCGACGTCGACCGCCATGCGCTGATACACGGCGTGCTCGTTGACGGTGGGCCCGTTGATCACGCCGGCGATGGTGACGAATTGCTCACCGGTCGCGTCCGGTCGCGGGCTGACCCC
>NZ_DATJPU010000259.1:0-20987 GCF_035506235.1 Mycobacterium sp.
GCCACGGCCCCGGCGGCGGGGCCGGCGGCGGCGGCGGCCACACCAGCGTCACCCCCGGTACTAAAGCCGGCGCCGGCGGTGGTGGTGGCGGCGGCGGCGCTATCACCGGCGGCGCCGGCGGCGCCGGCGGCCAAGGCGGCAGCGCCCAGAGTGCGGCCGCGGGCGCCGGCGGGGTCGGCGGCACCGGCCAGACCCTCGGCGGCGTCGGCACGAACGGCGCCGACGGCAACGGCGTTGGAGTAAGCGGCGGCACCGCCACCGGCGGCACTGGCGGCAACGCCAACATCGGCGGCGGTGGCGGCGGCGGGGCCGCCTTTGCCACCGGCGCCACGACCACTGCCACCGGCGGCACCGGCGGCAAGGGCAGCCCCTAGCACCGACCGACCAGCCCCGGCTCTTCGACCGGCGGGCCCTACGGCGACGACGGCTAGCCGATCAACACCGCATACCGCGGCTTGATCACCTCGTCGATGATCGCCAACCGCTCATCGAACGGGATGAACGCCGACTTCTTCGCGTTGATCGTGAAGCGCTCGAGGTCACCGCACCCGTAGCCGAAAGCCTCAACCAGCCCGCACATTTCGAGGCTCACCGAGATGTCGCTCATCAGCCGGGCGTCGGTGTTGACGGTGACCCGGAACCGCGTGCGGGCCAGCAGGTCGAACGGGTGCTCTGCAATGCTTTTGACCCCCACCGTCTGCACGTTGGAGCTGGGGGACAGCTCCAACGGGCTTCGCTTGTCGCGCAAGGTCGGGAACTGCCCGCGCCGAGCCGCCAAGCTGCCATTCCCACCGCCATCGCGTCGATATCGCCCATCGTGCCGGCCCGGTGAGCGGTCACCTCGATCGCGTTGCCCACCCACGCGCCCGGCTCGACCATGGCGTGCGCCAGCTCCCGGCACTGCGCCTGGGAGTCCAGCAACGCCCCGGAGCCGACCTTGACGTCGAGGACGATCGCGCCGACCCCCGCGGCCAGCTTCTTGCTCATCACCGAGCTGGCGACCAGCCGGCCCCCGCCGGTGGAATGCAGGGCGCACACCACCCCGCACTCGGCACAGAGACCAAGGCCATATGAGACGTTCTCCACATTGCAGCCGGTGACCACGCGGCCGTCGTCGACCCGCGCGGCCGCGCCGACCGCGAATCGCGATTAGCGCGCGCAGGCACCCGTCGCAGCCTGGATTACCTTGTTGCGCAGCGCATTCCAATCGATATCGAGCATGCTCACGTCCCTGCGATCCCGCTGTCGATGGCCGGCTCGAGACGCTCACCCTAACTCTGACACGACAGTTCGCCTCGCGGACTGTTCGGCACAACTCTCCAGCTGGCAGGGTTAGGCTGAATTGCCCGGCTTGACTGTCGTTTCAACGTTAAGGGCGGTGAGGACTTGGTGAGTACTGCCACCGCGCGCAAGCGGCGACCACCCCGGACCCTGTATCGGGGCGACCCCGGCATGTGGTCGTGGGTGCTGCATCGCATCAGCGGCGCGACGGTCTTCTTCTTTCTGTTCGTCCACGTCCTGGACGCCGCCATGCTGCGGGTGAGCCCGCAGACCTACAACGCGGTGATCCACGACTACCAGACGCCGATCGTCGGCCTGATGGAGTACGGCCTGATCGCCGCGGTGCTGTTTCACGGCCTGAACGGGATCCGGGTCATCCTGATCGACTTCTGGTCGCAGGGGCCCCGCCACCAGCGGCTGATGTTCTGGATCGTCGGCATCGTCTTTTTGCTGCTCATGGTTCCCGCCGGCGTGGTGACCGGCATCCACATCATGGAGCACTTCCGGTGAGCAGCCCGGATCTCCAGCTCGGCCGCGGCCAGGTGGCGCCGGTCAAGCAGCGCTTCTACGACCGCCCCGCCAGCCTGGACAATCCCCGATCGCCGCGCCGGCGCGCCGGCATCCCCAACTTCGAGAAATTCGCGTGGCTGTTCATGCGGTTCTCCGGGATCGCGCTGGTGTTCCTGGCGATCGGGCACCTGTTCATCATGCTGATGTGGGACGACGGCGTGTACCGCATCGACTTCAACTACGTCGCGCAGCGCTGGCATTCGCCGTTCTGGCAGATCTGGGACATGGCGCTGCTGTGGCTGGCCGAGCTGCACGGCGGCAACGGGCTACGCACCATCATCGACGACTACAGCCGCAAGAACTCCACCCGGTTCTGGCTCAACAGCCTGCTGCTGCTGTCGATCGGGTTCACGTTGGTGCTGGGCACCTACGTGCTGGTGACCTTCGACCCGAACATCTCGTGAAAGTCGTGAAAGGCGAGTCGTGATCCAGCAACACCGATACGACGTGGTGATCGTCGGCGCCGGCGGCGCCGGGATGCGCGCCGCGGTCGAGGCCGGGCCCCGGGTGCGGACCGCGGTGCTGACCAAGCTGTACCCCACCCGCAGCCACACCGGCGCCGCCCAGGGCGGCATGTGCGCCGCGCTGGCCAACGTCGAGGACGACAACTGGGAATGGCACACGTTCGACACCGTCAAGGGCGGTGACTACCTCGCGGACCAGGACGCCGTCGAGATCATGTGCAAGGAGGCCATCGACGCGGTGCTCGACCTGGAGAAGATGGGGATGCCGTTCAATCGCACCCCCGAGGGCCGCATCGACCAGCGCCGCTTCGGCGGGCACACCCGCGACCACGGCAAGGCGCCGGTGCGCCGGGCCTGCTACGCCGCGGACCGCACCGGCCACATGATCCTGCAGACCCTGTACCAGAACTGCGTCAAGCACGACGTGCAGTTCTTCAACGAGTTCTACGCGCTGGACCTGGTGCTCACGCAGACCCCGAGCGGGCCGGTGGCCACCGGGGTGGTGGCCTACAAGCTGGCCACCGGCGAGATCCACGTGTTCCACGCCAAGGCCGTCGTGATCGCGACCGGCGGTTCGGGCCGGATGTACAAGACGACCTCCAACGCGCTCACGCTGACCGGCGACGGCATCGGCATCGTCTTTCGCAAGGGACTTCCCTTGGAGGACATGGAGTTTCACCAGTTCCACCCGACGGGCCTGGCCGGGCTGGGCATCCTGATCTCCGAGGCGGTGCGCGGCGAGGGCGGCCGGCTGCTCAACGGGGAGGGCGAGCGGTTCATGGAGCGCTACGCGCCGACGATCGTCGACCTGGCGCCGCGTGACATCGTCGCCCGCTCGATGGTGCTCGAAGTCCTGGAGGGCCGCGGCGCCGGTCCGCACAAGGACTACGTCTACATCGACGTCCGCCACCTCGGCGAGGACGTGCTCGAGGCCAAGCTGCCCGACATCACCGAGTTCGCGCGCACCTATCTGGGCGTGGACCCGGTGCACGAGCTTGTGCCGGTCTACCCGACGTGCCATTACGTGATGGGCGGCATCCCGACCACTGTGACCGGACAGGTGTTGCGGGACAACACTTCCATCGTTCCGGGCCTGTACGCCGCGGGCGAGTGCGCGTGCGTGTCGGTGCACGGCGCCAACCGGCTGGGCACCAATTCGCTGCTGGACATCAACGTCTTCGGCCGCCGGGCCGGCATCGCCGCGGTGAACTACGCGCGCGGACACGACTTCGTCGACATGCCGCCGGAGCCGGAGGCGATGGTCGTCGGCTGGGTGGGCGACATCCTGTCCGAGCAAGGCAACGAGCGCGTCGCCGACATCCGCAACGCGCTGCAGCAGTCGATGGACAATAACGCCGCGGTGTTCCGCACCGAGGAGACGCTGAAGCAGGCGCTCACCGACATCCACGCGTTGAAGGAGCGCTACTCGCGAATCACCGTGCACGACAAGGGAAAGCGATACAACAGCGACCTGCTGGAAGCCATCGAGCTCGGCTTCCTGCTGGAGCTGGCCGAGGTCACCGTGGTGGGTGCGCTGAACCGCAAGGAGTCCCGCGGTGGCCACGCCCGCGAGGACTACCCGAACCGCGACGACGTCAACTACATGCGCCACACCATGGCCTACAAGCAGGGCACCGACCTGCTGAGCGACATCGCCCTGGACTTCAAGCCCGTCGTGCAGACCCGCTACGAACCGAAGGAACGGAAGTACTGATGGCCGTCGATCACGACGTCGACACAGCGCTGGAACCACCCCTGCCCCCCGTGCCCGAGGGCGCGGTGATGGTGACCGTCAAGATCGCCCGGTTCAACCCCGACCAGCCCGAAGCATTCGCGGAAACCGGTGGCTGGCAGAGCTTCCGGGTGCCGTGCCTGCCCAGCGACCGGATGCTCAACCTGCTGATTTACATCAAGAGCTATCTCGACGGGACGCTGACGTTCCGGCGATCCTGCGCCCACGGGGTCTGCGGGTCGGACGCGATGCGCATCAACGGGGTCAACCGGCTGGCCTGCAAGGTGCTGATACGGGACCTGTTGCCAAAGAAACCGGGAAAGTCGCTGACCATCACGGTCGAACCGATCCGGGGGCTGCCGGTGGAGAAGGACCTGGTCGTCGACATGGAGCCGTTCTTCGACGCCTACCGGGCGGTGAAGCCCTACCTGATCACCAGCGGGAATCCTCCTACGCGGGAACGCATCCAGAGCCCGACGGACCGCGCCCGCTACGACGACACCACCAAGTGCATCCTGTGCGCCTGCTGCACCACCAGCTGCCCGGTGTTCTGGAACGAGGGCAGTTACTACGGGCCGGCGGCGATCGTCAATGCCCACCGCTTCATCTTCGACAGCCGCGACGAGGCCGCCGCCGAGCGGCTCGACATCCTCAACGAGGTGGACGGCGTCTGGCGATGCCGGACGACGTTCAACTGCACCGAATGCTGCCCCCGCGGCATCGAGGTCACCAAGGCGATCCAGGAGGTCAAGCGCGCGATCATGTACTCGCGCTGATCAGCCCGTTTTGTCGCCGAGCGTCATGCCAGCGTGGCGTTCGGCGCCGAGCGTCACGCCAGCGTGACGCTCGCGGCCGACGAGACTCAACGCACCCGTCAGCAAAGTTCGTGATGATGACTTTGGTTTCCCCCCAACCGCTTGGCGTGGTACATCGCGGCATCGGAGGCGGTGATCAGCTCCTCCAGTAGTGCCTGGGGTTCGGGTGCGGGGTCAGTGAGACGCGCGCAGGCGGTGCCGATGCTGGCGGTCACTCCCGCGGTCGAGCCCGCGATGGCCCGGCACAGCTGCGCGGCCAGCGACTCGGCGTTGCAGCCCGAAGAAGTGCCGGCCAAGAGGAATTCCTCACCGCCGCTTCGCGCCACCACCGCCTGGTTGTCGGCGGCGGCCAACAGCGCCTGGGCCACTTGGACCAGCGCGTGGTCCCCCGCGGCGTGGCCACACCGGTCGTTGAGGGCCTTGAAATTGTCGAGATCGATCAGCATCACCACGAGGTGGGTGTCGATGCCCCGTCGGGCCAGGATCATCCCCAGTGCCTCGTGCCGGAACGCGCGCCTGTTGAGCAGGCCCGTCAACGGGTCGCGGTCGGCACGCAGCAGGTCTCCCGACAAGGCGCGCACCAGGATTCGAATGGCCAGCGGTAGGGCGATGTTGACCTCGATCACCAGCCACAGATCCACCCCTGCGAGGCTGGGGTGTCCCGATCTCGCCAGCGACACCGCCTCCCAGGAGCCGACGGCGGCGGCGACCGCGAAGTTATACAGCACGAGTCCCGTCGTGTGAAAGAACGCCATGTAGGCGCCGAAGGTCGCGAAGGCAACACACCCGATCAGCGCGGCCAACGGGTTCGGGTGCGCCAGGCACGCCAGGGCGACGGCGGTATTGCACGTCATGGCGAAAACGATTGATTGCGTTCGCGTCGGCCAGCGCCAGATCCACAGCAGCACTCCCACCACCCCACCGGCGACGGCAACCCACGTCATCGTTACCGGCACCGGTCCCTGGGGACCGTCCGAGCCGGCCAGCAGCGCGAGAAGGCACAACACCAACGACGCCGCTATGAGTGCAATGAGGGCGCGGGTGGCACCGCTGATCCCCCGCGAGGCAAGGTAACCGGACAGCCAGTCATACTGATCGGCCCGTCGGCTAAACAGCGCGGTCATCGTGAATTCTCACTCGCTCCCCAGTCGCCACCCCCCGTCGAGAGGCTAGCCGCATGCTACGGCTCTCTCGCGGGCGATCAGGCGATTGCCTTCGCGTGCCGCTTCAGTAGTCAACATCCGCCACATAAGTTCCGCGCCACCCTCACCACTCGATCCGCGAACGTGCTAGCGCATGTGATACCACCTTCGAAAGTCGCCAATTGGTGCGAGCGATGCGCGCTGTCACACGTCGCGCGCCTGTCTCGTCTCAGGGGTATGACTCAGAAAACCCGCATCGAGCCACTGCCCCCCAAGCGCGCCGGGCTGCTGACCCGCGCCATGTATGCGATAGCCAAGCGGCGTTACGGCCAGGTGCCCGAACCGTTCGCCGTGTCTGCGCATCACCGCAAACTGATGATCGCCGGCGCCGTGCACGAAACCATGGTCGAGCGGGCATCCAAGACGCTCCCGGTCAGCGTGCACGAGCTCGCGGTGTACTGGACCGCGCGCGCGATCGGCTGTTCGTGGTGCGTCGACTTCGGGTCGATGCTGCAGCGCCTGAACGGCCTGGACATGGAGCGGCTTGCGGACATAGAAAACTACGCGACTTCACCACTTTTCAGCGACGACGAGCGCGCCGCCATCGCCTACGCCGGCGCCATGACCACCGACCCCCACACCGTCACCGACGAGCAGGTCATCGACCTGAGGGCCCGCTTCGGCGACGCCGGCGTGTTCGAGTTGACGTATCAGATCGGGCTGGAGAACATGCGGGCGCGGGTGAACTCCGCGCTGGGCATCACCGAGCAGGGCTTCAATTCCGGTGACGCCTGCCGCATTCCGTGGGCTAGCGAGGCAGCTCCCGCAGCGGGGAGCCGGTGAACTTGTCCGGGTTGGCGATATCCCATAGGGCGCAGACCTTTCCGTCGCGCACCGTTATCGCGAGGATCCGCGGCAGCATTTCCCGGTGGCCGTCGTCGCCGGGGCTGCCCGCCGTGTAGACGCCCAGTTCGCCGTTGACCAGCCCCAGCTGGTTCGCCGTGAAGAACGCCGGGCCGTAGCGGCGGGCCAGGCCGAACATGAACCGGGCCACCTTGTCCGCCCCGTGGATGACCTGGACTGCCGTGGGCGCCTTGCCATTTGAATCGCCGGTGAAGATCACGTCCGGATGCAGCAGCGCCACCACGGCCTCCAGGTCGCCGGTCGCCATGGCGGCCATCAACCGGCCGACCACCTCGTTGTGCGAGGGGTCGGGCTTCGGCGGTGGCTGCGCCGCTTCCCTTTTCAAAGCCGCGCGGGCCCTTGACGCCAGCTGCCGCGCGGCGGCCTCGCTGGTGCCCAGCACCTCGGCCACGTCGGCGAACGGCACGGCGAAGCCGTCGTGCAGCACGAACGCGACCCGCTGGTCGGGCGACAGGCGCTCCAGCACCACCATCGCCGCGAACCGGGCGTCCTCGCTGGCTACCACGGCCGACAGCGGGTCGGCTTGTTGGGAACTGGGAAATCCCGTGACCACCGGCTCGGGCAGCCAGTTGCCGGTGTAGATCTCGCGGCGATGCGCGGCCGAGCGCAACCGGTCCAGGCCCAGCCTGCTCACCACGGTGGTCAGCCACGCCCGCAGGTCCGAGATCGCTTGGTCCTGCCCGTGCCAGCGCAGCCAGGCCTCCTGGACGATGTCCTCGGCGTCGGCCACCGTGCCGGTCAGCCGGTAGGCAACCGACATGAGATGCGGTCGCAGGGCCTCGAACTCGCTGACCTGCTGCGCTGCGGTCATAGAAGCGAGCCTAGCCTGGCGACGGCGAGCGCCGGAACGACGCGAGAAAGGAGCCGGGCGTTCGAGGCTAGCCTGGCGACGGCGAGCGCCGGAACGGCGCGAGAAAGGAGCCGGGCAATCGAGGCTAGCCGGCGACGGCGAGCGCCGGAACGGCGCGGTTGGGGGTCCCCCGCTTGCGGGGGAGAGCCGGGCAATGGAGGCCGGCGCGCTACGCTCAGCGGCAGGATGACCCAGAACCTTTGGTTGCACTTCGCCCGGCACGGCCCCGGCATCGCGCCGCCGATCATCACCCGCGGCGAGGGGGTCACCATCTTCGACGACCGCGGCAGAAGCTACCTCGACGGGCTGTCCGGGTTGTTCACGGTGCAGGTCGGCCACGGCCGCGCCGAACTCGCCGAGGTCGCCGCCCGGCAGGCCGGCACGCTGGCGTACTTCCCGCTCTGGGGGTATGCCACCCCGACCGCGATCGAGCTCGCCGAGCGGCTTGCGGGCCACGCGCCGGGCGACCTGAACCGGGTCTTCTTCACCAGCGGCGGCACCGAGGCCGTCGAGACCGCCTGGAAGGTGGCCAAGCAGTACTTCAAGCTCACCGGCAAACCCGGTAAGCACAAGGTGATTTCGCGGTCGATCGCCTACCACGGCACCACGCAGGGCGCGCTGGCGATCACCGGGCTGCCGCGGTACAAGGCGCCGTTCGAGCCGGTGACCCCGGGCGGCTTCCGGGTGCCCAACACCAACTTCTACCGCGCGCCCGACCCGTTCGCCAACGACCCCAACGGCTTCGGGCGGTGGGCCGCCGACCGCATCGCCGAGGCGATCGAATTTGAGGGGCCCGACACCGTCGCGGCGGTATTTCTGGAACCGGTACAAAACGCGGGCGGCTCGATCCCACCTCCCCCAGGCTATTTCGAACGGGTGCGCCAGATCTGCGACTCCTACGACGTGCTGCTGGTCTCCGACGAGGTGATCTGCGCCTTCGGCCGGATCGGGTCGATGTTCGCCTGTGACGATTTCGGCTACGTGCCCGACATGATCACCTGCGCCAAGGGCCTGACGTCGGGCTACTCGCCCCTGGGCGCGATGATCGCCAGCGAGCGGTTATTCGAGCCGTTCAACGACGGCAAAACCATGTTCCCGCACGGCTATACGTTCGGCGGCCATCCGGTGTCAACCGCGGTGGCGCTGGCCAACCTCGACAGCTTCGAGCGCGAGGGCCTCAACGAGCGCGTCAGACACCACGCGCCGGCTTTCCGCGCCACTCTGGAGAAGCTGTACGACCTGCCCATCGTCGGCGACGTGCGCGGTGGGGGATATTTCTACAGCGTGGAACTGGTCAAGGACCAGGCGACCAAGTGGACCTTCGGCGACGACGAACGGGGGCCGCTGCTCGGCCGGGTCTCCTCGGCGCTCTTTGAGGCCGGGTTGTACTGCCGCACCGACGACCGCGGCGATTCCGTCGTCCAGCTGGCGCCGCCGCTGATCAGCGGCCAGGCCGAGTTCGACACCATCGAGGCCGCCCTGCGCGGCGTGCTCAGCGATGAGTCTCGCCGGCTGTAGCCAGGACCCGATTGACCTCGTACGCGGCCAGCAACACCTCGCGCGAATGCGCGGTGCCCGGGTTGTTCGCCATCCGCGTCTGGGCGTTGCAGAGCCAGGTGAGCGCCGACCGCAGGTCGCCCTCGGGCGCGGCATCGCGATGCTGCTTCAGCTCCGTCAACACCCGGTCGAGCCCGGAGTGCCGGACCTGGGTGCCCTTCTCGACCTGCTTGAGCAGTTGTTCCAGCGACCGCGGGCCCTCGCCGTCGCGCCGCCACTTCGACCAAAATCTGTTCTGAATGGCAAGCCCTTCGGTGGGGATCGATGGTGGTCAACCGACCGCATGACAGCGTAGTGCTTCGAGGCGATCGCGGCTCGTTCGGGGGATTTGTAACATCCGTCCCACCAGTCACAGCGCGGCTCCCGGGAATCGGCCGCTTGATCGCCTACTCTGCACTCACAATGCCCCGCTCAAGAGCTTTCGTACGCCCCGCATCGTGCCTGGCAGCGGCCATTTTCCTGTTCGCCGCGCCCGCCGCGCCGGGGCTGCCGACCGCGTTCGCCGAACCGCCCGCGGGCCCCAACGCCGGTCCCGGGAACTGCCCGTACCAGGTGAACACCCCGCCCGCGGTGGATTCGTCGGAGGTCCCGGCCGCCGGTGATCCGCCGATGCCGCTGGCGGTGCCCCCCAAGCCGGTCGGTGGCGAGGCGCTGAGCAGCTGCGGCGTCGTCGCGGCACCCGACACCGCCCCGCTGCCGGGCGACGTGTCGGCCGACGCGTGGCTCGTGGCGGACCTGGACAGCGGCGCCGTCATCGCCGCCAAGGACCCGCACGGGCGGCACCGCCCGGCCAGCATCATCAAGGTGCTGGTCGCGATGGCGTCCCTCAACGCGTTACCGCTCAACAAGTCCGTCCAGGGCACCGCCGACGACGCGGCCGCCGAGGGCACCAAGGTCGGCGTCGAGGAGGGCGGCGTGTTCACCGTCAACCAGCTGCTGCACGGGCTGCTGATGCACTCGGGCAACGACGCCGCGCACGCGCTGGCCATGCAACTCGGCGGCATGCAGCAGGCGCTGGACAAGATCAACGTGCTGGCCACCAAGCTCGGCGGCCAAGACACCCGGGTGGCGACCCCGTCCGGGCTGGACGGCCCCGGCATGAGCACGTCGGCCTACGACATCGGGCTGTTCTACCGCTACGCCTGGCAGAACCCCACCTTCGCTGACATCGTCGCGACGCGGACCTTCGACTTCCCCGGCCACGGCGACCACCCCGGCTACGAGCTGGAGAACGACAACCAGCTGCTCTACAAGTATCCCGGCGCCATGGGCGGCAAGACCGGCTACACCGACGACGCGGGCCAGACGTTCGTGGGCGCGGCCAACCACGACGGGCGACGGCTGATGGCGGTGCTGCTGCACGGCACGCGGCAGCCGATCGCGCCGTGGGAACAGGCGGCGCACCTGCTGGACTACGGGTTCAGCACGCCGCGGGGCACCCAGGTGGGCACGCTGATCGAACCCGATCCCGCGCTGCTGCCGACCCGCCATGACGGCGCCACCGACCGGCCAGGCGGCGGCGCGCAGGCCGCCGGGTTCATGCCGTCGGCGGACGCGCTGCCGGTGCGGGTGGGCGTTGCGGTGATCGGCACGATCATCGTGTTTAGTTTGATCATGGTCGCACGCTCGATGAACCGCCGACCGCAACACCGTTGAAATCAGGGCCGGCCGTCCCGCGGCGGGGCCTGCGGGTCGGGCTCACCGCCGCCAGCGTCGGCGTCCTCTACGGTTACGACCTGTCCATCATCGCCGCGGCGCAGCTGTTCGTCACCGAGGACTTCGGACTCACCACCCGGCAACAAGAACTCCTGACGACGATGGTGGTGATCGGCCAGATCGCCGGGGCACTCGGTGCCGGCGTGCTCGCCAACGCCATCGGGCGCAAGAAGTCGATGGTGCTGATCGCCGTCAGCTACGCGCTGTTCGCGCTGCTGGCCGCGCTCTCGGTCTCGCTGCCGATGCTGTTGGCGGCGCGCTTTCTGCTCGGCCTGACCATCGGCGTGACGGTGGTGGTCGTCCCGGTGTACGTGGCCGAATCGGCGCCGGCGGCGGTGCGCGGCTCGCTCCTGACGGCCTATCAACTGGCGATCGTCAGCGCGCTGATCATCGGCTACCTGACCGGTTACCTGTTGGCCGGCACCCACAGCTGGCGGTGGATGCTGGGCCTGGCCGCCGTGCCCGCAATTCTGCTGCTGCCCTTGCTGATCCGGATGCCCGACACGGCCCGGTGGTACCTGCTGAAGGGCCGGCCCGGCGACGCCCGCCGGGCGTTGTTGCGCATCGAGCCGGACGCGCAGGTCGACGAGGAGCTCGCCGAGATCGGCCGGGCCCTGGGCGAAGGTAGCGGCGGCTTCGCCGAGATGCTGCGAAAGCCCTACCTGCGGGCCACCGTCTTCGTGGTCACGCTCGGTTTCCTGATCCAGATCACCGGCATCAACGCGATCATCTACTACAGCCCCCGGATATTCGAAGCCATGGGCTTCAGGGGCAATTTCGCGCTGCTGGGGTTGCCGGCGCTCGTTCAGGTCGCCGGCTTGGCGGCCGTGTGCACCGCGCTGCTGCTCGTCGACCGGCTGGGCCGGCGCCCGATCCTGTTGTGCGGTATCGCGATGATGATCGTCGCCGACATCGTCCTGCTGGCCGTGTTCGCCCAGGGGCGTCTCGGCGGCGCGGGGCTGGTGTTCGGGTTCGCCGGCGTGCTGCTGTTCATCATCGGCTACACGCTGGGTTTCGGCTCGCTGGGCTGGGTGTACGCGAGCGAAAGCTTCCCGTCCCGGCTGCGGTCCCTCGGGTCGAGCGCGATGCTCACGTCCAACCTGGTCGCCAACGCGATCGTCGCCGCCGTCTTCCTCACGATGCTGCATTCCCTCGGCGGCGCAGGGACATTCGCGGTGTTCGCGCTGCTCGCGGTGGTCGCGTTCGCCTTCGTCTACCGGTTCGCCCCGGAGACCAAGGGGCGCCAACTCGAGGAGATCAGTCACTTCTGGGAAAACGGCGGCCACTGGGACAACCAGTGCGACTGATCGCCGCGGGGACCATGGTCCTCGACGATCAGGTCGGCCGGCCCGGGTGGCTGGAGGTTTCCGACGGGCGGATCCTGGACTGCGGGGCCGGCCCACCGCCGCGCACGGCCGACGAAGACTTCCCCGATTGCGTTGCGGTTCCGGGCTTTATCGACATGCATGTGCACGGCGGCGGCGGGGCGTCCTACACCGACCCCGACGGCATCGACACCGCCGCCGCATTCCACCTGGAGCACGGCACCACGACGACGCTGGCCAGCCTGGTCACCGCCTCGCCGGCGGAGCTGATCGCCGGCGTGCGTGCGCTCGCCGCGGCCGCCCGGCGGCGCACCGTCGCGGGCATCCACCTGGAGGGGCCGTGGCTGAGCCGGGGGCGCTGCGGCGCCCACGACCCCGCCCGGATGCGCGACCCGGATCCCGCCGAGATCGACGCGGTGCTCACCGCCGGCGGCGGCGCGATCCGGCTGGTGACGCTGGCGCCCGAGTTGCCGGGAGCACAGGAGGCGATCCGCCGCTTCGTGGGCGCGGGTGTCGTTGTGGCGGTGGGGCATACCGACGCGACGTACGAACAGACCAGACGGGCCATCGCCGCGGGTGCCACGGTCGGCACCCATCTGTTCAACGCGATGCCGCCGCTGCACCACCGCGAGCCTGGGCCCGCGCTCGCGCTGCTGCAGGATCCGGCTGTGACCGTCGAACTCATCGCCGACGGCGTGCACGTCCACCCGGAGGTGGTGCGGGCGGTGATCCGGGGCGCGGGGCCCGACCGGGTAGCTCTGGTGACCGATGCGATCGCGGCGGCCGGCTGCGGCGACGGGGCCTTTCGGCTCGGCGCGGTGCCGATCGATGTCGCATCCGGTGTGGCGCGGGTGCGCGGAACGTCGACGATCGCCGGCAGCACCGCCACGATGGATACGATCTTCCGCGCCGTGGCCGGGGACGCGGGACTCGCCGCCGCGGCGCGGATGACCGCGGCCACGCCCGCGCGGGCCCTCGGGCTGCCCCGCGCGGGCGCCCTGCGCCCGGACTTTGAGGCCAATCTCGTTGTGCTCGACGGCTCTTTGGAAGTCCACGCCGTCATGGTCCGCGGCGATTGGCGTCACATCTAGGGCCGCCATCACGTCATACCTCTGAGTCGCCGTCAACGGAGGAGGTCATGATGAGCGTGCTGCTGTGGACGCTGCGGGCGTCGCTCGCCGCGGTCGGGTTCGCGGTCGTCATGGTCGGCGCCATCGGCTCGCACGCCTACCTGCGCGAACCGCGCAACGTCGCGCTGACCGCCGCGATCTTCGTCGCGGCCGTCACGGCGGCCGTCGGCAGAACGCTCGGCCTGTGAGCGTGCACCCGTTCCGCGCCGCCGTCGAGTCCGGCGAACTCGACACCATCGGCGACCTGTTCACCGAGGACGCCGTGCTGCACAGCCCGGTCGCGCACCGGCCCTACCGCGGCCGGGGCGCGATCGCGGCCATCATCGCCGCTGTGGCCGGCGTGCTCGACGGCTTTCGTTT
This sequence comes from Mycobacterium sp., assembly GCF_035506235.1. Classification (GTDB taxonomy): domain Bacteria; phylum Actinomycetota; class Actinomycetes; order Mycobacteriales; family Mycobacteriaceae; genus Mycobacterium. The sequence continues at coordinate 13,867 of NZ_DATJPU010000259.1, forward strand.
CGAGAAGGAGCTGACGGGCGCCGGCGAGCACGCGCTGACTTTTCGCGCCACGGTGGCGGGTCTGGGGATCCAGGGCTGCGATTTCCTGCGTACCCGGGAGGACGGCCTGATCGACGAGATCACGGTCATGGTGCGCCCGCTGCGGGCGGCCACGGTGTTCGCCGAGCGGATGCGCGCGGCTATCGAAGCCGGCGGGCGAGCCGGGAAAACGCCAGCGCCCCAGCGGCTCCCACGCCCATCGCGGTCAGCGTCTGACGGGTGCTGAGCCCCTCGTCCACCACCCGCGGGGCGATGACCGCGGGCGGCGGGGGATCGACGGGCTTGGCGCGCGGATCGGTGGACGCGGTGGCGGCCCAGGCGGCGGCGAACAGCACCAGGTACGCGGTGATGTAGGAGAACACCATCAGCCCCAACACCGGCCCGAAGGTGGCACCCGCCGGGCTGCGCAGCACGACCCTCAAATAGATCGACGCCACCTGTTTGAACACTTCGAAGCCGACCGCCGCCAGCAGCCCGGCACGCGCCGAGGCGACCAGGCTGACCTTCTGGCGCGGCAGCCGGGCGATCATCCAGGTGAACAGCAGCCACGACACCGCTACGGCTATCAATATCGATAGGAGCCAGAAGAGCCAGTCGAACACCGAACGCTGCGGTATCCCAAGCCATTTCATCAGCGCAGGCGCCTCATTGCCGAGGGTGGTGATGGCGATGGTGGCCATGGTCACCCCGAACGTCCCCAGCAGCGCCAGCAGGTCCGAAAGCTTGCCGCGCACAAAGCCCGGCGACTCGATGCGCTCCTCCCACCACATCTCGGTCATCGCCTCCCGCAGATGCGACATCCACCCCAGCCCCGCCCAGGCCGCGGTGGCCAGGCCGATGACGCCGACCGAGGTCCGCGCGTCGATCGCCGAATTCATCAGGTCCACCAGCTGCTGCGAGAGAGCGCCGGACACCGAGGACCGGATCTGGTCGTCGATCGTGTTCAGCAGCTGGGGCCGGCGCGACAGCATGAATCCGAACGCCGCGAAACCGACCATGAGCAAAGGGAATAGCGCGAAGATCGTGTAGTACGAGAGGCCGGCGGCGTAGAACCCGCCGCTGCGCTCGTCGAAGCGCCCGTAGGCGCGCATGACGTGGTCGAACCATCCGAACCGTGCCCGCAACCGATCCAGGACCCCGGGCTTGGCCGGCTCGCTCATGGTGAAACCTATCCCCGCTGCGGAAGGAAACCTAACCGATCGTAAACCCGCCGAACGGTTTTCCCGGCCACATCCTCGGCGCGCTCCGCGCCGGTGGCGAGCACCGACTCCAATTCGGCTCGGTCGGCCAGCAATTCGTCGACGCGCGCCTTGATCGGGCTCACGAACTCGACGACGGCCTCCGCGGTGTCCTTCTTCAGGTCGCCGTAGCCGCGCCCGGCGTAGCCGTCGACGAGCTTGTCGATGCCGACCCCGGTGACGGCCGACTGGATGGTGAGCAGGTTCGACACGCCCGGCTTGGCCTCGGTGTCGTACCGGATCTCGCGCTCGCTGTCGGTCACGGCGGAGCGAATCTTCTTGGCCGACAACGCCGGATCGTCGAGCAGGTTGATCAGGCCAGCGTCGGTGGAAGCCGATTTGCTCATCTTCGCCGTCGGCAGTTGCAGGTCATAGATCTTGGCGGTCGCCTTGGGAATGAGCACGTCGGGAACCACGAACGTGTCCGGGAAGCGGCTGTTGAACCGCTGGGCGATGTCGCGGGCCAGCTCGAGGTGCTGGCGCTGGTCCTCACCCACGGGCACCAGATCGCTGTCGTAGGCCAGCACGTCGGCGGCCTGCAACACCGGGTAGGTGAACAGGCCGACGGTGGTCGCCTCGCTGCCCTGGCGCGCCGACTTGTCCTTGAACTGCGTCATCCGCGACGCCTGGCCGTAGCCGGTGAAGCAACCGAGCACCCACGCCAGCTGGGTGTGGGCGGGCACGTGGCTCTGCACGAAGACGGTGCTGCGGCCGGGGTCGATGCCCAGCGCAAGGTACTGGGCGGCGGTGACCAGGGTCCGGCGCCGCAGCGCCTCGGGGTCCTGCGGGACGGTGATGGCGTGCAGGTCGACGACGCAGAAGAACGAGTCGTGGTCGTCTTGCAGTGCGACCCACTGGCTGACGGCGCCCAGCGCGTTGCCGAGGTGAAGCGAGTCGGAAGTGGGTTGCACGCCGGAGAAAATCCGGCGGGATCCGGTAGCGGTGCTCATGATGCCCCGATCTTTTCACGCAGGAATCCGGGCCGGTTGCGGTACCGCCGGTACCGCATTTAATGTCGGGAGGATGGGGAATCGTCCGCCGATGCGTCCGCCGATCCATCTCGGTTCCGGAGAGCCGATCCTGCTGCTGCACCCGTTCCTGCTGTCGCAGTCGGTGTGGGAGGACGTGGCGCAGCAGCTGGCCGACACCGGCCGCTACGAGGTCTTCGCGCCGACGATGGCCGGGCACAACGGCGGGCCGCCCGCCGGCACCTGGTTCCTGTCGTCGGAGGTGCTCGCCGATCACGTGGAGCGCCAGATGGACGAACTGGGCTGGAAGACCGCCCACATCGTCGGCAACTCACTGGGCGGCTGGGTCGCCTTCGAGCTGGAGCGGCGCGGCCGGGCGCGCAGCGTCACCGGCATCGCCCCAGCCGGCGGTTGGACGCGCTGGACCCCGGCGAAGTTCGAGGTGATCGCCAAGTTCATCCTGGGCATCCCGCTGTTGCTGCTCGCCTGGGCGTTCGGGCCGCGCGTCCTGCACCTGCCATTCAGCCGCCGGTTGGCCACCTACGCCATCAGCGCCAAACCGGACGGCGTCAGCGAGCGCCAGCTGTCCGCCATCATCGACGACGTCAGGCACTGCCCCGCCTACTTCCAGCTGCTGGTCAAGGCGACGCTGTTGCACGGCCTGCGGGAGCTCGCGCTCAACGCCGTCCCGGCGCACCTGGTGGTCTGCGAGAAGGACCGGATCATCCCCGCGCCCAGGTTCAGCCGGCATTTCACCACCCACCTGCCGGACGAAAGCCACAAGGTCACCAAGCTCGACAGCGTCGGGCATGTCCCGATGTTCGAGGCGCCCGAGCGCATCACCCGGGTGATCACCGACTTCATCGAGGAATGCTGCCCGTCCCCGGGCCGCGAAAAGTCGATCGGCTAGAGCTGGTCAGCCCGGCCCCCTAGTCAAGTTCTATCGAGATCGACGTTAACGCGAAGAAGTGTGAGAGAACAGCACGCTGACGTCGATCTCGGTTGCCGAGACAGCCCATTCGCTGCCGACAAGCGCACCAGCACAGTGTCGATGAATTAACGACTCACGATGCTAGCCGGCTAGGGCCTTCTCCAGGTTTTCGGCGATGGAGTTCAGGAATTCCTCGCTTTGCTGCCACTCCTGGTGGGGACCGATGAGGATGGCGAGGTCCTTGGTCATCTTGCCGCCCTCGACGGTGGCGATGACGACCTCTTCCAGCTTCTGGGCGAACTCGATCACCTCCGGGGTGTCGTCGAGCTTGCCGCGGTGCTGCAGTCCCCGGGTCCAGGCGAAGATCGACGCGATCGGGTTCGTCGAGGTGGGCTTGCCGGCCTGGTACTGGCGGAAGTGGCGCGTGACCGTGCCGTGCGCGGCCTCGGCCTCTATCGTCCTGCCGTCGGCGGTCATCAGCACCGAGGTCATCAACCCCAGCGATCCGTAGCCCTGCGCGACGGTGTCGGACTGCACGTCGCCGTCGTAGTTCTTGCAGGCCCACACGTAGCCGCCCTCCCACTTGAGGCAGGCCGCGACCATGTCGTCGATGAGCCGGTGCTCGTAGGTCAGCCCCTCGGCCTCGAACTGGTCCTTGAATTCCTCGTCGTAGATGCGCTGGAACTCGTCTTTGAACATGCCGTCATAGGCCTTGAGGATGGTGTTCTTGGTGGACAGATACACCGGCCACTTGGCGTTCAGGCCATAGGCGAACGAGGCGCGCGCGAAATCGCGGATGGAGTCCTTGAAGTTGTACATGCCCATCACGACGCCGCCGTCCTCGGGGATGGACACCACCTCGTGCACCATCGGCTCGCTGCCGTCGGCGGGCGTGAAGGTCAGCGTGACGGCCCCCGGCTTGTCGACCTTGAAGTTCGTCGCCCGGTACTGGTCACCAAAAGCGTGACGGCCGATCACGATTGGCTTGGTCCACCCCGGGACCAGGCGCGGCACGTTGGAGATCACGATCGGCTCGCGGAAGATGGTGCCGCCCAAGATGTTCCGGATGGTCCCGTTGGGCGAGAGCCACATCTTCTTGAGGTTGAATTCCTGGACTCGCGCCTCGTCGGGGGTGATGGTCGCGCACTTGACGCCCACGCCGTGCTTCTTGATGGCATAGGCCGCGTCGATCGTCACCTGGTCGTCGGTGCGGTCGCGGTGCTCGATCCCCAGGTCGTAGTACTTCAGGTTGATGTCGAGATAGGGCAGGATCAGCATGTCCTTGATCAGCTTCCAGATGACGCGCGTCATCTCGTCCCCGTCGAGCTCTACTACCGGTCCTTTGACTTTGATCTTGGATTCGCCTGTCATCTCGAGTTCGACTTTCTCCTCGCGGCCCTCAACCTTGCGAGCCTTGCGAAGCGGCCAGCGCTTCATTGAACGTTTTGCTCGGCCGCATCACTGCAGTCGTCTTCTCGGTGTCGGGGCGATAGTAGCCGCCGATGTCGACCGCCTTGCCCTGCACTTCGGCGAGCTCGGCCACGATAACGTCCTCGTTGCGGCTCAACGAGTCGGCGAGCGCGGCGAACTGCTCGCGCAACTCCTCGTCGTCGGACTGCGCGGCAAGCTGCTCGGCCCAGTACAGCGCGAGGTAGAACTGGCTGCCGCGGTTGTCGAGTTCGCCGGTCTTGCGCGACGGGCTCTTGTCGTTCTCCAGCAGCTTGCCGATCGCTGCGTCCAGCGTCTTGCCCAGAATCTTCGCGCGCTCATTGTCGGTCTTGATCCCGATATCTTCGAAACACGCTCCCAGGGCGAGGAACTCGCCGAGGGAATCCCAGCGCAGATGATTTTCCTCGACAAGTTGGTGGACGTGCTTAGGCGCCGAACCGCCCGCTCCGGTCTCGTACATTCCGCCGCCGGCCATCAAGGGCACGATGGACAGCATCTTGGCGCTGGTGCCGAGCTCCAGGATCGGGAACAGGTCGGTGAGGTAGTCGCGCAGGATGTTCCCGGTGGCGGCGATGGTGTCCTGCCCGCGCATCGCGCGCTCCAGCGTGTACCTCATGGCCCACACCTGCGGCATGATCTGGATTTCCAGGCCCTCGGTGTCGTGCTCCTTCAGGTACTCCTTGACCTTCTTGCGCAGCTCGACCTCGTGCGGCCGTTCGGTGTCCAGCCAGAACACCACCGTCATGCCCGAGTTACGCGCCCGGGTGACGGCCAGCTTGACCCAGTCGCGGATGGCTTCGTCCGTGACAATGGGCATCCGCCAGATGTCGCCTTCCTCAACGTTCTGGGTCAGCAGCACTTCCCCGCTGTCGAGGTCGACGATGTTCGCGACGCCGCCTTCGGGGATCTCGAACGTCTTGTCGTGCGAGCCGTACTCTTCGGCCTGCTGCGCCATCAGCCCGACGTTGGGCACGGTGCCCATCGTCGCCGGGTCGAATTGCCCGTGCGTCTTACAGAAGTTGATGATCTCCTGGTAGATGCGGGAGAAAGTCGACTCGGGGTTGACGGCCTTCGTGTCCTTCTGCCGCCCGTCGGCGCCCCACATCTTGCCGCCCGCGCGGATCATCGCCGGCATGGACGCGTCCACGATCACGTCGCTGGGCGAATGAAAGTTGGTGATGCCCTTGGCCGAATCGACCATCGCCAGCTCGGGACGGTGCTCGTGGCAGGCGTGCAGGTCGCGAATGATCTCCTCGTGCAGCGACGCCGGCAGCGACTCGATCTTGTTGTACAGATCGACCAATCCGTTGTTGACGTCGACGCCGAGTTCGTCGAAGAGCTGCTGGTGCTTGGCGAAGGCGTCCTTGTAGAACACCTTCACCGCGTGGCCGAAGACGATGGGGTGGGAGACCTTCATCATCGTCGCCTTGACGTGCAGCGAGAACATCACGCCGGTCTCGTAGGCGTCCTGCATCTGTTCCTCGTAGAACTCGACCAGGGCCTTTTTGCTCATGAACATGCTGTCGATGACGTCGCCTTCGCGCAGCTCGACCTTTCCCTTGAGCTCGAGGGTCTCGCCACCCTTGGTCTCCAGCACCATCTTCACGTTGCGCGCGCGGTCCAGCGTCATCGACTTCTCACCGTGGTAGAAGTCGCCGTGCCGCATGGTCGCGACATGAGTGCGCGAGGCCGGCGACCACTTCCCCATGCTGTGGGGATGCCTGCGCGCGTACTCCTTGACGGCCTTCGGCGCGCGGCGGTCCGAATTACCTTGTCGCAGTACAGGGTTGACCGCGCTGCCAAGGCAATTGGCATAGCGGTTGCGAATTTCCTTGTCCTCGTCGGTCTTCGGGCTCTGCGGAAAGTCTGGAATCTTGAATCCCTTGCCTTGCAGCTCCTTGACCGCGGCGATCAATTGGGGCACCGAGGCGCTGATGTTCGGCAGCTTGATGATGTTGGTGTCGGCCAGCTTCGTCAGCGCGCCCAGTTCCGCCAAGTTGTCGGGAACCCGCTGCTCTTCGGCCAGGTGATCGGGGAACTCGGCCAGGATCCGGGCGGCCAGGGAGATGTCACTGGTCTCGACCGTGATGCCCGCCGGTTCGGTGAAGGCGCGCACGATCGGCAGGAACGCGTAGGTCGCCAGCAGTGGCGCTTCGTCGGTCAGCGTGTAGATGACGATCGGCTGTTCGGCGCACACGGTCCATCTCCCGGCGTCATTGTCAGATATTGATGCGGCTCAGCGTTCTGGTTGCCACGTTATCAAGGGTGTTTGGACAGGTGTCGACCTGCAGGTCCGCGCGCTGAACTGCGGTGCCGACCGCCGCCGGATCGGCCCATTGGCATCCACGCGGCCTTATGAGATAGGCTTCACATCGGTCATGAGCGCCAGCGCTAAGCCCCGGCTTGCTGGCCGGCAACCCTCCAACCGCGGTGGGGTGCCCCGGGTGAAAGACCAGGTCTAGTAGCCACAGGCTGCGCGGCAAGCGCGGGTCCGCC
>NZ_DATJPU010000260.1:0-23637 GCF_035506235.1 Mycobacterium sp.
CGCGCCGTCGTCGACCGGTAGAAGCGCTCGAACACCAGGCGGCGCTCGTGCAGGGGGATACCGGGGCCGTGGTCGGACACCACCAGCTCGGCGTGCGTCGGGTCGAGTTGCCGCATCGTGATGCCGACGTGGGCACCCGGCGGGCTCCACTTGGCCGCGTTGTCCATCAGGTTCAGCACAGCGCGGGAGAGCCCGGCGGCGTCACCGTAGACCTGCCAGGGTATCGCGTCGACATCGAAGTGAATGTCGTTGCGCCGCCTCCTCACTCGCTCCAGGCTCCGATCGATCACCTCGGACATGTCAACCGTCTCGTGCACGACTTGGCCGGCATCGTCACGGGTCAGGTCCACCAAATCTCCTACCAGAGTGGACAATTCCTCGATTTGCGCCAGCACGTCGGCGCGCAGGTCGACCATCTCCTGCTCGGGTAGCCGCGGCGCCCCGGGCTCCATCGAGGCCATCAGGAGTTCGACGTTGGTGCGCAGCGAGGTCAGCGGGGTGCGCAGTTCGTGTCCGGCGTCGGTGACCAGCCGCGCCTGCCGCTCCCGGGACTCGGCCAACGCCCTCAGCATCAGATTGAAAGCCTCTGTGAGCCTGGCCAATTCGTCGCTGCCGAACACCGGGATGGGCCGCAGGTCGTCGGTGCGCGCCACCCGCTCGGCGGCTTCGGTCAGGCGAGCCACGGGACGCAGCCCGGCCCGGGTGACCATGCCGCCGGCCACCGCGGCGACCGCGACACCGATGCCGCCGACGATGAACAGCACCCAGCGCAGCTGGGTCATGACCGCCTCGGTGGGCTTCAGGCTCTTGGAGATCAGCAATGAGCTGCCGTTGGGCAGGTGGATGGCCAGTATTCGTTGATCGGCCACGGTGCGCCGCGACATGAACAAATCGCCGCTGATGACGGCCTTCTCGGTGGTTCCGACCGGCAGCGTCTGGCCGGGCTGGTTGGCACTGTAGACGGCGTGGCCCGGGTTCACCAGCATGGCGTTGACGTCCGAATACGCGGTGCCCTCGATGGCCTTCCCCGGATCGGCGGCCAGCGAGCCGCTGGCGATCAACAGCTGCGCCCGGCTCTGTAACTGGTTGTCGATGTCGCTGTAGAGCGCGGCCGAAATCACCGCGTAGACGGCGAAGGACATCAGCACGACGACCATCGCCACCATCGACATCGCCAGCAGCATCACCCGCCATCGCAGGGACAGCGAGCTGGTGGGTGGCAGCGGCGCGCGCCGGTGCCGATGCAACCGGATCATCGTTGGGCGTGGGCCATCACGGCGGGGTCTCCCGAAGGACGTAACCCACCCCGCGCACCGTGTGGATCAGTCGGGGCTCGCCTTCGGCCTCGGTCTTGCGGCGCAGGTAGCCGACGTAGACCTCCAGCGCATTGCCGGAGGTGGGAAAGTCGAATCCCCACACCTCCTCGAGGATGCGGCTGCGCGTCAGCACCCGGCGCGGATTGGCGATCAGCATCTCCAGCAGCGCAAACTCGGTGCGGGTCAGGCTGATCCGGCGGTGCCCGCGGGTGACTTCGCGCGTCACCGGGTCCAGGCTCAGGTCGGAGAAGGTCATGGCCACCGACTCGGCGTCGTCGTCGGGCTTGGTGCGCCGCAGCAGCGCCCGCATGCGGGCCAACAGCTCTTCGAGGGCGAACGGCTTAGGCAGGTAGTCATCGGCGCCCGCGTCCAGGCCGGCGACCCGCTCGGACACCGAATCGCGGGCGGTGAGCACCAGGATCGGCAAATCGTCGCCCGTGCTGCGCAGCTGACGGCACACCTCGAGGCCGTCCAAACGCGGCATCATCACGTCCAGGACGAGCGCGTCGGGGCGGTCGCTGGCGATCATGTCCAGGGCCTCGAGCCCGTCATGGGCCAGCTCCACCGAGTACCCGTTGAACGAAAGCGACCTGCGCAGCGACTCGCGCACCGCGCGATCGTCGTCGACGACAAGTATGCGCACGGCCACTAGTTTCGTCCTAGCGCCTGAGAGCGGCCTGAGAGGCTCGCCGCGTATTTGCCGAGATTAACGCCGGTCCAAATCGATCAGACCGAGGCGGGCCGCCTTGAGCAGCCTGCGGGGCACCTTGTGCTTCTGGCCGGCCACCGTGACGCCGACGAGCTCGGTCTTCTCGGCCTTCCACTGGGCGCGGCGGCTCCGGGTGTTCGCGCGCGACATCCTGCGCTTGGGTACGGCCATGGTCGGGCCTGACTCCTCGTGTCGGGGGCTTGTCGCGCGGCGTGGCCGATCGGGCCGAACGTGCGACGATTGCCCATCAGGATAGTCGGTGGCCGGCTGGTCGCCAAAACGACGCCAGGGATGGCTCGCCTGCCGCGAGACCGAAGCTGGCGCGGGCGTGTCGTATACCTCAGTCAGTGTCGCGACCGGACGGGCGAGCGGGCACCTTGACGCGGCACCGCGGGTACCCGCTAACCTACCGGTTGGTTGGTTGCTTTGCGCTCGCCGGTGAATCGCAGATTGGAGGACTGCATGGCCTCTGCTCCTGGTCGCGAAGCCGTCCGGATCGCGAACTGCTCCGGGTTCTACGGCGACCGGCTGTCGGCGATGCGAGAGATGCTCACCGGCGGAGACGTGGACTACCTCACCGGTGACTACCTGGCCGAACTCACCATGCTGATCCTGGGCCGCGACCGGATGAAGCACCCCGACCGCGGCTACGCCAAGACCTTCCTGACCCAACTCGAGGGTTGTCTGGGCGAGGCCCACGACCGCGGGATTCGCATCGTCGCCAACGCCGGCGGCCTGAACCCGGCCGGCCTGGCCGACGCGATCCGCGCCCTGGCCGAGCGCCTGGGAGTCCCGGCGCGCGTCGCGCACGTCGAAGGGGACGACGTGCAGCCGCGCGCCGCCGAGCTGGGGCTGGGCGCCCCGCTGACCGCGAACGCCTACCTGGGCGCGTGGGGCATCGTCGACTGCCTCAACGACGGCGCCGACGTCGTCGTCACCGGCCGGGTCACCGACGCCTCGGTGATCGTCGGCGCCGCGGCGGCGCACTTCGGCTGGGGCCGCACCGACTACGACGCGCTTGCGGGTGCGGTGGTGGCCGGCCACGTCATCGAATGCGGCGTGCAGGCCACCGGCGGCAACTATTCGTTCTTCACGGAGATACCCGATCTGACCCACGCCGGTTTCCCGCTGGCCGAGGTCCACGCCGACGGCTCGTCGGTGATCACCAAGCATCCCGGCACCGGCGGCCTGGTCAGCATCGACACCGTCACCGCGCAATTGCTCTACGAGGTCACCGGTGCCCGCTACGCCAACCCCGACGTCACCGCCCGGATGGACACCGTCGCGCTGTCGTCCGACGGCCCCGACCGGGTCCGCATCGCCGGGGTGCGCGGCGAACCGCCGCCGCCGACGTACAAGGTGTCGCTGAACAGCATCGGCGGGTTCCGCAACGCCATGACGTTCGTGCTGACCGGGCTGGACATCGAGGCCAAGGCCGACCTGGTGCGCCGCCAGCTGGAGACCGCTTTGCCGGTGAAGCCCGCGGAGCTGCAGTGGTCGCTGGCCCGCACCGACCATGCCGACGCCGACACCGAGGAGGCCGCCAGCGCGCTGCTGCACTGCGTGGTCCGCGACCCCGACCCCGCCAACGTCGGGCGCCAATTCTCCTCGGCTGCGGTGGAATTGGCGCTTGCCAGCTACCCCGGCTTCCACGTGACCGCACCCCCGGGCGACGGCCAGGTCTACGGTGTGTTCAGCCCGGGCTACGTCGACGCCCGCCAGGTCCCGCACATCGCCGTGCACGCCGACGGCGGCCGAGTCGAAATCCCTTGCGCCACAGATACTTTGGAGCTGCTACCCGCCGCTCCCCCGCCGCTGCCCGAGCCGTTGCCGCCGGGTCCGGCGCGCAGGGTGCCGCTCGGCCGGATCGCCGGCGCCCGCAGTGGTGACAAGGGCGGGTCGGCCAACGTCGGGGTCTGGGTGCGCGGTGACGAGCAGTGGCGCTGGCTGGCCAACACCCTGACGGTCGAGCTGTTCAAGGAGCTGCTGCCCGAGGCGGCCCACTTCGACGTCACCCGCCACGTGCTGCCCAATCTGCGCGCGGTGAACTTCGTCGTCGACGGCATCCTCGGTCAGGGCGTCGCCTATCAGGCGCGATTCGATCCCCAGGCCAAGGGGCTGGGCGAATGGCTGCGCGGCCGCTACCTCGACATCCCGGAGAGCCTGTTGTGAGTATCTGGACCACGCCCGAGCGCGAACAGTTGCGAAAGACGGTGCGCTCCTTCACCGAACGCGAAATCCTGCCCAACGCCGGCGAGTGGGAGCGCACCGGCGACCTGCCGCGCGACCTGCACCGGCGGGCCGGGGCGGCCGGCCTTCTGGGCGCGAGCTTTCCCGAATCGGTCGGCGGCGGTGGCGGCGACGGCGCCGACGCGGTGGTCATCTGCGAGGAGGTACATCAGGCCGGCGCCCCCGGCGGCGTCTTCGCGTCGCTGTTCACCTCCGGCATCGCGGTGCCGCACATGATCGCCTCGGGTGACCGGCGGCAGATCGAGACGTTCGTGCGGCCGACGCTGGCCGGCGAGAAGATCGGTTCGCTGGCGATCACCGAGCCCGGCGGCGGTTCGGACGTCGGGCACTTGCGCACCAGCGCCGTCCTGGACGGCGATCACTACGTCGTCAACGGCGCGAAGACCTACATCACCTCCGGGGTGCGCGCCGACTACGTCGTCACCGCGGTGCGCACGGGAGGCCCCGGCGCCGCGGGGGTTTCGCTGCTGGTGGTCGAGAAGGGCACGCCGGGTTTCGAGGTGACCCGCAAGCTGGACAAGATGGGCTGGCGGTCATCGGACACCGCCGAGTTGTCCTACACCGACGCGCGCGTGCCGGCGGCCAACCTCGTCGGCGCCGAGAACAGCGGATTCGCCCAGATCGCGCAGGCCTTCGTCGCCGAGCGGATCGGTCTTGCCGCGCAGGCCTATTCGAGTGCGCAGCGGTGCCTGGACCTGACGGTGCAGTGGTGCCGCGACCGGGAGACGTTCGGCCGCCCGCTGATCTCGCGGCAGTCGGTGCAGAACACCCTGGCTGAGATGGCCCGCCGCATCGACGTCGCGCGGGTGTATGCGCGCAACGTTGTGGAAAGACAGCTCGCCGGCGAGGCGAACCTGATCGCGCCGGTGTGTTTCGCCAAGAACACCGCCGTCGAGGCCGGGGAGTGGGTGGCCAACCAGGCCGTGCAGCTGTTCGGCGGCATGGGCTACATGGCCGAATCCGAAGTCGAACGCCAATACCGGGACATGCGGATCCTGGGCATCGGCGGCGGCACCACCGAGATCCTCACGTCACTGGCCGCGAAAACCCTGGGGTTCCAATCATGACCGCGCCGGCGACGATGCAGTGGGGGCACCTCCCGCTTGCGGGGGACGCAGCGATGTGGGGGCACCTCCCGCTTGCGGGGGAGAGGAGCGGCGCCATATGACCAAGCTGCAGTCCACCCTCGACCCGAACACCGCCGGCTACACCGACGCGGCGTCGACGGCGATGTCGAGGCTCGACGAGATCGACGCCGAACTCGCCAAAGCGCTTGCCGGCGGCGGACCCAAGTACGTCGACCGCCACCACGCCCGCGGCAAGTTGACCGCCCGGGAACGCATCGAGCTACTCGTCGACCCGGACTCGCCGTTCCTGGAGCTCAGCCCGCTCGCGGCCTACGGCAGCGCGTTCACCGTCGGCGCCAGCACGGTCACCGGCATAGGCGTGGTGTCGGGCGTGGAATGCCTGATCGTCGCGAACGACCCGACGGTCAAGGGCGGCACCAGCAACCCATGGACCCTGAAAAAGATACTGCGGGCCAACCAGATCGCATTCGAAAACCGGCTGCCCGTCATTTCGCTGGTGGAATCCGGCGGCGCGGACCTGCCCACCCAGAAGGAGATCTTCATCCCCGGCGGGCAGATGTTCCGCGACCTGACCCGCCTGTCGGCGGCCGGGATTCCCACCATCGCGCTGGTTTTCGGCAACTCCACCGCCGGTGGCGCCTACATTCCCGGCATGTCCGATCACGTCGTGATGATCAAGGAACGCTCGAAGGTGTTCCTTGCCGGTCCCCCGCTGGTCAAGATGGCCACCGGCGAAGAGTCCGACGACGAATCGCTGGGCGGCGCCGAAATGCACGCGCGCACTTCGGGATTGGCAGACTACTTCGCCGCCGACGAGCTCGACGCCATCCGCATCGGGCGCCGCATCGTGGCCCGGCTGAACTGGGTCAAGCGGGGACCGGCTCCGGGGCCCGTGACCGACCCGCTGTTCGACGCCGAGGAGCTGATCGGCATCGTGCCCGCCGACCTGCGTGTGCCGTTCGACCCCCGGGACGTGATCGCCCGCATCGTCGACGGCTCCGAATTCGACGAATTCAAGGCGATGTACGGCTCGTCGCTGGTGACCGGCTGGGCCCGGCTGCACGGCTACCCCCTGGGCATCCTGGCCAACGCGCGCGGTGTGCTGTTCAGCGAGGAGTCGCAGAAGGCGACCCAGTTCATCCAGCTGGCCAACCGCTCGAACACGCCACTGTTGTTCCTGCACAACACCACCGGCTACATGGTGGGCAAGGACTACGAGGAAGGCGGGATGATCAAGCACGGGTCGATGATGATCAACGCCGTCTCCAACTCGACCGTCCCGCACATCTCGCTGTTGATCGGCGCCTCCTACGGCGCGGGCCACTACGGCATGTGCGGCCGGGCCTACGACCCGAGGTTCCTGTTCGCCTGGCCCAGCGCCAAATCCGCGGTGATGGGCGGCGCCCAGCTCGCGGGCGTCTTGTCCATCGTGGCCCGCGCGGCCGCCGAGGCACGCGGCCAGCAGGTCGACGAGGCGGCCGACGCCGCGATGCGCGCGGCCGTGGAGGGGCAGATCGAAGCCGAGTCGCTGCCGCTGGTGTTGTCCGGGATGCTCTACGACGACGGCGTGATCGACCCGCGCGACACCCGCACGGTGCTGGGAATGTGCCTGTCCGCCGTCGCCAATGGCCCGATCGAGGGGACGTCGAACTTCGGCGTCTTCCGGATGTGAGCCCGATGGTTACTCGAGTGCTGGTCGCCAACCGCGGCGAGATCGCCCGGCGGGTGTTCGCCACCTGCCGGCGGCTGGGCCTTTCCACCGTCGCCGTCTACACCGACCCCGACGCCGCCGCGCCGCACGTCGCCGAGGCCGACGCGCGGGTGCGGCTGCCCAAGACGAACGACTACCTCAACGCCGAGGCGATCATCGCCGCCGCCCGGGCCGCCGGTGCCGACGCGGTGCATCCCGGCTACGGGTTCCTCTCGGAGAACGCCGATTTCGCGTCCGCGGTGCAGGCGGCCGGGCTGACCTGGATCGGGCCGCCGGTGGACGCGGTGCGGGCGATGGGCTCAAAGATCGAATCCAAGAAACTGATGGCCGCCGCCGGGGTTCCGGTGCTCGACGAACTCGACCCCGAGGCGGTCACCGAGGCGCAGCTGCCGGTGCTGGTCAAGGCCTCCGCGGGCGGTGGCGGACGCGGCATGCGGGTGGTGCGCGAATTGTCTTCTCTCGCCGGCGAAGTCGAGGCGGCCCGGCGTGAGGCGCAATCCGCATTCGGCGACTCGACCGTCTTCTGCGAGCGCTACCTGCCCACCGGACACCACGTCGAGGTCCAGGTGCTCGCCGACACGCATGGCACGGTGTGGGCCGTCGGGGAGCGCGAGTGCTCGATTCAGCGCCGCCACCAAAAGATCATCGAGGAGGCGCCCTCGCCGCTGGTCGAGCGCATCCCGGGCATGCGGGCCAAGCTGTTCGACGCGGCCCGGCTGGCCGCCGCCGCGATCGGCTACACCGGCGCCGGCACGGTGGAGTTCCTCGCCGATGATGACGGCGAGTTCTACTTCTTGGAGATGAACACCCGGCTGCAGGTCGAGCACCCGGTGACCGAGGAGACCACCGGGCTCGACCTGGTCGAACTGCAGTTCGCCGTCGCCGAGGGCGGCCGGCTCCCAGCGGAACCCCCTGCGGCCCGCGGATATTCGATCGAGGCCCGGCTCTATGCCGAGGACCCCGCGCGCGGCTGGCAACCGCAGGCCGGCGTGATGCACACGTTCGAGGTGCCGGCGGTCCGGGCCGAGTTCGCTCCGCTGGGGCACCGGACCGGGATCCGGCTGGACTCCGGCATCGTCGACGGCTTCACCGTCTCGATCCACTACGACCCGATGCTGGCCAAGGTCATCTCGTATGCCCCGACGCGCCGCCAGTCGGCGCTGGTCCTCGCCGACGCCCTCGCCCGCGCCCGACTGCACGGCGTCCGCACCAACCGCGAGCTGCTGGTCAACGTGCTGCGACATCCCGCATTCCTCGACGGCGCCACCGACACGGCGTTTTTCGACACGCACGGCCTGGAGCGGTTGTCGGCATCCCTGGCCGACGCGACGGTCGTGCGGTTGTCCGCGATCGCCGCCGCCCTTGCCGACGCCGCCCGTAACCGCGCGGCGGCACCCGTCCTCGGCCCGGTGCCCAGCGGCTGGCGAAACCTGGCGTCGGGCTATCAGGTCAAGAGCTACCGCGATGACGGCGACATCGAGCAGCGCGTCGAATACCGTTTCAGCAGAACCGGATTGACGCTGCCCGGTGACACGGCGGTGCAGCTGGTTTCCGCCGCGGCGGATCGGGTCGTGCTGTCCGACGAGGGGGTGGAGCACACCTTCGCGGTCGCTCGACACGGTGACGACGTCTACGTCGACTCGGCGCGCGGACCCGTTCACCTGGTCGCCCTGCCACGGTTCCCGGAGCCGGGTTCGACCGTCGAAAAGGGCTCCCTGGTAGCGCCCATGCCGGGCAACGTCATCCGCCTCGGCGCCGTGGTCGGCGACACCGTCACCGCCGGGCAGCCACTGATCTGGCTGGAGGCCATGAAGATGGAACACACCATCACCGCACCCTCCGACGGCGTGCTCGCCGAGCTCAACGTCGAGACCGGTCAGCAAGTCGAAGTGGGCGCCGTCCTGGCAAGAGTGGGAGCGCCCGAAGCAGAAGGAGATTCACGGTGACCGAAACCAGCTTCATCGACACCAGCTTCATTGAAAACCAGGAGCGCCGGGCGCTGCGCAAAGCGGTGGCCGGGTGGGCCGCAAACTATGGCAGCGAGTACTACCTCGAGAAGGCCCGCGCGCACGAGCACACCACCGAATTGTGGTCGGAGGCGGGCAAGCTCGGCTTCCTCGGGGTGAACCTGCCCGAGGAGTACGGCGGGGGCGGCGCCGGAATGTACGAGCTGTCGCTGGTGATGGAGGAAATGGCGGCCGCGGGCAGCGCGCTGCTCCTGATGGTGGTGTCGCCCGCCATCAACGGCACGATCATCAGCAAGTTCGGCACCGAAGAGCAGAAGAAGCGCTGGATCCCCGCGATCGCCGACGGCTCGCTGACGATGGCGTTCGCGATCACCGAGCCGGACGCCGGCTCGAACTCGCACAGGATCACCACAACGGCCCGCCGCGACGGCAGCGACTGGATCCTCAAGGGGCAGAAGGTTTACATCTCCGGCATCGACCAGGCGCAGGCGGTGCTGGTGGTGGCGCGTGCCTTCAAAGAGGGAGGGGCGAAGTCCGAATCTCTCCGCCCGGCGCTGTTCGTGGCGCCCACCGACGCGCCCGGCTTCACCTACGCCCCGATCGAGATGGAGCTGATCAGCCCCGAGCGTCAGTTCCAGGTCTTCCTAGACGACGTCCGGCTGCCCGGCGATGCGCTGGTCGGGGCCCAAGACGCCGCCATCGCACAGCTTTTCGCCGGCCTGAATCCCGAGCGCATCATGGGGGCGGCCAGCTCGGTGGGCATGGGACGCTTCGCGCTGAACAAGGCCGTCGACTACGTCAAGACCCGCCAGGTCTGGTCCACCCCCATCGGCGCGCACCAGGGCCTGTCGCATCCCTTGGCGCAGTGCCACATCGAGGTCGAGCTCGCCAAGCTGATGATGCAGAAGGCCGCCACGCTCTACGACAGCGGTGACGACGCGGGCGCGGCCGAGGCGGCCAACATGGCCAAGTACGCGGCGGCCGAGGCGGCCACCCGCTCGGTCGACCAGGCCGTGCAGTCGATGGGCGGCAACGGGCTGACCAAGGAGTACGGCGTGGCCGCCATGCTCGCCTCGGCCCGGCTGGGGCGGATCGCCCCGATCAGTCGGGAGATGGTCCTCAACTTCGTGGCGCAGACTTCGCTGGGCCTGCCTCGAAGCTACTGAAGCCTCACTGATGGAAAATCGTCTCGTCGAATATGCCGGGCCGTCCGATGCCGGCGGTCCCTTCGCGCGGCTGACGCTGAACTCTCCGCATAACCGCAACGCCCTTTCCACCGCCCTGGTCAACCAGTTGCACCAGGGGCTGCGTGACGCCGAGTCGGATCCGGCGGTGCGGGCGGTGGTGCTCGGCCACGCGGGTGGCACCTTCTGCGCCGGGGCGGACCTCGGTGAGGCCGGCGGTGGCGACCCGCGTGGCGGGTCGCCACCATCGGCATACGACATGGCGGTGGCCCGGGCCCGGGAGATGACGGCGCTGTTGCGCGCGATCGTCTCCTGCCCGCTGCCGGTGATCGCCGCGGTCGACGGGCATGTCCGGGCCGGCGGCTTCGGGTTGGTCGGCGCCTGCGACATCGCGGTCGCCGGCCCGCGCAGCACCTTCGCGCTGACCGAAGCCCGGATCGGCGTCGCCCCGTCGATCATCTCGCTGACGCTGTTGCCGAAGATGTCGGCGCGGGCCGCGGCGCGCTATTACCTGACGGGCGAGACCTTCGATGCGGAGGTAGCCTCGGAAATCGGGCTCGTCACGATCGCGGCCGACGACGTCGACGCCGCGGTGGAGAAGTTGGTCGCCGACGTGAGCCGCGGTTCGCCCCAGGGCCTTGCGGCGTCCAAGGCGCTGACCACCGCCGCCGTGCTGGAGGGGTTCGACCGCGACGCCGAACGGCTCACCGAGCAATCGGCCCGGCTGTTCGTCTCCGACGAGGCTCGCGAAGGCATGCTGGCATTCCTGCAGAAGCGCCGGCCCAATTGGGCCAACGTCTAGCGGGCCGCGCGAGCGGCAAAAACGCGCCCGGGTCAGGGCCAGACCCGGGGAAGAACATTGCAGTTTAGCCAACCCTCTTGCAGCAAAACTTCTACGTCGTACGCTCGTGGATGATGAGCAACTCCGCGCAGCGCGACACCCGCGACACCCAGGACACGCGTGACGAAGCGTCGCGCGCGGCCGATACGGATCGCATCCAGGTCGCGCAGTTGCTCACATACGCCGCGGAGCAGGGCCGGCTGCAGCTGAAGGACTACGAGGACCGCCTGACGCGGGCTTACGCGGCGACCACGTACGAGGAGCTTGACCAGCTCAGGGCCGACCTGCCGGGTGCGATCTTGAGCCCGCGCAGGGGCGGCAAACCCAATCCCGCGCCATCGATGTTGCTGCTGGCGCTGCTGAGCGGGTTCGAGCGGCGCGGCCGCTGGAACGTACCGAAGAAGCTGACCACCTTCACCCTCTGGGGCAGCGGCGTAGTGGATCTGCGCTACGCCGACTTCACCTCCACCGAGGTCGACATCCACGCGATCTCGATCATGGGCGTGCAAAACATCCTGCTGCCGCCCGAAGTCAACGTCGAGATCCACGGGCACGGCGTGATGGGCGGCTTCGACCACAGCGTGCTCGGCCAGGGGACGCCGGGCGCGCCGAAGGTGAACATCCACGGCTTCTCGCTGTGGGGCGGTGTGGGGATCAAGCGCAGGGCCCGCCGGCCCCGCGGATGACCGGCGTCTTGCGGCCGGAAGCGTTGCGCCGCAAGCGTTCCACTGGGTACAGCTAGCCCGGTATGTAGTCGAACTGGTCGGGGTTGGGGCCCCGCCTGCCCGCTTCGCCCTTGTCCAGCGCCGTGATCGCGTCCATCTCGGAGTCGCCCAATTCGAAGTCGAACAGCTCGAAGTTGGCTTGAATCCGTTCCGGCGTCACCGATTTGGGAAAGACGACGTCGCCGCGCTGGATGTGCCAGCGCAGCACCACCTGCGCCGGCGACTTGCCGCTCGCGTCGGCGATGCGGGTGATCACCGGATCGCCGAGCACCTTGCCCTGGGCGATCGGCGACCACGCCTCGGTGACGATGCCGTGCTCGCGGCCGTACGCGCGGACCTGCTCGTTGGTGAAGTACGGATGCACCTCGATCTGGTTGACCGACGGGACGGTGACAGTCTCCGCGGCGAGCCGATCCAAGTGTGCGGTCTGGAAGTTCGAAACACCGATGCTGCGGGCCCGACCATCCTTTGCGAACTCCTCGAGCACCTTCCAGGTGGACACGAAGTCGCCCCCATAGAGCGTGGCCAGCGGCCAGTGAATGAGGAACAGGTCGACGTAATCGGAATTCAACGCCTCCAGCGTCTTGTCGAACGCGCGGCGCGCATCGTCCGGCTTGTGAAAGCCGTTGTTCAGCTTGCTGGTAACGAACACCTCGGCGCGGTCGAGACCGGCATCCCGGATGCCCTGGGCGACTTCCTTCTCGTTGCCATACATCTCCGCGGTGTCGATGTGCCGGTAGCCTATGTCGAGGGCGCGCTTGACGGCCGCCGCGGTCTCGTCGGGCTTGATCTGGAACACGCCGAAACCAAGCTGCGGGATGCTCACCCCGTCGTTGAGTTCGATCGTTGGAACCTTGCTCATACGTATCCTCCTTCTCGGTCGGTGTACCCGGTCGAGAAAGCACCTATCCCCGTTGGTCGAAGACGGCTAGCGACGGCGCCGAGACCGCAGGTAGTCGCCGACCACCGCGGCGCCCAGGCCGTCGACATCGGGCACCACGACTCGCCCCTCGACGCGCCGGGCCACCTGGTCGATAAACCGGGCCAGGCCGGGATCGTTGCCCAGCCGGAAGATCGTCACCTGCGCGCCGAGCCTTGCCATGTCGTCGAATCCGCGCACGGTGTGCGCGATGGTCCGCGGGTGCGGCGGGTAGTCGAAAAACACCGCGGAGCCGTCCCCGTCGAAGTCCTCCAGGTGAGCGGTCGGCTCGCCGTCGGTCACGACCAGGACGACGGGCTGCGCGTTGGGGTGCCGGCGCAGGTGGCGACCCGCGAGCGCCAGCGCGTGATGCAGGTTGGTGCCCTGCTCGTAGACCCCCTCCAGGCCGGTCAGCTCGGCCGCCGTCACCGTGCGGGCGTAACGGCCGAAGGCGATGATCTGCAGGGCATCCGAACGAAATCGCGTGCACACCAGATGGTTAAGCGCGAGCGCCGTCTGCTTCATCGGCAGCCAGCGATTCTCCATCACCATGGAAAACGAGGTGTCCACCAGCAGCGCCACGGCGGCCTGGGTGCGTGTCTCGGTTTCGGAGACCTCGACGTCGTCGACGCTGATCCGGATCGGCCCGCCGATAGTCGTCGTGCCCGCCTGCCGCAGCACCGCGTTGGTCAGCGTGCGGGAAATGTTCCACGGCTCGGTGTCACCGAATTGCCAGGGCCGGGTCGCGCCGGTCAGCTCACCCGCGGCCCCCGCGCGCCGATGGTCGCGCTCGCCGCGGCGTCCGGAAAGCTGTTGCACCACATCGCGCAACGCCGTCTCGCCGAGCCGGCGCATCGCTTTCGGCGAAAGCCGCCACTGGCCGTCGGAACCGCGGTCCAGGAAGCCTTGATTGACCAGCGCCCGTTCCAGTTCGGCGAGGGTGCGGGCATCGATGGCCGCCTGGTCGCCGAGTTGGCGTGCCAGCGCGTCGAGATCGACGTCGTCCATGGTGGCGCCCGGATAGCTCTGCGACAGCTGCTCGGCCAGCTGCTCCAGTTCGGCGATGTCGGAAATCGCCTGGGTGCCTTCGCCCATGCCGAACGGGTTGTCCCCGGAGAACTGCTCGGACCCGGTCCAGTCCTCGCCCGGCCGAGCGGCCTGCAGGTGCGCATCGAGCCGCCCCAACGCCTCCATCAACGCCGGAGACCCGAATGCCTGCTGCGCCAGCGCGTCCAGCTCGGCGCGCTGATCGGGGCTCAGGCTGTTGCGGAAGCGTTGCGCCGCGGCGGCGCGCTTTGCCAGCGAGTCCAGCAACTCCTCCACATTGCGCGGGTTCTCCGGGAAGAACTCGCCGTGCTTGGCCATGAACTCTTCGAAGTCCTGCTGCGAGTCCTGCCCGCGGGCGTGCTTGTCCAGCAGCTCATTGAGGTCGTCCAGCATCTCGTTGACGCGCTGGCGATCCTCGTCGGTGGCGCCCTCCAGCGCCTGCTTCATGCCGGCGAAGCGTTGGTCCAGCATCTCGCGGCCGAGCAAATCCCTGATCTGCTCGTACTTTTGGCGCGCCTCCGCGCTGCGCCAGTTGTAGTCTGACAGCTCCTGCACGGCCTTGGCCGGCGACGCCGGAAGCGCGTCCAGCTGCAGCTCGCCGAAGCGGGCGTCGTCATCCAGCGCGCGGGCCAACTCCTTGCGCTCGGCCAGTACGGCCTCGTCGAGCAGCTTCTTGATCTCTTGCAGGGTGCCGTCCAAGTTGTTGCGGCGCAACAAGTCCCGCCGCCGCCGGTTCGCCTCGGCCGCCAGCCGGTCGGCGCCGGGCATGTTCTTGGTGCCGCGGCGCAGCAACTCGGACAGCGCGCGTCGCGGGGAGGTGCCGGCCATCACATCCTGACCGATCTGTTCTAGCGCCTCACGCAGATCCACCGGCGGCGCCAGCGGGTCGGGCCCGCCGGTGTACGCCGAGTAACGCGAGGAGTGCCCTTTCGAAACAGGCTTAGCCATAGACGGTTTGGCCTTCCCCGGACACTTTGTCGATCCGCTTGGCCAGATACAACGCCTCCAGCGCCAGTTCCAGTGCCGCGGCGCGCTCGCCTTCGGATTCGGCGTGCAGCTTGGCCGCGATCCTTTCCACGACGGGCAGGCCCGGAACCGCGGCCAGCACGTCCTTGGCCGACACCCGCTCGCCCGTCGTCACCGCCGAACCGCCCTCGACCGCGGACACCAGCGAGCCGACGTCGATTCCCCCGAGGACCCTGGCGGCGGTGTCGGCCGTCGCGCGCCGCAGCAGGTGCTCCAGCACCGCCTGTTCGCGGCCCTCCTCGCCGGACTCGAATTCCAGCTTGCCGCGCAGGACGTCGATCACCGTGTCCAGGTCGACCACCCGGGCCACCGGGTCCGTCTCCCCGAGCACCGCGCCGCGGTGCCGGGCGGCGGCGGCGACGGTCTCGGCCGCCGCGATCGCGAATCGCGCCGACACTCCGGATCGCTGATCGACCGAGTTGGACTCCCGCAGGTAGCGGGCGAACCGCGCGATCACCTGCATGAGGTAGTCGGGCACCTGGGCGCTCAGGTGGGCTTCCTGCACGATCACGCCCACCTCAGCCTCGAGCTCCAGCGGGTAGTGGGTGCGGATCTCCGCGCCGAACCGGTCCTTGAGCGGCGTGATGATGCGGCCCCGGTTGGTGTAGTCCTCGGGGTTGGCGCTGGCCACCACCAACACGTCCAGCGGCAGGCGCAGCGTGTAACCGCGGACCTGGATGTCGCGCTCCTCCATGACGTTGAGCATCGAAACCTGGATGCGCTCGGCGAGGTCGGGCAGCTCGTTGACCGCGACAATGCCGCGGTGCGCGCGCGGGATCAGCCCGTAGGCGATCGTCTCCGGATCACCGAGGCTGCGGCCCTCGGCGACCTTGATCGGGTCGATGTCACCGACCAGGTCGGCGACGCTGGTGTCGGGGGTGGCCAGCTTCTCGGTGTAGCGCTCGCTGCGGTGCTTCCACGACACCGGCAGGTCGTCGCCCAGCGTGGCGGCCCGCCGGATCGACTCCGGCGTGATCGGCCGGTACGGATGCTCACCCAGTTCGGCCCCGTCGATCACGGGCGTCCACTCGTCGAGCAGCCCGACCAGCGCTCGCAGCAGCCGGGTCTTGCCCTGGCCGCGCTCGCCCAGCAGCACGAAGTCGTGGCCGGCGATCAGGGCCCGCTCCAGCTGGGGCAGCACGGTGTCGTCGAAACCCAGGATGCCCGGCCAGACCTCGTCTCCCTCGGCCAGCGCGGTCAGCAGGTTTTCCCTGATTTCCTGTTTGACTCCCCGTTCACGATGACCGGCGGCATGCAGTTCGCCGACCGTGCGGGGGAGGCTGCTCGGTGATGGCACCACTCCACGCTACGCGCTGCCTGCACGCCCCACGCGCCGAACGTTCAGTGAGCGAAGTGGCGGGCGCCGGTGAGATACACGGTCACGCCGGCGCCGGCCGCCGCAGCGGTCACCTCGTCGTCGCGCACCGATCCGCCCGGATGCACCACCGCCTTCACCCCGGCGGCGGTCAGCGTCTCGAGCCCGTCGGGGAACGGGAAGAACGCATCGGAGGCCGCGACGGCGCCGCGGACCCGGTCGCCCCCGCGTGCATTCCCTCTTTCAACGGCCAGCCGGGCGGCGTCGACCCGGTTGACCTGACCCATGCCGACGCCGATGGTCGCGCCGTCGGCCGCGATCACGATCGCGTTCGACTTGACCGCGCGGCAGGCGCGCCACGCAAAGACCAGGTCGGCCAAGGTGTTCGGGTCCGCCGGCGACCCGGTCGCCAGGGTCCAGTTCGCGGGGTTGTCACCGTGCGCGTCGAGCTCGTCGCGCTGTTGCACCAGCAGCCCCCCGCTGACCGGGCGCAGCTCGGTGCCGCCGGCCAGCGGCTCGGAGGCCACCAGCACGCGGATGTTCTTCTTGCGCGTCAACGCGTCGACGGCGCCCGGCGCGTAGGCGGGTGCGACGATCACCTCGGTGAAGATGGTGCTCACGTAATCCGCCATCTCGACACTGACCTCGGTGTTGGCCGCGATCACCCCGCCGAAGGCGCTCAGCGGATCGCACTCGTGGGCCTTGCGGTGCGCGTCGGCGACCGAGACCGACGAGATCGCGATCCCACAGGGGTTGGCGTGCTTGATGATCGCCACGCAGATCTCTTCATGGTCGAAGGCGGCCCGCCAGGCCGCGTCGGCGTCGGTGAAGTTGTTGTAGGACATCTCTTTTCCGTGCAGCTGCTCCGCCTGCGCCAGGCCCGGCCACGCGCCGGGGTCGCTGTAGAGCGCCGCCTGCTGGTGTGGGTTCTCGCCGTAGCGCAGCATCGCCGAGCGCCGCCAGCTGCCGGCGAACCACTGCGGGAACGCCGTGGGCGGATGCTCGGGGGCTAGCGTCGACTCCATCCAGCCGGCGACCGCGATGTCGTAGTCCGCCGTGTGCTGAAACGCCAGCGACGCCAGCCTTTTGCGCTCGGCGAGGGTGAATCCGCCGTGGCGCACCGCGGCGAGCACTCCGTCATAGCCGAGCGGGTCGGTGACGACCGCCACGCTGGGGTGGTTCTTCGCGGCGGCCCGGACCATCGACGGTCCGCCGATGTCGATCTGTTCGACGCACTCGTCGATGCCCGCGCCGGAGCCGACGGTCTCGCTGAACGGATACAGGTTGACCACGACCAGTTCGAACGCCGCGATTCCGAGCTGCTCGAGCGCCGCTTGGTGCTCGGGTTTGCGCAGATCGGCCAGCAGCCCGGCGTGCACCCGCGGGTGCAGCGTCTTGACCCGGCCGTCGAGCACCTCGGGGAAGCCGGTCAGTTCCTCGACGCGGGTGACCGGAATCCCTTTGTCGGCAATGGTCTTCGCCGTCGAGCCCGTCGAGACGATCTCCACGCCGGCAGCCGCGAGCCCCCGGGCCAGTTCGACCAGCCCGGTCTTGTCGTACACGCTGATCAACGCGCGGCGGATCGGCCTCCTTGCCTCGTCGGTGCTCATGCTGCGCTCATCCCAGGGTCGCCTTTCGTCCTACCAGGGTCATGCCGCGGGTCGCGATCGCGGCCACCACGTCCACCAGCAGCTGCCGTTCGGTGACTTTGATGCGTTCATGCAGGCTCTCTTCGCTGTCGTCGTCCAGCACGGGGACGGACCGCTGCGCCAGGATCGGCCCGGTGTCCGTGCCGGCATCTACCAGGTGCACCGTACAGCCCGTGACCTTGACGCCGTAGGCCAACGCGTCGGCCACCCCGTGCGCGCCGGGGAACGCGGGCAGCAGCGCGGGATGGGTGTTGACGATCCGCCCGTCGAAGCGTGAGAGAAATTGCGGCCCAAGGATTTTCATAAAGCCGGCCGACACCACCAGATCGGGCGCGTGCGCCGCGGTGGCCTCGGTGATGGCCGCGTCCCAGGCGCCGCGGTCGGGGTGGTCTGCCAGCCGGGCGGTGAAGGTGGGCACCGACGCCGCCGCGGCGATGTCGATGGCCGGGCAGTCGCGATCGGCGCCGACGGCGACCACGCGGGCCGGGTAGTCACCGGCGGCGGCGTCGATCAGTGCGGCCAGCAGCGAACCGGTGCCCGAGGCCAGCACCACCACCCGCGCCGGCGCACTGGGGGGCACGTGAAGCGGTGGCTGCACAACGGCGAGCCTACTGGGAGGAGTCGGCGCGTCGATTCTGCGTCCTGCGCCTTATCACCCGGCGTGTCGCCGCGCTCAGCGCAGGGTCCTTCACTCGGGCAGCGGCTTCTCGTCGTCGGCGACGTCTTCGGGGGCCACAGCGTCCTCCGCGGCGTCGTCGCCGGCCGGCTCCTCGTGCGGCGCGCCGTCCGGCTCTTCGAATAGCCCCGCAAAGTCCGCCGGCTCATCAACGTCGGCCTTGGGCCGCCTGAGCCTTCTGAGCCGGACGGGCCGGATCCCGCCGGCCATCACCACCGTGATTCCGCCGACGACCGCGAACCAGAAGAACACCCCTCCCAGCAAGGTCCCCTGGTCGACGCCGACGTAGCCGAAATTGCCGAGCCGACCGCTACCGCCGTAGGCGAGCAAGCACATCGCCAGCGCACCGACGACGGATGCGACCAGCAGTTTGGCCATCGCCGGAAGCGGCGGCAGCGCGCGCCGCGCGCATTGCTGCCCCACCGCAACACCGGACGACGCGCCGACGATGAGCAGCGCGACCCATACCGGCCCCAGCGGCGGCGTCGGGAGCGCGGCCAGGATCGGCAGCGCCGGGATGTCGCCGCCGAACACGGTGAACGGGCTGAACGTCGCGAAGCCCAGGTGGGCACTGGATCCAACGGCGACCGCCGACGTGCCGACGATGACGTTGGGCGCGTACAACACGGACAGCACGGTGAGGCTGAACTGGCCGAATATCGAATCGGTGATCCCGTAGAGCTCCTGCATCGTCGCCCAGTGCACGATCAGCGACCCTGCGGTCACCAGGCCGGAGAGCCCGACCAGCGCCAGCACACCGGCCGCCGCGGCGCGCAGCGAATCACCGAGCCAATTGGGCAGCGCGGACGCCGCCAGCGCGCGCCGCCCCACCCGGGACCACACGCCGATCCCGGCGCCGATGGCGTGCACCACCAGAACGCTCGCGAACGCGCGCAGGGCGCTGGGCGTCTGCAGCTCGGTGATCACCGACGACGCGTCGTGGATCACCGCCAGCGCGATCGCCGCCATCAACAGGGGGCCGCCCAGCGCCGATGCGATCACCCAGCGGACCACCAGCCACGACGACTGCGGAGACGTGGCCCGGGCGCTGCTGCGCGCTGTGCCCCAGACCATCAACAGGACCGGCAGCAGCGGCAGCGCCCCCAACTCGCGCCCACCGATCGAGATCGGCACCTGGTGCACCGCCAGCCACATGCTGGCGATAGCCCCCAACGCGCCGGTCATGTCGCTGTTGGCGATCAGCAACTGCAGCAGCGTGACCGCCGCGATGATGCCCAGTGCCACCACGGCCGGGCCGAACGCCACCCGGACAAGGTCGCGCGCCTGGCGAGCGCCGGCCGCCCGGTTGTCCTCGCTTTCTGACACCCTTTTCACTCTCGGCGCACGTGCCCGACTACGCGCGAGGGCGCGGGGTCAGGCGGGCGCCGGCCCAGACGGTGATGACGGCGACTGCTGCTGCTCCTGGCCGTGGGCCGGCTGGCCCCCGGTGTTGCTGGGGTGGTCGACCGAACCCGAACCGGCCTGGGACTCGGCGCCACTTGCGGCCGAGGGGGGCGGCGGGCTGAAGCTGGGGAAGCCGGTGGGCGGCGTCGACGGGCCGTGCTGCTGCGCGCCCGCCTGCGGCTGAGCGCCGAATCCGCCGGTCGACGTCGGGATCGAAGCCTGGGTAGGGGCCTGGCTCTGCCGATAACCCCCGTACTGGGAGCCATACGAGGAAGGCTGCGGCGTCTCCTGCGGGTTGTGGGACTGGTGTCCCGCGTGCTGCGGGGCACCCGGCTGACCGTA
Organism: Mycobacterium sp.; assembly: GCF_035506235.1. Classification (GTDB taxonomy): domain Bacteria; phylum Actinomycetota; class Actinomycetes; order Mycobacteriales; family Mycobacteriaceae; genus Mycobacterium. The sequence continues at coordinate 20,170 of NZ_DATJPU010000260.1, forward strand.
ATACGAAGGCTGCTGTCCGTACTGCCCGTACTGGCCGTATTGCCCGTACTGGCCATACTGCGCGTACGGGTCGTACTTGGGCCGCCGGCTGGGGGCGGTGATGACGCCGGAGTCGAGCAGCAACGCGCCGATGGCGGCGAAGGCCTGGAGAACGCTGCAGCCCACCAACGGCCACATCGCCCAGCCGATGCCGAATCCGGCGGGCGTGTTGACGGTCTCGGTGATGGCCATCAGCGCGCCCAGCACCGCGACCACCGCGACGATCGCCACGTAGCTTTTGGCCTTGGGCAGCAAGCTGACTGCCGCCAGGAGGGCGGCCAGCACCGCGACGATGACCGCGGTACCGGCGTCACCGGCGCGTCCGCCGCCGGGGCCGAGGTCGGCGCCGATGACGAAGGTCGGCCCGAAATTCAGCAGGTAGACCGCGAGGCCGAGTACCACCACGGCGACGTTCAAGGCCAGCGGAAGCTTGCTTTCGCCGTCGTCGGTCTTGACGAAGGACGGTGTGGCGCCTGCGTAGGAGCCGCCGGGCTGCGCGGGTTGATATCCGGGACTACCGGGCGAGTAGGTCATGACTCCTCCTGTTGCTTCTTAGCGGCGCCACATTGCAGTGCGACGCTGTGCTTCCAGGCGCACCACTTCGACGAACACCTTCCCCATGTTGCGTTGCGGCGCGATCGACCAACCACGCTAGCGCACCTTGGGGCGGGTGTGCGGGAGCGACCGGTCTGTGGGTGCGACCAGCGCCGACCCGCGCCGCTTGCCGAGCGCAGGTAGAACACGTTCTAATCCTGTGCATGGATTACGGCCTTGTGCTTTTCACCAGCGATCGTGGCATCTCCCCGGCGGCAGCGGCCAAGCTCGCCGACGACCACGGCTTTCAGACGTTCTACGTGCCGGAACACACCCATATCCCGGTCAAGCGCGAGGCGGCGCACCCCACGACCGGCGACGCATCGCTGCCGGACGACCGCTACATGCGCACGCTGGACCCGTGGGTAAGTCTGGGCGCCGCGTGCGCCGTCACCTCCCGGGTGCGCCTGTCGACGGCGGTAGCCCTGCCCGTCGAGCACGACCCGATCACGTTGGCGAAAAGCATTGCCACCCTTGACCACCTCTCGGGGGGCCGGGTAAGCCTCGGCGTCGGCTTCGGGTGGAACACCGACGAGCTGGCCGACCACGGGGTGCCGCCCGGGCGGCGCCGCACGATGTTGCGCGAGTACATCGAGGCGATGCGGGTTTTGTGGACGGAGGAAGAAGGCGCCTACGACGGCGAGTTCGTCAAGTTCGGGCCCAGCTGGGCCTGGCCCAAACCGGTGCAGTCACACGTCCCGGTGCTGGTCGGCGCGGCGGGCAACGAGAAGAACTTCAAGTGGATCGCCCGCAGCGCCGACGGCTGGATCACCACCCCGCGCGACCTCGACATCGACGAGCCGGTCAAGTTGCTGCAGGACACCTGGGCCGCGGCCGGCCGGGCCGGAGCCCCGCAGATCGTCGCGCTGGACTTCAAGCCGATTCCCGAGAAGCTGGCGCGCTGGGCCGAGCTCGGCGTGACCGAGGTGCTGTTCGGCCTGCCGGACCGCCCCGACGACGAGGTCGCCGCCTACGTGGAGCGGCTGGCCGGCAAGCTGGCCGCCCTCGTTTAGCGCGAGGAGACGCGGAAGCCCCGCGACACGCCGTGCGGCGGCAGCTTACGCGTCTGGTGGCCGGGCGGGGCCCGGCGAACACCGCTGTTAGTAGCAGCGATTGCCGTAGTCGAAGGAGCGCACGCGGACCGCTTGCCCGAGCGGATCGCCGTCGATCAGCAGCGCGATCAGTTCCTCGTCCTCGGTGGTCGACAGGAACCGGCTGCCGTCGTCGAGCCGGCCGATGACGATGCCGGTCGGGCGTCCGTCGTCGCGCCGGACCGTGTATGTCTCGACGGTGCCGGCGCCGTCGGCGGTTTCGGTCACCGCCTGCGTCGGCCAGCCGGCGACCTGCGCTTGCAGCTGCGCGCTGCGGTCGGGCGTCCATTCGACGGGTGCTGTGGAGTAAACCCCGACCGAGTACTTGCTCAGGATGCCGCCGTTGGCGCCGACGAGGCCGAATTGCCCTGGCAGGTTTCGCATCTGGGTGATCGTCTCGGCAACGGCGTGCATCGAGTAGTTGTTGCCGGCACCGCCGAAGAACGGTAGCCCGCCGGTCAGGGTGAGCCCGCGCGGGTCGTCGGGCGCGATGCCCATGCCGTCGCAGATGTTGAACACCGGCACCGGAAAGCAGCTATAGAGGTCGAAGGTGGCGACGTCGTCGACGCCGATGCCGGCCATGCCCAGCGCCTCGCGCACCGCCATGACGGCCGACGGGGCGTGCCCGAGGTCCGGGCGCTCCAGCAGCGGCTGCTCTTCCAGGTCGGCGTGCCCGTGCAGGTACACCCAGTTCTCCTCGGGCACCCCCAGGCGCCGCGCGGCCTCGACCGACATCAGCAGCGCGGCCGCACCCTGGTTGACCTGGTCGCGCGCCACCATCAGCCGCGGGTAGGGCTCCGCAATCATCCGGTTGGCCTCGGTCACGGTGACCAGTTCGTCGACGGTGCGCTCCACCGGCGCGGCGGCGAACGGATTGCTGGCAGCGACCTTGGTAAAGGGCGCGAAGAGCTCACCCATCTGCCGCCGATACTCCGCGGGCCCAAGCCCCGTCCCGGCCCGCCGGGCATTTTCCAGCAACCCGTATTGGATCGGGGCGCTGGTAAGGCCGTGGACAACCGTGTAGCGCGAGATGAGTTTCTCGATGCCGTGGCCGCGGTCGTCCAGGTCACCGTCGACGGTCTCGGTGAAGTCCGGCCTTTGCTCGGCGCGGGCGAAGTGCCGCAGCGTCGAGGTCGCGTCGGACCCGAAGACCAGGGCCACCTGCGACCCACCGGCCGCGATCTCCGCGGCCAGCTCGCTGATCAAATGCTGGGGCCCCTGGCCCCCCACGATCTCGAGGATCGCGCGAGCGGGCTCGGCCCCGATCCGCTCGGCCACCGAGCGCGGGTAGTTGTTCGACCGCCCCAGCACAGCGGAGGCGACGGGCCCGGAGATCTCGAACTGCCTGACGCCGGCCACGATGTCGACGGCCGCGGCCACCGACGCGGCGTCGGCCCCGCAGTCGGCCACGGCGGCCGAGGCGGCGGCGGCGGCCAACTCCACGGGTGACATCGCCCGGTAACCGGGGTCGTCGATGCGCTCGGCGGCCTGACCGACACCGACGACGACGGGCGTGCGCGGGTCGAAGGTCACTTACAGGCTGCCCAGGATCTCCCGGGCCAGCGCGGCCGTCTCCGACGGGGTCTTGCCCACCCTGACGCCAGCCGCCTCCAGGGCCTCCTTCTTGGCGGCCGCGGTGCCCGACGAGCCGGACACGATCGCGCCCGCGTGGCCCATCGTCTTGCCCTCCGGGGCGGTGAATCCCGCGACGTAACCGACGACCGGCTTGGAGACGTGGGCCTTG
>NZ_DATJPU010000261.1:0-36854 GCF_035506235.1 Mycobacterium sp.
TCCAGCAGAACCGCGGGGTGCTGACTCAGGACGTCAACAACCTGGCCGATCTGACCAACACGATCCTGCAACCGGATCCGCTGAACGGCCTGGAAACCGCGCTGCACGTGGTGCCCACCGCCGCGGCGAACATCAACCAGATCTATCACCCGTCGCACGGCTCGGTCGTCGCCATTCCCGCGATCACCTTCTCCAACCCGATGCAGTTCATCTGCAGCTCGATCCAGGCCGGCAGCCGGCTGGGGTATCAAGAGTCCGCCGAACTGTGCGCGGAATACCTGGGCCCCATCCTGGACGCGATCAAGTTCAACTACCTGCCGTTCGGGCTGAACCTGTTCAGCACCGCGGAGACGCTGCCCAAGGAGGTCGCCTACTCCGAGCCCCGGCTGCAGCCGCCGAACGGGTACAAGGACACCACGGTCCCAGGGATCTGGGTGCCCGACACCCCGTTGTCGCACCGCAACACCCAGCCGGGCTGGGTCGTCGCGCCGGGCATGCAGGGCACCCAGGTGGGGCCGATCACTAGCGGCCTGCTGACCGCCGACTCACTGGCCGAACTGATGGGCGGCCCGGACGCCGCACCCCCGCCGCCGGGGCTGCAGACACCACCGGGACCGCCGAACGCGTACGACGAGTACCCCGTGTTGCCACCCATCGGCGTGCGGGCCCCGCAGGTCCCCATCCCGCCGCCGCCACCCGGGCCGGGTGTGGTCCCCGGACCCGTCGCACCGACGCCAGCGCAGGCGGCCGCCTCGACGGGAGCCGGATCATGAGGCGCGCCTTGGCTATTCGGGCCCGGAAGGGGTTGGCTCTGCTGGCGGCCGCCGTGGCGCTGACGTCGTGCGCGAAGTGGCACGGAATCGCCAATGTGCCGATGCCGGGCGGCCCGGGCAGCGGGCCCGGCTCCTACACGATCTACGTGCAGATGCCAGACACGCTGGCCCTCAACGACAACAGCCGGGTGCGGGTGGCCGATGTGTTCGTCGGCACGGTGCGCGCGATCAGTCTGAAAAATTGGGTCGCGACGCTGACACTGCGCCTGGACAAGGGCGTCAAGCTGCCCAGGAACGCGACCGCCAAGATCGGGCAGACGAGCCTCCTGGGTTCTCAGCACATCGAGCTGGCCGCGCCGCCCAACCCGTCCCCGGAGCTGCTCAAGCAGGGCGACACCATCCCGCTGAAAAACGCGTCCGCTTATCCCACGACCGAGCAGACGCTGGCCAGTCTCGCCATGATCTTGCGCGGGGGCGGCATCCCCAACCTCGAAACGCTGCAGAACGAGGTCTACAACATCGTGAACGGGCGGGCCGACCAGATCCGTGCCTTCCTCGGCAAGCTGGACACCTTCACCGCCCGACTCGACGAGCAACGCGATGACATCACCCGAGCCATCGATTCCACCAACCGGCTGTTGGCGTACGTGGGTCCCCGCTCGGACGTCCTCGATCGAGTCCTCACCGAATTCCCGCCACTGCTCAAGCATTTCGCCGACAAGCAGAACCTCCTGATCGACGCGGTTGACGCGACGGGACGGCTCAGCCAGGTCGCGGACCAATACCTGTCCGCCTCGCGCGGCGACCTGCACCGGGACCTGGTGTCGCTGCAGTGCCCGTTGCGCGAACTCGGCCGTGCCTCGCAGTATCTGATCCGCGCGCTCAAGCTGATCCTCGTCCGGCCGTTCGACATCGACGCCGTGCCGAAGGCGTTTCGCGGCGACTACTTCAACCTGTCGCTGACGCTGGACCTGACCCTCAGCTCCGTCGACAACGCGGTCCTCACCGGGACGGGATTCTCCGGAGCGCTGCGCGCGCTCGAGCAATCGTGGGGGCGCGACCCCGAGACGATGATCCCCGACGTCCGTTACACGCCGAACCCGAACGACGCCCCGGGCGGGCCGCTGGTGGAAAGGGCGGACAGGCAATGCTGACCCCCTTCGTCAAGCGCCAGCTGATCCTGTTTGGCATCCTGAGCTTGATCACCGCGGTCGCGCTGGGCGGGTACTACCTGCAGATTCCCACCGCGGCAGGGATCGGCCAGTACACGCTCAACGCGGACCTGCCCGCGGCGGGCGGTCTGTACGAGACGGCCAACGTGGCTTATCGCGGTGAAACCATCGGCACGGTCACCGCCGTCGAGCCGACCGAGACGGGCGCGCGGGTGATCATGCGCATCGCCGACCGCTTCAAGATCCCGATTGACGCGACGGCGAACGTGCATTCGGTGTCGGCGGTCGGCGAGCAGTACCTGGACCTGGTGTCGCCCGGCAACCCGGGCAAATACTTCTTGCCGGGACAGACGATCACCAAGGGCACCGTGCCCACCGATATCGGGCCGGCGCTGGATGCCGCCAACCGCGGGTTGGCCGCGCTGCCCAAGGACAAGATCGCCTCGCTGCTTGACGAAACAGCCCAAGCCGTAGGCGGATTGGGGCCCGCACTGCAACGACTGGTCGATGCGACGCAGGCGATCGCCGGCGATTTCAAGACCAACATCCAAGATGTCAACGACGTCATCCAGAACTCCGGTCCGATCATCGACAGCCAGGTCGACTCGAGTGACTCGATTGAGCGCTGGTCACACAACCTGGACATCCTGGCCGCGCAGAGCGCGGGCAACGACCGGCACGTGCAAAGCATCCTGACGCAGGCGGCGCCGACCGCCGATCAGGTCAACGCGGTGTTCGGCGATGTCCGCGAATCGCTGCCGCAGACACTGGCGAATCTCGAGATCGTGCTGGACCTGCTGAAGCGCTACCACAAGGGCGTCGAGCAATTGCTGGTCGCCTATCCGCAGGGCGCCGCGGAAGGCCAAACGGTGACGACGCCTTTCCCGGGCTACGCGGCGCTCGGCACCTCGCTGACGATCAATCAGCCCCCGCCGTGTCTGACCGGGTTCCTCCCGGCGCCCGAGTGGCGTTCTCCGGCCGACACCAGCCTGGCGCCCATGCCGTCCGGGACGTATTGCAGGATCCCGCAGGACGCTCCGGCCAACGCCGTGCGCGGGGCGCGCAACCTGCCCTGTGTCGACGTCCCCGGTAAACGCGCCGCGACGCCGCGGGAGTGCCGCGACCCCAATCCGTACGTTCCGTCGGGCACCAACCCGTGGTACGGCGACCCCAACCAGATCCTGACCTGTCCGGCGCCGGCGGCGCGCTGCGACCAACCGGTGAAACCGGGGCAGGTGATGCCCGCGCCGTCGGTCGACAATGGGCTCAACCCGGCGCCCTCCGACCGGGTCGCGGGCACGCCGCCCCCCGTCAGCGATGTGCTGCAGCGGCCGGGATCGGGGACGGTCCAGTGCAATGGGCAACAGCCGAACCCCTGCGTCTACACCCCGAACGGACCGCCCGCGGCCGTTTACAGCCCCCAGAGCGGCGAACTGGTGGGGCCCGACGGCGTCAGGTACGCGGTCGATAATTCCACCAGAACGGGCGACGACGGATGGAAGGACATGCTGGCCCCGCCCCGCTGAAAGCCGCTGGCGCGTCAATCACACTGGTGTGCAACGCTTTTCGCGTTACCGTGAAGCAGCTCGCCGTCCGAGCACGCGCGCCGTTGACACTGACCGCACGTACAGTCATATACTGGGCACGAGCGAAACGGGCGCCACGCCTTGAGCGCCCCGAATCGGAGCGAAATGCGCGAAGTGATTGGCCTGGGCCAACTCCGGAGCGACGCGTGCGCGTATCTCGAGCGCGTTGCCGCCGGCGAGACGATCGACGTCGTCCGCCGGGGCAAGCTGGTGGCACAAATCGTGTCCGTCGGCGACTGGAGGGTGGCTCCCATCCCGGCCCGATCGGTCAACGACGCGGCACCGGTGGCCGGCGGGTGGGTCGGGCTCGACGAACTGCGAACGCGAGCCGGGCGGTGCTTCGACCGGGTCGCGGCCGGGGAGACCATCAACGTCGTCCGCGGCGGCAGGCTGCTGGCGCGGATCGTTTCGGCCGGCGACCCCGGCACGACCCGCCGCGCGGCCGACGGTGGTCGGCGAATCGAGCTCGACGAGCTGCGCAAGCGCGCGGGTCGCTATTTCGACCGAGTCGCGGCGGGGCAGACGATCGAGGTCAGTCGCGGCGGCGAGCTGGTTGCCCGCATCGTGTCAGCCGTCGCGCCCGCGCCGTCGCGCTGATCTTCGGCCGATTGCCGATCGCCGGGCGGGGTACCCGGCAGCCTTGGCTCACACCGTTTTGGACGCGGCAATTTGGGTAGGCTAACCTAACTGTAATCGATAGGAAGGCTAACTGTGCCCGTCGCGTTTCCCATTCATCCACAGGCCGATCCATCCCGCCGCGCCTGGCTGACGTGCCCGAATTGCAGTTGGGGCCGCAACAGATGTGCGGAGTGCCAAAGCCGGCGCAACTGCGGCGCGCATTGGCAGTACCTGCTGAGCAATCAGGCGACGCGGGTCAACCTGCAATGCCCGGGCTGCGCCACCCTGTGGTCCACGGACACCCGGCATCGCTAGGGCTGGGCGAACGCGTCGTCGGGCAGCGGCCGCTGGCAGACCGCGTGCGCCTCGTCGGCGCTCAGCCCAAACAGGCGCAGTACGCTTTCGGTGATGCCGTCCGCGGCCCGCGCGTCGTCGCGATCCGGGTCGTCACGCAGCAGCTTTCCGAGCCCCAACAGCGCGCCACCGGCCACGGCGAGGGCAAGTTCGGGGTCGTCGACCGTGAACCGCCCGGCGTCGACGCCGGCCTTGATGTCGCGCAATGCCCGCGGAGCCAGGCCGCGATCGGACGACAACAGTGCGAGCCCGTTGGCCAGCAAGATGTCGCTTTCCTGCGGGCGGCTACGAAACAGGCGGCCGGTCATTCGGAAACTGGTGGCGAACGTTTCCGCCGGGTCGTCGATCGACTCGGTGAGCCGGTCCAGCATCGCCCCGTACGCATCGAGCACGTCGGCGACCGCCGCCTCGAACAACTGCTCCTTGCTGTCGAAGTGGTTGTAGAACGATCCCATCCCGACGTCGGCCACCCGGGTGATCTCCAGGACGGGCACGTTGACCTTTCCCTCGGCGATCAGCCGCTGCGCGGCACCGATCAGCGCCGCTCGGGTGCGCTGTTTCCGCCGTTCCAACCGGCTGGGCGACTCCGCGCCCTCAGGCATCGCGCTCATCTTTAGCAGTATGCCTCACTTCTGATGATTTCGTCAGCACCTCTTGACCAAGTGCCATCCCGTATGTGACGATTTCGTCAGTTAGTTTGGAGATGGCGATGAACCTGACGAAAAACGCCCACCAAGATCTGCACAGCGAAAAGGGCGCGCTGCGGGGCGAGCACCCCGGCCGGTCCCGCAATCCGGTCATCAAAGTGGCCGACCTCGCGTGGCTGGAGTTCGAAAAGCCCGACCTCACGCGCGCCGAGGCGTTCGCCCAGGCCTTCGGCTTCCAGACGGCGCGGCACCTGCCCGACGAACTGCACTTGCGCGGCACCCGCGCGGGCGGTCCGTGCGTGATCCTGCGCCGGGGGCCGCAGACGCGATTCGCCGGCGTGGCGTTCCAGGCAGGCGATGAGGCCGACGTGCTGCGGCTGGCCGACAAGTCCGGCGCTGCCGTGCGGCCGCTGCCCGAAACCATCGGCGGCCTGGCGGTCAATCTGACCGACCCCAGCGGCACACCGGTCCGCGTCGTCGCCGGCATGCACGAGCTGCCCGAGCTGCCGGGCCAGCGGCCCCATGCTTTCAACTTCGGCGGCGAGGTGCGGCGCACCAACGTCGGCCAGCGGCCCCCGCGGGTGCCGGCGCGGGTGGAGCGGCTGGGTCACCTGGTGATGCAGTCGACCAAGTACCTCGAGGCGCTGAACTGGTATCTGGACAACCTCGGGATGATCGTCAGCGACTTCCTGTTCTTCCCGGGCCAGCGCCAGCGCGGGCCGACCATGAGCTTCATCCGCTGCGATCGCGGTTCTACCCCAGCCGACCACCACACGCTGGCCATGGCGCTGGGTCCGGCCAACCGTTACGTGCACTCCGCATACCAAGTCAGCGACCTCGACGCGCTGGCCGCCGGCGGCGAATACCTCGGGGAGCGCGGATACCGCCGGTCGTGGGGCATCGGCAGGCACATCCAGGGCAGCCAGATCTTCGACTACTGGCGCGATCCCGATGGTTTCCTCGTCGAGCATTTCGCCGACGGTGACCTGTTCGATAACACCGTCGAGCCCGGCTGGGCGCCGTTCACCGCGTCCGGTCTGGCCCAGTGGGGGCCGCCGGCGACGAAGGACTTCCTCGGCTTGGACGTGAAATCGGCTCGGCACGAGTTGGTTTCGATGATCAGCGCGTTGCGCGCAAGTAACGAATTCGATGTCAACCGCCTCGTCGGCCTACTGAAAGTGCCTACCTCATGAACGTTTCCGTGCTGCACACCGCCGACTCCTGGTGGCTCAAGACCCCCAACGGAGCCGCAAAAATCGACACCGTCGCCACCACTACCGCCGGGCTGCTGAGCGACCGGACGGCATTGGACGCCGCGATCCGGGCGGCCGCCGCCAGTGCCGACACCGTCGACGTGGACAGCCTCAAGCTGGTCTCACCGGTCACCAGGCCGTGCCGGGTGGTGGCGCAGATGACCAACTTCGCGTCGCACGTCAGGGATGCGGGCATGGACCCGGGGACGGTTCCGCTCACGTTCTTTCGTAAGGCGTCGGCGTCGATCAACGGCCCGTTCGACGACATCGTCAAGCCCGCACACGTCAAGCTCCTCGACTACGAGGTGGAGATCGGGTTGGTCATCGGGCGGCAAATCCCCATCGGCACAACGATTTCCGACGCCAACCTCGCCGACTACATCGCCGGTCTCGTCGTCACCAACGATGTTTCGGCGCGTGACATCCAGCTTCCGCAGACCCAGTTCTACGAGGCCAAGTCCTACCCGACGTTCACGCCGGTCGGGCCCGAACTGGTCCTGCTGACGGCCGACGAACTGAAGCGCTTCGGCGATCTGCGGCTGCGCCTGAGCGTGAACGGCCGCGAGCGGCAAAACGCGCTCGTCGAGGGCGACATGCTGTACCGGCCGTTGGAGGCGCTGCAGTCGCTCACCCAGTTCCAGGAGCTCGCCCCGGGCGATCTGATTCTCACGGGCACCCCGGTCGGCACCGCGCTGAGCGCCCCGCCCAAACCGATGCAGATCATCGGAAACCTCTTGCCACCGGCGGTGAAGTGGAAGATGTTCTTCTCGCGCCAGGCCGGCAACCGGGACTACCTGCAGGACGGCGACGTCGTGGAGGCATCGGTGGCCACCGATGACGGCGCCATCGATCTCGGAACCCAGCGCGCCAAGGTCCGATTCGCGTGAACGCCAACGCAATTCGGCATGTCCCGGTCGTCATTGTCGGCGCCGGACCGACCGGCATCACCGCCGCCACGCTGCTGGCGCAGCGCGGGGTCGAGTGCCTCATCCTCGACCGCTGGCCGGGGGTGTACCCGCAGCCACGGGCCGTGCACCTCGACGACGAGATCTACCGAATCGTCGCCCGCCTCGGCTTCGCCGACGAGTTCGCCGCGACTTCGTGGCCCACACTGGGATTGCGGCTGGTCGACAACCGATCCGGACAGTCCCGCGTGCTTGCCGAGTTTCACCGCGACCCCGCCCTCAGCCCGAACGGTTTCCCGCAGGCCAACATGTTCGACCAACCGGAATTCGAGGCGCTGCTGCGCGCGAACCTCAAGCGGTACCCGAACGCCCAGTTACGTGGGGACGCCGAGGTCACCTGGCTGACCGAGGGCGAGAACGGCGTGCGCGTCACCTTCACCGATCGCTCCGATGGCTGCGTGCAACAGATCGACACCGACTACCTGCTGGGCTGTGACGGCGCCAACAGCCTGGTGCGCGCGCAGATCGGTTCGGCCATGGGGGATTTGAGATTCGAGCAGCGCTGGCTGGTCGCCGACGTCGCCTGCGACGCCGATCTCCGGCAATGGGAGGGCGTGCACCAGGTGTGTGACCCGGTTCGCGCGGGCACCTACATGCGCATCGGACCGGGCCGTTACCGGTGGGAGTTCCGGTTGCTGGAGGGCGAAACCGCCGACGACTTCGGCACCCTGGACGCGTTGCGGCCACTGATCGCCCCCTGGATCGCCGGCGTCGCCGATAGCGAATTGCGACTGCTGCGGGTTGCCGAGTACACCTTCCGCGCGCAGATCGCCGACCACTGGCGCCGCGGGAACATCTTCATCCTCGGCGACGCGGCACACCTCACTCCCCCGTTCATCGGCCAGGGAATGGGGGCGGGGATGCGGGATGCGGCCAACCTGGCCTGGAAGATCGCGGGCGTCCACAACGGCGCCCTCTCGGCGGACGTCCTCGACACCTATGAGCGCGAGCGCAAGCCGCACACGCGCCACATGATCCGGCTGGCGCTGGGCGTCGGGTGGGCGATGACCGGCGGCGGTCGAGTGGGCGATGCGGCCCGCCGCCTGCTGCTGCCCCGGCTGCGGATGATCCCGGGGCTGCGCGACAAGGTGGTCGACTCGACCACCCCGCCGCTACACGCCTCCGCGCTGGTGTGCAAGTCGCCTCGCCCGCGCCAGCTTGCCGGCACGCTGTGCCCAAACCCGTTGCTGCCCAATGGTCAACGGCTCGACGACCTGATCGGCACCGGCTTCGCGCTGATCACCGCTTCTCAGCCCGGCGCTGCCGAGCAGGAACTACTCCATCGGCGTGGCGTCGTCGTCGTGACCACCGAACCCGGCAGTGCGCTTGACGCGTGGCTGCGCCGGGGCCGCGCCACCTCAGCGATGGTGCGCCCGGACCGTACGGTCATGCGCGCCGGGCGCGACGTTGCGGCGTTATGCGCCTGGACCGGCACCGTCCTACACGCCGTTTAAGTCGCCGAGCGACTACTCCTCCTCTTCCGGCGGCGAGGGCCTGGCGACGATCACCGGTATATGGACGGAGTGCAGGACGGTGTTGCTCACCGAGCCCAGCAGCATGCCCGTCAGACCTCCCCTGCCATGACTGCCCAGGACGACGAGCTGGGCGGACGCCGCCTCCTCGATGAGGTGTCGCGCCGGCCGGTCGCGGAAGACCCGTCGATGCACCGTCACGTCCGGGTAGCGTTCCCGCCAGCCCGCCAGGCTCTCGGCGAGGCTGCGCTGCGCCTCCTCCTCCACCGTCGCCCAATCCAGGTACGGAACTTCGGTCGTGACGTCGCTCCAGGCGTGCAGGGCAACGAGGTCGACCCCGCGACGAGAGGCTTCGTCGAACGCGAGCTCCGTCGCGCGTTCGGAGATCGGCGAGCCGTCGATCCCGACGAGCACGGGTGCGTCAGGCCGGTCGGGTTGATCTTCGTCGTGGACGACGGCGACCGGACAATTCGCGTGCCGCACCACGGTCGAGCTGACCGAGCCGAGCACGCCGCGGGCCAGCAATCCCCGCCCGGAGGTGCCCACGACGATCATTTCCGCCTCGTCGGACATTTTGATCAGCGCCGGCGCGGGGGCGGAATACACCAATTCCCGGCCGACGGTGATCTTCGCGTCCGCCGGCATCGCGTCCTCGGCGATCTTGACCGCGTGCATGATGGCCTTCTTGCCGTCGTCCTCGAGCCGTATCGCCAGGGACTCGGGGTACGGGACCGGCGGATAGGTCGCGGTGGGCGTCGCCACCGCGTGGACGACGGTCAATGGAACGTTTCTCATCACCGCCTCGCGGGCCGCCCAGCACGCGGCGGCATTTGCTGCCGGCGAGCCGTCGACCGCGACGACGATGCCCAGACCCTGAGTAGGTGTCGACATTTATGTTCTCCCTTCGTCACCAGCGACGCTATCGGGCGGTGGCCCATCGGTCGTGAGGCTTTAGTCCTCAACTCCTGGGGACATAGGGCTGTGTGGAACCCGTTGGGGCCGTTAAGTTCCGCGGGATGTAACCGCCGCGTCACTCGCTGGTCGCGGGAAAGTGCGTCGAATGGGCACTCCTTTCAGGGCCCGGGCGGTTGCGTCACGAAGTCGATGAGTTCTTCTACGCGGCCAATGAGTGCCGGTTCCAGATCGTTCCAGTCGCGCACCCTCGAGCGGATTCTCTGCCAGGCCCGGGCGATGTCCGCCTGGTTGGCGTGCGGCAGGCCCAGCGCCGAGCAGGCACCGTGCTTCCACTCCAGGTGCCGCGGGACGGTCGGCCAGGCCGGCAGGCCGAGCCGCTGCGGCTTGACCGCCTCCCAGATGTCGACATAGGGATGACCGACGACGAGGGTGTCGGGGCCGCCCGGCCCCCGTCGAACCGCCTCGGCGATTCGTTCCTCCTTCGAACCCGCGACGAGGTGGTCGACGAGGACCCCGAGCCGGCGACCGGGACCGGGTCGAAATTCGGCCACGATGCTCACCAGATCGTCTATGCCGCCGAGGTGCTCGACGACCACGCCCTCGATGCGCAGGTCGGCTCCCCACACCTGTGCGATCAGTTCGGCGTCGTGGCGGCCCTCGACATAGATCCGGCTGGCCCGCGCGACGCGGGCACGCCCTCCGGGTACCGCGACCGAGCCGGACGCCGTCCTGCCCGTGGCAGCGGGCGCCGAACGGCGCGGCGCGGTGAGGATCACCGGGCGTCCCTCGAGCAAAAACCCTGGGCCGAGCGGAAAGCCGCGAATATGGCCGTGCCGGTCCTCCAGGTCGACGCGACCGTATTCGACCCGCACCACCGCGCCGACGTAGCCGGTCTCCACGTCCTCGACCACCAGGCCGGCCTCGGCCGGGTACTCGGTCGAGCGGGGCTTGCGCTGGTCTGCGGCGAGGACTTGGATTCCAAAGGTTCCATAGCGATCAACCACCCGGCAATACTAGGAAGCCTTGCGGCCAAATGCCGTTAGGGCGCGCCCGGTACGCCGAGGAAGCTTGGGCATCACCTGGCTAACGGCCAGATCGCAGGACCACCGCGGACCGCGGTCCGACCTCCAACTGTCGTTTAGCGTGTCCGGTTGGTGTGGGGTCGAACGAGTCGCACACGGCCTCCCAAAGGCGGAGCACAAGATTTCCAGGGACGGAGAAAGTATGGTGACGGGCGGCAGCACGGCACAAACCAGGCTCCGCCGGACGTGCTGGGCTGAGTCCAGAGGGCTTGGCGCCGAGGGGTTTTCCAGCAAATGAGCGACGACTTCCGGCCCGAACCGCACGTCGCCCGCGATTGCGCGTGCGTAGGGTCCAGCAGCAGCTTGGCGGGGTTGTAACGAAGCCCGCGTCCGGGATCGAAGGGGCCGCTGACCTGAAATCCACAGGCCCGTCCTGGCCCGACCCCGGCCACGAAGCCGTGCCAGACGTCGCCGTCGCGGTCGGGCATCACCAGCTGTGTCTCCGCTCCGTCGGCCTCGAAGAGGCACAGGCTCACCTCGTGACCGCCCGAGGCCACAGCGAAGTTTGTCCCCACCACGTCGGGCGTAGCGCCGAGCGGGTCGGGTCGGCCGGGCACAATTTTCGCTGTCGTCATGCCTCCTTTTGAGACACAAGAGTTTGAATGACCTCGGACGCGCTCGGAAGGGCGTGGTGGCGGCGGCGGATCACGTCCGCGACGAGCCCGGTCCACCCGGTCTGGTGGCTGGCGCCCAGGCCGGCCCCGTTGTCGCCGTGAAAGTACTCGAAGAACAAGAGGTTGTTCCGCCACCGCGGGTCGGTCTGCATCCGGTCGACCGCGCCGAAGCACGGCCGGCGCCCCCGCGGATCGACGACGAAGAGCGAAACAAGCCGGTCCCACAAGTCGGCCGCGACCTTGTCGAGCGTGACGCTGGTTCCCGATCCCGTGGGGTACTCGACCGTAAAATCGGCTCCGAAGAACTCGTGGTACCGCTCAAGCGCAGATGCCGCCAAGTAGTTCAACGGAAACCAGACGGGCCCACGCCAATTCGAATTCCCGCCGAACATAGCCGTGGTCGATTCCGCGGGCTCGTAATCGACAGTGGCGTGCAGGTCCTCGATGTCGAGAACATAGGGGTGGTCGCGGTGGAAAGCGGACAACGACCGCAGCCCGTACGGTGACAGAAACTCATCGGGGTCGAAAAGCGTTTGGCACAGCCGCCGTAACCGATCGAGCCCTATGACGCCGACCAGAAGCCGCCGTTTGCCGGGATCCCCGCGAAGTATCCCGGCAGCGGTCATTTGGTCGGTGTCGCCGAGGCCGTGTCGGCGCAGATAGTCGGCGAATCTCTTGTCTGTAACCAGGGTCTGGTCGATGGCCTCCTCATTGACCACACCCGCGGCCAGCGGTGGGATCATTGCCACCATCGAGCGCACCCGCACGGGCACCACGTTGCCGTCGCTGAGAACGATGCGGTCGTAAAACATTCCGTCGTGCTCGTCCCAGACGCCAGAGGTCTCGAGGGCCTCGGAGATAGCAGCGAAGTGCTCGAGGAACTTCTGAACCAGGTCCAGGGCCGGCCGCTGCCGCACGCCGTGCAGGATCGCGGCGATCGTCGCCATGGACAGCGCGTAGGCCGCCATCCAGCCGGTGGCGTCCGACTGCTCGAGGAGGCCGTGGACGGGCAGGTTCGACCTGTCGAACGGACCGATGTTATCCAGACCCATGAAACCGCCTTCGAACAAGTTCGATCCGTTCGAGTCTTCGCGGTTGACCCACCAGGTGAAGTTCACCAGTAGCTTGTCGAAGATACTGCTCAGGAAGTCAACGTCACGGCCGCCGTCGATCGCGAACACTTCGAGCGCCGCCCACGCCAGCACTGGAGGATTGACGTCGCCGAAGTCCCATTCATAGGCGGGTACCGCCCCAGTGGGGTGCTCGAACCACTCACGGCACAGTAAAAGCAGTTGATATTTCGCGAACGTGGGATCGAGATGCACGAGCGCCACACATTGGAAAGCCAAGTCCCACGCTGCAAACCACGGATATTCCCACGTGTCGGGCATCGACATCACGTCGAACGCCTGGAAGCTGCGCCACTTGGCGTTGCGGCCTCGCAGTCGTCGAGCCGGGGGGGCGGGCTGCGCCGGATCGCCGTCGAGCCAGCGCCCGACGTCATAGTTGTAGAACTGCTTGCTCCATAGCATGCCGGCGAACGCCTGACGCATTATCGAGGCTTCGTCGTCGGAAGCTTGAACGGGCGTGAGCTCGGCGTAGAATTCGTCCGCTTCGGCGCGGCACCGGTCCAGCACGCGTGTAAAGTCGGCGGACAGTGCGTCCGCGTGGTCCTGGTGCGAGCCGGCCGGCCGCAGCCGCAACCGTAGCTCAACGGTCTGCGCCGGATCAACCGAAACCTGGTACCAGGCAGCGCATTTGGTTCCTCGCATCGCAGGGTTGACACTCTTGGAGCCAAAGACAACATGGTCGTTGATACCGTCCTTGGGCCAGCGTGTGGGCATCGAAACGCCGTACAACCGTGCGACATTCGTCTCGTTGTCGCAGAACAACATCCCTGGGTCGGCTCCGTCCGGAGCAGGCCCCACCAGCAACTCGAGCTCGCCGAGGAACGGGTGATCGATGGATACCAACCGGGCTCCGGTCGCGGCCAGGCTCGGTGGGGTCGCCCCGCTCTCCCATGACCAGGTGTTGCGGAACCACGCCGTCGGCAGGACATGGAGAAGCTCGGTGTCTGGCCCGGCGTTGGTCACGCGGATCGACATCAGGATGTCCGTGGGGTCATTCTTGGCATAACACACGTCAACGACCCAATAGCGGTCGTGGTCGAATATGCCGGTGTCAAGGAGCTCGTACTCGAGGTCGGACCTGCCCCGCCGGCGGTTCTCGTCGAGCAGCCTTTGGTATGGGAATGCCCGCTGAGGGTAGTGGTAGCGCCAAGTGTTCCAGACATGGCTGGGGACGGCGTCCAGGAACCACCAGTACTCTTTCACGTCCTCGCCGTGATTGCCTTCGGCGCCGGTGAGACCGAACGCGCGCTCTTTGAGGATGGGGTCTTGACCGTTCCACAACGCCAAGGCCAGGCACAACCGCTGCTCAATGTCGCAGAAGCCGGCCAAGCCGTCCTCTCCCCACCGGTAGGCACGGGAGCGCGCGTGGTCATGCGGCAGGTAGCTCCAAGCGTCGCCGTCGGCGCTGTAGTCTTCGCGGACTGTGCCCCACTGACGTTCGCTCAGATAGGGGCCCCACAGATACCAGTCGCTGGCCTGTCGCATGCCTTCGTCGAGCCTGCCGAAACCGTCGACCCGCTGGCGTTCCACTCCACTGGCTGGCATCTAAGTGCGTTCGCTCGATCAGCGGTTGAGCTGCGCCGCGTGCGTTCGGTAGGACATCGGGGAACTCCCTCAGCCGATTCCGGTTACAGAAGTATCATCGCGAACCGGCCTGGCGCCGTCATTGTCCCACAACACAAGAAAAACCACCAAAGGCGGTGAATCGCTCACAGCGAGTCCCGTCATTGTCGCCGGATCACATTGTTTGCGCCTCGGACCTGTGGTGGTTCACAGCCGGTAAAGCCTTAAGAATTCGTGGGCAAGTCTGAAAAATCCATAAATTAGTCGTGAGTAACTGCGTGGCCTTACCGGGCTGATGACGTCACCACTGCTAGGTTGCTAACTGCCGCTAATCCACAGCGTGTGGCGGTGAGCGAGGTGGACGTATGGACCTGTCCCATTGGGTGTCGAGCATTGTCGCTTTCGTGCGCGCCGGTTACCCCACCGGCATGCCGGTTACCGGGTACGTGCCGCTTGCCGCTTTGTCGCGCCGGCGCGTATCCAACGACGAGATCACCACCATCACAAGAGAACTGATCACGCGCCGGTGTCCGCCGATCAGCACCACCGATGTCGGGGTGGCGATCACCCGCGTCACCAACGAGCTGCCCTCACAGGAAGACATCGATCGCGTGCAACGTCGGCTGCATGCGATTGGATGCGCGCGCGGGTAGCCTCGGGCGAAGTCAACCTCCGGCGGCCCACAACTCCGCGT
This sequence comes from Mycobacterium sp., assembly GCF_035506235.1. Taxonomy (GTDB): domain Bacteria; phylum Actinomycetota; class Actinomycetes; order Mycobacteriales; family Mycobacteriaceae; genus Mycobacterium. The sequence continues at coordinate 14,839 of NZ_DATJPU010000261.1, forward strand.
TCGGGAAGACCCTCAAGAAATTCGGCGCCCGTCCGTGCCGAAGAAGTGCAAGTGCCCGGGTTCGGGATGCAGGCGCACCCGGCTGCCCTTTTCCGGTGGGTGACGCCCGTCGGCGCGGGCGACGACGGGCTGACTGATCACCTTGCCCGAGCCGGTGATTCGACCGTAGAGGTAGGCGTCCGCGCCGAGCTCCTCGACGACGTCGACCTCCATCTCGACCCCGAGCCCGCCCAGTTCGAAGTGCTCGGGTCGCACCCCGACCACGACCTCGCTTGCGGCGCCGGCCATCTCACGCGGAAGCGCGATCGGCCAGTCCCCCAGCGACACCGAGGAGTCCGCTATCGGCAGGGTGAACAGGTTCATCGCCGGCGAACCGATGAATCCCGCGACGAAGACATTGTCCGGGTTGCGGTAGAGCTCGCGTGGCGTCGCGAACTGTTGCAGCACGCCGTCGCACAGCACGGCGACGCGGTCCCCCATGGTCATCGCCTCCACCTGGTCGTGGGTGACGTAGACCGTGGTGGTTCCGAGCCGGCGCTGCAGCGCGGCGATCTGGTTGCGGGTCTGCACCCGGAGTTTGGCGTCGAGATTGGACAGCGGCTCGTCCATCAGGAACACCTGCGGGCGGCGCACGATCGCGCGGCCCATCGCCACCCGCTGGCGCTGTCCGCCGGAAAGGTCTTTGGGTTTGCGATCCAGGTAGGGTTGCAGGTCAAGCAGTTTGGCCGCGGCCAGCACCTGCTCGCGGATCTCGGCCTTCGGGGTTTTGGCGATCTTCAGCGCGAAGCCCATATTCTGCGCCACGGTCATGTGCGGGTACAGCGCGTAATTCTGAAACACCATCGCGACGTCGCGATCCTTCGGATCGACGTTGGTGACGTCACGGTCCCCGATGCGGATGCGGCCGGAATCCAGCGTTTCCAGTCCGGCCACCATCCGCAGGGAGGTCGTCTTGCCGCATCCGGATGGTCCGACCAGAACGACGAACTCGCCATCCGCCACGTCCAGGTCGAGGCCGTCCAACGCGGGGCGATCCGCCCCCGGGTAGCGCCGCGTCGCCTGCTGGAAACTCACCGAGGCCACGGCTATCCGTTCATCCCGGTGACGGCGATGCCGCGGACGAAGGAGCGCTGCGCGACGGCGTAGATGATGACGAGCGGCACCATGATCAGCATGGAGGTCGCCATGATCACCGGCCAGCGCGCCACGTATTCGCCCCGCAGCCGAACCAGGCCCAGTGTCAGGGTCGCGAGGCTGTCGCGTTGCAGCATCAGCAACGGCCAGAGAAAGTCGTTCCACACGTTGACCCAGGTGAGCACCGCGAGCACCAGCACCGCCGGTCGCGCGTGCGGCAGCAGGATCCGCCAGTAGATCTGCCACGGCGAGCAACCGTCCAGGATTGCCGCCTCCTCGAGATCGGTGGGCAGCGTTCGGAAGAACTGCCGCATGAGGTAGGTGCCGAACGCGCTGCCGAACAGACCCGGCACGATCATCGCCCACGGCGTGTCCACCCAGCCGAGGGTCCGCATCAGGATGAACTGCGGGATGACCGTGACGGTCAGCGGCACCATCAGGGTGCCCAGGTACAACACGAACAGCGTGTCGCGACCGCGAAACTGCAGCCGCGCGAACGCATATCCGGCCAGGGAACAGAAGAAGACCTGCCCGGCCGTGACGCACCCGGCATACAGCACGGTGTTGAAGAACATGCGCCAGAACGGCATCAGCGAGAAAACCTCGGTGTAGTTCGACCACTGCGGATGCGCCGGCAACAGCTTCGGCTCGGTGACCTCGCCCTCCCTCTTCAACGAGCCGGACACCGCCCAGGCGATCGGGAAGAGCCAGCACCACGCGATCGCGAGCAGCGCCGTATAGACCACGACGCCGCGAAAGACGTTGCGGGTGAACACCCGCTCAGCCGAGACCACCGGAAGCCCCCAACGAACGTTGACGCGTGAGGCGCAGCTGCACCACGGTCAAGACGAGCAGGATCGCGAACATCACCCAGGCCAGCGCCGACGCGTAGCCGAATTCCAGGAACGAGAACGCGTGCTGGAAGAGCATGATGCCCAGCACGTAGGTCGCACTTTCCGGCCCGCCGTTCGCGCCGTTGAGGACGTACACCATGTCGAACGCCTGGAACGCGTGGATGATCGAGATGACCACCACGAACGACATGGCCCCCTTGATCAGCGGCACCGTGATGAACACGAACTGCCTTATCTCGCCGGCGCCGTCGATTTTGGCGGCCTCGTACACCGTTTCGGGGACTCCTTGCATCGCGGCCAGCAAGATGACGGTGGCGAAGGGCACGCTGCGCCATACGCTGAGGACGCATAGCGACACCATGGCCCAGTGGGGGTCCACCAGCCACGGGATCGGGCCGATCCCCACCCACCCGAGCATGATGTTGAGCAGTCCGTTGTCGGTGTTGAAGACGAACTGCCAGACGACCGCCATCACCACCGAAGAGATGGCCAGGGGCAGAAAGACAATGGTCCGGAAGATGCCGATGCCCTTGACTTTCCGGTTCAGCACGCCGGCCACGAGAAGGCTGACGACGATGCTCGGCACGACCGTGCCGACGGTGAAGATCACCGTGTTGCGGATGGCGATGAGAAACAGCGGGTCGGAGGTGAACAGCTCGCTGAAGTTCTTCAGGCCCACGAACTTTGGCGGCCTGAACACGTCCCAGTTCTGAAAGCTCATATACAGCGAGAAGACGAGCGGGAAGATCATGAACACCGCGACCGCCGCCAGGTTCGGCGCCACGAACAGACGACCGGCCCGGGCACGCCGCCGCCAAGGACCGGACCGTGTGAAACGGTTGCGGGTATCGGTCGATGTCATGGATTGCGCAGCACCTCGTCGAGGGCGGGCGACAGCGAGGTCAGCGACGTCGCCGGCCGGGACCCGCGCAGCACGGGTCCGAAGCTGCGGTCCATCAGCGCGACGACCTTTTCCCACGCCGGGGTGACCGGCAGTCCGTCCGAATACGCCGGCCCCTGAGTGAGCACGCTGAGGTTGCCGATCCTGTGGTGTGATTCGGCGAAGCCGGTTGAGTCGAGCGCGGAGCGCAGCACCGGCACGAAGAGGGTGGATTCACCGGTCAACGCCTGGCCGACGGGGCCAGTGGCGAATTTCACGAATTCCCATGCTTGGTCCTTGCGTTGACTGCTCGCGGAGATGGCCAGTCCGGTGCAACCGATATCCGAGCGGGCGGGCTGCCCCTGCCGGCGCGGTCCCACCGGCAGCGGGGTGACATCGAAATCGAGGTCGTCGGCGCGGATGAACGTCTGGTATCGCCAATGGCCACCCATCGCGATCGCCGCCTTGCCCGACGCGAACAGGTCGGACGTGGACATCGACTGCACCTCGGACGCGTCGGGCGCCACCCGATGTTTGTTGGACAGGTCGGCGTAGAACTGCACCGCCTCGATGAACGCGTCGTCGCCGAAATTGAAGCGGGTCGGGTTCGTCAGCGGGGTGGACCACGGCGCCCCGTTGTTCATGGCGAACAGCCCGGCCGAGTAGTACGAGAACCACAGGTTGACGAAACCCCACTGCGTGGCTCGCCCGGATCCGTCCCGCCTGGTGAGAGCTTTGGCGGTTTCCAGGAAATCGGTGAAACTCCACGGCCGCTCCCACGCGGTGGGTGGCGGGGGCACACCGGCCTCGGCGAAAAGCCGCTTGTTGTAGAACAGGTAGTTCCCCGACCACTGCTCCGGGAGGGCGTACTGGCCCCCGTTGAACGTGAAGGTGTCATACAGCGATGGAATGCCGTCCGATCTCAGTTCCGCCGCGAAGGCTCGATCGCGGGAGAGCATGGTGTTGAGGTCCTGCAACACCCCCCGGTCGGCGAGTTCGGCGTAGGTCAATTCCCACGCCATCAGCACGTCGGGGCACTTCCCGCCGGCGCAGAACGTCGACAACTGCTGCATCACGCCCGGCGCGGACAACACCGCCCGAACCTTGATGTCGGGATGGTGGCGCTGGAATTCCTCGACGACGCGCATCCTGCGATCCCGCTCGTCCGGGTTGGCCGCGAAGAAGAAGGTCAGCGCGTCGTCGTCGGGGGCGCAGCCGGCGGCCCAGGGGGCCAGCGACGCCGCCGTCAGCGCGCCCGCGCCGCGCAGCAGGCTTCGCCGCCCGAACGGCCTATCGAGCATGGCGCTCCCGATGTTGCGGGGCAGCCGGCGGCCGCGCCGGCTGTCTCCGATGTCCTTGGTACCCGATCGGGCTGTGGTGCGGGAATGGCGGGGCCGGCAGCGCGAGAACGGCCCGGCGCAGGCGGTCCGGATCGCCGGTGATGTCGATGGTGTGGATGCGGTTGTCGGCTCCCACGCCGATCCGCAGGAGGGCCCGTGCCCGCCCGCTCGGCGCGATCACGACGCCCGGAGCACCGTCGATGAGCAGGACGGCGCCGGCCTGCGCGCGCCGGGTGAAGTGGCGGGTCTCCTCGGCGACGTTTCGCGCGCCGCGCAGCTCGGCCGGCACGCCATCGGGGACCAGCGCCGGGTCGACCCGCCGGACCACGTCGGGCGCCAGCAACTCGAGCAGGGTGGCGATGTCGCCGCCGCGCGACGCCGCCAGAAACGCTTCCACGATCTCGAGGTGCTCGGCCGCCCGGCTGGACTCGATGGGCGGGCCGGCGTGCAATCGGCCGCGGGCCCGGCTTGCGAGCTTCTTGGCGGCCGCCGGCGACCTGTCCAGCAGGCCCGCGATCGTCTCGAACGGCATGGCGAACACGTCGTGCAGCACGAAAGCGACGCGCTGCGCGGGTGAGAGCCGGTCCAGGACGACCAGCAGCGCGGTGCTGACCGAGTCCGCCAGCAGCGCGGACTCATCCGCGGGCGCCGTCGCGGTCGCGGCGAGGCGATCGAGTTCGTCGGGGTCGGCGAGCGGCTGCTCGGCGCGCCGCTTGCGCACCCGAAGCTGGTCGATCGCCTCGTGGGCGGTGATTGTCGTGAACCAGCCGGTGAGATTGTCGATTCCCGCGGCGCCGCCGAACCCGTGCCGGCTGGCCTTCAGCCAGGCCGACTGCACCGCGTCGTCGGCGTCGGCCGGCGAGCCGAGCAGCTGATACGCGACCGACCTCAGGTGTCGCCGGTCCGCGTCGAACCGGTGCGCGAGATCCGCAAGATCTCTTGGTGCGTTCATGGTCACCTTTCCTGCGCGAAAGTCGTCAAGAAGATGAGCGCATCCATCGAACTCTCTGTCGCAAAGGAGACCAGCACCATGACCCTACCGATTGTGCGCCGCAACGCGCTCCACGGCCATTCGGCTCGCCGCTGCGGAAACTCCTGTAGGACAAGGGATTGACTCAAATGCATACCGCATACGTCGTGATCACGCTGACAACCGCCGTCGTCACCGCGGGAATCGCCGTGGCGGACCTCGTTCCCGCCGGGTTCGTCCTGGCGAACTCGGCCGAGGTCGGGGTGCCGCGCTCGTGGTTACCGCCACTGGCGGCGGCAAAGCTGGCCGGGGCTGCCGGCCTCGTGGTGGGGCTGCTCGGCCTGCCGGCGCTGGGAATCGCGGCCGCCGCCGGGCTGGTGCTGTTCTTCATCGGCGCCGTCATTACGCACCTGCGGGCGCGCGTCCTTTACAACATCGCCTTTCCCGGCGCGTTCTTGTGTTTGTCCGCGGCCACACTGGCGCTGATGATCGCGGGCTGAGGTGGCTGCACCGAGCGTGCACCCAGTGCGAAATTCGAAAGCGGTTTTTCGCAGCAGGTGCACGTTCGGCGAATCACTCGCGATCAGGCCGGAAAGTAGCGGATCCGATCGATCGCGTTGCCCGGCCATGCCGCGTCGACGAACACGATGCCGCGTCCGTGGGCCGAGTTGACCGAAACCGCGACCGTGGAACCCGCGCCGATGACCTTGGCCCCGCGGACCCCGTCGAGTCGTTCGACGAGCTCGGTGACGTCGAGCGGGGCGCTGTCGCCTAAAGTTATTGGGGCAGTTGCGGATAACGTACGGAGAGCGGACCGGTCCTTCCGCGCGACGGCGCCGAGGAACGTCTCCGCCAGTCTCTTGTGCCGCGCGCCGGGCCGCCGAAAGCCGGCGGCGAATCCGACGGTCCCCCGCAGCCCCTGGTTGGCCAGCAGACCACGCGACAGCTGCAGGCCCGGTGCCGCTGCGCGCGCACCGGTCCGCAGGAACTGCAGCATCATCGCCGGCAACTCCCAATAGGCGCGCAATTCGCCAATCTTCCAGCTGCCGTTGGCCTCTCGGAGGTCGTAACGCAAAATCGCCGGAATATACATCGTCACGGCGGAGCCCATCGACACCTCGAGCTCGAGGTCGCGCAGAACGACTGTGCCGAACACGATGTCGAGGTCGCGATGGAACTTGATGTCGCGCGGACCGATGAAAGTGTCGTAGAACCGGCAGATCTGGGTGTGTCCGCGATGCGGGCGGGATCCCACCGGGTCTTCGACGCGGCCGTCGGCGGTGAACAGCCCCACCCAGCCGGCGCGGTCGTGGGCGGCGGCCGCCTGCGGCGAACACTCCACCGCGGCGAGCAAGCGCTCCCGGTCCAACGGCACCACCATCAGTGGCCGCCCACCAGCTCGATGCCGACGCTTCGCATCTCCGCCAGGGCCTCCGCGGCCGAGCCCGGCGCCACGGCCGCGGTCAGGTCCACCAGCACCCGCGTGGACAGGCCGGCCCGCGCCGCATCCTCGGCCGTCCGCCGCACGCAATGGTCGGTGGCGATGCCGACCACGTCGACCGCTTCGACCCCGCGCCGCCGCAACCACTCGAGCAGCGGGGTCCCGTTTTCGTCGACGCCCTCGAAGCCGCTGTAGGCGGCGGCGAAGGCGCCCTTGCGGAATACGGCCTCGATCGGGCCGGTGTCCAGGTCGGGGTGAAAATTCGCACCGACGCTGCCCGCGACGCAGTGCGGCGGCCACGACGACGAATAGTCCGGATGATCGGAGAAGTGAGCACCCGGGTCGACATGGCAGTCCGCCGTCGCCACGACGTGGTCGTAACCTGGCTCGCCGGCCAGGTAGTCGTTGATGGCGGACGCCAGGTGCGCCCCGCCGCGAACCGGCACCGAGCCGCCCTCGCAGAAGTCGTTTTGCACGTCGACGATGATCAACGCTCGCACGCGTTCCACCCTATCCTCGGCGAGCCGCTAGCTGGGCGTTTGGCCGGGGCCCCACGCGACACTGTTTGTTTGCTGGTCAGCCGGGTAACCTGCTGTTATGTTGATCCGCAGAATCGCGAGGCCCCTGTTGTCTGCCGTGTTCATCGGCCAGGGAATCGACTCGTTGCTCAATCCCAAGCCCGCGGCGGAGGCCGCGGCGCCGGCGGTCGACGGTCTCCGGGCCTTGCCGGATCCCGTGGGCAGCAGCATTCCCAGCGACCCCCAGACGTTCGCTCAGATCAACGCGGCCGTTCAAATCGGCGGCGGCCTGCTGCTGGCCACCGGCAAAGCGCCTCGGCTCGCCTCGGCGGCGCTTGCATTCACGGTGCTGCCGGCCAACCTCGGCGCGCACATGTTCTGGAGTGAGAGCGACCCGCAGCTGAAAGCCCAGAAGCGCAAGGACTTTCTCACCGACCTGAGCCTGGTGGGCGGGCTGATGATCGCGTCCGCCGACACGGCCGGCAAGCCGTCACTGGGCTGGCGCGGCCGCCGGGCGGCCGAACGGCTCTCCGAAAGGGTGTCCTCGGCGCTGCCGGGATCCGACGATACGTTTGACGAACTCGGGGAACGGATCGTGCACGGCCTGCAGGTCGGCGCCGAGCGGGGGCGCGAGCTGGCCAGCACCGCCGCGGAAAGGAGTGCGCCCTACGCCGAGGCCGCCCTCGAACGCGGCCGCGAACTGGCCAGCACCGCCGCCGAACGGGGCGCCCCGTACGCCGAGGCCGCCCTCGAACGCGGCCGCGAACTGGCCAGCACCGCCGCGGAGAGGGGCGCGCCGCTGGCGAAGAAGGCGCGCAAACGCGGCGAGCAGTTGGCCGACACGGCGCGCAAGCGCGGCGAGGAGTTGGCCGACACGGCGCGCGACCGCGGGGCGGAGCTCGCGGAGATCGCGCGGTTGCGCGGCAGCGAGTTCGCCAGCACGGCGGCCGCGCGCGGCAGCGAATTGGCCGACGCCGCCCGCGAACGCGTGGGCGACGGCGTCACCACCCGCCGTCGCCGCCGCCCCTGGTAATTTCGCGAACGGGTAGACGCGCTCAGCGCGGCCAGCGCGACCGCAAAATCTCCGGCGCCCACGCCGGCCAGTCGGCTGTGCCGACCACCTCGCCGCCGGTGAGTTGGGCGACGATGCGCGGCCCCCGCAGGCGACTGCCGTCATAGACGGTGACGATGTCGGACAACGCGATGCCCTCGCCGACCGGTCCCCACAGCCGGCGGTGTCGCTGGCGAACCTTGGCCTCGGGCACGTCGTGGCCGCCGGCCAGCGCGCGGTGCCTGACGCGCTCGACCGCAAGGTCTTCCGGGACGAGCAGCACATGGAGGACGACGGTGAACCCCTCGCCGCGTGCGCTGCGGATCAGGTCCAGTTTCGACGGATGCGAAAAGACGGTCTCGGCAATGAAAGACCGGCCCAGCTCGATCAGCTTCGCGCGCGTGGCTGTGGCGATCTGCGCGGCGTCATAGGCGTGCGACGCCGGGTCCTCGGGCCAGCGCTGCCTGGCGATCTCGTCTGCGTTGACCACCAGGCTTCCGGGCAGCAGCGGCGACAGGGTGAAAGCGATGAACGTCGACTTGCCGGCGCCGTTCGGCCCCGCCACCAGGTCCAGTCGGTTCATCGGTGGCGGTCAGCGCTTGGAAGCAAGCACCACCTCGGTGCCATCGGGCCGGTGCTCGACGATATCGCCGGCATCGTTGAGGGCTACCGTGGTGATCCCCTGCCCGGCCAGCGCCGCACCGTAATCGGTGCGCGCCAGGCTTTCCTCGACGGCCGCCGAGATTTCGGCGTTGAACACCACACCCTCCTCGACGGTCAGTTCGCCGGTCGCCAACTGACCGGCCAGCGCCGCTTCCACCCGTCGCCGAGAGGCGGTGTGCTGGCTGGATACCGCGCGTCCGACCCGTGCCCAATGGTCGAGTTGTTGCTTGGCCGAACGGCTCTGGCGGGCGCCCTCGGACGCCGCACTGTCCATCAGGTCGGCGGCAACCCGCGTGACACGGTCGAGAGCCTCCGCCATGACATTCCTCCGTTCCTACGGCACTCCGTCACAGTCTGTAGCATAATGCTACAGTCCCGCCGATCGCGCCAGGAAGGTGTCGACGATGGCATCGACGCCCAGTCCGGCATCCACGGTGACGCCCGCTTCGTCGACGCCGAGAGGTTCCAGCGCGTCGAACTGCGACCGCAGCAGCGCGGCCGGCATGAAATGCCCGCGCCTGGCGGCCAGCCGGCCGCCGATGAGTTCCGGCGAACCGCTGAGGTGCAGGAACTCCATGCGTGGGCAGTGTGCCCGGAGCCGCTCGCGGTACGTGCGTTTCAGCGCCGAGCAACTCACCACCCCGCCGTCGGGGTGACCGGCCAACCATTCGCCGACCCGGTCCAGCCAGGGACGGCGATCCTCGTCGTCGAGCGGCTCGCCGGCGGTCATCTTGGCGATGTTGGCGGGCGGGTGCAGGGTGTCGGCGTCCACGAAGGGCACCCCCAGCCGTCGCGCCAACGCCGCCCCCACCGTCGACTTGCCCGATCCCGAGACACCCATCACCACGACGGGCGGGGTGGCGGCTACTCGGGCAGGTTGCGGTTCCATTCCACCCAACCGACACCGCTGCGGCCGTCCGCCGTGCTGACGCTGACCCAGGCGCGCGGGAACTGGCTCACCCGCCCGTCGGCGGCGGTCAGGCGCACCGGCGCCTGGCCGCGCACCCCGAGGTCCGCACTGACGCCACCGGGCTTGAGATCCAGTGCGGCGGTCAGCGGTAATCCGTTGGCGCCGAAGGCTTCCCGCGATTCGACGGTATCCAGCTCGGTCACCGCCCGGTCGGCGCCCTGAACATAGCCGACGCTGAACGCCGGGGCGCCCGGGATACGGATGTTCACCCCGTGCAGGTGGGTGCCGTCGTCGAGGTGCAGCGCGCTCCAGATCCAGTCCATGCTCCACCAGTCGCGCACCCCCCAGGAGTGGTCGCGCTGGCCGGGAACCGACTCGACGCGATAGCTGGTGTCCCCGATGCTGACGGTTCCCGAGACGGTGCAAGGAATTTCGTAACGCGTGGTCAGCCGGTACTTGTACGGCGTGCCGTCGGTGGCCCACTCCAGATTCATCGTCATCTCGACGGGGGTTCCCGGCTCGCCGCGCAACAACGCCGACGGGTCGGCGTAAGCCTGCGCGTGAGCCCGGACGTCGACGCGGTACGCCCGCAGCGGTGCGGTGGCGGAGTGGCTCATTTCGAAGGCGTCGGTGCGCAACACCCACGGGTCCTCCGGCAGCGGGACTTCGGCATCGACGGCCACGGTCGGCCTGTCGGGCCCGCACAGCAGCGCGTGCACCAAGGCCTTGCGCTGGTTGGCTATCCGGCCGATGCGGAACCAGCCGCCCAATCCCTGTGCGGCATCGGCGAAGTCGGCGTACCAGCTCTCGCTCCACAGCGGTTCGGCGGTCGGGTCGTGAGACTGCTCGTCCTCCTCCGAGGGCCGCAGCGGCTCCACGGCCACCGCGGCGGGCAGGGTCGCCAGCGCGTCGGTGTCGAGCACGTGGTCGCAGTTGCGTCCCAGCATCGTCGTGAACATCCGGTCACCACGGTCGGTGCGTTCAACCAGCATCGACGAGACGATCGCCATCATCACACCGAAAAAGCTTTGGCGCCGAACCCCTTCGGCGACGTCGGCGATGCTGATCGGCGCGTCCGGGCCCAGCGCCTCGTGGTAGGTGCGCAGCAGTTCGTCGTAGCGCTCGCGGCGATCCTGCGTCCGCAGCGCACAGCCGAGGAAGTATGACAGGTCCGTCAGCGCCGGCCCCCAGGACACGGTCTGCCAGTCGACGACGGTCAGCGGGCGGTCGGCTCCGGCGGTGCCGAACAGCATGTTGTCCAGCCGATAGTCGCCGTGCACCAGGCCCCGGATGCGGCCCTCCTCCGACTCCTGGGCGAGATAGCCGTCGAACGCGGCCACCAGGCGTTCGCACACGACGCGGTGCTCGGGGGCGATCCGGTCGCCGTACCGGTCGATGAAGCCGGCGTACAGCGGGGCGATCATCGCCTGGTTGAGCGGCGTGTCGCGGTTGAGCCACGGCGCTTCGGCCAGCGATGCGTCCCCGAGCAGTGGCCCGTGCAGCCGTCCCAACTCGACGACGCCGAGGCGGGCCTGTTCGGTTGTGGCACCGGCGATTTCGTCGCCGACGACGGCGGGTCCCGCGTCGCCGAGCAACAGGTCGAACGCGCCCGTCGCGGTGTCGACGGCGGCGTGGTAGCAGGGCGCTATCGGCCCGCCCAGGCTCGGCGCGATGTCGCCGTAGAAGCGGACCTCGCGCTCGTAGAGCCCCAGCGCCGACCCCGTCTGCCGGCTCACCGGGTCGGAGGCCGCGACCTTCAGCACTACCGACTCGGGTCCCCGGGCCGCGGCGTCGGCTTCCGAATCGGCATAGGTGAGCCGGACGCGGTAGCACTCACTCATCTGGCCGGTGCCGATGCGCTCCACGGCGAAGCCGGCAATGGGTCCGGCGCCGATCGCGGCGGCCAACCACGAGGCCGTGAGATCGCCGGGTCGTTCGATGACTTGCTCGGTGTCGGCATGCATGACGGTCAGCGTGCCAGGTCAACGCGCCAGTGAGAAGCCGTCCCACGCCATTCGGCGGTGGGGGTGCGGATCGAACTCGATCCGGCTCTTGCGGTCGAACACCATCACGGCGCGGTCGTCGAGGGTGTAGGGGGGCCAGTCGTCGCCCGGCGAGCCCGTGCGGCTGAAGGCCCGCCACCGCCGTTGCACGTGATTGCTGACCCGCAGCGCGGCGCGTCGATCGGCCGCCGCGGTCAGCAGCGCCCCGAACCGGGTGCGATAGACGTCGAAGACCGCCAGCAATTCGGTGGCGTGCGTTGCGCCCAGGCCCGACCAGCGCAGCGTCCGCGGGGCATAGTCGTACCGGTATAGGTAGGTGGGCGCGTGGCTGCCGTGGGCCTCGGCGATCTGCCAGGCCGCCGAGCTGAACGCGAAGTCGCCGCCGAGCTGGATGCAGGCCGACGGCGCGGGGTAGCCCGGGTAGGCGGCGGTGATGCGTTCGCGGGCAGCCGATTCCGTGTCGGCCAGCAACTCTTCGATCATCGACTCGTTGGTCGGCAGCATTTTCAGGAAGCGGGTGAACAGCCGGCCCTCTTCGGCGTTGGTACCCACGATGAGCGGCACCCGATGCGCCCGGCCGGTCCGCATGGCCTCGACGGGGTCGACGGGCAGGACGTCGTCGCCGAACACCGGGCCGATCGGGAACGCGCCCAGCCTGTTCTCCATGCCCTGCTCGATCAGCCGGTGTTGGGTCTCCACGAATTGCGCCGCGGACGCCCGCATCAACGCGCTGGCCGCGTCCTCCCGGCGGGCGCCGAGCAGGTGGGCGAAGCGCGTCGCGAACTCGGCGGCGGTTTCCCGCGACCGCACCATGCCCGAGGCGGGACTTTCCGAGATCGCCTGGGCGAACAGGCCTTCGGCCGCGGGCACCGCCAGCAGCGTGGCGGTGATGTGCGCGCCCGCGCTCTCCCCGAAGATGGTGACCTTGGCCGGGTCGCCGCCGAATTCGGCGATGTTGTCGCGAATCCACTGCAGCGCCATCACCAGGTCGCGCAGGTAGAGGTTGCTGTCGACGGTGATCTCGGGTGTCGAAAGCGACGAGAGGTCCAGGCATCCCAGGGCGCCCAGGCGGTAGTTGACCGACACGTACACGCAGCCGCGGCGCGCCAGCGCCGCCCCGTCGTACAGCGGCGTGGCCGAGCTGCCCAGGATGTAGCCGCCGCCGTGAATGAAGACCATGACCGGTAAGGGCTTGTCGGAGGCGACTTCCGGCGTGACGACATTGAGGGTGAGGCAGTCCTCGCCCATGGGCTGGTAGCGGCCGACCCCGAGCATGGTGTAGCGGCGCTGCTGCGGCGCGCAGTTGGTGAAGCCGTGGCAGTGCCGCACACCCGACCACGGCGGCGACGGCTGCGGCGCCCGAAGGCGCAGGCGTCCCACGGGGGGTCGGGCGTAAGGGATGGATCGCCAGCGGTTTACGCCATCGCGGGTGAAGCCTTCGACGGTGCCGGCGGTGGTGCGGGCGCGGATGGTGCGCTCATGCATAACAGTGACGGTAGCCGACACTGCGGTCCCGGGGCGCGGGTAGCGGCCGAATTCCGAGGCGTGGCGGTTAGCCTGGCGGGATGCGGATCGCCGCGCTGGTCGCCGTCACATTGCTGGTCGCCGGATGCTCGCACCCGGCCGGCAACAACTCGGGACAGCCACCAACCACCTCGGGAACCTCGGCCGGGACCGCCCCGACGACGACCGGGCCGCCAAGCAGCAAACCGCCGGCACCGTCCGCGGCGCCGGGCGCCGGCGCCGCGATCTCCGATGTCATCGCCTGGATCGAAGCAGGTCACCCCGCCGACCCGGGCCGCTATCACACGGCGACACACGACGGCGTCGCCACACCGCTCGGCAACGACGTCGCGCTGACCGCCCAGGCCGGCAAAGTCTCGTGCATGACCGATTCCAAGCACACCGGCGGTGCGCTGGCATGCCTGGTTAACCTGACCAATCCCCCGCCGCGACCCGACACGGCCTACGGCGAATGGAAGGGCGGCTGGGTCGACTTCGACGGAACGAACCTCCAGGTCGGGTCGGCTCGCGCCGATCCGGGTCCGTTCCTCAACGGCAACGGACCCGAGCTGGCCAACGGGGATTCGTTGTCGTTCGGCGACTACCGGTGCCGCGCCGATCAATCGGGCCTGTTCTGCGTGAATTACGCCCATCAGTCGGCGGTGCGGTTCGCCGCCCCCGGCATCCAGCCGTTCGGTTGCCTGAAGTCGGTGCCGCCGCCGGACGGCGTCGGAACGGCGTTCAGCTGCTGAGCGGCCGTGCTTGGCCCAACGTCGACTTGTTGGGTGCAGTTCCGAAGATTTGGCGCAACAACCCGACGCTGGGCTCATCGGTGCTTGAATGTGCCGCATCCGCGCTTCGGCGTGGACCATGTGCCGATGGACGCCGAGGATCCCGAAAACCGTATCGTCGAGCTAGAACGTCAACTAGTCGGGCCCGTCGGCGACGGTGGCGAACAGCTCGGTCATTTCGTCGGCGGGCCCGCGCGGAACGGTGTAACCGGTTTCGTCGCGGATCTCGGCCAGGTGATCGCGCACGTCCTCGACGGAGAGTGCGGGGCGGTAGAAACCCCTTGTCCGACCGATGAAGAACCGCGCGACGTGCCCGGCGCCCACCGTGTAGATCTCCCCCGAAACCGAACAGTCCCGATGCGTCAGAAAGGCGGCCACCGGAGCCACCAGTGCCGGTTCGAGTTTCTGAAGATATTGGCTGACAAGGTTATCCAACACCGCCTGCGCATCCGCATCATCCGCCCGATCGGCACCGTCAACCGAGTGCGCCAGCATCCGCGTGTACGCGATCGGGGCGATGGCGTTGGCCTTGATGTCGTGGCCGGCCCCTTCGGCCGCCAGCACCCGGGTGAGGCCGATCAGCCCGGTCTTGGCCGCGCCGTAGTTGCTCATGCGTTCGGCGCCAAGGATTCCCGCTGCCGAGCAGGTGTTCAGGATCCGGCCGTAGCGCCGCCCGCGCATCACCGCCCACGCGGGCCGCGTCACATAGAACGCACCCCGCAGGTGCACATCGATGAGGGGTTCAAGCCGCTCGGCGGTCATGTCCTCAAAGGGGGCATCCCCGACGATTCCGGCGTTGTTGATCACGATGTCCACCCGCCCCCAGGTGTTAAGCGCGGTGTCGATGATCGCCTGGCCACCTTCGGGAGTCGTCACGCTATGCGTGTCGGCGACCGCCCGGCCGCCGGTTTGGCGGATCTCATCGACGACGGCGTTCGCCGCCCCACCGTCGGAGCCATCCCCGGTCAACGAGCCACCCGTGTCGTTAACGACGACGCGCGCGCCGCGGGAGGCAAGCAGCATTGCGTATTGTCTGCCCAATCCCCCGCCGGCGCCGGTGATCACGGCGACTTGGTCGTCGAACCGCAGGTTGCTCACCAACTGACCGGTAACTCTTTCATGCCGTAGATGTTGGCGTCTTTGAACCTCAGCTCCTCCGGCGTCACCGCCAGTTTGAGCCCGGGCAGGCGTCGCGCCAGCGTCGCGAACGCGACCTGCATCTCGACGCGGGCCAGATTCGCTCCAATGCATTGGTGCACGCCGTACCCGAAGCCCAAGTGCCCGCGGGCGTTTCGGCCGGCTTCGAAGGATTCGGGGTTGTCGACGAATTCGGGATCCCAGTTTCCGGCGGGCAGGTTCATCATGACGAACTCCCCGGCGCGGATCAGCTGACCGCCGATCACGAGATCTTCAGTTGCCACGCGATCCACCTGGCTGTGCACGATGCTGAGGTAGCGCATCAGCTCTTCGACGATATTTGCAATGACGGCTGCGTCGTCGGAGTGTCCGAGCAACTCGAACACATCGGGATGTTGCAGCAGCGCGACCGTTCCCAACGAGATCATGTTGGCGGTGGTTTCGTGGCCCGCCTGCATCATGATCACACCGTTCATGGCCGTGGTGGCATGGTCGAGTTGGCCTGTCGCCACATATTCGGTGACCAGGCGGCTGATCAAGTCGTCGCCGGGTTCGCACTCCTTGCGCTGCACCAACTCCTCGATATAGGCGTACATCGCCCCGAAGGCTTGCCCCTTCTCCTCGTCGGTAGAGCTCTGGCCCAACCCCACGGTGGTGTGGTGCTGAAAAAGCCCGAGGTCCTCCGGCGGCACCCCAAGCAGCAGCGCGATCACCAATGACGGCACCGGCAAGGCGAATTCACGCACCAGATCGGCCGGCGCACCCTTATCGACCATCTGGCCGAGATAGTGGTCGACCGTGGCCTGGATTTGCGCCCGCATCGATTCGCAACGCCTGAAGGTGAAGTTGCTGGTCATCATGCGCCGCAATCGATGATGCTCGGGGTCGTCGGTGCGCGCGAACATCACCGGGATCTTATTGTCGGCGTCCGTCGGCATGATGGCGTCCGGAATAGTCTTCGCGGACAGGCGGGGATCGACCAGCGCCGCCCTGATGTCCTGGTAGCGGCTCACCACCCAGACCGGGTTTCCCTGAAACATCGCCCGACGCAGGCCCGGCTCGTCGCGCCAGCTCACGAATTCGGGTGGGGACGCAAGCGGGCAATGCGCGGTCCGCGGGACGGGCAGCACAGGAAGATCAGCGTCGGAGTGGATTTCGGAAGTTGTTGACTTCACCGGCGTTTCCTGTTAAGTGGCAGATAGCTGTCAATTTTACGAGCGTAGAACCCTCCCAACTGTCAGTCAACCGTCAGTTAGGCTGTCACAATGACCGCCGTCGAGGACCGGCCGTTGCGCGCGGACGCCGCCCGCAACGCCGAGCGCATCCTGCGCGCCGCGCGGGCCGTCTACGGCGAACTGGGGCCGGATGCGCCCATCGAAGCCGTCGCCCGTCGCGCCGGGGTCGGCGAGCGAACGCTCTACCGCAGGTTCCCGGCCAAAGCCGACCTGGTCCGGGCGGCCCTGGATCAAAGCGTCGCGGAGGATCTGACGCCGGCGATCGAGGACGCGCTGCGCGTGGAAGACCCACTGCGCGGCCTCCACCAATTGATCGAAGCGGCAATAGGACTCGGCGCCCGTGAACGACACCTGCTCACGGCCGCGCACCGGGCCGGGTCGCTGACCGCCGACATCTCGGACTCGCTGAACCAGGCACTCTACGAGCTCGTCGGCCGCGGCCAGCGGGCCGGGCGCGTTCGCCCCGACCTGGTCGCCGACGATCTTCCGCGCATGATCGCGATGCTTTACGCGGTGCTGCCGACGATGGATCCGGACAGCGATGGCTGGCGACGCTACGTTGCCCTCATGCTCGACGCCGTCTCCGTGGGTGAGGGAGAGCCGCTACCCGCCGGCGCTGCTTTACGCATTTCGGAGCCCAGTAGCTGGCGCGTGTAATCGGCGGTTACGCGTTGCCTTCGGGGGCCGCTTCGAGCACGCGGATCTCGCCGCTGGTTCCGTCGACTTCGACGAGCGCTCCCGGCGGCAGGGAGCGGGTGGCACCCTGAACGTCGACCACGCAGGGGAAGCCGAATTCGCGGGCCACCACGGCCGCGTGCGACATCGGGCCGCCCAGCTCGGTCACCACGGCCGCGGCGTAGCAGAACGCGGCGGTGTAGCCGACGTCGGTGACCTCGGCGACGAGGATCTCGCCCGGTTGCAGGTCGTCGATCGTCTCGGGCCGCACGATCCGCACCCGGCCGCGCACCCGTCCCCCGCAGACACCGACCCCGCGCAGGGTGTCACCGCTGCCCAGCGCCGACGACGCCGTAACGGACGGCTGCCAGCTGCCGCTGAACACCATCGGCGGCACGACGCCCGCCAACCTGCGGCGCTCGGCCCGGCGCCGGGCCACCAGCCCGCCCACATCGACGGGAAGCGCGTCAAGCTCGTCGACCAACAGGTAGAACACATCGTCGGCCGTGGCGAAGATTCCGGCGTCCACGGCCCTGCGCCCATACTCGCGCATCAGGTTGCGCAGCACCCAGTTGGCCCGCACCATTTTGTCGCGACGGACTTCGCGATCGCGAAGTTGGTGTCCCGCCAGGCGCGCAATCGGCTTGGCCCGCAGCGGAATCCGGGTACGTTCTGGCTGCGGTGCGGGAGGTGCGCTCATCGCTTTGATCACCATGCGTACGAGCAGCTCGGGATCATCGGCGTAGCTGGTCGACAGCATCTCGAGTTCGGCCGGGCCGCGATGCCCGATCAGCGCCAGCTCCGCCAGTACCGCGGCGTGAAATTCAGGCGCCTCGACGGCCAGCTTGCCCAGTCGCTCCCCCGGTTCAGCCAGCAGCGTCGTCACTTTCGGGTCGCGCTGCGCGGCGACCACCAACCGCTGCATAGCCTCGACCGATCGCGCACTGACTAATTCCGGTCCCGCGGGCGCGGCGGTGTCTCGCCCACACAAACCGCGCAACAACACGTTGAACGCGGCGCATAGCATGAACGACGCTGAGGCCAGCACCCAGCCGTGCACCACATCGTCGCGCGCCAACGCGATCAGGCTCAGCAACCGGCGATCGTCGAGGCGAGAGACGTTGTCGTCGGCGAGGCGTTCCAGGCGATCGACATCGGCAACGAACTTGTGGGTGTCGCCCGCCGACCCGGCACTGAGGCCGATCAGGTTGACGCCGAATACCCCGATGTTGCGAACGGTCCGCAGTTGCCTTCTCAGACGGCTGGTTTCGGAGCGCGGGCGCTCCGCCCCGAAGATCGGCAACGACGCCATACTGGGGCCGAAGAATCCGCTGTTGCTGACGATCGTCGCGGGTTTGGCGAAAGGCACCGTTTCGGCCATGTAATGCGCCGAGGTGATGGCGCCATAGAGCCGGTTGGCGAACACCGCGACCGTGCGCATCGCGATTTCGCGCTGGATGATGCCGCCGGGCCGTAGCCGCTCGGCGATGGCCACGCCGCCGGCGCGCAGCCCGCGCACGGTCACCGAAGCCGACGCCGGCGAGAACGGGCCGGGCAGCGCCTCCGACAAATTGGTGGCCAGAAAGGTGGGGAAGCGCGGGTCGATGGGGGTGTCGAACTCCCCGTTATCCCCTGCCGGGCCAGCCCAATTGGGTTTCACGCCGTCCTCGCTCGGCGCGTCGACGGCGGGCAGGTCGCCGATGCTGGTCATCCGCCAGGGCAGCGATAGCACCCGCTTGCCCACGGTGACCCGGCCGCGAACCACGATCGCGAAATCCTCGACACACTCACCGGAGCTCCATGCCGGCCGGAACCCCCACTGCTCGCGCAACCGCGCGGTATCCATGAAGGGAGCGCTCTGCAGCATCTGCAGCTCGGCCGGTCGCACGCCGAACCGCACGATCGGGCGTCCGAGCGCCGCGGCGACCCGCCGCAAGGTCAGTTCGCCCGGTGCGGCGAGATTGACCGGGCCGCTGCCGACTTCGATGTCGACGATCGCCCGGTGGAACAGTCGAAGCGCGTCGTCGAGGTGGACGACCTGCATGCGGCGATCGGCTGCGCCGCCGGGAAACGCCGGTAACGCCAACACCCGGCGTACCCAGTTGTCGACGCTCCGGCCGAGAATCGGCGCGGAGCGGATAACGACCCATTCCAGGTCCGAATCCTCAAGCATCTGTTCGACGCGGGCCTTGTGCACGCCGTCGGGAGCGAGGGGGGTTCTCGCGTCATGCTCGGTCTTGGGCGCGTCTCCCCCGCCGTAGACGTGCGCCGACGACGGGAAAACGATGCGCCGGGCCCCGGTTTCGGCGATCGCCTCGAGGACGTTGAGCGTTCCCCCGACGTTGACCTGCTCGCTGTTACGGGCCCAGCCGCAATGCGCGACGACGTCCGCACCGGCGATGGCGCGCTTGACCGCTTCCGCATCGCGAATGTCTGCCTCGACGAAATCTGCTACGGTCGGCCAACTTTCGGGACGATGCCGGGCGATGCCGGCGACATCGTGGCCCTGGGTGAGCAACCGGGCGGCGAGGCCGCGGCCGAGCACGCCGCTCGCCCCGGTAATTGCGATTCTCACTGGCTACTCGTCGTCATCGTCGCGCAACGCCGCGTTGACCAGCGCGTCGAGGTCCATGCCCGCGATGTCCGTTTCGGTGGTCGCCGCGGGGGCCGCAGGACCGCCGCTGTCGGCTTCGTTCGCCAACGCGAGCAGCAGTTCCAGCACTCCCGCCTGCCGCAGGCGCTTGACCGGAATGGACCCCACCACGCGCTGGATCTCGGCCTCCCCGGGCGCGGCGGCCGGGGCCTGCTCCTCCGACGAGCCGACGAGTTCTCGGTACATGTAACCGGCCAGCGCGGCCGAGTTCGGGTAGTCGAAGATGAGCGTCGGCGAAAGGGCAAGCCCCGTCGCGGATTTCAGCCGGTTGCGCATCTCGACGGCGGTCAGCGAGTCGAAGCCCAACTCCTGGAACGCCCGGTCCGGATCGATGGACTCGGGGCTCGAGTTGCCCAGCACCGTGGCGATGTTGGACCGCACCAAGTCCAACAGCACCGCCTGCTGCTCGTCTTCGGGCAGCCCCTCGAGGCGCTGCAGCAGAGCCGATTTCGATTTCGCCGCGGCCAGCGAGTCGTCAACCTGCCGACGGGTCGGCGCGTTGATCAAATCGACGAACATCGGCGGCAACGTGCCGTTGTCGAACTTGACCCGCAGTGCCGCCAGGTCGATGTGGGCGGGCAACATGAACGGCTCGTCGACGATCAGGGCGGTATCCATCAATTCCAGCGCCTCATCGGAGGACATCGCGACGATGCCGTCGCGGCCGAACCGGGCACGGTCCGCGGTGCCCAGCGCGCCGGTCATGGCGCTGGCCTGATCCCACAGACCCCAGGCCAGGGATATCGCCGGCAACCCCTGCTTGCGCCGGTGCACGGCCAGCCCGTCGAGGAAGGAGTTGGCGGCCGCGTAGTTGGCCTGGCCCGATGCGCCCGCCAGCCCGGCCATCGACGAAAACATCACAAACGCCGACACATCGAGCTCACGGGTGAGCTCGTGCAGGTTCCACGCCGTGTCGACCTTGGCGCGCAACACCGCCTCGATGCGTTCCGGCGTCAGCGACGAGATCACCGCGTCGTCAAGGACCCCGGCCGCGTGGATCACGCCGGACAGCGGTCGCTGCACCGGAATATCGGCGAGTACCTTGGCGACGACCTCGCGGTCCGCCGCGTCGCAGGCGACGACCTGCACCTGGGCACCGGCCGCCGTCAGCTCGGTCATCAGCTCCGCGGCCCCTGGGGCATCCAGACCGCGCCGGCTCATCAGCACCAGGTTGCGCGCGCCGTGCCGGGCCACGACGTGGCGCGCCAACGCCGAACCCGCCATCCCGGTCGCGCCGGTGATCAGCACCGTGCCCGCCACCCAGGCGTCGGGCATGCTCATCACGACCTTGCCGACGTGCCGCGCCTGGCTCAGGTACCTCAGGGCGGCCGGCGCACGCCGTATGTCAAACCTGGTGGCCGGCAACGGTTGTAGCACGTCGTCGCCGAACAGCGCCGCCAACTCGTCGAGCATTTGCTGGATGCGCTCCGGTCCGGCCTCGAAGAGGTCGAAGGCGCGGTAGCGCACACCGGCGTGGTCGCGGGCGACGGCCTCGGGGACGCGGATGTCCGTCTTGCCCATCTCCAGGAACACCCCGCCGGGGGCGACCAGCCGCAGCGAAGCGTCCACGAAATCGCCGGACAGCGAGTCGAGCACCACATCGACGCCGCGCCCGCCGGTGACCGCCCGGAACTTGTCCTCGAAGTCCAGGCTGCGCGAGTCGGCGATGTGGTCGTCATCAAAGCCCATGGCCCGCAACGTGTCCCACTTGCCGTGGCTGGCCGTCGCGAACACCTCCAGGCCGAGGTGCCGGGCCAATTGCACGGCCGCCATGCCCACCCCGCCGGCGGCGGCATGCACCATCACCCGCTGGCCGGGCCGGACGCCCGCCAGGTCGACCAGCGCGTAGCGCGCCGTCGCGAACACCACCGACGCGGTCGCGGCGGCGGTGTGTGACCAGCCGGCCGGCACCTTGACCAGCAGCCGCTGGTCGGTGGTGGCGATCGTCCCGGTCCCGTCCGGGAACAGGCCCAAGACCCGGTCACCGACCGCGAAACGACTATCGGGCGAGGCGGTTTCGACAACGACACCGGAGCCCTCGATGCCCATGACCGCGTCGGGGTCGGGATAGAGGCCCAGCGCGATCATGACATCGCGGAAGTTGGCCGCGATGGCCGACATGGCAACGCGGACCTGACCCGGACCCAGCGGCGCATCGGCATCGGGGATCGGCTCGAGCCGCAGATTCTCGATGGTGCCGTAGCTGCTCATACCCAGCCGCCACGGCCCCTCGTCGGGCGGCACCAACAGACCACCCA
>NZ_DATJPU010000262.1:0-4187 GCF_035506235.1 Mycobacterium sp.
CGCCGGGGGTCGGGCTCCCTCGTTGTGGGGCTGGGCGCTTTTCGCGTCGGCGAAAAATCACTTTGTGTTCATTCCGCTACCGAATGCAGAGGTTGATTCTGATGGACGAGAAAGCTGCCCAGGACGCGGTCGGCCGCGTCGTAGAGGTGTTGCGCGCCGCTGGCAGATCCGAGGCCACGGTCCGGCGCCACCGGGCCGTACTGGAGCCGTTCGCCGCCTTCTTGATCGGGCGCGGCCTGGCCGCGGCGAGTGAGGGGGTGTGTATCGACTTCATCGCGAATCAGACCGGGGTGAGGTTGGGGTCGTTGCGAGAACCGGCGACGGACAAGAAGGTTCAGGCGGTTCGTCGGCCGGTGGTGTTGATGGCGGAGACGCTGGCCGGCCGGGCGGTCGATATCGACCGGCCGGTGATCCCGGCGAAGGACGATTGTCCTACCGGGTTCCGTCGGCTCAGGGACGAGTACCTCGCCTCGTGCCGCAAACGCGGCAATGCCGATGCGACCGTGATCGCCAAGGACAAAGCGGCCAGCAAACTCTTGGCCTACCTGGACGAGATGGGTGCCCGTGATCTCGCGGGACTCAACGTGCGAGACGTGTCGGGATTCCTGCTGCGCCAACGCCATCTACGGCGCAAGACCGTTGCGGCCATGAGATCGTGCCTGGCGGACTTCCTGTCGTTTCTGTCCGTCACGGGACGGACAGAAACCTGCCTCGCAAACAGGCTGCCGCCGCACCGGCATGTGCGTCACGAGTCTGAGCCTCATCTGTGGACCGTCGATGAGATCCGTAGGCTGCTGGCCGGGATCGACCGCGAATCTGCAACCGGCAAGCGTGATTTCGCGATGATCCTGACCGCCGCCCGGCTGGGCCTGCGGATATCGGATCTGCGTCACCTCGAGTTGTCCGATTTGGACTGGAGGGCGAAGACGATCACGATTGTTCAGCACAAGACGGGCCGGCGGCTTTGTCTTCCGCTGCTCGACGACGTCGGCTGGGCGATCATCGACTACATCCGGCACGGCCGCCCCGAAACGGTCTGCCGCAAGGTGTTCGTCAAGCACCGCCACCCGTTCGATACGTTCGGTTGCGTCTCGTCGATCGCCTCTCGGCTGTCAAGGCTTGCCGTCCGCGCGGGGATCGTCTTCCCGCCGGACCAGGTCTGCGGGATGCATTCGCTGCGCGGCGCGCTGGTGGTGGCCATGATCGGCACCGGCGCGTCGATACCGGTGGTGTCGGCCGTGTTGGGGCATGCGTCGAGCGATACGACGCAGGCCTATTATCTGCGGTTGGACGTCGAACGCCTGCGTTGTTGCGCGTTGGACGTTGAAGACGTCACCGAACCGGCCCAGGCGGGTGAGCGTGATGCCTGAGATGACACTGCCCAGCCTGATCGCCGAGCTGGTCGCTGTGCGTCACGCCGGCGGATACCGGTTCAAAGTCCCGGAACGGGTGCTGCACCAATTCGCCGACCACTGCCGCAGGGAAGGCTATTCGGACGGGTCGATCACCAAGGAAGCGGTCGACGGGTTCCTCTACGGCCGTCACCTGCGGCCAAGCACCCTGCGGCGCAACGAGTTGGTCCTGCGCCAACTGGCCGCTCATGCCCAAGCCGCCGGCTGGCAGGCCTACACACCGGCCGCGGCTACCCAGGTCCGTGCCCGTCATCGGGTGCCGTATGTGTTCACCGACGACGAGGTGCGCCGATTGTTCGCGGTCATCGATTCCCAGCCGATGTCCTCGTATTCGAACAAGGCGATGGTCGACCCGGTGTTGTTTCGGGTGCTTTATGGAGCCGGGCTGCGCATCTCCGAGGCGCTGAACCTGACCATCTCGGACGTGGACACGCAGTCCGCGACGCTGAAGATCCGGAACTCGAAAAACGGTGCGGGAAGGACCATCCCGATCACCCGCCGGCTGGCCGCGACGGTGGATTCCTACATCGCGGCCGCGCACCCGGTGCCCGAACCCGACGCTCACGTCTTCTACAGCAGGGCGCCGCGCAGCCCGATCAACCAGGCCAGCGTCTACGTCCGGTTCCGCAGCTATTTGGCCGACGCCGGAATCCCGCATTTCACCGGCGGCCCGCATCCGCATTCGCTGCGTCACGGATTCGCCGTCGCCAACCTGCGGCGCTGGGCCGAAGCCGGCACCGATGTGGCCGTGATGTTGCCCTACCTGGCCTGCTACCTGGGCCACGCCGACCTGCGCGGCACCCAGTACTACCTCAGGCTCACCGCCGATGCGTATCCCGAGGTGATAGCCCAAGCTCAAATCCAGTTCGGCTACGTCATCCCCGCCCCGCCCGAGGACCAGTCGTGACCCCGCGGCCCGCGCCGCCCCCGGATCTGGCCGGACGCTGGCTGACAAAATTCTTCACCGATTACCTGGCCGGGGAGCGTGGCGCCTCGCCGAGAACCATCGCCTCCTACCGCGACGCGATCAAACTCCTGCTGATCTGGTTCAAAACCGCAGAGCGCATACCTCCCGAGAAACTGCGCCTGGCCGACATCGACCGGCCCCACATCCTGCGGTTCCTGGACTGGCTGCAGGCCGAGCGGTGCTGCTCGGCGGCCACCCGCAACCAGCGCCTAGCGGTGATCAAGTCGTTTTGCCGCTACACCGCCGTCGAGCAGCCCGACCACCTCGACCAACTCAGCCAAGTCCTCGCGATCCGGCAGAAGAACACCCCCGCCCCAGATCTGGGGCACCTGACCGGCGACGAGGTCAAGACGCTGCTCGCCCAACCCGGCGCGGCCAGCGCACGCGCCCTCCGCGACACCGTCCTGCTCACCCTGGCCTACGACACCGCCGCCCGCGTCCAAGAGCTCTGCGACCTCGACGTCGCCGACATCCGCCGATCCACCCCGATGACGGTGGCGATCCGCGGCAAGGGCTCCACGATCCGGTACCTGCCCGTGATGGACCCCACCGCCCGGCTCGTCGCCGACTACCTGGAACACCGCAAACCGCACCCCGGGCTCGGCGCCGACACCGACCCACTGTTCCACGGACCCAACCACTCCAGGTTGACCCGGTCCGGGGTGGCCAAGCTCTTGGCCCGCCACGTGCGAGCCGTCCGGACCCGCGACCCCGGCTGGGCACCCGGAGTGTCGGTCACGCCCCACACCCTGCGGCGCAGCCGGGCGATGCACCTGATCCAGGCCGGCGTCAACCTGATCTACATCCGCGATCTGCTCGGCCACGCCGATGTCTCCACCACCGAGATCTACGCCCGCGCCGACGAACAGACCAAACGCAACGCGATCGAGAACGCCTACCAGCCACTGACCCCGGACGTGCTGCCGGACTGGACCACGGACGCGTCGTTAATCGGCTGGCTCGACTCGCTCGGCCGTTGACGCCACCCCCGGCGTTATGCGGACAGAACCGCCCGCAGCAACCCCCTAGCCAGCAGAAACGCCACCGCAGGGCACATAACCCGGCCGTCCGCCTAATGCCTCTTATGCGGAATTCCGCATAAGCGGCACAGCTTCGCTGTCAACACCGTGCTGGACTGGTATCGCCAGGGCGGCGACGTGCAAACCAAAATGCCGCTGCTGTCTACCTTTTTGGGGCATGTCGACCCGAGCGCGACCTACTGGTACTTGTCTACCGCCCCTGAGTTGATGACACTGGCCTGCGCACGGCTCGAACAGAACGGGCAACGCCCATGACTCTGATCGCGCCTGCGCTGCAGGGCTTTTTCACCGACCGGCTGATCGGTCAGCACAACGCCAGCCCCCACACCATTGCGGCCTACCGCGACACGCTGCGGCTACTGCTGACTTTCACCAGCCAGCGGACCGGCAAACCGGTCAGCCAATTGCGGATCGACGATCTTGGTCCCGCCGTCATTACCGGGTTTCTCGACCACTTGGAAGGCCAGCGAGGCAACAGCGTGCCCACGCGCAACGCCCGCCTGGCCGCTATCCACTCGCTGTTTCGCTATGCGGCGCTGCATCACCCAGATCACGCCGCGACGATCCAGCAAGTACTGGCCATCCCGCCCAAACGCTACGAGCGAACGATCGTCACCTTCCTCACCGAATCGGAAATCGACGCGTTGCTCACCGCGCCTGACCGCAGCACGTGGACCGGTCGACGCGACCATGCTCTTTTGGTGCTCGCCATCCAGACCGGGCTGCGAGTCTCGGAGTTGACCTCACTGACCGACCTGGACGTCCACC
>NZ_DATJPU010000263.1:0-31290 GCF_035506235.1 Mycobacterium sp.
CTGTGGTCACGCCAGCCCCTGTGGTCACGCCGGCCCCTGTGGCGACGCCGGCCCCTGTGGTCACGCCAGCCCCTGTGGTCACGCCAGCCCCTGTGGTCACGCCAGACCTCGCAGTGCCGGCCGCGCCTGACCCGGCCGTGCCTGGCATCCTGGGCGTGCCTGCCCCGCTACCGCCTGCGGTCCCGGCTGCCCCAGCCCCGCTCGCCCCAGTCCCGGCCGCCCCGGCCCCGGCCCCGGCCGAACCTGCCCCGGTTGCCCCTGCCCCGGCCCCGGCCGCCCCGGCCGCCCCTGACGTCCCCGCCGCGCCTGCCCCAGCCCCGGCTGCCCCAGCCCCGGCTGCCCCAGCCCCGGCCGCCCCGGCCCCGGCCGCCCCTGGCCAGGCTGCCCCGGGCCCGGCCGCGCCTGACGACCCACAACACAAGCGCTAGGAGCGGATTTACTGCGGTCGCACATGCTGACCTCCTGGGTTTCACAACGTGGAGGTTCCGGACCATGCTGCCCCAGCCAGATAGCGGGTCCGTCGCCCTTCAGCCGCGGTTGTCGCCGTGCTCGCGATCGTTCTGGCCCGGTCCGCACTACAGGGCAATGTGGCTTCCCGATTCCGACGGCGGACTTGTCCGCTGTAGCCCGTACGAGGGTGTTTCGCCGGAACGAGACTTCCCCAATGCCAGCTTTTATCCACGTGACGGAGCACCTGACCACCCAGTCGGGAAGCCAGGCGGAGAAACGCCGCGCAGAGCAGCTGAACGCCGTGACCCGCAGCGACTACACATCTTCGACCCGGCCGCGGTGAGTCAACCACGCCCGACGGCACGAGGGTCTCCGGCCGCTACGACAACCAGGAGTACTTCGACGTTGTATGACGGGTACGCCTCCGACGAGGGCCACCTCAATGCGGCCAGTTCCAAGGCCGCGGCGCCAGCCTTCTCGAGGCCATCGCCCAGGCGTCCCGGGCGAAATAAGCGGCGTGTGCGGTCGAGCGGGCATCGACATCGCCTCGGCCGTCCGCATTTGGTGCACCGTGTCCGGCAAAGGCGCAGGCTTGAGCACCGGCCCATGAACGGGTTCGTCGCCCGGCCGCGGGTTGGCCCTGCGGCCGGTTCGCCTCCGTTCGACCCTGAGGACAAACGGTCACCCGATTAAATACAGTGAGGGAGACGCTTTGGTGCTTAGGAAGCTGCGGAGGGATCGCGGGACTTGAGGTGAGCGGCTACTTCTGGGTGCCTGAAAAGCCGGATGTCAGGGTGTGGGGTGCGTTTGCGGCCGACGGCGGACATAAGCCCGAGGCCATCCTTGCCGGCGGCTTGGTCAATGATCCACGGGTGGTGACCAACAGCGCCGGCGGTCGCGCCTTCTTGTCGTCGGCCGCGGCGACTATCAAGGCGTTTCAGCCCATTACGCTGCGGGGCCAACTCGACACGGGCCCCGCCGTCACGCTCGTCGACGCGCGCAACCACGGCCGAGATGGCTTCTACTTCGGATCTCCACACTACAAAGCGGACTACGCCGTGATCGGCGACCGCCACGTGAGCGGTGTCGATCAGCTATTCGGCGCCGTGCGATTCCGCTTCGGGGATCCCTATTGGCTAGGCCACCTTCGGGAAGGCAGGGCCAGCGCCGTCGGCGGCGACGGTTCGGCGCTGACCGTCGAAACGTCCGACGACGGCAACTGGCTGGTGTATACGGCCGCGGCCCCAGCGACCCTGCGGGAACTTAAAACAACGGTGGTGTCGGGTTGCCTGGCGCTGGCCGAATTGGCGGTGGACCAGGATTTTGTCGCCCGGGATACGCACGTGCGGATCAATGAGGGCGATCCTTGGCTCAGCGTCCACGGGCCCGACTCTGACAAGCCCCCGAACGAGTTCGATGCCCGCACACTGTTGCCCCGGGAGGAACTCACGGTCGAGCGGTTCGCGAGGTGGATCCCGTTCAACGAGGCATTGGACGGACTTGCCTGCGTGGTGGCGCGGCCGATTCAGGCGCCGCTGCAGACCCAGATTCTCGTGGTGACGCACCTCGTCGAGGGGTTGCACCGCCGGATGCCCGAGACTTTTGAACAGTCAAGGTTCGCGGGCGCGTCGCCCAGCGCGCTGAAGCGGATCAAAGAAGCCGCCCTGCGCGCCGCGCGGGGCATGGCCATGAATCGACGAGCATTGGACGCTCGGCAGGTTGACGTCGCGATGATGAGCGCGGTCTCCCACTTCGAAGATGTCGACTACCTGCAGCGCGCCACCGATGTGGTGACGAAAGTCTGCGCTGTCCTGCCGGAGATCGCGGAGTCGGTGGCTGATCTGCCGATATGCCTGACGGACGCTCGTAACGACATGGCTCACCAATTTCCGCTCGACCACGAGAATGAGCCACTCGGGGTTCGGCACCTCCGTTGGTCGGTCGTCGCGAGCGTGATGCCGTGGCTGTTACGGGGCCTACTCCTGCTGGAGGCCGGGATTGATCCGAGCGTCCTGCACGATCGGCACGTGGCGTATAGCCGCTTTCTCGACTTCCGGGCCACGGTCTCCCAGTTTGCCGGCGAACTCGGCTGTGAGCTGCCTTCATCCGGCCGGGCGCCGGTTGAAGGGTGAGGTGGGCCGCTCAGTGTCGTGGAGGACTCGGCCGGCGGCGCTGTGGATAACCGAGCGCGGCGTCCGCCGCCGGCCTGGCACAGTCTCAACCCATGACTCAGGCCACGTCTAAGGCCGCGCTTTCGCTGTACGCGCTCGACCCCGCGATGCCGGTGCTGCTGCGACCCGACGGCGCCGTGCAGGTCGGCTGGGATCCGCGCCGCGCCGTGCTGGTCCGTCCGCCGCGCGGCCTGGCCGCGGCCGAGCTGGCCACGCCGCTGCGCTCCCCGACACCCATCTCCGAGTTGCGGCGACACGGCGTCGACCGCGGGTTGCAGGACACCGACGGCCTGGCCGGCCTCGTCGTGTCTGCTGTGCGCGATGCGGGCCCCCGAGCAGCGCAGCGCCTCCACCAGCAGCTCGGACAGCCGCCCGCGGCCGTGGATCCGGATCGACGCCGCCGCAGCACGCTTCTACCGCATCCGGCGGAACCAGGCCAACTGGCCCTGCGGCGTGACGGTCGGACCGGCAACCACGACGACGGGAACGATCATTGGAATATGCGGCGGCAAGCCGTGCCCACCGCCGCCCGCACCGGCTGACCAACAGTAACGGTTACGGCAGCACCCCGGTCTGCTGCCCGACACGGAGGACCTCGACGATCCGGCCGCATTCATCGACCGGGTCATTGGCGGCGATACCAGCGGAATCGATGAGGCGATCCCGAGTTCGAGCGAGACACCGATGCCGGCCCCTGGGTCCGACGGCGGTTCGGTGGATAACTAACCGGGTCCCTCGCCTCCGGCGTGGCACAGTCAGCATTCATGCCGCACACGGCCTCTGCTCTCTACGCGCTGGACCCGGCGATGCCGGTGCTGCTGCGGCCCGAGGGCGCCGTGCAGGTCGGCAGGGATCCCCGCCGGGCCGTGCTAGCGCCTAGTCAATCACTAAGGGGAATACGGCTTTCGAGTAGCCGACTACGCTAGGCTGCCCCGTGAACATTGCCATGGCATTTCGAAACATCGGTCCCGCTCTATCGAAGGAGCGATGCTGTGCGAGAGAACAAAATTGCCGCCGCCATGTACCAAAAAGCAGGCAACGGCCCAACAGGCCGAGGCGGTGGTCGACGCGCTGATGAAGGTCGGCGTGCTCCGCGTGTGGATGCCGTGACGTGCTAGGTGTGATCAATGCGCTCTTCGTGGCGCTGACGGGGCGCCCGCTGATTGGCAACGGCGCCAATGGGGCTCCGGGAACCGGGCAAAACGGCGCACCCGGCGGGTGGCTGCTCGGCAACGGCGGCGCCGGCGGCTCCGGCGCGGCGGGCGAAAACGGGGGTAGTGGCGGTGCTGCTGGGCTGTTCGGCGCCGGCGGGGCCGGCGGGGCCGGCGGAAGCTTAGCGACCGGCAACGGCAGCGCCGGCGGGGCCGGCGGGACTGGCGGGCTGCTGTTCGGTCCCAGCGGCACCGGGGGGGCCGGCGGGTTCGGCGACGCCGGCGGGGACGGCGGGAACGGCGGCACCGGCGGCCTGTTCGGCGCCGCCGGCAGCGGCGGCACCGGCGGCGCCGGCGGGTTCGGCGACGGGGACTACGGGGTCGGCGGGAACGGCGGATTCGGCGGCACCGGCGGGCTGTTCGGCACCGGCGGCACCGGCGGCACCGGCGGCGCAGGCAACGTTATCCGCGGGACCAGCGGGACCGGCGGGATCGGCGGCACCGGCGGGGCCGGCGGCCTATTCGGCGCCGGCGGCGCAGGCGGGACCGGCGGCACAGGCTTCGACTCCGGCGGGTTGGGCGGGACCGGCGGCAAAGGGGGGGTGATCGGCAACGGCGGCAACGGCGGTGACGGCGGCGCGGGGGGGACCGGAGGGGCTTCAACCGGCGGTAACGGTGGGGCGGGCGGCAACGCGGTGCTGATCGGCGACGGCGGTAACGGCGGCAACGCCGGGATCGGCCAAGCCGGCCCAGCCACCGCCGGTACCGGCGGCACCAGCGGGCTGCTATTGGGCCTAAACGGGATGAACGGGATGACATAGCCCGCGGCGAGGAGGAGCAGGCCGCCGGGCCGCCCCTGCTCTCCACGCGGGCGGCCCGATCTTTTTCCAAGACATACGAGCTACCTGAGCAATCACTAAGTCGAACTACCGAGGGCGACTATCAGTGGTGCCCCGCCGAGCGGTGGGATCAGCAGTACGCTCAATGCCGTGCCGGACACCTCGTACGCATCGTGCGGCGATCTGAGCCTGGCGTATCAGGTGTTCGGCGATGGGCCGGTCGAACTCGTCATCGTCGGGCCGTTCGTCAGCCACGTCGAGCTGGCCTGGACCATCCCCCAATTCAAAGCGTTCGTTGAGCAGCTCGCCACGTTCTGTCGCGTTGCCCTGTTCGACAAGGCCGGGGTCGGGCTGTCGGACCCGGTGCCAAAAGTTCGCACACTGGAGGATCGAGCGGCCGAGATCGAGGCTGTCATGGACGCAGCCGGCTTCGGACAGGCCGTCGTCTCCGGTCTGAGTGATGGTGGACCGGAGTCCATGATGTTCGCGGCATCACGGCCGGAACGAGTGCGGGCGCTGATCCTCTGCGGCACATACTCGTTTCACCCAGGCGAGTGGGACGACATGGATCGTGACCCGGCCGAGCTGCGCGCGCGCTTCCTTTCTGAGCTGGGTGAAGACTACACGCCTTCGATTGAACAGCTCGCCCGCTGGCTGGAAGCCGCGCGCGCCGTGCGCTCCGGGTGGGGCAGCGGTGCGGCAGCCAGCATCAGCGCGCCGTCGGTCCGGTCGATACGCCAGCTCGGAATGTTTGAGCGCATGAGCGCGAGCCCGGGAATGGCGCGGGCGTCATTCGAAGCGGCGTTTCGGACCGACGTGCGACCGATCCTGCCGACGATCACCGCGCCAACCCTGGTCATCCATGCCCGCGACGACTCAGCGGTTCCGGTGCAGAGCGGCCGGTATCTCGCCGACCACATCCCCGGCGCGCGGTACCTGGAGGTCGAGGGTGTGGACCACGCACCCTTCTTAACCGAGCCCGACAAGATCCTGACCGGGATCGAGGAGTTCCTCACCGGAAGCCATGCCGCACCGGCGCCGTCACGCCGCGCTCTGCGCAGCGTGCTGTTCACCGATATCGTCGCGTCGACGCAACACGCCGCGACCACGGGCGATGAGCGGTGGCGTGCGGTGCTGCAACGCTTTGGTGAGATCACCGCCGACCTCGCAGAACGATTCGGCGGCACGGTCGTCAAGAGCACCGGCGACGGCCATCTCGCCACGTTCGACGGCCCGACGCAGGCCATCCGCTGCGCGGAGACCCTACGCGCCGACGCCGAAACACTGGGCATCCAGATCCGCGCCGGCATCCACACCGGCGAGTGCGAACTGCTCGATACCGACATCGGCGGGATCGCCGTACACATCGCGGCGCGTATCCTCGGCCAGGCCGGCGCCGGCGAAATCCTAGTCTCGCGCACCGTGCGTGATCTGGTCGTCGGCTCGGGCACGGGCTTCGAGGACCGCGGCAGCGTCGAGTTGCGTGGCGTGCCCGGCAGCTGGCAACTGCTGGCGGTGGATCGCCATGGCCCGCGGGCAGGATCGCCTGAGGCGGAACTGGCGTCAATGCCGACTCCGGGCCGTCGGACCGCGATGCGCCGCTCCGATCGCGCCGTCGAGGTGATCGCCAGGCGAACACCATGGATCGTGCGCGGGATGGCCCGCCTCGCCCCGGCCACCGGTCACAGATGAACAGCCGGAGTCAGCGCGCCGTGGAGATGTTCGAGTTCTCGACATCGTTGCCAGGTGAGTCGCATTCAGATGCCACCGACGCCGATGGATCGGTGCTAGCGAATTACCCACATTCACGAGATGCCTGGGCAATCCCTAACTGGAAACACCCTCCCGGGCACCATTGGCAATCGGAAATGACGGCACAGCGACGACGAGCGCATGCGCAACTAGCAGTCTGCCACTGTTCGACCCCAGTATCGCGCACCAGCATCACCGCAGGCCAGATGCTATTTTTTGGAATCTGATCCGGCTCCGTGCCCAATACTTGCCCAATCGGAACAAGGTTCACGCTGCACCGACGCGGCGGGCCACGCATCGAAGGCTGTAAGCGCGAAGCCTGCCATTAGTTAGAGTGGCGACAACACGACTAGAAGCTCAAAACCACCTGCCATTGTGAGCAATCCCGCGTCGGCGGCAAGCGGAGCGATGAGTGCATATTGCAACCCACCGAGGACGTTCCCGTTGATCGCTTGTTGGATCCCGCTCAGGAACAGGTTGACGTCATACGCCGGGAGCACGGTAACCAGGAAATTCGCGATGTCTGCCGTCGGAAGCGCAGCTGCGTAAAGATTCGCGGCAGTACCCGAGATCCCATTGGCGATATTGGTGGTCGCCGCCTGGATCGTCTCGATAATGCTGTCGGGCGAGGAGGCCGCCGTCGACAGCGCGGACAGGTCCGCCGCGCCCGTTCCCGCCATCGACGTCAGCGAGTGCGAGACGCTGGACAGCGACACGCCCGCGGCTTCGGCGTGGATGTCGCTCGTGAAGGCGACGGCTCCCTGATGTGCTCCGGTGATTAGATCCTGAGCGATGAGGGCTTGGCTGACGTGTGGGAACAGCCCGAAATATGTCTGAACGTCCGCCGGCCCTGTGCTATAGCCATAGTTGGGGTTCCCGTAGCCCAGGTTGACGATCGTCGTCAGATCCGGTTGCAGCAGGTCGGCGATCGGGTTGCCGATGACCGGTATCGCCCGCAGCGGCTCCAACAGCGGCAGGCCGTTCGGCGTGGTGATCATGCTGTAGGTGGTAACGCCGGTGTAGCCCGGAGACGTCGGCAATTGCTGAATGGCGTAGCCAGGGGGAAGCAACGACGGATTGCCCGGATAGGTGTTGTGCACATAGTAGATACCGGCAAAGGCATTCAGGTCAGCCAGGAAATTAATCGGGTACTGCGGGAAGTCGGCGAATCCGTCGTATTCCAGCGTGTAAATGTGGGTGGGATAAATGGTGTTTGAGGGCGTCGCGCCGTAGAACGTAATCCCCATACTCGGGATCTGTAGTGGCTGACCCGCCGGGAAGCCGGGGAAGCGCGCGAGGATGCCGCCGTTGGGATTCATTTGATCACCCACCAGCGTGAAGCCGAGTTGATTCGCGCTCGGCGGGGTCGGGTTGAGCATTGGGTTCGCCAGGTTGTCCATTTCGAGCGAGGCGACTACGGCGCTCTGCGAGGCGCCAAAGACAGCAACGCTGCCCGAGGGGTTTGCGGCGAGTTGCTGCTTGATCGCACTATCGAGAATCTGGACGCCCTGGCTCACCGACACGTCGAGGGGCAAGCTCTTGACACCGGTGAACGGATACAAGCCTTCGGGAGTGAACAGGGCTAGTGCATTAGGGGGAAGCACATTGAAGTGCTGGTTGAGGTAGTTGAGAGCGACAGTGACGTCAGACGGTGCGGGGATGGGCACGCCGCTGCCACCCATGATCAAACCAATGGTCGTTCCCTGCAATGTCGGCTGCACCACCATGGGCGTGAGTGCCGTGGGGGTGGCAGGGGCTCCACCCAACAACGACTGGATGGGTGAGGTCAGCTGTCCCAACGCGCCAGAGATCGCGCTGGCACTGGCGGCCTCGGCCACCGCATAGGCGTTCCCGGCGGAGGCCAACGCCGCAACGAACTCCTCACGAAACGCGGCTGCCTGAGCGAGGACCGCCTGATACTTCTGGGCGTAGCCGCCGAATAACTTTGCGGTGGCCGTTGACACCTCATCGGGGGCCGCGGGCAGCACGGCGACGGTTGGGACCGCCGCCGCCATGTGTGCCACGTCGACGTTCGAACCGATGGTCGCCAAATCCGTTGCCGCCGAAGCCATTATCTCCGGGGCCGCGATCACATACGACATGTCGGTCCACCTCCTAGCAAGCCCCTGGTTGTCACTAGGCCGGCGGTCCTCCACCCGTCAGACAGGTGCAGTGTAAGCAGGAGGTTGCTCGCGTCCGCCCTGCTCTCCCTCGGGCGCACTGCCCCGGTCATCATCACACATCGGTGATCGGCGCGACCTCCGCCGACGCCGCGGCCTACGTCATCCCGTTATTCCCGGGTGCGCCGAGGAGAAGCAGCGAGCCGGTGCCGCCGGTGCCGGGTTGGCCCGTCGGAAAGCCAATCCCGGCGGTGCCGCCGTTGCCGCCGTTACCGCCGTTGCCGATCAGAACAGCGTTGCCGCCGTTGCCGCCGTTACCGCCGTTTCCTCCTGGGGCGTTTCCGCCGGCACCGCCGGCCCCGCCGTTGCCCATGATCAGGCCACTGTTGCCGCCTTGACCGCCAGCCCCGCCGGTGGTGCTAAGGGTGGTTCCGCCGGCACCGCCGGCCCCGCCGTCGCCGGACAGAAGGCCAGCATTGCCGCCGGCCCCGCCTGCCCCACCGCTGCCAGCGTCGCCGACGCCGCCGGTGCCGCCGACCCCGCCGGCCCCGAACAGCAGGCCGCCCTTGCCGCCGGCCCCTCCGGCACCGCCGGCCCCGCCGCCGCCAGTGCCGCCGGCGCCGCCGACCCCGCCGGCACCCAATAACCCGGCGGCATTGCCGCCGGCCCCGCCGGCCCCGCCGACGCCAGTGAAGCTGAGCCCGCCGGAGCCGCCGACGCCGCCAGCGCCGAACAGTAGCCCGCCGGCCCCACCCTGCCCGCCGTTGCCACCGTGGGGGTCCCCGTTCCCGCCAGCCCCGCCGGCGCCGCCGACACCGAACAGCCCGGCGGCCCCGCCGGCACCGCCGCTTTGACCCGGCGCACCCGAGCCGCCGGATCCGCCGTTGCCGATCAAGATCCCGCCGGCCCCGCCGGCTTGCCCGGTCCCCGGGGCTCCGTTGGTGCCGTTGCCGATCAGCGGCCGTCCCAGCAACGCCTCGGTGGGCGCATTGACCAGGCTTAGCAGATCCTGCTGGATCGCCTGCGCCGGATTGGCCGTAAACGCCGCAACACTGGCGGCCTCCGCGCTGACGTAGGATCCCGCACCCGCGGTCAACGCCTGCACAAACTGCTCATGAAACGCCGCCGCCTGCGCACCGAGCGTCTGATATGCCTGGGCGTGGCCGGAAAACAGCGACGCGATGGCAGCCGATACCTGATCCTCAGCCGCGGCCAGCACCCCCGTCGTCGGGGCCGCCGCGGCAGCGTTGGCCTCGCCCAGCGACGAGCCGAGACTGGCCAAATCCTTCGCCGCTGCTGTCACTATCACAGGGGCCGCGATCACAAACGACATTTCCGGTCCTCCTACCGCGTCGTCGACCCCCGGGCTGGCAAAGAGTATCGCGTTACGACTTCTTCTAACACGAGTAACCCACTACCTGCCTGAACTATTACTAACGGAAGCCACTAAACGGCCCGCAGGCTCACGCTAGCGTCGACGAAGTAGCCCTACAGGGCGGTGCGGAGTCCTGAGCGCAACCAGAACGCGCGCTAGATCAGCATGAGGGCGTGATAGCCGATCACCACGGCGATGACCAACGCCACCGCGGGGTCCAGCCAATAGCAACCGCGGGTGGCAAAGATGTCTCCCCGCTGATCGCAACGCCACCGGCGGCGGCAGCATCGGCGGCGGTATCGAGGATTGCAGCTTCGACGTTCAAGTCCTCTCCGGTGTTGTCGTCATCGAGATCGCCCCCGAGGATGACCACTCCGACCAACATGAACACGGCGGCGGCCGCGCTGACGATTAGCACCGGCAGACCACTTCGGTAGTTCCCGAAACAAGGCGTCGGATCGCGGCAAACACGACCCCATGTTGAGCGCCAGTTAGCCATCCGGCGTTGACCAGCGCAGGGACACGGGTTGGATCAACCCGGCGTCGGCGCCCGGTTGTTGGGCCAGCCGGATCGCCATCAGCGAGACGCCAATGGCGGCAGCGTCGGCAAGGTAGTCAACCTCGGCGGCCAACACTCCCAGCGAGTGTGCGACCACCCCGACAATTACCAGCACCGCCACCAGCAGCAGGTTGAGCAGGAGGACCAGCCGTCGGGCCTTCGACATCCTGCCGATGATAGAAGAAGCAGCATGTGTAGGTTCACCGCCGTCCGGCAAGAGGCGTCCAGATCGGCTACTACCGTTTCACTTCCACCGACGATCCGCCGTTGTCGATCATGACGCTTCCGTGCTGGCAAACCTAACCCATATTTACAAGCTGGATCGAACTACCGGCTTTACCCAGCGGTAGTGCTGTGGATAGCTGAGCGCGGTGTCCGCCGTCGGCCTGGCACAGTCTCAACCCATGACTCAGGCCATGTCTAAGGCCGCGCTTTCGCTATACGCGCTCGACCCGGCGATGCCGGTGCTGCTGCGACCCGACGGCGCCGTGCAGGTCGGCTGGGATCCGCGCCGCGCCGTGCTGGTCCGTCCGCCGCGCGGGCTGGCCGCGGCCCAGTTGGCCACGCTGTTGCGCTCGATGCGGTCCCCGACGCCCATCTCCGAGTTGCGGCGGCACGCCGTCGACCGCGGGTTACAGGACACCGACGGCCTGGCCGGCCTCATCGCGCAGCTGGTGGGCGCGGGCGTCGCGACCGAATGCCGGCAGCCCCGCGGACGGGCGGCGTCGATCCGCATCCACGGCCGCGGGCCGCTGTCCGAGCTGCTGGTGGAGGCGCTGCGCTGCTCGGGGGCCCGCATCGCGCACAGCAGCCAGCCGCACGCCGCCGTGTCGCCCGCGGCCGTCGACCTCGTGGTGCTGGCGGACTACCTGGTCGCCGACCCGCGCATGGTGCGCGACCTGCACAGCCGGGGCGTCGCGCACCTTCCCGTTCGGGTGCGAGACGGCACCGGCCTGGTGGGCCCGCTGGTCATCCCCGGCGTCACCAGCTGTTTGGGCTGCGCCGACCTGCACCGCAGCGACCGCGACGCCTCGTGGCCGGCCATCGCCGCCCAGCTCCGCGACACCGTCGGGGTGGCCGACCGCGCCACCCTGCTGGCGACGGCGGCGCTGGCGCTCAGCCAGGTGAACCGGGTGATCGCGGCGGTGCGCGGGCAGCAGGCGGTGCCCGATCCCGCGCCGCCCCCGGCCTTGAACGCCACGTTGGAGTTCGACCTCAACGCCGGCTCGATCGTCGCGCGTCAATGGACCAGGCATCCGCTGTGCTCATGCTGAGCGCGGACGTTTTGCTGCTACCCCAGCCGTCCCGGTTCGGGAACGCTCGTCGCCACCGACGCATACGCCCTGGCGAGCTCCTCCAGGATCTCGGCGGTCAGGGTGCCCTCCCTCCGGTTCTTGTCAAGCGTTTCGATGATCGCACTGAACAGCGCATCGGCGGTTTCGTGCTGAGTTTGCTTTGCTGCCATGGCTTTCTCGTACCACCCGGGAGATGCACGCGACAACTCATGGCTGCTTGTGGCCGGATCGACAGCACGGCGCGCTGACCGTCATGGATGATGGACGTGTGTCAGACATCAAACGCGGTCGTGCTGCGCGCAACGCGAAGCTGGCCAGCATTCCAGTCGGCTTCGCCGGCCGGGCCGCGCTCGGCTTCGGCAAGCGGCTGACGGGCAAGTCGAAGGACGAAGTCCAGGCCGAGATGCTGGAGAAGGCCGCCAACCAGTTGTTCACCGTCCTGGGTGAGCTCAAGGGCGGGGCGATGAAGGTCGGCCAGGCTCTCTCGGTGCTGGAGGCCGCGATTCCCGAGCAGTTCGGCGAGCCCTACCGCGAGGCGCTGACCAAGCTGCAGAAGGATGCTCC
Organism: Mycobacterium sp.; assembly: GCF_035506235.1. Classification (GTDB taxonomy): domain Bacteria; phylum Actinomycetota; class Actinomycetes; order Mycobacteriales; family Mycobacteriaceae; genus Mycobacterium. Next base: position 12,277 of record NZ_DATJPU010000263.1, read on the forward strand.
GCCGCTGCCCGCGGCCAAGGTGCACCGGGTGCTCGACGCACAGCTGGGCACGAAGTGGCGGGACCGGTTCAGTTCGTTCGACGACACCCCAGTGGCGTCGGCCAGCATCGGCCAGGTGCACAAGGCGGTGTGGTCCGACGGCCGCGAGGTCGCGGTGAAGATCCAGTACCCGGGCGCCGACGAGGCGCTGCGCGCTGACCTGAAGACCATGCAGCGGATGGTCGGCGTGGTCAAGCAACTCGCGCCGGGCGCGGACGTCCAGGGCGTCGTGGACGAATTGGTCGAGCGCACCGAGATGGAACTCGACTACCGGCTGGAGGCCGACAACCAGCGCAAGTTCGCCAAGGCGTACCAGGACAGCCCGCACTTCCTGGTGCCGCACGTCGTGGCCAGCGCGCCCAGGGTGGTGGTCCAGGAGTGGATCGAAGGCGTTCCGATGGCCGAGATCATCCGCAACGGAACCAGAGAGCAGCGCGACCTGATCGGCACCCGCCTGCTCGAGCTCACCTTCGACGCGCCGCGCCGGCTGGAGATGCTGCACGGTGACGCCCACCCGGGGAACTTCATGCTGATGCCCGACGGCCGGATGGGCGTCATCGACTTCGGCGCCGTTGCGCCGCTGCCCGGTGGCTATCCCATCGAGCTGGGGATGACGATCCGATTGGCCCGCGACAAGAACTACGACCTGCTGTTGCCGACGATGGAGAAGGTCGGCTTCATCCAGAAGGGCCAGCAGGTCTCGGTGCGCGACATCGACGAAATGCTGCGCCAGTACGTCGAGCCCATCGAGGTCGACGTCTTCCACTACACCCGCAAGTGGCTGCAGCGAATGACCCTGGTGCAGATAGACCGCTCGGTGTCGCAGATCAAGACGGCCCGGCAGATGGATCTGCCACCCAAGCTGGCGATACCGATGCGGGTGATCGCCTCGGTGGCCGCGATCCTGTGCCAGCTGGATGCGCATGTGCCGATCAAGGCGCTGTCGGAGAAACTGATCCCCGGCTTCGCCGAGCCCGACACCGCGGTGGTCTAGGTCTTTAGACCGCGAGAGTGCAAATAGCAACGGCCCCTCTCGGGGAAACGCGTCGGCAGTTGGACTTTCGCGGCCTAGTCTCAGGCCGCGGCGACCTCTTTCTGGTCCTTCCGTGGACGTCCGCGCGGGCGCTTGCGACTCACGATCGAGCCGCGCTCGAGTATCTCGCCGCCCCACACACCCCACGGCTCGGCCCGTTCCAGCGCCGCGGCCAGGCACGGGCGGCGGACCGGGCACGTCGCGCACAGTGTCTTGGCGCGCTCGAGGTCGGCCGGGGCCTCGGCGAACCACAGGTCGGGATCGTCGACGTGACAAGGCAACTCCGGCAGCGTCGGTCTGGGGGGGACTGGCAGTGCCGACATGTCCTGCTCACCTGCTTCCTGGTCGGGTGGTTGTCCTTCGCGGTGATCCGGACCAGGGAGGCTTTGAAAGGCTTGCGCCCCTAAAACTGTGGCCACGGATCCTGCTGACTTCGGGTCCGTGGCCATCTGCAAAGGGGCTGGCTAGAGAGGGCCCCAATCCACGGACGCGTCGGTCGCGGCGGCGACACGGTGCTTGACCGCTGCCGCCTTGGCGGCGGCGTGGGCAGAATGGGCGGTGGCCTTGGACCGGCCGGGAGCCAGAACCGCGGCGGCCACGCCTACACCGAACGCGTTGGTGATCATCGTGGCGGCCTCCTCTCAGCTGGCACCAGTGTGCGGGTTCGAGGGTAAATGGTAGCGGCCGGTCCTCACAACCGATTTTCTGACCTGCGCGTCTGCTCTCAGCGGGCCTGCCGGACCAGCTCGAGCACGTCGGGCCCGTACTGTTCGAGCTTTCGCGCGCCGATGCCCGGGATCGCGATCAGGGCCGCTTCGTCGTCGGGCACCAGCTCGGCGATCGCGATCAGCGTGTTGTCGGTGAAGACGACGTACGCGGGCACCTTCTGTTCCTTGGCGACGTCCAGTCGCCAGGCCTTGAGCCGCAGCAACAACTCCTCGTCGATGTCGGCCGCGCACGTTTCGCACCGCCGCAGCATGATGCCCGCCGGGGTGGTCAGGTTGTTGTTGCAGATCCGGCAGCGCGTCGCGGCGCCCCGGGCCCGGCGGGACTTGCCCGGCGCCGTGTCGGCGCGCGCCTGCGGTGCGATGCCGTTGAGGAACCGCGACGGCTTGCGGCTCTGCCGTCCGCCCGGGCTCCGGGCCAGCGCCCAGCTGAGCGCCAAATGCACTCGCGCCCTGGTGATTCCGACGTAGAGCAGCCGACGCTCCTCCTCGACGGCCTCGCTTTCGGGGCCGTGCGCCAGCGCGTGGGAGATGGGCAGCGTGCCGTCGGCCAACCCGACCAGGAACACCGCGTCCCACTCGAGTCCCTTGGCGGCGTGCAGCGAGGCCAGCGTGACACCCTGGACCACCGGCGGGTGCCGCGCGTCCGCCCGCAGCCGCAGCTCGGCCACCAGCCCCGACAGGTCGAGCTGTGGGCGCTGCGCAACTTCGTCGTCGACCAGCTCGGCCAGCCCGGACAGCGCCTCCCAGCGATCCCGCGCCCGGCTGCCGGTCGGTTCGCTCGCCGTCAGTCCCAGCGGCTCCAGGACCGCGCGAACCACCTCGGGCAACGGTCCCTCGGCGCCGCGATCGGCCGCGCGCTGCAGGGCCAGCAGCGCCTGCTTGATCTCCTGGCGGTTGAAAAACCCTTCACCGCCACGGATCTGGTAGGTGATCCCGGCCTCGGTCAGGGCCTCCTCGTAGACCTCCGATTGCGCGTTGACCCGGTAGAGCACGGCGATCTCGGAGGGCGGCGTGCCGGATTCGATCAGCCGGCCGATCGACGCCGCGACGGCGGCGGCCTCGCCGGTTTCGTCGGGGTGCTCGCGAAACGACGGCGCCGGGCCCGGCGCGCGCTGCCCGGACAGCTGCAGCTTGCTGCCGGCGACTCGGCCGCGGGCCGCGGCGATCACCTGATTGGCCAGCGAGACGACCTGCGGGGTGGACCGGTAGTCGCGTTCCAGGCGCACCACCGTCGCGTCCGGGAACCGCCGCGAGAAGTCGAGCAGGAACCGGGGTGTGGCCCCGGTGAACGAGTAGATGGTCTGGTTGGCGTCGCCGACGACGGTGAGGTCGTCGCGATCGCCGAGCCAGGCCGCGAGCACGCGCTGCTGCAGCGGGGTGACGTCCTGGTACTCGTCGACGACAAAGCAGCGATACCGGTCGCGGAACTCCTCGGCCACGGCGGCGTCGTTCTCGATCGCCGCCGCGGTGTGCAGCAGCAGGTCGTCGAAGTCGAGCAGCGCCATCGACTCGTCGCGCACCTTCAGCGCCTCGTAGGCGGAGTAGACGGCCGCGATCTGCTTGGCGTCCATCGGCACGTCCCGGCCGACATCGGCCACCGCGGACGGGTACTCCTCGGGACCGATGAGCGACGCCTTGGCCCACTCGATCTCGCCGGCCAGGTCGCGCACGTCGTCGGTACCGACATTGAGCCGGCAGCGGCTGGCGGCCCTGGCCACCACGGGGAACTTGCTGTCGAGCAGCTGCCAGCCGGTATCGCCGACCACGCGCGGCCAGAAGTAACGCAGCTGGCGGTGCGCGGCCGCGTGGAAGGTCAGAGCCTGCACGGCACCCACACCGGAACCCGTGTGCGCGCTCCGGGCGAGTGCGCGCAACCTGGAGCGCATCTCGCCCGCGGCCCGCTGGGTGAAGGTGACCGCCAGGACCTGCCCGGCGGCCACGTGCCCACCCGCGACCAGCTGGGCGATCCGGTGCGTGATGGTGCGCGTCTTGCCCGTCCCGGCGCCCGCGAGCACACAGACCGGACCCCGTGGGGCCAGCACGGCCTCGCGCTGCTCGTCATCCAGCTCGGCGGTCAGGGCGTCGGCGAGCATCGGCATGGGCTTCATCTTGGCTTCCATGAAAGCAGGAGTGGCCGACAAACACGCCGTGGCGCCGGGCCTGAATTGGGTTGCCGCGGAATTCCGCGTCGCCGCGCTACGTTGAGCGGGCTATGGCCAACGCTCTCACGGTTTACACGACGTCCTGGTGTGGCTTCTGCCATCGGCTCACGACGGCGCTCAAGTCCGGCGGGATCTCCTACGACGAGGTCGACATCGAGCAAGACCCGGCGGCGGCGGAGTTCGTCGGCTCGGTCAACGGCGGCAACCGGACGGTCCCGACGGTGAGGTTCGCCGACGGGTCCACGCTGACCAACCCGAGCGCGGCCCAGGTCAAGTCGAAGCTGGCCGAGGTCGGCTAGGGCGCTCAGCCGAGCGCGGCCCAGGATTCGATGATCACGCGCGCGATCGAAATCGAGCCGGGCAACAGCAGTTTCGACTCCGTCGAGGTCGACGCGCTGCTCCAGTCGCCGGCTTCCAGCGCCGCGCGCACCTCGTCGCGGGTGAACCAGTTCGCCTCGGCGATCTCACCGTCGTTGAACGAGAACTCCTCGTCGGGGTCCGCCACGGCGTGGAAGCCGACCATCAGCGAGCGCGGGAATGGCCAGGGCTGGCTGCCCAGGTAGCGCACATCGCGCACGGTCAGGCCGATTTCCTCGCGGATCTCGCGGGCGACACACACTTCGAAGGACTCGCCGGCCTCGACGAACCCGGCCAGCAGGGAGAACATCCGCTCCGGCCACACCGCCTGGCGGGCCAGCACCGCACGGTCGCCGCCGTCATGCACGAGACAGATCACCGCCGGGTCGATGCGCGGGAACTCCTCGTGACCGGTCACCGGGTTGACCCGCGACCAGCCACCTCGGGCCGGCCTGGTCGGTGAGCCGTCCGTCGCGCTGAATCGCGCGCTGTCATGCCAATTCAGCAGCGCGAGGGCCGAGGACACCAGTTGGCTGCTGGTGTCGTCGAAGATCCGGCCGAGGCTGCGCAGGTTCACCACCTCGGTCTGCACGGCGGGATCCTCGGGCGCTTGCAGCACGCCGCGGATGGCCCAGACGTGGCGGCCGTCCTCGATGCGGCCCAGGAATACCGCCTCCGGCGGCGGCTTGTCGGCCAGTGCGGCCGCGTTCCCGAGCACCACCCGGCCGTCGGCGACCAGCACCTGGTTGCGCGAATCCACCCGCAACAGCGCCGCATCCGCCCAGCCCGCGGTTGCCGCCTCGACGTCGGTGCGCAGTTGATCGGCGCGATCGGCGCCGACGCGTGACAGCACCGGGATATCTCGCAGCTGGAAATCCACGGGCTAGTGCCCCGCGTGCCGGATGTAGAGCAGCCGGTCGCTGGCCTCGATCGCGTCCACCTCGGGGGCACCGATGCGCAGCAGGTGGCCGTCGCGCACCACACCCAGCACGATGTCGCGCAAATGCCTTGGGGATCCCCCGATTTCGGTCTGCTCGACCTCGCGTTCGGCGATCGCCAGCCCCGCGTCGGGGGTCAGGAGGTCCTCGATCATCTCCACGACGCTCGGCGTGGTGGTGGCGAGGCCCAGCAGCCGGCCGGCCGTCTCCGAGGAGACCACCACCGAGTCGGCGCCCGACTGCTGTAACAGGTGCTGGTTCTCGGCCTCCCGGATCGACGCCACGATCTTGGCCTTGGGCGCCATCTCCCGCGCCGTCAGCGTGACCAGCACCGCGGTGTCGTCGCGGCTGGCGGCGACGACGATCGACGCCGCGTGCTGCGCCCCCGCCAGCCGCAGCACATCGGATTTGGTGGCATCGCCGTGGACGGTGACCAGGCCGGCCGATGCGGCGTGTTCGAGGGCCGACCGGTCGGTGTCGACGACAACGACCTCGCCCTGGGCCTCCTCGTCGCCGAGGATGGCCGCGACCGCCGTTTTGCCCTTGGTGCCGTAGCCGATCACGATGGTGTGGTTGCGCACTTTGCTCCTCCAACGCTGGATCTTCCACGCCTGCCGCGACCGCTCCGAAAGCACCTCGAGCGTCGTGCCGACCAACACGGCCAAGAACGCGATCCGCAGCGGCGTGAAGATCACGGTGTGAACCAGCCGCGCCGTTTCGGTGTAGGGAGTGATGTCGCCGTAGCCGGTCGTCGACAGCGACACCGCGGAGAAGTAGAGGCAATCCAAAAAGGTCAGCGGCTGGCCGCGCAGGTCGCGGTAACCACCGGCGTCCAGATAGACGATGACGGCGGCGCCGAACAACACCAGCAAAGCGATCGCCACGCGGCGCGCGATGACGCGGGTGGGGCTGGCGTGGTCCTCGGGGATGCGCAGCACCCCGACCAGCTGATGACCGGGCTGGGCGGTCAGCGTCTCGTCCAGACCGCTCAGTTTGCGCGCCCTACCGTTGCCCACGGCGCTCCGTCAACCACTCAGCCCCAGCGCACCAGACACGCACGACTCCTATGTAACCACGCTGGCGGGCCGCCCATGTCGCGAGCGGCGCACCTCACACGGCGACGGCGCCGCCGCCGGCGGGCCCGGCGAGCAACGCGGCCAGTTCGGCGGGTTCCGGCAGTTCATCGGGCGTGACGGTGGCGCCGGTGCGCACGTAATAGAAGGCGGTGCGCACCGCCGACTCCGAAACTCCGGACAACGCGGCCCACGCCAAGCGGTAGACCGCCAACTGGACGGCGGCCTGGCGCAGGGCTTCCGCCCCGCGCGGCGGCTCACCGGTCTTCCAGTCCACGACGGTGGCGCCGCCATCGGGGTCGGCGAACACCGCGTCGATGCGGCCGCGCACGACGGTATCCCCGATCGGCATGTCGAACGGCACCTCGACAGCCACCGGGGTGCGGGACGCCCAGCGCGATCCGGCGAACGTCGCCTGCAGCGCGGTCAATTCCTCGGTATCGCCGAACTCGGAGTCCGCCGCGCCCGGCAAATCGCCGAGATCGAACAGCGAGTCCGCACCGTAGAACTTCTGGACCCAGGCGTGAAAGGCGTTGCCGAGCGAGGCGTGGGGGTCCGGGCGGGTGGGCAGCCGATGCACCAGCCGCTGCACCGCGGCCGCCGGGTCACGCGCCAGGTCTACCAGCCCGCTGACCGACACCTGACTGGGCAGGGCGCGGGCGGGCCGGTGCTCCGAGCGTGCCCGCTCGGCCAGTAACGCATCGACGTCGGCGGCCCAGCCCTCGACGTCGGCGCCGGCCTCCCCGGTGTTCGCCGACATGGCCCGGACCACCAGCGCCGCCCCGCGCTCGACATCGCCGCGTCGCGCGGACAACGGGTCGGCGGGCCACATCGCCTCGATGACGTTGTCACGCATGGGGTTTAGCTCGCCCTCGGCGGGCGCGGGCGCCCACTGTTCCACCACGCCGCAGGGGTCGCCGCCGGCGGCCGAATCGTCGATGATGTCCTTGAGTTCGCACAGGAATTCCGACGGACCCCGGGGTTTGACCCCGCCGGATCCCCACTGATGGCCGGAGACCAGCAGGGTGTCCTCGGCGCGGGTGATGGCCACGTACAGCAGCCGGCGTTCCTCGTCGACGCGCCGCTGCTCGAGCTGGCGGCGGTGCTCGAAGATCTTGTCGGACAGCTGCTTTCGATTGGTGACATCGGAGGTGTCCAGCACCGGGATGCCCAGCGAGCCGGCCGAGGCGCGGTCGCCGCGCAACAGCGGCGGCAGCTCGGCGGCATCGGTGAGCCACGTGCTGCGCGACGCGGTGGACGGAAAGATTCCGCCCGACAGGTGCGCCACCGCGACCACTTGCCACTCCAGGCCCTTCGCGGAGTGCACCGTGAGGACCTGGACCCGGTCTTGCGCCACCGTCGGCGGGGCGGGCGGCAAACCGTTCTCGACCGCTTCGGCGACGTCCAGGTAGGCCAGCAGGCCGGCGGCCGACGCACCGGCCGACGCGTCCGTCGTTCGTTCGGCGTAACCGGCGACGACGTCGGCGAAGGCGTCGAGGTGTTCGGCTCCGGTCCAGGGCCGCGCGGCGGCAGCGGCCGCGCGCACTTCGCAGTCGACACCCAGCACGCGGCGCACCTCGGCGACCAGGTCGGGCAGGGAATGGTCGAGGTGGCCGCGTAGCGCGCCGAGTTCGGCGGCCAGCGCGGCGATGCGCTGATACCCCGCCGCCGAGTACGCGCCGGCCGGGCCGGGGTCGCTGATCGCGTCCGCCAGGCACGCGGCATCGGAGTCGGGGCCGGCCGCTATCGCGATCGACTCCGGCGACGGCGTCGCGCCCGTTCGTCCCCCGGCCAGGGTCAGCGCCCGCTGCCACAGCGCCGCGATATCCCGCCCCCCGAGGCGCCATCGCGGGCCCGTCAGCACCCGCATCGCCGCCGCGCCGGCCGTCGGATCGGCGACCAGCCGCAGCATGGCCACGACGTCGGCGACCTCGGGGACGGATATCAGCCCCGCCAAACCCACCACCTCGACCGGGATTCCGCGCGCGCGCAGCGCGTCGGCGATGGGTGCGGCGTCGGCGTTGCGGCGTACCAGCACCGCGGCGGTCGGCGGGCCGGCGCCGTCGGTCTGGGTCCGCCGGTACTGCCCTTGGAGCTGGTCGGCGATCCACTCGCGTTCGGCCCGCACGTCGGCGAGCAATGCGCAGCGGACGGTGCCGGGCGGGGCGTCCGGGCGGGAGCGCAAGGCGCGCACCGCAACCGAGCGCCGCCGCGCCTCCGCCGATATGGCGTTGGCCACCCGCAGGGCGCTGGGCGGGTTGCGCCAGCTGGTCCGCAACTCCAGGACCGGCGCGGGCGTGCCGTCGGCGCGGGGGAAGTCGGTGGTGAACCGCGGCAGATTCGTCGCCGAGGCGCCGCGCCAGCCATAGATCGACTGGATCGGATCACCGACGGCCGTCAGCGCCAGCCCGTCGTCGACTCCTCCGCCGAACAGCGCCGACAGCGCGATGCGCTGGGCGTGCCCGGTGTCCTGGTACTCGTCGAGCAGCACCACCCGGTAGCGGTTCCGCAGCTCCTCGCCGACCTGAGGGAAGGCCACCGCCAGCCGGGCGGCCGACGCCATCTGCATGCCGAAGTCCATCGCCTTCGCGGCGCGCATGCGGTCGCCCAGAGCGTCGAGCAGCGGGACCAGCGCGGCGCGCTCGGTCTGGGCAGCCAGCAGCCGCAGCAGCCACTGGCTGGGCCCGCGGTCGCGCTGGTAGGGGCCGGCGGGCAGGGCGTGGATCAGCCGTTCCAGCTCGACGTGGGTGTCGCGGAGCTCGCCGGTGTCCACCAGGTGCTCGGCCAGCTGGCCCCACAGCCGCAGCACCATCGAGGTGACCGCGGCCGGGGTCTTGTCGGTGCGCAGCTCCCCGCGGTACCCGTTGACCACGCCGAAGGCCAGCTGCCACAGCTCGGTTTCGCCGAGCAGCCGGGTGTCGGGCTCGACGGGCAGCAGCAGGCCGTGGTCCCGCAGCAGCGCGCCGGCGAAGGCGTGGTAGGTGCTGACCGCCGGGGTGCCCTGCGCGTCGGCGGCCGCGTCCTGGCCGAGGCCGGCCAGCCGGGCCAGGCGGGAGCGCACCCGGCGCAGCAGCTGGCCGGCGGCCTTGCGGGTGAAGGTCAGTCCGAGCACCTGGCCGGGTTCGGCGTAGCCGTTGGCGACGAGCCACACCACCCGCGCGGCCATCGTCTCGGTCTTGCCGGCGCCGGCCCCGGCGATGATGACCAGCGGGCCCGGCGGGGCGGCGATGACGGCGGCCTGCTCGGCGGTGGGCGGGAAAAGCCCGAGCGCGCGGGCTAATTCGGCGGGGGTGTAGCGCGGGTTCACGACGCCGTCCCGTCGGCGTGGGCGGGACAGCAGGGCCGTATCGGGCAGTGCGTGCAACCGTCGTTGCGCCGGGCGACGAACTGCGGCCCGGCCGTCGCGTCGGCGGCCAGCCGCACGAGGTTGCGCCATTCGTCCCGGGCGGCCCTCGTCAGCGGATCCTGCTCGCGCACGACGGCACCGGCGGCGCCCGCCTTGCCCACGTACACCAGCCGCGCCCCGCCGGGCTCAATCCCTTCGGGGATCATGCCGTCGGCCACCGCCAGCTGGTACATCGCCAGCTGCGCGTGTTGTTGGGCGTCGTCCTTGCTGACGGGCGTTTTGCCGGTCTTGATGTCGACGATGACAAGCCGCCCGGCCGCGTCGCGTTCCAGCCGGTCCACTCGCCCGCGCAGCCGGATTTCGCCGCCGCCTTCGCGCGGTGTGCCGAGCGTTCCGTCGACGTCCACCTCGACGCCGACCTCGGTGAGCTCACCCCGGGTCTGCGCCCGCCACTCGAAGAACGCCTGAACCATGGCGCGGTGCCGGGCCAGCTCGTTGGCCGCATGCCACTGCGCGTCGAAGGGCAGATGCTCCCAGGCCCGGTCCAGCTCGGCAAGCAATTCCGATTCCGTTTTGTCCGGTTCGGCGATCAGCGCGTGCAGCACCGAGCCGAGGGTGGAGCGCAGCTCCCGGGCGTTGGCACCACCGTGCCGTTCGGCCAGCCAGCGCAGCGGGCAGTCGTTGAGCGTCTGCAGGGTCGACGGCGTCAGCGTGACGGGCTCGTCAGCCGCCCGCAGCGGTTCACCGGTGCTGACGGGCAGCAGGCCGTGCCAGCCGGCCGGATCGGCACCCGGGACACCGGCCCTGGCCATCCGGGCCAATTGCGTTGCGGCGCAATGGCGGGCGGTGTCGTCGACGGCGCCGTCGGGCGCACACGCGACGCCGCGCAGCCGGCCCACCAGGGCCGCGGTGGACAGCACCCGCGGCGACGAAAACGGTTGTGCTGCAAGGGAATCAGTGCCGCCATCGGCCCACTGCGCGAGTTCGTAAAAGAACGCCGACGGCAGCGCGGCCTCCCCCTCCGGCCCGCCGGGCTCGCCGTCCACGGCCGTCACCAGCAACCGGCGCCGGGCGCGGCCCAGCGCCGCCACCAGCAGCCTGCGCTCCTCGGCCAGCAGCGGTGCCCGCACCGACGCGTCCCCGCCGACACCGTCGAGCACGTCGAGCAGCCGCTGGGTGTTCAGCACGCCACCGCGCGGAACGGTGTTGGGCCACAACCCCTCCTGCAAGCCGGCGATGACCACGAAGTCCCATTCGTGTCCCAGCGCGGCGTGCGCGCTGAGGACCCTGACCTGCTCGGCCTGGGATGCCGGCTCGGCGCTGGCGCCGGGCAGCTGCAGCGCCGCGACGTGCTCGACCAGGCCGCGCAGGGACGCGCCGGGCGTGCGGGACACATAGTGTTCGGTGATGTCGAACAGGGCGGTCACCGCCTCCAGGTCCCTGGTGGCCTGGGCGCCGGCGGGGCCGCCGCGCTCGCTGGCCGTCAGCCAGCGGCGCTGCAGACCGGACCGGTGCCAGGCGGCCCACAGGGTGTAGCGCGGATCTTGGCCGTCGCGATCGCAGCGCGCGGCCGCGTCCAGCACCGCGCGCACCCGCCGCAGCGCACGGGACTGCGGCGGGAAAGGCGCCTCGGTGTGCAGGGCCTCGACGAGCAGGCCGCCGAAGTCCCCCGGCGCGCGATCGGGGTGGGCGCGCCGCAGGGTTCGGCGCAGCTGCCGCGACGACACCGGATCGACGCGGCCGATGGGGCCGGTCAGCAGCGCCAGGGCCTGTTCGCCGTCGAGCCCGCCGGCGGTGGCCGCCAATACGGTGAGCAGCGCCCGGGCCGCGGGCTCGTCGGACAACGATCCGCCCGACGGGGGCGTGGCCGCCGGGACGCCGGCGGCGGCCAGCGCGCGCGGCAGCCGCGCTCCGGCGCGCGGCACCGACCGGACGATGACGGCCATCCGCGACCAGGGCACCCCGTCGACCAGATGGGCGCGCCGCAACGCGTCGGCGATCATCGCGGCCTCCGCGTGTGCCGAGGCGGCCAGGCGCGTCGTGACGGATCCGTCCTCGGAGCCGGTGGCGTCGATGTGCCTGCCGGCGCTGCCACCCGGTAGCCGGCGCGCCACGCCGCTGACCGCGCGCGCCACGGCCGGCGCGCAGCGATGCGACACCGTCAGCGTCACCGACGGTGAATCGTCGGCCAACAACCCGGACGCGTCGCCGCCGCGGAAGCCGAACACCGCCTGATTCGGGTCGCCGGCGATCAGCGTCGTCTCCGTGCCCGCCGCCAGCGCCCGAACCAGGCCGGCCGCCTGCGGGTCGAGTTGCTGGGCGTCGTCGACCAGCAGGACGCGGACGCGGTTGCGCTCGGCCGCCAGCAATTCCGCATCAACCGCGAAGGCCTCCAGCGCGGCGCCCACGAGCTCGGCGGCACCCAGCGCCGGCGTCGTGGCCTGCGGCGCCGCCGTCCCGACCGCCGCCCGCAGCAACATCACCTGCTCGTACTGTCGCGCGAATTGGCCGGCGGCGGTCCATTCCGGACGCCGGCACCGGCGGCCCAGCCGCTCCAGTTCCTGCGGGTCCACTCCGCGTTCGGCGCAGCGCGCCAACAGGTTTCGCAGCTCGGTGGCGAAACCGGCGGTGGCCAGGCCGGGCCGCAGGTGGACCGGCCACGCGCTGGCCGCGCGCGGTCCGTCTTCGAGGTCGCCGGCCAGCAGTTCCCGGATGATGGCGTCCTGTTCGGCGCTGGTGACCAGCCGCGGGGGCGCGTCGCCGGCGCGCTCGGCGGCCCGCCGCAACACCGCGTACGCGTAACCGTGCACGGTGCGCACCAGTGGCTCGCGCACGGCGGCGCGGCAGGGGCCGGTAGACCGGGACCGCAGCAGCGCCGTCGTCAACGCGCTGCGCGCCCGGACCCCGATCCGGCCGGAACCGGTAAGCAGCAGGACCGATTCCGGATCGACACCCGCACCGATCCGGGCGACCGCGGCGTCGACCAGCAGGCTGCTCTTCCCGGTGCCGGGCCCGCCCAGGACGCGCACCCGCCCGCGCAGGCCGGGCGCCAGAACGGCGCGGGCCTCGTCGTCCCAGGTGTATGACATGGCTGCATGCAATCACAGGGGTCTGACACGATCGGGATACTGGACTTGAAGAAACCGAAACGCCCCCTAGGCAAGGAGGGATTCGATGGGCTTCGATTTTGGCGGTCCCGACGACGGAGTGCCCGAAGCGGACGCTGCGGAGCAGCGGCAGGCGGCCGACTCCGATGACGAGGCCGGCCTGGACACCGCGTACCTGGACGACGCCACCGATCGCGATGCCAACGAAGCCGACGTGATCGAGCAGGCTTTCATCGTCCCCACTGACGACGATTGGGACGACGTCCACGGGTGAGCGCCGACCTGCACGTGCACCGCTACGGCCCGGCCGGTCCGGTGCGGCTGCTGGCCCTCCACGGGCTGACCGGTTACGGGGGGCGTTGGCGGCACCTGGCCGGCTACCTGCCCGAGATCGCCGTCGCCGCACCCGATCTGCTCGGCCACGGTAGATCGTCGTGGGCGGCGCCATGGACCATTGACGCCAACGTCTCGGCGCTGTCCGCGCTGCTCGACGATGACGCCGACGCGCCGGTGCTGGTGGTCGGCCACTCCTTCGGCGGCGGGCTGGCGCTGCACCTGGCCGCGGCCCGCCCGGACCGGGTGGCGGCGCTGCTGCTGCTCGACCCGGCGGTCGGGTTGGACGGTGCGTGGATGCGCGACATCGCCGACGGGATGTTCTCCTCCCCCGACTACCCCGGCGCCAGGGAAGCCCGCATGGAAAAGGCGACGGGCTCCTGGGCGGATGTGGACCCGGCGCTGCTGGCGTCCGAGATCGACGAGCACCTGATCGAGTTGCCCAACGGGCGCTACGGCTGGCGGGTCAGCCTGCCGGCGATGATGTCGTACTGGAGCGAACTGGCCCGCGACGTCGTGCTGCCGCCGGCCGGGACGACCACCATCCTGGTGCGGGCGAAGCAGACCTCGCCGCCGTACGTGAGCGATCGGCTGATCGCGGGGCTGCAGGAACGGCTGGGCTCCGATTTCGAGCTGCTGGATTTCGACTGCAACCACATGGTGCCCCACGCCAAGCCCACCGAAGTCGCGGCGCTCGTGCGCGGGCTGCTGGAGGCCCGCTGACCGTGGCGCCGGTGACCGACGAGCAGGTCGAGCGGGTGCGTTCGCTGGTCGCGGCGATCCCGTCCGGCCGGGTCGCCACCTATGGCGACATCGCCGCTGCCGCAGGGCTTTCCAGCCCGCGCATCGTCGGATGGATCATGCGGACCGACTCCTCGGACCTGCCCTGGCACCGGGTGATCACCGCGTCCGGGCGCCCGGCGCGGCACCTGAGGACCCGGCAGCTGGAGTTGCTGCGCGCCGAAGGGGTGCTGGCCGTCGACGGCCGGATCGCGCTAAACGAGGTCCGCGACGAGTTTTAGAGGACCAGCCGTACCAGGGCCGCGGTGCGGGCCAGGCCCGGGAACGCCTCGGCCGTCGACCGCGGGTGCAGCGCGTGGACCGCAAGGCGAAACATCAACGCCCGCAACAACATCTGCGGCCACTCCGGTAGCGCGTTCCACCGTTCGATGAGCCCGTCGTCGGCCTCGCCCCAGGACAGCGCGTCGACGACGACGACGCCGGCGGCCCACGACGCGGGCCGCCAGTAGGGCGTGATGTCGGTGATCCCCGGCGCCGCGGTGCCGATGAAAAGCACTGTGCCGTAAAGGTCCCCGTGGACGAGCTGGTTGGGGCTCTTGGTCGGCCTGCGCAGCGTGGCCAGCTGGCTGATCAGCTCGACGGATCGCTCGGGGTCCGCCGACGCCGGGGCGGTGCGCGCTCCCGGCGGCACGGACGCCAGGGGCCGCTCCTCCCACGCCGCGCGGTCGGCGGCGATGAACACATCGACGTCCGACCACGGCGCGGTGGGCCCCTGGGTCAGGAACCGGGGGCGTTCCAGTTTGCCGGTCGCCTCGTGCAGCCGGACCGCCGCCGAGACGACTTCGTCATGCCTGGGCTCCGGCGTGCCGGCGACGAACGTGTCCGCCCGCCAGCCGGACACGACGTACCGCCCGTCGGTGGAGCGAACCGGCCGGGCCAACCGGACGCCGTCCACGAACAGCGTCTCCCGCACCCGGGCCGACCAGGCCGCGCGCGCGTGGTCGGCCACGACCGACAACACGACTTCGCCGCATCGCCAGCCGCCTTCCCAGCTGGCGCCCAACGGGACGGGCTTCACACCGGTCAAACCGAACGCCGCCAGCACATGCTCCGGCGGTGGCTCGACTGTCACAGGGGTCAGCCTAGACGAGCCCACCTGCGGCGACCGCGAGCGCGGCGCAGCCGGGCGCGGCGGGTCGCCGCCAGACTTGCAGGGGTTATCGGGGTCAGTACATCGCCATGTCGGGCTGCATCTGTCTGGCCCACGCCACGATGCCGCCCTGCAGGTGGACCGCATCGGAGAATCCGGCCCTCTTCACCGCGACCAGCGCCTCAGCCGAGCGCACGCCGGTCTTGCAGTACAGCACCGCCCTGCGGTCGCGGGGCAGCCGCGCCAGCCCCTCACCGGAACTGAGCAGCGACTTGGGGATCAGCTGGGCGCCATCGATGTGGTTGATGTCCCACTCCACCTGCTCGCGGACGTCGATCAGGGCCAGCTTCTGGCCCGAATCGAGCAACTCGCGCAGCTCCCGCGGGGTGATGGCGGAATCGGCGACACCAGCGCCTTCCAAGCCTTCCGGGGACACCGTGCCGCAGAAATCCTCGTAGTCGATCAGTTCGGTGATCCTCGGCCTGGAAGCGTCCGAGGGGTCCTTCCGGATGCGGATCGTGCGGTAGCTCATCTGCAGCGCGTCGTACATCATCAACCGGCCCAGCAGCGGTTCGCCGATCCCGGCGATCAGCTTGATCGCCTCGGTGCCCATCACCGACGCGATCGAGGCGCAGATGATGCCCAGCACGCCGCCCTCGGCGCAGGAGGGCACCATCCCGGGTGGCGGCGGCTCGGGGTAGAGGTCGCGGTAGTTCAGGCCCCGCCCGTCGGGGGCGTCCTCCCAGAACACCGACACCTGGCCCTCGAACCGGTAGATCGACCCCCACACGTACGGCTTTTTCGCCAGCACCGCGGCGTCGTTGACCAGGTAGCGGGTGGCGAAATTGTCGGTGCCGTCGACGATCAGGTCGTACTGCCCGAACAGCTCGACGGCGTTGTGCGGCTCCAGCCGGAACTCGTGCAACCGGACGTCGACCAGGGGGTTGATCGCCGAAATCGACTCGCGCGCCGACCGGGCCTTGGACCGCCCGACGTCGGCCACGCCGTGGATGATCTGGCGCTGTAGGTTGGACTCGTCGACGACGTCGAAGTCGACGATGCCGATGGTGCCCACCCCGGCCGCGGCCAGGTAGAGCAAGACGGGGGCGCCGAGTCCGCCGGCGCCGATCACCAGCACCCGAGCGTTTTTCAGTCGCTTCTGACCGTCGACACCCAGGTCGGGAATGATGAGATGGCGGCTGTAGCGCGCCACCTCATCGCGACTCAGCTCGGCTGCGGGCGCGACCAGCGCCGGCAGTGGCGTCTGCGATGTCGACACCGAACATCTCCTCGGTAGCTTTCGTCAGCTCTATCCATCACAGCAGTTGCCCGGATCAACGGCAAACGAGCGGGGCTACTTCCCGGGCCCGTCGCCGAGTCAGGCGATGGGATACGGCCAGGGGTTGAATCGGCACGTCTTGCCGTCGGCCTTGACGACGTCGGGGTCGAACTTGGCGGCGTCGTCGTTGGACGTGGAGAACGTCTGCTGCATCATCACCGGCGCCAGACCGCCTTGCTGCTCGCAGGGCTCGTGCCGCACGTAGCCGATGGCGTGGCCGACCTCGTGGTTGATCACATACTGCCGATATGACCCGACGTCGCCCTCGAACGGGACGGCCCCGCGCACCCAGCGCGCCTCGTTGATGAAGACCCGGGCCTCCCGGCCGGGTCCGTAAACCGGGTTGTAGCAGGACGTCTCCAGCCGGAATTCGTAGCCGCACCCACCGCGCACCGTGACCGGCGACACCAGCGAGATGCGGAAGTCGGGTTTGCCGTTATCGATCCGGACGAAGGCGAACTGCGGGTTGTGCGTCCAGCCCTTGGGATTGCCGAGCGTCTGATCGACCATCTGGGCGAAGGCCTCGTCGCCGCCGAACATCGTGGCGTCGATGCCGTTTTCGACCTCGACGGTGTACCGGACCACCTTGGCGGTGCCCTGGCCGATCTGCGGCGTCCCGCCCGGCACGATGTGCCACGTCTTGTCGCCCGCCTCGGTGAATGGGCCGCCGTCGGGCAGCGTGCCGGCCGGCAGGTTCGCGTCGAAGGCGGCCAGCCCTCGGGGCGGTGCGTCGATGATCGAGGTGCCCACCGCGCCGATGTCCGGCGTGCCCTGAATGGATTGCGTCGCCGTCGGTTTCGGCGCGCCGGTGCCGGTCACGGTCTGATAGATCACCAACCCGGTGAGCACCACCAGGGCGGGCAACGCGTAGGCGCGCCAGCCGTAGGTGGAGACGAACCGTCCCAACCACGTCTGCTTGCGCCATTGCCGCGGCCGCTCGCGGTCGGCCCGCGTCCTTCCGGCGTCCCCGGCGATCGGGTCGCGCAGGGCCCGCAGTGGTTCTCGCCACTCGTCGCGCGGCACCGGAACTCGACCGGTGCCGCGCACAGGCCGCTGGGACGTCATTTCCCCAGGATTGCACAGCCGGCACCGCGACCACCCTTGGCGCGCCCGAATGCGGCCCCCCGACACCGCTTCTGCCAGCGCCGACGGCGCCGATGGCAGTCGCCGGGCCGTTACGGGTAGTAATGTCGTTGCGACTAGCCGCGTGCGGCTGGCCCCGGCGGGCCGACGGCCAGTTGCCAACGATCAGATGAGGACTCGATGAGCGATCTCGCCAAGGCGGCACGGCGCACCGTGAAGCCGGCTGACCGTCGGCCGGGAGACGGCGTGGTGCCCGCCAATCGGCGCGGCAACCGCCTGCCGCGCGACGAGCGCCGTGGCCAGTTGCTGATCGTGGCGAGTGATGTCTTCGTCAACCGGGGCTACCACGCGGCCGGCATGGACGAGATCGCCGACCGGGCGGGAGTCAGCAAACCCGTTCTGTACCAACACTTTTCGAGCAAGCTGGAGCTGTACCTGGCGGTGCTGGCACGGCACGTCGAGAACCTGGTCTCGGGGGTGCAGCAGGCATTGCGCACCACCACCGACAACCGGCGGCGGTTACACGCGGCGGTGCAGGCGTTCTTCGACTTCATCGAGCACGACAGCCAGGGTTACCGGCTCATCTTCGAGAACGACTACGTCACCGAGCCCGAGGTGGCGGCGCAGGTGCGAGTGGCCACCGAATCGTGCATCGACGCCGTGTTCGACCTGATCAGCGCCGATTCCGGCCTGGATCCGCACCGCGCACGCATGATCGCGGTGGGACTGGTCGGCATCAGCGTCGACTGCGCCAGGTACTGGCTGGACTCCGACCGCCCGATCTCCAAGGCGGACGCCGTCGACGGCACCGTCCAGTTCGCCTGGGGCGGGCTGTCCCACGTCCCGCTTACTCGCTCTTAGCGGCCTTGCTCGCGTGCCTGGCGGCCGATTCGGCCCCGATCCCGAACCCGACCCGGCGCGCGTCGGCGACACCGATTTCTACGTAGGCGATCTTGGCGCTCTGAATCAGGAAGCGACGGCCCCGCTCGTCGTTCAGGCTGAGCAGGCCCGACTCGTCGCGCAGCGCGGCCGCGACGAGCTCTTCGACTTCGGCTTGCGTCTGCGTACTGGACAAGACCAGCTCCCGCGGACTGTCCGTGATACCGATTTTGACCTCCACGGTGGCCCCTTCCGTTGGCATTGAAGTTCGCAGACGCGTCAGCAGCAGGCTAGTGGACGGCCCCGCGGCGCATGTCCCCCCGGGCCCCGGTTCGCGGTAAGCGAAGCCCAGTTCGCCCGAAGATAACGATTCGCTCCCAGCTCGGCCAACATGCCGCTCGCCGGCCAGTGGCCGTTAATCACGTCAGTAACATCGGCACCATCAGACACATGGTCACCGATCGTCTCGGCCCAGTCTCTGGTCCAATCCAGGACTGCCCCGACGACGACTACGACGGAGCCGACACCGACGTCCTGGACGGCTACGGCGCCCTGGCCTGGCCGGACGACACCCGCTGGCGCCCGGCCGCCGCGATCCTCGGCGCCGTCGTGGCCGTCGGCGCCATCGCGACGGCCGTCATCATCAACAGCGGCGACAGCGCCTCGACCAAGGCGACCGTCGGCGCGCCCGTTCCGCCACCGCTGA
>NZ_DATJPU010000264.1:0-19606 GCF_035506235.1 Mycobacterium sp.
GTCACGGCCGATCTGCGGCACCATCCGGCCGACGAGCACCGCCGCGCCTCGGGTGTGGCCCTCGTCGACGTGGCGCACTGGGCGAGCGAATTCCCCTGGTGCGAGCAGGCCGCCGACGTGCTGCGGTCGCGTTTCGGGTCGTCGCTGCCCGTGCGCGTGTGCACCATCCGCACCGACCCTTGGGATCTGGGTTGCGACGACGGGGGAGGACGGCCATGAAAGCCGAGGTTTCACAGCAACTTTCGCTGCTCGAATTGTCGAAGCTGGATGCGGAGCTGTCGCGCATCGCGCACCGGGCCACCCATCTGCCGCAGCAAGAGGCCGTCGATCGAATCCGGACCGAGTGCAACGCCGCCGGCGACCGGCTGGGCGCGCTGCGGATCGCCCTCGAGGACCTGGACGCCCAGGTGGCGCGATTCGAGGCGGAGATCGAGGCGGTGCGGCAGCGCGAAGACCGGGACCGCTCGCTGCTCAAATCGGGTGCCACGGATGCCAAGCAACTGTCGGACCTACAGCACGAGCTGGAGACCCTGCTGCGGCGCCAAACCAGCCTGGAGGATTCCCTGCTGGAGGTGATGGAGCGCCGCGAGGAGCTGCAGGCCCAGCTGGCCTCCGAGGAGGGCGCGGTCGAGGCGCTGCAGTCCGAGCTGGCCGACGCCCAGCGGGCCCTCGACGCCGCGGTCGCCGAGATCGACGAGGCCCGCCAGGCCCATTCGTCGCGGCGCGACACGCTGTCCGCGGCGCTGGATCCCGCCCTGTCCGCCCTCTACGAGCGCCAGCGCGCCAGCGGAGGGCCGGGTGCCGGCCCACTGCTCGGGCATCGGTGCGGGGCGTGCCGGATCGAGATCGGCCGCGGCGAGCTGTCCCGCATTTCGGCCGCTCCCGAGGACGAGCTGGTGCGTTGCCCGGAATGCGGCGCAATCCTGTTGCGGGTCAAGGGATTCGAGAAGTGAAGGTCGTCATCGAAGCCGATGGCGGATCGCGCGGCAACCCCGGGCCGGCCGGGTACGGCGCGGTGGTGCGCAGCGCGGACGGCTCCACGGTGCTGGCCGAGGCCAAGCAGGCCATCGGCATCGCGACCAACAACGTCGCCGAATACCGGGGGCTGATAGCGGGTTTGGACGACGCCCTGCGGGCGGGCGCCACCGAGGCAGAGGTCTTCCTGGATTCCAAGCTGCTGGTCGAGCAGATGTCCGGGCGGTGGAAGGTCAAGCATCCCGACCTCGTCAAACTCCACGCCCAAGCCCGCGACCTGGCATCGCGTTTCGACCGGATCGGCTACCGGTGGATTCCGCGAGACCGAAACTCGCACGCCGATCGGTTGGCCAACGAGGCGATGGACGCCGCGGCCCGCGCTGATGTCGAGAACTCCGATCCGCCGGTCGCCGAGCCAGCGAAAACCGCAGCGGCCGAGGCCAAGACGTCGCCCGGATGGACCGGCGCGCGCGGCTCCCCGACCCGGCTGCTGTTGCTGCGGCACGGGCAGACCGAGTTGTCGGCGCAGCGCCGCTACTCCGGGCGCGGCAATCCGGCGCTGACCGACGCCGGGCGGCAGCAGGCCGGGGCCGCGGCGCGCTACATGGCGCAGCGGGGCGGGATCGCCGCGGTGATCTCGTCACCCCTGCAGCGCGCCTACGACACCGCGGCGACCGCCGCCAAGGCGCTGGGGCTGGACGTGACCGTCGACGAGGACTTGATCGAGACCGATTTCGGGGCTTGGGAGGGATTGACGTTCGCCGAAGCGGCGGAGCGCGATCCGGAACTTCATCGCCGCTGGCTGCGTGACACCGGCACCACGCCGCCGGGCGGTGAAAGCTTCGACGCGGTGCTCGATCGGGTGCTCAGGGCGCGCGAACGGGTCATCGCCGCGCACCAAGGCGCGACTGTGCTGGTGGTATCGCACGTGACCCCGATCAAGATGCTGCTGCGGCTGGCGCTGGACGCCGGACCGGGGATTCTGTACCGGCTGCACCTTGACCTGGCATCGTTGAGCATCGCAGAGTTTTACTTGGATGGGGCCTCGTCGGTGCGGCTGGTGAACCAGACGGCCTATCTGTAGGCGGGCACAAGGGGGCGATCGATGCAGCCGTCTCGGCGACCCGACGAAGCCGTTCCCGCGGACATCCGGGAGCGGGTGATGCCGGCAGTGATCGACGAATTGGCCCGCTGGGGGGTCGAGCGGTTCAGCGTCGAGGCCATGGCGGAGCGCCACCGCCTCGATGCGGCGATGATCTACCGGTACTGGGGCGATCGACAGCGACTCATCGTTGATGCGGCCATCGCCGACGTCGAGACGGTGAGTTCGGTGGCGGACACGGGCTCACTGCGCGGAGACCTCTTTGCGTTGTCCCGGGCCTTGACCGATCGGCTCAATACCGACGTTGGCCGCACCATGGTGCGGGCGGTGATGATGGACCGCCCTGGACACCACGACGAAGAAACCCGGGCGATATTCTGGGCGGCGCGCTTCAACGTGGTGCGAGCGGTCGTGGATCGGGCCAGGGAGCGCGGCGAGTTGCGCGACGGCGTGAACACACTGGCGGCGGTGCTGGTCGTGCTGGCGCCGCTGAACATTCGTGCCATCTTCTCCGATGAGCCCATTGACGACGGGTACTGCGCGGCCATTGCCGACATGGCATGGCATGCGCTCGTCCGCAAATAGCGCCGCGCTCAAGCCGCGGTGAACTCGACCGGCAGCGCCGCCGGCGAGCGGAACGCCACGCCGACCACGTGCGGTGCCGGTGCGGTCGGGTCGAGCCGCAGGTCCGCCAGCCGGTCGAGAAGCGCGTTGATCGCCACCGTTCCCTCCATCCGCGCCAGGTGCATGCCCAGGCACAGGTGCGGGCCGCCGCCGAAGGTCAGGTGGGCGATGTTCTTGCGGGTGGGGTCGAAGCGGTCCGGGTCCGGGTAGCGCGCCGGGTCGCGATTGGCGGCCGCGACGCTGACGCTGACGTTGGTGCCCGCCGGGATCGCGACCCCGCCGAGCTTGCCGTCGCGCACCGCCCGTCGCACCACCGTGGTGATCGGCGGCTCCCAGCGCAACGCCTCCTCGAAGGCGCCGCGCAGCAGGCCGCGGTCGGACCGCAGCGCGTCGAGCAGCGCCGGCTCGGTGAGCAGGGCGACCAGCAGGTTGCCCGACGCGCGATAAGTCGTCTCGACGCCGGCGGGCAGGATCAGCAGCAAGAACGCGAAGATCTCGTCGTCGGTCAGGCGCGCGCCGTCGATCTGCGACTCCGCCAGCGTGCTGATCAGATCGTCCTGCGGACGACGCCGCCGTTGCGCCAGTATCTCCGCGAGGTAGGCCTTCAGCTCCGCGGATGCCGCGATGCCGCGGTCCCAGTCGTAGACCACGTTGAGCAACTCGATCGACAGCCGCTGGAAGCGCGGGTAATCCTGCCGCGGCAGGCCCATGATCCGCGCGATGACCTGGACCGGAAACGCGAAGGTGAACTCGCGGGCCAGCTCGGCTCGTCCGCGCGGCGCGAACCGGTCGATGAGCTCGTGGACGACCACCTCGACCAGTTCGGCGCGCCAGCGCTCGAGCAGCGCCGTGCGGAACGACGGCGACACCAGCGCACGGCTGGCGCGATGCTCGGCACCCTCGAGTTCGAGCAGGGTGCGGCCCATGACCGGGCCCATGATCTGGTCGTAGATCGACGACGAAAAGGCGTCGGGGTGGGTGAGCACGGTCTGGCACTCGTCGTACCCGAGCACCGTCACCCCGAGGTCGCCGACCTGCCCGGCGCTGACCTCGGTGAAGGGATTTCCCACCATCACCCGCTGGCGGGCCCGCGCCTCGCGCAGCCGCTCGTGCACGTTCTCGACCTGCATGAGCAGCCCGCCCTGCAGGTCGGACGGGTCGAACTCCCCGGTCGCGGGGTTCACGAAACCGAGACCGTCTCGGTGTCCCGGCCCGACCGCAGCACGGAGCCGGGCAGGGCGCCGGTGGCGGCACCGTCACGGCACACCTCGACACCGCCGACCAGCACCGAAGTGATCCCTACGGCGTCGGCGACCAACCGGGGCGCGCCCGACGGCAGGTCGTAGCGCGTGCGCTCCGGGCCGTGGTCGACGGTGGCCGGGTCGAACAGGACGAGGTCGGCGTGCCAGCCGGGCCGGATCCGGCCGCGTTCGGTCAGCCCGTAGAACCGCGCCGGCACGTCGGTGATCAGCCGGACGGCTTCCTCGAGCGTCACGACCTGGTGCTCGCGGACGCCCCTGCTCAGCAGCGCTGTCGTGTAGACCGCGCCGCACATCATGTCGAGGTGCGCGCCCGCGTCCGATCCGCCGATCACCGCGCCCGGGTGCCGCCACACCTCCGCGCGCATTTTCCAGTCGGCGGCGTCGTCGCCGTTCAGCGGCGGGGACGCGCCGGTGCGCAGCTCGTCGGCGATCACGACGTCCAGCAGCGTGTCG
The DNA here is from genome assembly GCF_035506235.1 of Mycobacterium sp. GTDB lineage: Bacteria > Actinomycetota > Actinomycetes > Mycobacteriales > Mycobacteriaceae > Mycobacterium. The sequence goes on from NZ_DATJPU010000264.1 coordinate 4,417, forward strand.
AAGGGCTCGCCACCCCGCGCGGCGGCGACCTCGCCGACGCTGCGGCCCGTCGCGTCGGCGTTCTCGGGGGCGAACGTCTCGACGATGACCAGCCGGTCCCATTGCGCCAGACCGCGCAGCATGCCCGCCTCCTTCGAGGCGGCGCCCTCGGCGAGGCGTCGGCGCACGTCCGGATCGGCGAGGGCCTTCAGTCGCTCGGGCACGGGCAGGTGCATCGTGTCGCGCCAGCCCGGCAGCCCGTCGAGCACGAAGCCGGACAAAAACGACAACCGGATCTTCATGGCCTGCGGCAGCGTGAGCGCCACCACCCGGCCCCCGCGCTGCGCGGAGGCTTCGTAGGCGCGCAGCTGCCGCTCATGCCCGGCGGGGTTGGCCGCCGAGACGCCCAAGAGGTTCCAGTTCAGCGGCCGGCCGGCGGCCACGGACATGTCGGTGAGCAGGGCGATGTCCTCGTCGGTGAAGCCCGACAGGCAACCGGCGATGATCGCCTCGAGCGTGGTGCCGGGATGGTCGCGGAGAGCGCCCGCCAACGTCACCAGTTCTTCCTTCGATGCGCTGCGGGACGGCACCGGCTGGCCGGATCCGTCGTTGTGGGTCGGCGACTGGCTCGTTGACAGCCCGAGCGCACCGGCGCCCAGCGCATCGTGCAGCACCGCGAGCATCTTTTCGAGGTGTTCCGGGGTGGCCTCGCCGCCGACGGCGTCGCCGCCCATCGCGGCCAGCCGCAACGCCGAATGACCCACCAGGAAGCCGGCATTGACGGCGATGCGGTTTTCAAGGCGGTTCAGCCAGTCAGCGAACGACGCCCAGCCCCAGTCGAGGCCGGCGCGCAGCGCGTCGAGCGGCATCCCCTCCACCCGCGCCAGCATCCGGGTGAGGTAGTCGTGCTGCTCGGAGGCCGCGGGCGCCAGCGTGAAGCCACAGTTGCCGCCGAAGACCGTGGTGACGCCGTGTTGCACCGACGGGCTCGCGGTCGGGTCCCAGAACAGCTGCGCGTCGTAATGGGTGTGCAGGTCGACGAAGCCCGGTGCCAGCGTTTGACCCTGGGCCTCAATCGTTTTCGAGGCGGGGTCGTCGACGCGGCCGACCGCGACGATCCGTCCGTCGCTGACGCCGACGTCGCCGTGACGGGCGGGCGCGCCGGTGCCGTCGACGATCTCGGCGTCGCGGATGAGCAGGTCGAGCATGAGGCCTCCTACGCCCTTTACTATCCAGTGGCCGAAGTGGCCAGCCACCCCTTGTCCGGCAGCGGGTGGCGGAACAGCTGAGCCGCGTTGCGGTGGGTGATCCGGGCCGCATCCTCCGCCGGCAGGCCGGCGACGTTGCGCGCCACCACCTTTTGGGTGTCGGGCCAGGTCGAGTCGGCGTGCGGGTAGTCGCTTTCGACGAGGATGCGGTCGGCCCCGATCGCGTCGAGCGCGTCGAACGCGTGCGGGTCGTCGATCGAGCAGAACCAGAAGTTGCGCCGCAGCACCTCGCTGGGCAGCAGGTCGCTCTTCCACGCGCCGCCCTCGTGGCCCGAAGCGGAGTGCGCCAGAACGTAATCGGCGCGGTCGCCGAGCATGGCCGCCCAGCCCAGCCCGCCCTCGGCCAGCGTGATGTTCAGCTTCGGATACCGCACCGGGACGCCCGACCACAGCATGTCGGCGCAGGCCACCAGGCCGTTCGCCGGGAACAGGGTGGTGATGGTCTCAAATGGCGTGTCCGGGGCGGGGATTGGCGCCCACTGCGCCGAACCGGTGTGCAGGCATACCACCGTGGCGGTCTCCTCGCAGGCGGCGAAGAACGGCTCCCACGCGCCGCTGTGCAGGCTCGGGAGTCCGCATTGGGCGGGCAGCTCGGGAAAGCTCACCGCCTTGAAGCCGCGCGCGGCGTTGCGGCGTATCTCGTCGGGGGCCAGCTGCGGGTCGGCGAGCCAGGGTAGCTGCAGCGGGATGATCCGGTCCGGGTAGCTGCCGGCCCACACCTCGAGGTGCCAGTCGTTCCAGGCGCGCAGCGTGGCCAGCCCCAGTTCCAGGTCGTCGCTCTTCCAGAAAACGGTCCCGGCAAACCCGGCGATCAGGGACGGGAAGTTGACCGATGCCCAGATGCCGGCGAGGTCCATGTCGTCGATCCGCGCATCGATATCCCAACAGCCGGGCCGCATTTCGTCGAACCGGGCGGCCTCCATGCTCCATTCCTCGCGGGGCCGGCCGATCACCGCGTTGAGGCCGATGTTGGGGTACTCGCGGCCCTCGTAGCGCCACACCTGCCGGCCGTCCTCGGTCTCGACGACCTTTGGGGCCCGTTCGGCCAGCGCGGCGGGAAGCCGCCCCACGAACATGTCGGGCGGCTCGATGACGTGGTCGTCGACCGAGATCACGACGTGCTGTCGCTGCCGGGGGTCAGGGTCTGGCAGCAGCGCCATACGTGACGACTATCGTCGGTTTTCCGGCCGTGTCAATCCCTTTTAGCGCTATCTATGCAATCAATGCAAAGATCGCCGTAGGCCGCCCCATCTTCGTCTCGGGTCGCATCTGCAACATTGGTCCCAGCCCGGGAGGCACCCCACCTTTTGCCCACCTTCGAGCGACAACTTGTCGGAGGTGGGCGGCGTAGGCACCACGGATCGCCGCCGCCCTCCCAAAAGCATTGCCCGCCAAGCGTATCGAGGTTGTCGCTATCAGGCGGACAAAGACTTTGCCTACGGCAGCCTCCGAGATCGCTACCGCGAGATCGCTACCAGGCTAGGATTTCTGGGCCACGTGAAGTGCGCTGAGGCGATGCCATGACGCGGGCTACTCCTGCCAGGTCGGGGTCAAATTCGATCGGCAGCGTGACCGGTCCGCTGATGCCGGTGAGCGGCTTCCACGGGGCGGGGCCGGTGCGGCGCGCGTTGGGCATGCGCCGCGTCATGACCACCAGGGCTTCGGCGAGCTCGAGTCGAGCCAGGTTCGCGCCGAGGCAGTAGTGCAAGCCCGCCCCGAACGTCTGCATCGCCGGCGCTCCTCTGCGCGTGATGTCCAGGCGGTGGGGGTCGTCGAAGACGGCGGGGTCGCGGTTCGCCGCGGCGGTGTTGGCGATTACCAGGGTGCCGGCGGGGATCATGACCCCGTCGATTTGGACGTCCTCGCGGGCGGTGCGGAGCGTGCCGGCTGCGATCGGTGAGTGCCGCATCGTCTCTTCGACCGCGTTGGCGGCGAGCTCCGGATGCTCGGCCAGCAAGGCCCATTGGTCGGGGTGGTCGACCAGCACGTGCACCGAGGCGGCCAGCTGGTTGCGGGTGGTGTCGGTGCCGGCCATCAGCAACCCCGCCGCGAGCATCCGCAGGTCGTCGGCGCTGAGGCGATCGCCGTCGTCCTCGGCGCGGATCAGCTCGGAGATCAGGTCGTCGGTCAGCCCGTGCCGCCGCTGGGCGACCATATCGTCGATGTAGGCGTCGAGTTCCTCCCACGCAGCCAAGATGGCCCGTTCATGGGCGGCGACGTCCCAGCTGAAGGCCTTGAAGATGTCGTCGGTCCAGTCCGAGAACAGCTTCCAATCCTCGGCCGGGGCGCCCAAGAGTGCGCAGATGATCGGGATCGGGAATTGGCGGGCGATGTCGGTGACCACCTCGCAGCCCCCCGTCGCGCTGTGGCGATCCACCAGTTCGGTGATCACCTGGATGATCGTCGAGCGCAGCCGCGCGGTGGCTCGCGGTGTGAAGGCTTTGGACACCAGTCGGCGCAGCCGGTGGTGCTCGGGACCGTCGAGACTGATCAGGTTCGTCGCGACCCGCTCCCACAGTGGGCCACTGGTGATGCCCTGGGAGGCGAGGAACATGCCTTGCGGCAGGCGGAATCGTGGGTCACGCAGCACGGTTCGCACCAATTCATAGGTCAGCAGCTCCGGCCCGTGCGGCCCGATCGCAATGGGCGCCCGGCATCGCGCCCCGTCGATGATGTCGTGGGCCTCGTCGGGGCTCTGGCAATGCTCATAGTCAACGGTCGGTAACCCGGCAGCAAAGACGCTCGGGCAGTTCGGCGCGTCGATCGCGATGGTCATGGTGGTCTCCCGAGGCCGTCCGTGAAGCACTTCCTCACCAAGTCTTGGTGGCCCGGCCCCGCATCACATGCGTAGACGACTACCTCACTTCCGGTACCCGTGCTTGGCCTCGACCTGCCTGCTCCCGGCACGACGATCGGAGAAAACGCGACCATAACAGCCTCAATATTCGTGAAGAGAACCCGGCGATATACGGATATTGCTGGTCAGCGGTGACACGATGCTGAGGTGGACAACGACGGCGATGGTAGCGGTGCACCGACCGCCCCGGGCCTCTCCTGTAGGTCGTGCGGAACGGTACGAGAGATCATGGCCGATCCCGTTGACCGCGGAGTCATGGTGGTGCAGCGCTACGGCGGCACGGTGGACAAGTTCACCGGCGACGGCATCATGGCCGTGTTCGGTGCGCCGGTGGCGTTGGAGGACCACGCCATTCGTCCCTGGATGGCGGCCATGGGCCTTCAGCGAGCGGCGCAGCGGCTTGCTGTCGACATCCGAAATCTTGACCACGTAAGCCTGCGATTGAGGGTGGGCCTCAATTCGGGCCAGGTGATAGCCGGTGAGCTCGGTTCGGGGCCAAAGGGATACACGGCAATCGGTGGCCAAGTTGGCATGGCTCAACGGATGGAGGCGGTGGCACCACCGGATGGGGTGATGCTGAGCGATTCGACGGCCAAGTTGGTGGGAAACGTCGCCGTCCTCGTCGAACCCGAACGAGTTCAGATCAAAGGTGGGAAGAAGCTGATCGGTGCCGGGCGCTCATGGGGACTCGCGACCGTCAGCGGGATCCTCGACGAGGCGATGCGATGAAGGCAACCAAGCACCAGCAGAAAGGAATCCCAGCGATGATCAGGACGCGTGCCGAAGCTGCGCAGTACGTCAAGGATGCCGGAGGCCTCAAGCTGGTCGTTTTCAGAGCCGATGGGCACGAGGTCGCGGCGATGTTCGTGCAGGGATCGGTGACATACGACCAGGAGGAAGCGACCTTCATCGCCGTTGCTGAGGACGGCCACACGGTCGGCGAACTGTTCGTGGACGAAACCGTCGGTTACGACGAGAGCACGGACTCCTTTGTCATACGTACCGCGCGATAGGCGCCGGGCAAGGCGCGACGTCCTAGCATCGCTCTATGAGAAGGACATTCGTCGTTACGCTCGCGTTCGGGTTGATCGTCGCGCTGTTCGGTCTGATCTGGGCACTCCAGGGATTCGGAGTGCTTGGTGGTAGCCCGATGAGCAACACCACGACCTGGTCCATCGTCGGTCCGATCACGGTGCTGATCGGCATCGCGATCGCGGTATTCAGCTGGCGAAAGCTCTCGTCGAAGTAATGCTTCATGCCTCCACCACGGTGAAGTCGACCGTGTGGCAGCCGGTGGCGCCGTCTGGCACGGGACCGGCCCGGTCCGCCGTTTGGGTGGCTCCGGTGTTGTCGGTGGCGCGCACGGTGATGGTGTGTTTCCCAGGGCTTTTCGCCTGCCAGGGAAAGCTCCACAACCGCCACGTCTCATTGGAATAGCTCGCGCCCTGCTGGGCGGGCTGCCACCCGCCATCGTCGATGAGGACTTCCACCGCGCGCACGCCGCGATTCTGTGCCCATGCGACACCGCCGAACACCACGGGCCCCGTCGGCACCCTCTGGCCGCCTTTCGGTACGTCGATTCGCGACTGCGTCTTGATGGGCGCCCGCGGTGCCCAGCCCTGCCGCGTCCAGTACGCCTGTGCTCGGTCGAAGCGGGTCAGCTCCAGATCGACGACCCACTTGGTGGCCGACACGTACCCGTACAGCCCGGGTACCACGAGCCGGGCCGGGTAGCCGTGCTCGATCGGCAGCGGCTGACCGTTGAGGCCGAGGGCCAGAATCGCGTCGCGGCCGTCGGTGAGCGCATGCACCGGCGTGCCGGCGGTGAACCCGTCGGTCGACGTCGAGAGCATCATGTCGGCATCCGGGTGCACCGCGGCCACCGCCAGCAGATCGGCCAGCCGGTAGCCCGTCCAGATACCTGTCGAAATCAGCTCGCCCCCAACGGGATTCGACACGCAGGTCAACGTCGTCACCGTTTCGACGACGTCGAAGCGGGCGAGGTCGTCGAAGCCGTAGGTGGCTTCGTGGTCCACCATGCCGTGAATGCGCAGCCGCCAGTCGCGGTGGCCGAGTTGGGGAACAACCAGTGCGGTGTCTACCCGGTAAAAGTCTGCGCTGGGGGTGATAAAACTTGGCAGCGCAAGGCCTTTCGGTTGCACATCAGCGGGTATTGGCGGCGACGATGCTCGCGGCCGGGGAAGCGTGACGTTGTTGCGGTCGGCGGCCACCGAATGCACCAACCGCGTGACGACCGCGCCTGCCACGCCGGTCACCACTCCGAATCCCAGCAATCCCAACGTGACCAACCTGCGCCTGCCGGCGTCAGGCTCGTCGTGGTCGGCCCCGCCTTCCGGGTCTTCCGGGCCCGGCAGGAACCGGCGGGTGAGCAAGCGAAGGGTCGCCACGCCGCAGGCGGCACCCGCGATGGTGGGGATCGTGTCGAGTGCCGTCGCACCCTGCCGCGACAGGACCGCAACGCACCCGAGCACGCCCGCCGCGCCGATCGCGGAGCTGCCAAGCGGGCGGCGCCGAGTCTCGAGGGTTCCGGCGATGGCGGCGATCGTAGCGATCGCCACGAGCACCACGACGGCCACGAAGAGTTTGTCCAGAGAGCCGAGGGTCTGAATCCCCCACTCTTTGACCGGTGCCGGTGTCAGGTCGACGGCCACCGAGCCGATGGCGGCAAGGGCATCGGCCTGTGCACCGAACGGGATGCCCACGAGCTGGGCTACCCCGAGCGAGACGGACGCGGCCGCGACCCCGGCGAGCATCCGCTCATTGGACGGGGCGACGACCATCGAACCACTGTACCCGCGTTCGCCGGCCAAGCCTTGGGGCCGTTGTCATTTCACGCAGGGAATGCCGTCGGCGGCCATGCGGGTGAGGTCGGTGGGTGCCGGTTCTTGCGTGCCGGTACCGGTGGCCGGCACCGTGGTGACGGGGGCCGCGGACGTCGTGGTCGGCGACGCCGACGTCTGACTGAGGCTGTCGAACCTGGAGTAGTCGGTCCCGACGGTCAATCGCACCGTGTTGCGGGCCACGGTGTCGGATGCGACGGCGGTGATGCCGAACTCATCGCCGAGCTCGTCGGCGGCCGCTTTCGCGCCGGGCCCGTAGGCGATGGTGCTCGTTCGGCTCGTGGAGTCGGCGGTGCTGACGTTGCCCTTACTGAAGCGCCCTGTCGCCAAGGACGTTTCGAGCTGCGCGGCCTCGCCTTCCCGGCCCGAGGCGTTGACCACGTCGAGCGCGACGCCGCCCGCCCCCAGCTCGCCACCTTCGGCCGTTTCCGCGGACGTGCCGACGGTGCCGGTAGGGGGCGAATCGGTGCCCACCAGGTTGTGCACGATGGAGCGGATGGTGGACACGTCGATGAAGTTGACATCTTCTCCGTCGGAGATTTTGCCGAAATCCGTGACCGGCAGCGTGTAGAGCGCGACCGGCCTGTCGGGGAATGCCGACGCGTTGCGCACCAAGTCGTCCAAGTCGAAACCCGCGTCCACGGCGACGTTTTGCCTTGCGACGTCGAGTAGGGCGCGCAGCCGGCCGGGGGATGACAACGCCCCACCCCGGCGGAGCGCACTGACCACCGAGACGAGGAAGGCCTGCTGGCGGCGGCTGCGATCGAGGTCGGTGAACATCGCATCGTTGGCGTCGCGGCGCTGCCGCACGAACGCCATCGCCTGGACCGCACTGATCTGCTGGATGCCCTGATGAAAGTCCGCGCCCGAGTAGTAGCGATCCGCTGTGTCCTCGTTCAGGCACACCGTGATGGGTTCCACCACCCGGGCGATCTGAAAGAACCCACCCAGGGTGACCTCGATGAAATGGTCGATCGGGATTTGCAGCAGCCGCCTGACCGTGCCGATCTCGGCTTTGCGCCCCGCCTCCCGGGCCGACTGTTCTTTCGCCGCGGGGTCTTGGCCGTCGGTCGCGGAGGCATCGGATTCCATCACGCGCTGATAGGCGAAGCTGTAGGCCTGCTTGATCTTGCCGCGGCAATCCGAGCCCTGGCACCCGGCTAGCTCGACATAGTCGTCGCGGGGGATCGAGATCGCCGTCGCCGGGGCACCCCCGGCGGGCAGGTGCACCACCATCAGCGCGTCGGCATCGCCGTCGCCGGCATCCTCACCGCCCGCGTGCAGCGCGTCGTAGATGTCGGGCGGCAACGGCCGGCCGTGTTGGTCGCGCCGGCTGTCCAGCCCCATGATCAAAATGTTCTGATCGCTTCCGGTCGAGGCGGGTTCACCGGACAGCGCCTCGGACGTGGTGATGCCGGCCGATGCGGCGCGATAGGTGATCCATCCGATGCCGGTGACGGCAAGCACCACCACCGATATCAGCGCGGCGGGCACCTTGGCACCGAGCACAACCAGCCGGTGGCCGGTGAGGCGACGTCGGCGCTCGCCGCCCGCTCCATCTGTCATGACCAGCCGAGAATAGCCAGGTCACCATGGTTCAAGCCAGTGTTGGCCGAGGCCGGAACGTCGCCCGCCGCGGGCTCGGCCATCGGATCCCGCGTGCCAGTCGGCCGTGATCACCGTGCACGCCGACCCCCCCGGATCGCGAGCTGCACGGGTCGGCCTGGCAAACGAATGAGCGATTCTCGACCTTTGATGGTCGAAAGCGGGTAGCGTTTGTTTGCTGAAAAGGCAAAGCGAGCGCGTCGCACGAGGCAGCATGACGAGTAAAGTCAAGATCGTCGCCGGTTTCTCGATCTGTACTGTCCTCGTAACGGCTCTTGGCGCAGTTGCTGGTTTTGCTGCGCGCGCAGACAATTCAGGGACCGCGATATACGGCGGCATCAACCGGCTGCGCCAGACATGCGGGGTGATCGGCGACGACCCGCGTTTGAAAGTGGCGGCGCAGCGGCATGCCGACGACATGCTGAAGACCGGTGTGAACGGCCACGTCGGTTCGGACGGCTCGTCACCACAGGCGCGTATCACGGATGCGGGCTACACCAGGACCAGCAACACCGGTGAGATCGTGTACTGGGGCACCGGGTCCGCCGCAACTCCGGGCGCTGCGCTCGACGCGTGGATGGGGAGTCCCCCGCACCGAGGGATCATCCTCAACTGCGCATTCACCGCAGCCGGCTTCGCCACCGCCTGGGACGGCATCAAGATGACCGCCGTCGGGGACTTCGCGGGTCCGTGAAACTCACGCGGCCCAAAGCTGTTCGGATACGGCCACCTTCGCAATGCTTACGCCCCGCACGGCCGGCTATCCCGCTGATATTGGTCGATCGTCAACCAGTGTGCGTTCTGGGATTTCAGCGTAAGTCTGGGGTGCAGATTTCACGAATTTTCCGCCCGCATCGCACACCGAAAGCCGTCAGCGCACACCCAAAACCCTACTGCGGCACCGGGTGCCGGACGAACGTCCGCGGCTGGGTGAACGCGCGGATGCCGTCGACGCCGAGCTCGCGGCCGAGGCCGGACTGGCCGCAGCCGCCGAACGGCAGGCGCGGATCCTGGGCGGCCAGGCCGTGGCAGTTGACGCTGACCGTGCCGGCGACGAGCTCGCTGGTGATCCGGTCGGCCAGGGCGTCGTCACCGGTCCAGACCGACGCGGTGAGGCCGAATTCCGTTGCGTTGGCGGCGGTTACGGCGTCCTCGATGCTGTCGTAGCCGAAGATCGGCAGCACCGGGCCGAACTGCTCCTCGGTGGCCAGGCGCGAGTCGGCGGCCAGGTCGGTGACGACGGTCGGCAGCGCGAAGTAGCCACCCGAGTCGGCGTCCTCCGCGCGGATCCGCCCGCCGGTGCGCACGGTCGCGCCCCGGGCTTCGGCGTCGCCGACCAGCGCGGCGACCCGGTCGCGGCCGGCGGCGGTGTGCAGCGGGCCGAGCGTGGTCTCGTCGGCGAGGCCGTCGCCGATCACCTCCCGGTCGCAGCGCGCGAGAACCGCCTCGGCCAGCTCGCCGACCCGTCCCGCGGGCGCGTACAGCCGTTTGATCGCCATGCAGACCTGACCGCCGGTGGTGTAGGTCGCCGTCACCAGCCGCTCGACCAGTTCGTCGGTGACCTCGATGTCGGGGGCGATGATCGCGGCGTCGTTGCCGCCGAGTTCGAGCAGCACCGGGGTCAGCCGCGGCGCGGCGGCCGCCATGACGGCCCGCCCGGTGGCGACGCCGCCGGTCAGCGAGATGAGGTCGATGCCGGGGTGGGTGACCAGCGCCTGGGCCAGCTCGCTGCCGGGGCCGGCCAGCACGTTGACCACGCCCGGCGACAGCGCCGCGGCCAGCGCCCCGGCCAGCTGCAGCGCCGCCAGCGGACAGCTGGGCGGCACCTTGACGACGGCGGTGTTGCCCGCGGTGAGCGCCGACGCCAGCTTCGTCATCGTCAGCGCGAGCGGCCAGTTGAAGGGGAGCACCAGCGCGGCCACGCCGAACGGCTCCCGGTGCAGCCGAGGGTAGGGCGAGTTCGGGTCGACCTGCTCGGGCGCCACCGCCGCCTCGGCCATCGACCCGATCAGCGCGGCCAGCCCGGGGCCGGTGCTGATCTCGAAGTTGGCCTCGCTCAGCACCTTTCCGTGCTCGCGGGTGTACAGCCGCGCGCCGTCGCGGGCGGCCAGCTGCTCGGCGGCGGCGGCCGCCGCGGCCGTGAGAGCGGCGACCCGCTCGGCGACGCTCAGCGCCCGCCATCCGGGCGCCGCCCGCCTCGCCGCCGACACGGCGGCGTCGAGCTGGGCGGGGTCGGCGGCCGGGGCATGGCCGACGACCTCTGCCGGCCGCGCCGGGTTGTGCACGGCGTAGCTTCCGGCGGCGCCGGCCCGGGGCTCGCCGCCTATCGTCAACACCGGCTCGTCACCCGCCGTGTGGCTGTCCGGCGCGATCGTCGTTGATCCCGTCATGCCCGTCTCCCTTGACCCGGTGCGGTTGTCCAGCCATCGTAGGTCGCTATGACGTGCATCACAGTGTGGGCCCCATGAAAGCCATAGTGCTGCGCGAGGTCGGGCGGCCCACGGCGGTGGAGGAGGTCGCGCTGCGGCCCCTCGGCGACACCGAGGTGCGGGTACGCCTGCGCGCCAGCGGCGTGTGCCACAGCGACCTGTCGCTGCGCGACGGCTCCATACCGACGCTGCTGCCGTCGACGCTGGGGCATGAGGGCGCCGGGATCGTCGCCGAGGTGGGCGCCGGCGTCACCACGGTCGGTCCGGGCGACCACGTTGTGCTGACATGGAATGTGCCCTGCCGCTCCTGCCCGCATTGCCTGCGCGGCGAGGCTCAGCTGTGCGTGCACGGCTATGACCACGCCTACGGCGGCCCTTACGCCGAAAGCGCCGGCGGCCCGGTGTGGCCGGGCATGGGCGTCGGGTCGCTGGCCGAGGAGACGCTGCTGCCGGCCGCGGCGGTGGTGCCGGTCGACGAGTCGCTGCCGCTCGACCTCGCGGCGCTGCTGGGTTGCGGCGTCACCACCGGGGTCGGCGCGGTGATGCGCACCGCGGCCGTGCGGCCGGGGGAGAGCGTGCTCGTCATCGGCTGCGGCGGCGTGGGTTTGGCCGCCATCCAGGGGGCGCGGCTGGCAGGCGCGGCGCGGATCATCGCCGCCGACCGGGTGGCCGGCCAGCTTCCGGCCGCTGCGGCCAACGGGGCGACCGACACCGTCGACGCCGGCGAGGTCGACCTCGTCGCCGCGGTGCGCGACCTCACCGGCGGGGCCGGCGTCGATCACGGGATCGAGGTGGTGGGCAAGCCCGCCACGATGCGGTTGGCCTACGAGGCCACCCGCCGCGGCGGCAAGGTCACGTTGGTGGGCGCCGCCGGGATCGCGGAAGAGGTGACGTTCCCCGCCCTGTCGCTGATGGCCGACGGCAAGACGGTCCAGGGCAGCGTCTACGGCGCCAGCGACCCGGCGCGCGACATCCCGGTGCTCGCCGACCTCGCCCAGCGCGGCAAGCTCGACCTGGAAGCGTTGGTGACGCGGCGGATCGGCATCGACGACGTCGAGGCGGCGTTCACCGACATGACCGTGGGCCGGGGCGCGCGCAGCGTGGTCTGCTTCGCGTAGCGATTCAATTGCTCATGCGGACCGGAGTTGCCTGGCCGGGTTTGCCGCACCGACGCATTCGCAGTTCGAACCGTCATCTAACGGTCCGAGCGGTGTGCCTATGTGCCAAGAACGCAAAACCCATCGGGCAACTAGGTTTTGCTGAAAAGTAACCTGAGCCTTCGAGGCAAGGCGGTACTGTATTCAGCTACGCAACGGATTTTTCGGTAGCGGCGAGCTTAGGAGGGGCGGATCATGACGGAACACATCGACCTGTCGAAGGTTAGCGACGCAGAACTTGAGAACATCCACAACGATGTCCTGCGCAACCTTGCGACACGACTTAAGAACTTGGAGGACGAAGGAGGACCGACCCCGATTGGGCCTCATGACAAGCACAACAGCGTTCACGCCAAGAACACACTCCTCGCGGAAAAGGAAATCAAGCCCGAATGACGGACGAGCCGTCTCTGCAGAGCGCAGGACGCGCACACGTCAACCAGGCAGTACTCAAAGTCGCGCAGAGGTGCAACCTCGACTGCACCTATTGCTACGTGTACAACCGGGGGGACGAATCATGGCGGACGCGACCGGCATTCTTGTCGGAACGAATTTCGCGGCAGCTTGCTGCACGAATCAAAGCGCACTGTCAAAGCTACGGCGACAGCTCGTTCACAGTTGAAATCCACGGCGGGGAACCATTACTACTCGGTCGTGAGAGGATGCAGCGGTTAATCGACATTATCCGCGCAGGTGCCGAGCCTGTGAGGATATTCTTCACATTGCAGACAAACGGTACGCTGCTCGATTCCGACTGGTTGAACTTTTTCCAGCGCAATAACATCTCCTTCGGCGTCAGCGTCGATGGGCCGCCGGCGATCGCTGACCGTCATCGGATCATGCGGAAGACCGGCGCCGGCTCGACCGAACTTGTGCTTTCAAACCTGCGATATCTTCGATCCCTCGGCAAGCCTTTCGACGATACTTTCGGTGGTTGCCTGTGCGTGATCGATCCGTCTATGAACGGCGCCGAGCTTGTCGACTGGTTCGTGTCGCAAGAAATAATGGCGTTCGATCTTCTTCTCCCGGATGGCAATGTGGCGAATCCACCCGAGGGATGGATCGGCGTCGAACCATATCAGCGCTTTCTGCTTGAAGCCTTCGATAGGTGGTACACGATGCCGGCTCCGGCGCCATCGATACGTCTTTTCGAGTTGATGATGCAGGGGTTGATGGGCGCGCCGCCGCAAATCGACGGACTCGGCGGTGACCTGCGCGAACTGTGTGTCATCGAATCGGACGGGTCGATCGGTGCACACGACGTGCTGCGGATGTGCGGCGACCGATTCTCCCGCGACCCGATCAATATTTTCGACCATCCATTGGATCGCCACTCCGAGATCTACTCCATCGAACTGATACAGCAGCCTTGTGCGCAGTGCACGGATTGCCCCTATTTCGCCAGCTGCGGTGGCGGCTACCTGCCCCACAGATTTGACGGGCTGGACTTCAACAATCCTTCGCTGTATTGCGAAGCGATGTATTCCTTGTCCGAGGCGATGATGCGCGCACTGCGTAGGGACCTGCCGCTATCGGCTTGGGTTGAGGACCGGTCGGCGGAATCGGAGAGAACAGATGCTCACGCCTGAACTCAGGTGGGTCCGCGGATTCAGCCTTCTCGGCTATCCGACCGACCACCGGGTTCTCGATGTCATCGCGGGAACCTTCGGCCAGGTAGTGGCCCGCACGCTCATCCGGGAATTCGATCACGAACTTGACGAGCACGGCGCTGGTCTTGTTGGCTTCATCACCCATTGGTGTACAGCCGCGCCATCCTTCGAGACGGCCTGGGATTCGGCCTTCGGACGTGCTGAACTCGCCCTTTCGGGAAACGCCGGCCCCCCGGATGCGGCCATCCGGATGGCGCTGCGACTCACGGAGGCGGGCTACGATGGCAGCTGGCAAGCGCATCTGGCGCCAACGACCTTGCGACTGCAGCACCTGCTGCTAACCGGCGTCGAGGAGGTCGTTGCCCACAGCGTGGGCAAAGACCGACAGATAGCTGTGCGCCGTGGTCGTAATTGGGTCGAGTGCCGGTGGGACGACGCCACCGGTCTTTGGCACTCGTCCGACGCGCCGGTTGTGCCGACCTTTGGCATCGGTCGTGCCATCTGCCTGCTGAGCGCGGATTCAGCGCCGCCAGATGAATTACACGCGCCTGCTTTTGTGGATGACCTGCAACCGCTCGAAATTATCGGTAAGGACGTCATAGCGCTCTTTCAAGAGGGCTTGGAGCTCCTTGATGAGCTTGGCTATTCCCCCTGGGTTGAAAAGGTTCTTCGAGCTATCTTGGTGTCGGTCAAAATGCCACAGTTGCGCATCAGAAGCGGTAGCACCAACTCCCAGCCCGGTACTATTCATGTGTCATATCCAGCCTCGGTTTTCGATATAGCGGAAACCCTGATTCATGAGTGCGCTCATCAGTATTTCAACATAGTGAATTGGTTCGGAGATTTCGATGACGGCAGTGATACGAAACTGTATTGGTCAGCCGCCGCACAAAAATATCGAACGCTCGTCAGAATATTAATCGGATATCACGCTTTCGCCAATATTCTGCTGTTCTACGAAGCCCTGCAGGAGGCTGATATCGATGACGGGGGCTATGTCGAACAGAACCTGTCCGATATGCGGTCGAAGGTAGAGCATCTCGACGAGCCGCTCCGCGGGAACCCGGCCCTCACAGACCTCGGTCTGGCGATCTATACACCTCTGGCGGACAGACTGCAGTCGGCAATCTCATAGGTGGCCACGCACTCTAGGCCCGACTTGGCCCAGATTTGTGGGCATGTCAGTGGGGGTGTTGGTGCGGGCGTGGTGGTCGGCGTTGATGATCACGATCTGATGGCAGCGGGTAGCGCAAGCGAAATACTTTATGTCTCAACGTGTTTTCAGCGTCGATGCGGTGCTGCTCACCCAGCCTAGTTGTGGGTGGTGGGTGGTGGTTGGGGTTGGAAGGGTTCGTACCACCACCAGTCGGCGCGTTCGCCGGTGGGCCCGGGGCACGGCGGCACCGCGGGTGAGGGTTGGGTGG
>NZ_DATJPU010000265.1:0-6421 GCF_035506235.1 Mycobacterium sp.
TCGCCAACTGGCTCAGGTGCAACGGCCCCAGCACGTGCATCTCGATCATCAGCCGGGCCCGCCGTTCGGGAAACCCGTCGAGCGGCCGCAGGAAGGTGACCGCGGCGTTGTTGACCAAGATGTCCGGGGCGCCGACGGCGCTCACCACCTCGCCGAAAAGCCGTTCGCGTTCCTCGGACTTGGAAAGGTCCGCTGGAATCGCGACGGCCCGGCCACCCGCGGCGACGATCTCGTCGCGCGTCTGGCTCAGCGACCCCTGGTATTTGGGATCGGGGTCCATCGTGCGCGCGGTCAAGGCCACCGTCGCTCCCCGCGCGGCAAGCCGGGCGGCGATCGCCTTGCCGAGGCCACGGCTGCTTCCGGTGACGAGGGCGACCATGCCCTCGCACCGTTGGTCTGCGCCCATTCGAATATCCTCCAGTCCTCCTCCGGACCGCGCGGAAACGGCTTCTCAAATACAGAGAATGCCATTGTCATCAGTCGATCGGAAGTGCGCGTCGGGCCGCCCAAAACGTCATGGCCTAAATAGTGGGGATGTTGTCGTTCTGGCCACTCCCCACGACAGGGCCGCGGCCCTACGGTGGTGGCCATGCAGTCGCATCCGGACCTTCCAGACACCGCCGTCACGCAGGCCGCGATCCAATTGGCGCACTCCACCGAATCGCCGTCCGTGTTCAACCACAGCGTGCGCAGTTACCTCTTCGCTGAGGCGCTCGCCACGCACGAGGGGATGCGCGCGGACGTCGAATACACAAGGGAAGCTTTGTTTTTGGGCTGCATGCTGCACGACCTGGGCCTCGGCACAGCGGCCCCCGGCAAGGAGAGGTTCGAGGTCGAGGGTGCCGATCTGGCGGTGACGCTGCTGACCGAGCACGGCTGCGAGCGCGCGCTGGTGGACGCCGTGTGGGAGGCCATTGCCCTGCACTCTTCCGCCGGCATCGCCGAGCGGCGGGGAGCGCTGTGCTACCTGGTGCGCGGTGGTGTCGGTGTGGATTTCGGCCGCAACGCCGAGTTCATCGACGATCAGACCGCCGCCGCGGTTCACATCCAATACCCGCGGCTGTCGATGGCGAGCACGTTGGTGGACGCGATCGTGGCGCACGGGCGGCGCACCCCGGAGGCGGCGCCGCCCTACTCGCTGCCCGGCGACGTGCTGCGCGAAAGGCGCGCCGACGGCGTCACCCTGCTGGAACGCGCCGCATCGCAGGGCAGGTGGGGCAATTGATTCATACGATCGGCGTTGCACCCGCGTAGGAGTTGCACCCCCGTAGAAGAGGAGCAAGCGATGGGCATCGTGGCATACGAGCAGGACGGCGCAATCGGAATAGTCACGCTTTCAAACCCGCCACAAAACCGCTTGAACGCCGCGATGATCAAGGAGCTGGCCGGCGCGGTCGAATCAGCCGAGACCGGCCACGCGAGGGTGCTGCTGATCCGTGGCGCGGGCGACCACTTCTCATTCGGTGTTGACCTGGCTGAGTGGCATGGGCTCTCCACTTCGGGGATGCGCACCTACCTGTTGCGGCTCAACCAGGTCTTTCAGCGGGTCGAAGGCCTGGCGATCCCCACGATCGCCGCCATACGCGGCGGCTGCATGGGCGGCGGCCTCGAACTTGCCCTGCATTGCGATTTCATCGTGGCTGCCCATGATGCTCAATTACGTTTTCCCGAGCCAACAATCGCGTTACCCCCGCTCGGCGGTGGTCTGCAAAGGTTGGCGGAACGAGCCGGTCGCGCGCAGGCCGCCCGGATGGCGGTGCTCTCCGACGTTGTGTCGGGAGCCGAAGCCCAACAACTGGGGCTCATCGCACGCCTGGCGGATTGCGCCGAAGTCACCGACGTGGCCGATGCGCTCGCGCGTCAACTCGCCGACGGTGCGACACTCGCCTACACAGGCGCGAAAGCCATCCTCAAAGCCTGGTCGGAAGGCGGGGTCGGCGCCGCCGACCGACTGCTGATCGACATCGGTCATCCGGCGCTGGCATCTGAAGACTTCGCCCGCGCAGTGCCCAGCGCCGTCGACGCGCTGCAACGCAACGTCCCGCGGCCGGCGTTGAACTTTGGCGGGACGTAAACCTCGCTGCGAAATGCAGCGTCAGGCTTTGCCGCGTAGCGCGTCGATCGAATATCTCCCTCCGCCGGTGAAGACCAGCAGGAAGAAACCGAAGCAGAAGAGTATCGCCGCAACCCCGCCATTGCCCGCCGGTGGATCCCCGATGGGCCAGAGCGATCGCGGTTGGTGCATCCAGAAATAGGCGACGGCCATTTCACCCGAGGCGATGAACGCCGCGACGCGGGTGAGCAATCCGATCGCGATCGGCAACCCGGTCACCAATTCGATAATGCCCGCGTACCACCCGGGCCACGCTCCGAACTCGACGGACCATGTCGGTCGGACGGGCCAGCCGAAGACGATCATCGAGCCGTACGCGGCGAACAGCGAACCGTAGACAAACCGAAACAGGCTCAGCACAGCCGGCGCATGGCGGTCGAAAACCTTCATCACCACCCAGACGTTACGGTCGCCGCCCAGTCAAGCAGGCGCCGCCAAAGCCGATGGCGGCTCGAAGCCATGTTGTGGCAGTGCGCGCTGTCGGCCAGGACGACCGTCGTGATGTCGGGGCTACTGCGAAACAGGGCCGCTTCCGCGCGCGGGTCCGGTGAGACGTCGACCACGCCATAGCCCAGCAGCACCGGAACGTCGATCTGTGCGGCGTGCTCGGCGACGACGCCGGGGATCATCGCGGTGCCGAACACCCGCGGCACCACCGACTTCGCCGTGACGCAGTCGGCCGCGACCACATCGGCGGGAACGTCGGCAAGGTGAAACCAGCTCTGCAAATACTCGCGGGGGGCCTCGGCATATCGCTCGGGAAGAGCGGAAAGGATCTGCCGGGCCAGCTCGTCGCGGCCCTGCGGAGTTCCGGCTCGGGCGATGAACGCCGAATCCAGGTTCAGCGGTGCGACGTGTTGATTGGTGCAGCCCAGAGCCGCGAGTCCGGCGTAACTGGAAAACAGCGATTGCTGAACGACCGCGAGATATGCGCCCAGCGAATGCGCCACGGCCACCGCGGGCGCGTGGTCACCGGTCACGGCCGGCAAGGCGGACACTGCCCGCGCGAGCGCGGCAGCGATGTCAGTGAAATCGAAATCGCGTGCAGGCTTGGAACTTTCGCCCGTTCCCAGCGGGTCGATCGTGACGACACCGTAACCGTTCGCGGTGGCGAACTCGGCAAAGCTGTAACCGCTACGGCCGGAAATCTTGAGGTCCCAGTATTCGCGGCTGTAGGTGCCGCCCGGCAGGCAGACGAGCACCGCGCCAGCGGCCTCGGCGCCGGGTGCCGGGTAGTAGGTCGCCGCCAACCATGCCTGCTCGCCGACCACGTCGCTGACATCGAAGCGCATCAGTCGTGGGGAAACGGTCATGGCGCGCCTTTCGTCGTAGCCGTCATAGTTTCTACCGTCGTAGCGTGATAGTTGGTTGGGCAGGTGGAGTTGGGAGTGGGAAATGGCTGAAGAGACCGGTACCGGGCACTCGAGCCCGGCAGAACGCGCGGCACAGGTCGAGCAGCGAGTGAAGGAGCTTCGCCAACGAAGGGCCGAGTTGGCCGCCGGCGACCGGCCGTCCCAGGAGTCGGTCAGCTTGGCGCGCCACCGCGCCGGGGAATCTCTGCAAGCCGCCGTGGACGCCCACCACGCCGCTGCTCAACGGCACGAGGAATTGGCGCGCGTGCACGAGCGGACGGCGAACACCTACCAACGCGCCGCCATGGACGGACGTGGCTCCTCCGCCCAGCTGCAGCAGGCGGCCGATGAGCACTGGCAGGCCGCGCACGACAGCCACCTGGACGCCGTCGCAGACGAGGGGCAGGCCGCGAACCCCACGAAGTCCACGTCGGGTTAGCGTTGACCTACCTGTTGCTGCTGTGCGCGATCTTCGCCGAGGTCGTCGCGACCAGCTTGCTCAAGAGCACCGAAGGGTTCACCCGGCTGTGGCCGACGGTCACCTGCCTGGTCGGCTACGCCGTCTCCTTCGCGCTGCTGGCGCTGTCCATCGCGCGCGGCATGCGGACGGACGTCGCCTACGCGTTGTGGTCGGCGATCGGTACGGCCGCCATCGTGCTGATCGCCGTGCTGTTCCTCGGCTCCCCGGTGTCGGTGGCGAAGGTCGCGGGCGTCGCGTTAGTCATCGCCGGCGTGGTCACGTTGAACCTGGCCGGCGCGCATTAGGTAACGCCGCGACGCCCTTCTCAGACATTCACAGCATGATCGTCGCTCGCACGGCCCGGGCCGCCGGCGCTGCCGCGCTGGCCGGTGCCGCCGCGCTGATTCTCGCGGTGGGCACCGCCCACGCCACGCCAAACCCGCCCCGCGGTGAGGGCACGCTGTACGGCAATCCCGCGGCGGCCTCCGCGTTCTGGCGCTACCAGGGATACGACGACGACTGCGTGGAAATGGCGGTCTCCGACGTGGTCGGCGAGCTGACCGGCAAGCAGCCCTCCGAGCAGGGAATCGTCAAGCTGGCCCAGTCCACGCCCAGTACCGTCCACGCCGGGCCGATCTACACCACGCCGAAGAAACGCAAGCCCGGCAGCGGCGGCACCTCGTTCGACGACGAACCGGCGCTGCTTGCGCATTACGGCATCCACGCCGTGTCGACCGACAAGGCGAGCGCCACAAAGAAAGGTGCCCCCGCAGGAATGACGGCACTCGAGCAGGACCTGGCCAAGGGCCGCAAGGTCATCGCCGGGGTCAACTCCGAACTCATCTGGCGCGAGCCCGTCGAGGACAAGACTCCCGACGGCCAACCCGAAGCCGACCACGCCGTCGTGGTGACCGGTGTCGACACCGCGGCCGGCGTCGTACACCTGAACGACAGCGGCAGCGAGCAGGGCCGCGACGAACAGGCGCCGATCGACGTCTTCGCGCAGTCGTGGGCCACCAGCGACGACCAGATGACCGTCACCGATTAGCGACGGGAGCCATGTTCAGCAGGTGCACCAGCGCGTCCGTCACCTCGCGGGGGCGTTCCTCCATGACGTAGTGGTCGGCGCCGCGCACGCGAGTCAGCGTGGCATGGGGAATGCGGTCGGCCAATTCGCGTGCGGTGTCGAACGGGATATACGGGTCGCGGTCGCCCCAGATCACCGCGACCGGGCAGCGTACGGTCGCGAGCCCGTCCGCCAACCATCCGACCGCGGGCACCGGGTAGTGGGCGAAAAATTCCCAAAACGTGCGCCTGCCTTGCGGGGTGTCCATCCACGCCAGGTACTCGGCCTCGACGGCGGTGTCGAAACAGCCAAGTTTTCGGTAGCGGGCCAGGGCGACGTGGTGCAGCGTGGCCAACGGCAGGCGCCGCGCGGTCGCGGACAGCACCGGGTTGGTCGCGATCCGGTGCTGCCCCAGCGAGAACCGGTAAAACCACGGCCGGAAGATGCCGTGCGCGCGGGTGTTCAAGAGCGCGAGTCTTTGCACGCGGTCGGGGTGGCGGATGGCGTAGCCGAGTCCGATGAAACCGCCGTAATCGTGGGCGCACAGGTTGAAGCGTTGCCACCCCAACTGCCGCGCGAACCGCTCGATCCGGTCGATCTCGTTGTCGAACGTCGGCGGGGTCGACGGCGGATCGGACCGGCCGAAGCCGGGCCAGTCGGGCGCCACGACGTGATGGCTGCGAGCCAGCGCGGGGATCTGGTGGCGCCAGCACAACGCGCTCTGCGGGTAGCCGTGCAGGAGCAGTACCAGCTCGCCGCTCCCGGCGGCCGCCCCAAACACCCTGCGTCCGTCGACATCCCACGTCGTCGATGTCATCACCGGAACCTATTCGAAAACCGCCGTGCGCTGCCCCACGCTTCGAGACGGGCGCCGCTCGATTACCGCCATTGACACCCGGCCTAGGATTTCGCCATGCCGATTCTCGGAGACCAGACCGTCGTGGCCGCGCGAGTGACGACGCCTGGCACCATCCGATCCTGTCCCCCGCCGATGACGAGCTGGGCGCGTCCTCACCCTGATGACGGTGCACACCGGCTGGCGCGACATCGAAACCGAGGCAATCCAATTGCTGTCGAACAAGAACATCGCCACGCTGAAAGCGCCGTCGGCCGGCGCGATGCTCAAACTCCGCGCGCCAGTCGCCCCTCAGCTGGGTGACTTGCTGGCCGCGGCCTGCGTCGACTTCTCCGTGCTCCCCCGGGGCTACGTCGCATAAGCCCGTCACCCGAACGCCGTTTCGTCGCCCGTACGTGGGCTCGCGTTCATATGGCGGACGCCAATTGCGCGTCTGGTGTGCAAACACCGCTGCCACACTGGCGGCCTGCGCGCCGCCGGGCATGCCTCTAGGGAGTAGGACCCACGATGACCGACCTCGATCAGACACCCTCCGACGGAATCTCCCCCAGCCCCACGCGGGCCGACCTGGTCG
>NZ_DATJPU010000266.1:0-40079 GCF_035506235.1 Mycobacterium sp.
GTCCAGCGGCGGCTGACCCCATCGGTTCTCGCAGACGAACTCCGGCAGCGGCCGCGCGAAGGCCCACCCGTCGAGTTCCAGGGCCGGCCGGTCGGGAAACTCGGGCACCGGGCCCAGGCACAGGATGGCCACCGGCTCGGCGTCGGCGGGCATCGCCAGCAACGCCGCCAACCGTTGCGGGTCGAACAGTGAAACCCAGCCCATGCCAAGGCCTTCGGAGCGCGCCGCCAGCCACAGGTTCTGGATTGCGCAGGACACCGACGCCAGGTCCATCTGCGGTAGCGTCCGCCGGCCGAAGACGTGCCCGTCGCGGTTGTCGCACAGCGCCGCCACGAAGAGCTCGGCGCAGTCGAGGATGCCCTCGACCTTGAGCGCCAAAAACTCCTCGGCCCGATCCCCCAGCGCCGCGGCCGTGCGCGGACGTTCCGCGTCGACGAGCGCGTGAATGCCCCGACGCAGCGAGCCGTCGGTGATCCGGATGAAGCGCCATGGCTGCATCAGGCCGACACTGGGCGCGGCGTGCGCGGCCTGCAACAGCCGCGCCAGCACCTCGTGGGGCACCACGCCGCCCGGTGAGAATCGGCGCATGTCGCGCCGCTCGGAGATGACCCGATAGACGGCCCGCCGCTCCTCGGGGCTGAAGGCCGGATCGGTCACAACCGTCATCGTAGGGAATGGGGCTAGCGTGAACCGTGTCCTCGGGGACTACGAAGGGAGTGCTTCGTGAAAGTTTCCAACATATTCGACCAACTGCCCGCCGACCGCGTCTACGGCGAGCCGTACGAGACTCCCGACGGCGCCACCGTGATCCCCGTCGCCAAACCGCTCGGCGTGTTCGTCGTGAGCGGTGGCGAAGCCTCCTGGGTGCCCGCCGTCGATCAGAACCGGATCGCGCTGATCGGGGTGCTCACCGGCCTGCTGGCGGCGGTGATCGCCACCCTGGCGGTGCTTCGGCAGCCGCCCTGGCCGCGGATGACGATCACGGAGAATAGGTGACGCCGACCGCCCGGAAGACGTATTCGGGCGGCATGTCGAAGGCCAGCGACCGCCGCGGCAGGCCGGCGAGCACGTCGGCCGGGATGGCCGCCTTATAGTGCAGCGACAGTTCGCCGCTGAACTTCGGGTCGACCTCGGCGACGTTGACGCGGACCCGCAAACCGGCCGAAGAGATCTCGACCTTGGCCGTGCCGGTCTGGGGCGCGTCCCAGTGCGCGTCGACGGTCGGCCCGGCCAGCTTGGGCAGCTGGGACAGCGTCGCCAGCACCCGCTCCGAGGTGAAGACCAGCGAGCCGGCGTAACTGGCGACGCTGTGCGGCAACCGCACACCGGGGATGGTGCCGCCGAAGCGCCGGGTCACCGCGACATAGTCGGCGAGGTAGAGGAGACCCTCCGCCTCGACCTGGGCGTGCAGGTCGGCGGGTAGCTTGCCGATGCCGAACAACCTGCGCACGAAGACCGCCATGACGCCAGTATGACCGGCCGCGCCGCCGCCACCGGTGGAGTGCTGGTATCGGTTGGGGGATGACCCGCCCACGGACCGGCTGGGCCGTGGGCGTCGCCATCGCCGCCGCGGCCGTCTATGCCGTCCTGTGGGTGGGCTACTGCCGGCACTGGGGTTGGCCGCAGCGCCTCGACTGGTCGTTGTTGAATCCCGCCCACGACGTCGGCCTCAAGCACCGGGTGTGGGTGAGTTTCTGGGAGGGGGTGTCGTTCGTGCTTGGGCCGGTTGTGTTGCGGCTGCTGGGAATGGTGGCGACGGTGGCCGCGCTGGTGAGGCGCGATGTGCGGGCCGCGCTCGTGCTGTTGGCCTGTGCGCCGCTCAGCGGGCTGGTGACGTCGGCGGCCAAGGGCCTGGCGGACCGCCCGCGACCGCCGACCATGCTGGTGGCGGCGCCCTCCTCGTCGTTCCCGTCGGGGCACGCGCTGGAGGCGACGTCCGCGTTGCTTGCCCTGCTGGTCTTCCTGCTGCCGCTGCTGAGCCGCGCGATGGGCCGCGTCGCGGTGGCGGTGACGGCACTGGGCCTGCTGTTGGTCGGTATCGCCAGGGTGGCGTTGAACGTGCACTACCCGTCCGACGTGCTGGCAGGTTGGTCGCTGGGATATCTCTATTTCCTCTTCTGCCTGTTGGTGTTTCGGCCCGTCCCGAGCGCGCCGCCCGGCCCGGCGCCGGTTGTCACGGCGCGGTTATCCAACCGGGTCTAAAGTTTTACTTGACCCCAAGGTTCGCGTCGCCCGACGATTGAATCCATGCGCCGACTGCTCGCTTCGCTGTGCGCCGCGGCGTGCCTGATCGTCGCCGCCGTCGTGCTGGCACCGGCAAGCGGCGCGGCGAGTCCCTGGTTCGCGAACTCCGTCGGCAATGCGACGCAGGTGGTTTCGGTCGTCAGCACCGGCGGTTCCAACGCGACGATGGACATCTATCAGCGCACCGCCGCCGGTTGGCAAACCCTGAAGACGGGCATCCCGACCCACGTCGGTTCCGCGGGCATGGCGCCGCAGGCCCGCAGCGGGGTCCCGGCCACGCCGACGGGCGTGTACACCCTCGACTCGGCCTTCGGCACCGCGCCGAATCCCGGTGGGGGACTGCCCTATACGCAGGTCGGGCCCAACCACTGGTGGAGCGGCGACGACCACAGCCCCACCTTCAACAGCATGCAGGTCTGCCAGAAGGCGCAGTGCCCGTTCAGCACGGCGGCCAGCGAGAACCTGGAGATCCCCCAGTACAAGCACGCGGTGGTGATGGGCGTCAACAAGAACAAGGTTCCCGGCGGTGGTTCGGCGTTCTTCTTCCACACCACCGACGGCGCCCCCACCGAGGGCTGCGTGGCGATCGACGACCCGACGCTGGTGTCGATCATCCGCTGGCTGCGGCCCGGCGCGGTGATCGCGATCACGAAATAAACCCCGGTGGCCCGCCACGGCGCGCGGCGGTGTTTGCATGATTCGCTGACGTGGGCGACGCTTGCGTGAGGTACTCGAGCACGGAAGGCGCCTATCGAATGACAGAGCTGGTTACCGGGAAAACGCTGCCGAATGTGGTTGTCACCGGCATCGCCATGACGACCGCGTTGGCAACGGACGCGGAAACCACCTGGAAGTTGCTGCTGGACAGGCAGAGCGGCATCCGAACCCTGGATGACTCCTTCGTCGAGCACTACGACCTGCCGGTGCGCATCGGTGGTCACCTGCTGGAGGAGTTCGACGACGGGCTGACGCGCGCCGAGCGGCACCGGATGGGCTACCTCCAACGGATGTCGACCATTCTGAGCCGCCGGGTATGGGAGAACGCCGGCTCGCCCGAGGTCAACCCCAACCGGTTGATGGTGTCCATCGGCACCGGCCTGGGCTCGGCCGAGCAAATCGTCTTCAGCTACGACGACATGCGTGCGCGCGGGATGAAGGCCGTGTCGCCGCTCGCGGTGCAGAAGTACATGCCCAACGGCGCCGCCGCGGCCGTCGGGCTGGAGCGGCACGCCAGGGCCGGTGTGATCACGCCGGTGTCGGCGTGCGCGTCCGGTTCGGAGGGCATCGCCCAGGCGTGGCGCAACATCGTGTTCGGCGAGGCCGACGTCGCCGTCTGCGGTGGTGTCGAGGTCAAGATCGAGGCGGTTGCGATCGCCGCGTTCGCCCAGATGCGCATCGTGATGTCCACCAAGAACGACGACCCGGTGGGCGCGTGCCGCCCGTTCGACCGGGACCGGACCGGCTTCGTGTTCGGCGAGGCCGGCGCGGTGATGATGATCGAGACCGAGGAGCACGCGAAGGCCCGCGGCGCCAACATCCTGGCGCGGTTGATGGGGGCCAGCATCACCTCCGACGGCTACCACATGGTGGCGCCGGATCCCAACGGTGAGCGCGCCGGGCACGCGATGTCGCGCGCGATTCAGCTGGCGGGCCTGACGCCGGGCGACATCGGCCACGTCAACGCCCACGCCACCGGGACCTCGGTGGGCGACCTCGCCGAGGGCAAGGCCATCAACAACGCGCTGGGCCCCCACGGCGGCAACGCGGCGGTGTACGCGCCCAAGGCCGCGCTGGGCCACTCGGTGGGTGCGGTCGGTGCGGTGGAGTCGATCCTGACCGTGCTCGCGTTGCGCGACCAGGTGGTGCCGCCGACCCTGAACCTGGAAAACCTCGATCCGGAGATCGATCTGGACGTGGTGGCGGGCGAGCCGCGGAACGGCGATTACAACTACGCGATCAACAACTCGTTCGGATTCGGCGGCCACAACGTCGCCCTGGTTTTCGGCAGGTACTAGACCGAGCCGGATTCGCCGAACGTGCAGCCACGGCGACTTTTTCGCGATTTTTTCGCACTGGCTTCACGCTCGGCGAAGGGTGGCCTACGCCTAGGCCAAAGCGCGGCCGGGCTTGACCTTGAAGTCCATGCCCGCCAACGACATTGTCGCGTCGTAAGTCCTGTCGTAGCCGGTTCCGCTGATCTTCCAGCCGGCGTCGGTGCGCCGGTAGGAGTCTCGGTAGAACGCCGCGCCGATCAGCATGAAGTTGAACTCGGCGACGATCACCCGGTCTTGCAAATACCAGCTGCCCGAGGCGGTGTCGCCGGTGACATCGATTTCCGGATGGGTGACGCGGTGCTCGGTGATGACGTTCGGGCCCAGGGAAGTTCGCATGTACTCCACCAGGTCGGCGCGGTTGGTGAAGTGCAACTCGTTACCGATCGACGGGCCGTAGTCGGCCTTGATGTCCTCGGCCAGCGTGTCGGCGAAGTCGTCCCAGTGCTTGGTGTCCAGAGCGCGCAGGTAGCGGTACTTCAGCCGTTTGATCGCTTCGACGTCGGCTGCGGCATCTTGAGGGGTCATCCCGTCATTGCAGCACACAGGTGACCATGTCGATCAGGGCGCGTCGTTCCAGGCTCCAGTCGACCGCGGTCCCGGTGACCATCTGCGCCAGCAACACACCGCGCAGGGCAGCCCAAATCACTTCGGCGACACCGGCATTGGCCGGATCATCGGTGATCAGCCGGCCGAGCTGGCCGATCGCGGAGTTCATTTCGAGCAGATGGCGCCCCGATGACGCGCCAGGGCCGCCGCGGGTGGCGCGCAGGATCTCGAAGGCCGCCATCGACGTCGGACTGCTGTAGCAGCTCCAGGCGGTGTCGACGACGACCTCGATGCGCTCCCGCAGCGGAAGCTCGCTGACGTTGGCCGACGACAGGCTGTCGACCAGCCTGGCCACGCCGTCGTCGACGACGGCCATCAGCATGCCGTTGCGGTCGCCGAAGTGGTACTGGATGACCCCCCACGTCACGCCCGCGCGTTCGGCCACGTGCTTGGCGGTCGCGGCGGCGAACCCCTCCTCCACGATGCAGCGCACCGTCTCGTCGATGATCTTGGTGCGCGTGTCATCGCCGCGCTTGCGCGGCGCGCTGGTGCGCCGGGTCGGGCCGACGGAACGCCCGGGCGTCTGGCCTGCGGCAATGGACATTGTTGACTTTATAACATAGACGTGGCTATTTTTGGGCGGTGAGCCGATCCCGTTACGCGCGGTTGTCCCGTCAGGAGCTGTCCGTCCTGGTCCCCGAACTGCTGTTGATCGGTCACATGATCGACCGCTCCGGGATGGCCTGGTGCATCCAGGAATTCGGTCGCGAGGAGATGGTGCAGATCGCCATCGAGGAGTGGGCCGGCGCCAGCCCGATCTACACCAAGCGGATGCAGCGGGCGCTGAAATACGAGGGCGACGACGTCCCCACCATCTTCAAGGGCCTGCAGCTCGACATCGGCGCCCCGCCGCAATTCATGGATTTCCGCTACACGATCCACGACCGCTGGCACGGCGAGTTCCACCTCGACCACTGCGGCGCGTTGCTCGACGTCGAGCCGATGGGCGACGAGTACGTCTTCGGGATGTGTCACACCATCGAGGACCCGACGTTCGACGCGACTGCGGTCGCGACCAACCCGCGCGCGCAGATGCGTCCGATCCACCGGCCGCCGCGGGTGCCCGCGGACCGGCAGCCGCACTGCGCCTGGACCGTCATCATCGACGAGTCCTATCCCGAAGCGCAGAGCATTCCGGCGCTGGACATCGTTAGTCAAACACGCGCCGCCACTTGGGAACTGGATCCCGTCGATCGATCCCAGGAGGGGCAGGCGGACTACTCGGGGCCGTTGCTGTCCGACCTCGACTTCGGCGCCTTCTCGCACTCGGCACTGGTCCGCATGGCCGACGAGGTCTGCCTGCAGATGCACCTGCTGTATCTGTCGTTCGCCATCGCGGTGCGGGCACGCGCCGCCGATGATGCCCAGGCCGTCTCGGTGGGCACCCGCGGCCTGACCGGCCTGGCGGGGCTGGGGGCCGAGCGGATCCGCCGCGCGCTCGAACTCCCGGGCGGGATCGACGGAGCGCGAAGGGTGCTCGAGTTGCACCCGCTGCTCAATCCCGCGGGCTACGTCGTCGCTGAAACGGCGGACAACCGGCTGACAGTGCACCGGTCTCCGGCGCACGACGACGGCGCCTGGATCTCCCTGTGCTCACCGCAATCGGTGCAGCCGCTGCAGGCGATCGCCACCGCCGTCGATCCGCGCCTTGCGGTGCGGGCCGGCGGCACGGACACCGACTGGACCGCAGAACTTGTTGAAACCGACGCCGCCGCAGCCGAACTGCCGGAGGTCTCGGTGGCCAAGTTCAGCGGCGGGTCGTCGTTCGAGTTCCAGCCCAGGCGTTCGCTGCCGCTGACCGTGGTGTAGCGCGCCGCCACCATGGCGCGATTCGACCCATTTGTCAAGAGGTCTCCGGTCCCGATTCGGTGACGCTCTCACATCGAGCGGATACCAATGACATTGCAAGCCATCGGCTTTCCGCGTGTCCGCGGCTATGGTTAACGCTGGCCACCGACCCCTATAGACGAAAGTTTTCGCTCTATGTACGACCCAGTTGGGTTGTCGATCGGGACCACGAACCTGGTCGCTGCGTGTAACGGAAGTCCGCCGGTTTCCCGCCGCGCGGTGCTGACCCTGTATCCGCACTGCGCGCCGAAAATCGGTCTGCCCCTGGAAAACACCGAGAACCCGGGCCTCATCGAGCCGGGCGTGCTGATGCGCGGCTTCGTGGAGCGCATCGGGGATTCGGTCGCGCTGGTGTCGCCCGACGGTTCCGCGCACGACCCGGACCTGTTGACGGTGGAGGCCCTGGACGCCATGGTGCTGGCCGCCGGGGCGGACGCGGCGGCGTCGGAGATCTCCATCGCCGTTCCCGCGTACTGGAAACCCGCCAACGTGCAGGCGCTGCGCAATGCTTTGCGAACACATTTGGGCTTCGTGCGAAGCGGCATGGCGCCCCGCCTGGTCTCGGACGCCATCGCGGCGCTGACGGCGGCGAACGCGGAGCTGTGCCTGGCGGCGACGGGCGTGGTCGGGCTGCTCGATTTCGGCGGCGGCGGCACCTCGGCCACCCTCGTCAGCCTCGCCGGAGATCTCGAACTGGTGAGCCCCACAATGCGTTACGCGGCCTTCTCGGGCGACGAGATCGACCAGGCGGTGCTGCTCAAGGTTTTCGAGGAGCTCGGGCACGGCAGCGGCATCGACCCGGCCAGCACCGCCGGGGTCGGCCAGCTCGGCCTGCTTCGCGAGCAGTGCCGCGCGGCCAAGGAGCGGCTATCCACGGAGACGGCGGTCGAATTCGCCGCCGAGCTCGGTGGGCGCAGGTGCACCATGAAGCTCACCCGAGACGAGCTCGGCGACCTGATACAGGACCGGCTGTCGGGCTTCATCTATGCGTTCGACGACATGCTGGCCCGCCACAAGAGGAGCTGGGCGGATCTGTCGGCGGTGGTCACCGTCGGCGGCGGGGCCAGCATTCCGCTTGTCAGCGAACGGCTTTCGGTGCATGGCCGCCGGCCCGTCGTGAGCCCGTCGCAGCCGGCGCTGGCGGCCGCCCTCGGCGCATTGCAGCTGGCGTCGCGCGGTGAGGAGCTGGACCTTCGTACGCGCACGTCGATCGGACTGCTCACGGCGTCGGCCGCCGGCGATGTCGTCGACCTGCCGGCCGGTGATGTGTTGGTGATCGACCACGATGCGCTCACGGATCGCGAATTGGCCTGGTCGCAAACCGAATACGGCGCCGACGTGCGGGTGCCGTACAGCCCCGCCGCCTTCGACGAAGACGGCCCGGCCGGCTGGTCCATGCGGCTGAACATGATGGGGCCGCCCCGGGAGAGCGCGTGGCGGCGACTCCGGCTGTCGCAGCTGGTCGTCGGGATGTGCGCCATGGTCGCGATGACCGCGATCGGCGGCGTCGCCTATACCCTGTCGGGCATCGAAAACCGCCAGGCCCCGCCGGCGCCCACCGTCGCGCCCCTGCCCGCGCCGCCGGTCAGTTCCCTGGTGCCGCGCCCGGTGCCCCCGCCCCCCACGCCCGTCCCCGCACCGCCGAGCGCGCAACCGGTGCCCAGCCCCGCGCCGCCACCCCCGCCATCACCGCCACCGCCGCCACCGCCGGTGATCGTGACCACGGCGCCGCCGCCGGTCGTCACGCGGCATCCCGCGCCGCCACCGGCCACGACTCAGCCCCCGGCGCCGCCGACCACGACGGCGATGACCACCCCGCCACCGCCGCCGCCCTCTCCGACTTCGACCACCACTCCGCCGCCGACGGCCCAGGCGCCGTCGACGCCCACGACGACGGTGCCGATGACGACGCAGTGGATCCACGTTCCGCTGCTACCGGTGCCGATACCGGTCCCGGTCCCGGCGAGCCAGGCTCCCCAGGCGCCTCAGGCTCCGCCGTATCCGCAGTATCCGGGGAACTCGCAGAACCCGTTTTTGAGTCCCGGGTACTGATCCCTGAACATCCTGTGACCTTGATCAATCGGGGTCACTGGCACGAGCGCGTCCGGCCGCACGCGGGTAGCGTGGTGTCACCCAGTTCGGGCGGGGTCTGTTTTTGGGTGCCCTCGTGGAGGGCCCAAAAGATCTAGAGGACCTTGGAGGCGCAAAGTGGACATCGTGCTCGGAGTGTCGATGGCTCCGACCACCGTCCGCCTGGTGCTCATCGAGGGCCAGGATGCCGACGGTGTCACCGTCGAAGAGGACGAATTCGAGCTCGCCGCGACGAATGACGGGGCGACCCCCGGCGGGCCCGCGCAGGTGATCGACGCGATCGTCGGCACCCGGGAAGGCGCGGCCGAGGGTGGCTATCAGCTGACGTCGACGGGCGTGACGTGGACCGATCCCGCCCGGGTACGCGCGCTGCGCGAGGCGATCGCCTCCCACGACGTCGGCAGCGTCATGCTGGTTTCCCCGTTGCTGGCCGCGGCCGCATTGGCGCAGACGGTCGGTCAGTCGATCGGCTATGAACACATCGCGATGCTATTCGTCGAGCCCGACAGCGCGACGCTGGCCGTGGTCGACGTCGCCGACGGTTCCATCGTCGACCTGCACCGGCGGCAACTCGTCGGGGACACCGCGGTCGAGCTGCCTGACATGGTGCGCGGGCTCGACGCGCCGGGCTCGGAGGCTGACGGCGTGTTCGTCGTTGGCTGCGGGACGGGTCGCGGCAGCGATGTGGCCGCGATCAAGGCCGCGCTCGAGGCGGCCACCGCGCTGGACGTGAGCGTGCCCGAGGAACCCGCGATGGCGCTGGCCCGCGGCGCGGCGCTGGCGTCCGCGAACGCCCCGCTGTTCGCGGCGTCGACGGCCGCCCTGGCCTACTCCCTGGATCCGGGCACCGGTGAGGTGAGTCCGCGCGCGCTGAGCCCGACGTATCTCGACGTCTCCGGCAACGCCGGCCTCGGCGCGCTGGCCTACAGCGCCCTGGACGACGTGGCCGATGACGTGCACGACGGCATACCGCGGCGACGCAGGTTCCCCATGTTGGTCGGCAGCGCGCTGGCGGGCATCGCGGCCGTGGCGGCGGGGGTGGTGGCGGTTTCGCTGACGTCGGATGCCCATCCCGCGTCGCCCCGGCAGCCCACCACGCACGCGGTCGCGCCCGTGAATCGGGTGCCTGCGCCACAGGCGCAGGTGCCCGCCCCCAGCCCGCCGCCGCCCCCGCCGGCCCCCGCTGTGGCCGCGCCGCCCGCACCGGCACCCGAGGTCGCCGCCCCGGCCGCCCCACCCGCGCCGGCGCCCGAGGCGGCCGCTGCGCCGGCACCCGAGGCGCCCGCGCCGCCACCGCGCCGCGCGCCGACACGGCGAGCACCGGAGTCGGTGCCGGCCCCGGTTCGGCAGGTCCCGGCCCCCGCGCCGCCGCCGGCCGCCCCGCCGCCGGCCGCCCCGCCGCCGCAGCCGGTCGCGGCGCCCGTACCGCCGCCGCAGTACCAGCGCCCCCCGCTGACGATGTACCTGCACCTCCCGTTCGTCACGGTGCCGATTCCGATCAACCCGCCGGCCCCGCCGCCGCCCGCCCCGTAGGCCCGTTCGTGGCACACGGCGACGACTGGGAGCACACTGGGCGGTAGCGCTGTGACTGCAAGGAGGTTCGCGTGGGCGAGTACGGTGCGTTCGGATTCGATCCCGAGGAATTCGATCGCGTGATCAGGGAGGGCAGCGAGGGCTTGCGCGACGTGTTCGAGCGAATCGGCAAGTTCGTCACCGCCCCCGTGCCAGGGACAAGTTGGTCCGCGTTCTTCGACGACCTGTCGCGGCGGCCGCGCCGTGGGCCGGAGACCGCAGGCGAGGCCGGTGACGGGGTGTGGGCCATCTACACCGTGGACGCCGGTGGCGGCGCTCACGTCGAAGAGGTTTACGCGACCGAACTCGACGCGCTGCGGGCCAACAAGAACAACGTCGATCCCAAGCGCAAGGTGCGCTTCCTGCCCTACGGGATCGCGGTCAGCGTCCTCGACGACGATTCGGAAGATTCCACCAAACCCGGCGCGATGGGCTAGCGCCCCCGGGTCATCAGCCCTGCTGCACCACGTTGGATCCGCCGGCGTTGCTGATCTTCGGGTTGCCCGAGTGGTAGGTGACCTTGTTGTTGAAGCCGGAGGCGTCGATGCTGTCGACGGCGTCGACGGTGATGGCGTTCTGGACGCCGGACACGGTGAGGCTGGTGCAGTGGCCGGTGATCACGACCGTGTTGGAAACCCCGCTCACGCTGACGATGTTGTCGTTGCAGGCGATCGACCGATTCTCGCCGATGCCCGAGACGCTGAGCCTGGCGCCCGGCGACGGGGTGGGTGACGCCGACGGCGACGTCGTCCTGGTCCGGGTGCTCGACGGGCCGGGGCTTCCCGGGCCGCTGGTGGCGCTCGGGGGCGGACCAAACGTCGCGGAGATGCTCGGCGGGGAGCTGATGATCGACCGGACCCCGGAGAGTTGGTGCGCGGCGAAGGCGGCGATACCGCCCGCGAGGGCGAGAAAGCCGATGACGATGAAGGTGCCCACGATCCACCACGTGCGGTTGCCCGACGAGGACCGCGGCGGTGACCCGTATGACGGGCCGCCATAGGTCCACGGGCCGGCCGGGGGCGGTGGGGGCGGTGGGCCGGGCGCGTACGGGTAACCCCCGGGCGGCGGCGCTTGTCCGGACTCGGACGCGCGCGCCGCGTCGGCCAGGGGGCGCTCGAGTTCCCGGATGCGCTCTTCCGGGTCGTCCTGCGAGTTCATGCAGCGATGCTCCCACCCGAACCTGTCGAATGGGTAGTTTCAGCACCGTGCCCGACTTGCCGAACCGCCAAATCCTGTTGCGTCGCCGCCCGACTGGTCTGGTCCGGCCCGAGGACACCGAGCTGGTCACCAGGCCGGCGCCCGAGCCCGCCGAGGGCGAGGCGCTGCTTCGAACCACCTACGTAGGGCTCGACGCCGCGGTCCGCACCTGGCTGAACGACCAGCCGGGCTACCTCCCGCCGGTGCAGCTGGGCGAGGTCATCCGGGCGGCCGGGATCGGCGAGGTGGTGGCGACGCGCTGCGACGCCTACGAGATCGGCGACGTCGTCACCACGCTGACAGGCTTCCAGGAGTACGTGATCATTCGCGACGACGTGTTCAGCACTCCGGTCCCGGGCAAAGCCACGGTGGATCAGCTGGCGGTGATGTCGGTGTACGGCCCGACCGGGGCCACCGCCTACATCGGGATGATGGACATCGGCCGGCCCCAGCCCGGGGAGACGGTGGTGGTGTCGGCCGCCGCGGGCGCCACCGGGTCGGTTGCCGGGCAGATCGCCAAGATCGCCGGCGCCCGGGTAGTGGGCATCGCCGGCGGCCCGGAAAAGTGCCGCGCGGTGGTCGAGGACTTCGGATTCGACGCGTGCATCGACTACAAGAACGACGACCTGGCGGCAGCGCTCAAAGAGCATTGCCCCCGCCGGGTCAACGTCTACTTCGACAACGTCGGCGGGCCGATCCTCGACGCGGTGCTGGGCCGGCTGGCGACCAAGGCGCGGGTGGTGCTGTGCGGCGTCATCTCCAGCTACCTGACCGGGGAGCACCCGGGGCCGGCCAACTACGTGAACCTGCTGTCCAAGACCGCGTCGATGCAGGGATTCAACGCACTCGACGACTGGGGCCGCTTCGACGAAGCGTTCACCGCGCTTCGCCAATGGGAGCACGAAGGCCGAATCAGGGCGCGCCAGACCGTCTTCGAGGGCGTCGAATCCTGCGTCGACGCCCTCAACGGCCTCTTCACCGGGGCCAACATCGGCAAGATGTTGGTCAAGCTGAGCGAACCCGCTTCAGGTTAGCTTTCGCCGAGGACGCGGTGCAGCGCCTTCTTGGCGTCGGTCAGGGCTTCGAGCACCTTGGTCCGGGTTTCGGCGAGCTGCTGCTTCTGCTCGTCGGTGCCGGTCCACGTAATGGTGCGGGCCAGCCCGGCGAGTTCGAACAGCTCCCTGCGGATCTTGAAGGCGTCGCCGAACTTGGCCGCCCGCCCCAGGAAGGCGTGCGCGGTCTCGCTGCTGACGCCACGCCAGGCCAGCACGTTCTGGCCGAGTTCGGTCAGCGTGGCCACGCCGTTGTCAACCTTGACCATGCCGCGGCCGGCGAGCAGCCCAATGGCGAGCTCAGCCAGGTCCTGCGGAGGGGTGAAAGCGCCCTCGGTCGCGTCGGACACCCGCTGCACGACCTGTGCGGCGTCGGCCGGCCCGTCGAGCAGCATCGCCGCGGTCACGAACGCGGCACGCTTGAGGAATGGCCGGCCCCCGGGGCCGAATCCCCCCTTGAAGCCGGGGCCGCCGCCGAACCCGCCGTGCCCCCAACCCTTTTCGCCCCAGCCGCCACCGAAACCGGGGCCGCCGAAGCCGGGTCCGCCGAAGCCGGGTCCACCGAAACCGGGGCCGCCGAACCCGCCGCCAAAGAATCCACCAGACATCACTGTCGTTCCTTTCCAGATTGGACTATCAAGCTCCTTGATACCACCGGTGCCGGCGATGTCAAGGAAATTGATGGTTACGTGCTGCGAACGGCTCGGCGCATGCCAGCATTGGGCCATGGGCCACGCCGACGAGGAGCCGCTGGGATTTCTGCTCTACCGCGTGATGGCGGCGCTGCGGCCCCAGGTGGCCGCGGAGCTGAAGCCGCTGGGCATCGGGCTGGCGGAGTTCGTGTGCATGCGGATTTTGGCGAAGCATCCCGGGCTCACCAGCGCCGAGCTCGCTCGCGGCACCAACGTCTCGGCGCAGGCGGCCAACCAGGTGCTGCGTTCGCTGGAGGAGCGCGGCGCACTGACCCGTCCGGCGTCGACCCCGGCGGGGCGGGCGATGCCGGCGCGGCTCACCCGTCGGGGCAAGGCACTGCTGAAGCGCGCGGATGCGGCCGCGCGGGTGGCCGATCAACGGATCTTGACCCGGCTGAGCGCCGCCGAACAGCGCCAGCTCAAGCAACTGCTTTATGCGGCGGGAACTGATTCGGCCCGCTAGCAGCGGTTAACCGCCGAAATAGATGGGAGGCGCACGGTCCGGCGAGATGCGCGGCGCCCCCGGCGCGTGGTTTCATAACACCGTTTGCGAAAGTTGCCTAGGGGAATTCATTTCGGGCCGTAGGTCCCGGGGCATCAACGATTGGGGAGTGCAGATGGATCGTCGCAGCATGTTGCTGACCACGGGGCTCGGCATGCTGGCGGCCGTGGCCGCTGCCCCAATCCCGGAGGCGCTGGCCAACCCGTCGCTCCCTGCGCCGCCGGAGGCGCCGGCGGCCGGCCCCGGCGGCTACATCTTCGCCGACGAGTTCGACGGCCCGGCGGGCTCGGCTCCAGATCCGGGGAAGTGGACGGTGCAGACCTGGCAGGACGACGTGTTCCCGCCGGTTGCCGGGATCTACCGCGACGACCGCCGAAACGTGTTCCAGGACGGCAACTCCAACCTCGTCCTGCGCGCCACCCAGGAGGGGGAGACCTACTACGGCGCCAAAGTGCGCGGCAACTTCCGCAGCATGATCAACCAAACCTGGGAAGCGCGGATCAAGCTGAACTGTTTGGACCCCGGCCTTTGGTCGGCGTTCTGGGGCGTCAACGAGGATCCGCTGCCCGACGGCGAGGTCGACGTCTTCGAGTGGTACGGCAACGGCTCGTGGCCCCCGGGAACGACGGTCCACGCCGCATCCAACGGTAAAACCTGGGAGGGGAAATCGATTCCCGGGTTGGTGGACGGCGGCTGGCACACGTGGCGAATGCACTGGGGTGAGGACGGATTCCAGTTCGCGCGCGACGGGGCACAGTACTTCACCGTCCCGAACAAACCCATCCACGTCCACGGCGGCGCACCCGACGACTTCCGGTGGCCGTTCAACAACCCCGGCTACTGGATGACGCCCATGTTCACCCTTGCCGTCGGCGGGGTGGGCGCCGGCGATCCCGCCGCGGCAACCTACCCCGCGGACATGCTCGTCGACTACATCCGCATCTGGTGACTATCGCTGCGCTTTGATCACCTGAACCAGGTTGAACTGCCAGCGCTCGACGAGCCGGAACCCGAGGTCGTGCGGAACCGCGAAAGCCGGTGTCGGTCCGTAGACCGGGCCGGGCGGCAGCGCCGGACCCTGCTCGTGGGCGGGCATCGACTTGTCGGCCTGGGTGATGATCCACACGACGCCGCAATGGCTTAACGGCCCCGCGACGACCTGCGGGATGAGGTTGGTGTCGAAGACGTCGTTGCGATCCGTCGCCCGCTGCCACAGCGTGAGGTCGATCAGCTTGCGATAGGCGTCCGGGCGCGCGGCCATCAGCGGGCGCATCGGGGCGGGCATGAATGTCACGGTGTCGTTCACGAGAAGGCAATCGCCGGGCGCCGCCTTGGCGGTGATCAGATCGGCCACCTGACTGTAGTCCATCCCATATTTGGCATACGGGTTACGTTGCGCCCGAACGTAATTCGGTGCGGCGGCGACGGCGAATAGGCCGACCAGGGCCGCCGCGGCCCATGGTCTGGCGGTCACGGCGGCCGTGCAGACACCCAGGATCAGGGCCATCGCCGGCGCCGTGAAGGCCAAATAGCGCGGCGTATATATCGGGTGCAGCAGCGCCGACCAGATCACGATGAGGGTGGTGGGTATGGACAGCCACGCGATCGCGATGGTCAGCAGTTGCCGGTCGCCCTGCGCGAGCCGCGCGGATCTGCTGAGCCACAGCACGATAGCCGCCGCCACCACCAGCGCCGACAAGACCGCGAACGGCGGGCTCCTGTCGAAATACTGCTGAACCACCACGTCTTCGATCGTCCGGTGCCCGATCGGCGGGACCCACCGGATCTGCTGCGACTGCCCGGCGACCGCCGCCAGAAACGGCGCCAAGGCGCCGGCGGCCGCCCCCGAGGTGATGGCGAAGCGCACCAGCACTTTTCGAGCGCGCTGGAACAGCCAGATAAAGGTGAGGTGCGCCAGCACCAACAGGACCAGGTACGCATCGAGCACGATCGACAGGGCCAGCACGACGCCATAAGACAACCAGCCCCGGGCGGTGTTGCGGCGCGCCGCGACGACGAGCAGCACCGTCAGCCACACGGCGGCCATCATCGACAGGGCGTAGGGGCGAGCCTCGATGCCCGCCCACGTCGTCCGCGGCAGGATGGCGCACGAGACTCCGGAGGCCACCGCGACGGTGCGAGACGAGAACTGCCCGCCCAGCACCACCACTCCCGCCGCGGCGCCCCCCACCGCCAGGCCGCTGGGCGCACGCGACCAGAATTCGGTGGGCGGGAAGAGCTGGAACCAGCCGTGCATGAGCGCGTAGTACAGCCCGTGGACGGCGTCGACGTTGCCCAGCATGCGCCACAACTGGCCCAGCGAACGACTGTAGGACGCCGAAATGGTTGCGGCCTCGTCGTACCAAAACGACGGGCGGGCGGCGCCGGCGAGACTGATTGCGGCGGCGAACAATCCGACGATCAGCGGGTCCAGCCCGACCCGCGGCAGTGCCAGCGGGCCGCCGCGGTGTTGCCGTGACTCGGCGGTATCGGAGACGCTCACCGCCCGCTATGTTGCCAGACGCGGACGGGCGCCTTCGCTCAGTTACTCGGCCACACGTGCCAAAGCCGTCCGGGCCGTTCGCCAGGCAACCACCTCGGCTCCGAAAACAAAAGGATTCAAGCGAGCGGGTATTCGAACGTATGATCGATAAATGGGCGACCTCGCCTCGATCGGATACAACGGCCAGCCGGTCCGCAACCCGTTTCGGGTGGTGCGTCCGCCGATCGCGGTGCTGGTCGACCTGACGGTGCTCTTCCCGCGCGAGCCGCACCGGTCGGGGCGTTATCAGCCCAACGGTCTGCAGCTGCACAAGGTCGTCGAGGGCCGGCTCAGCTGCTGGGGCGTCTGCGAGCAGGGTGACTGGTGGGGGCTGGTGACCTAT
Organism: Mycobacterium sp.; assembly: GCF_035506235.1. Lineage (GTDB taxonomy): Bacteria > Actinomycetota > Actinomycetes > Mycobacteriales > Mycobacteriaceae > Mycobacterium. The sequence goes on from NZ_DATJPU010000266.1 coordinate 16,744, forward strand.
CCCGTCGCGTACGGCTCCAAGCGGAAAACCGTGACGCACTGGGTCCCGGCCTGGACGCTGCGCCGGAAAGGCTAGTTCGCCGTGCTGACGGGTCAGGGCAATGCGATGATGGCTGCCCGTGGCAGGCAATTTGGTTTCCGTGCTGACCAAGCTCATCCCGCTCGGGCTGGTCATCGCGCTCTCACCGATCACGGTCATCCCGGCGGTGCTGGTCCTTCACGCGCCCCGCCCGCGGCCGGCCAGCCTCTCCTTCCTCGGCGGGTGGCTGCTCGGCATGGTCGCCCTCACCGCGGCGTTCGTTGCGGCCTCCGACCTGCTGGGCGGTCTGCACCAGACGCCGCCGACCTGGGCGTCATGGGTGCGTGTGGCGATGGGCTTGGCGCTGATCGTATTCGGCGTCGTCCGCTGGCTGACCCGGCACCGCCAGGGCAAGAGCCCGGCCTGGATGCGCTCGTTTGCCAAACTGACCCCGCTGCGCGCGGGCGTGACCGGGGTCGTGTTGACCGCGGTACGGCTCGAGGTGCTGATCCTGTGCGCGGTGGCCGGCCTCGCCATCGGCACCGGTGGCCTCAACCCGGCGGCCGGCTGGGTGTCCGGCGCCGTCTTCGTCGCCGTGTCCTCATCGACGGTCGCCATACCGATACTGGCCTACGTCGGCGCCGGTGGACGCCTCGATGAGGCGCTGGAACGGCTCAAGGTGTGGATGGAGCAAAATCACGCCGCCATGCTCGCGGTGATCCTGGTCCTGATCGGTCTGTTGGTGCTTTACAACGGTATTCACGCGCTGCAGTAGCGGGACACGCTAGATTGCTGCCCATGGCGGGAAGCTGGGTTACCGTGGCGACCGGGCTGATTCCGCTCGGGCTGGTCATCTCGCTCTCGCCGCTCACGGTCATCCCGGCGGTGCTGGTGTTGCAGGCGCCGCGGGCCCGGCCGAGCAGCCTGGCCTTCCTCGCCGGTTGGGTGCTGGGCCTGGTTGCGCTGACGGCGTTGGCCGTCGCGGCCTCCGGCCTGCTCGGCGGCCTGGACAAGTCCCCGCCGAGGTGGTCGTCCTGGTTGCGTGTGGTCCTCGGGTCGGCGCTGATCCTCTACGGCATCGTTCGATGGTTTACCCGGCACAGCCACACCGAGTCGCCGGCGTGGCTGCGTTCGTTCGACACCATCACGCCGGTCCGTGCGACGCTCACCGGGGCGGTGCTGGCGGTCGTGAGACCCGACGTTGCGCTCATCTGTGTGCCGGCCGGTTTGGGTATCGGCACCAGCGGGCTCGGCCTTGTCGGTGACTGGTTGGCCGCCGCGTTCTTCGTTGCCGTCGCGGCCTCAAGCGTCGCGATCCCGATTCTGGCTTACGCGGCGGCCGGTGCGCGGCTCGACCCGACGCTGGCGCGGGTCAAAAACTGGATGGACAAGAACAACGCCGCCCTTCTTGCGGCGCTATTGGTCGTGATCGGTGCGATGGTGCTCTACCACGGGATTCGCGCCCTGTATCACCTATAGCCCCCGTCGGACAGGCCGGCGTCGGCTTCGAGCCTGTTCGTCTCGCCAAAGACGAACTCGCGGACCAGTTCCCAGCCGTAGGCCCTGAGCATGCCCAGGTATCCTTTTGCCGCCCATTGCCGGCAATGCCGCTCCTCGTGGTGGAGGACGCGGTCCAAGTCCAGGTGATACCAGGCGTGCCCGGACCGGACTATCCGGCGAAGCCGCTCCGCGGGGTCGGTGAGCATGCCCATGTTGACCATGAAGATGTCGCCCCAGGTGGTGCCGCCCCGCCGGGTGAACTGCCGCTGGACCCAATTGCCGCCGACACCCATGAGGACGCCGTTCGGGGTCGTCACGAGGCGCCCACCGTTGCGATGGACGAACCTGACGTCGCGGGCGTAACTCCAGCGATTTGCCCACTGCCGGTTGATGATTCGCATGACCTCGGCGGCGGTGTAGGGCGTCTCGGGAAAGTCGGCGCGCCGGCGGCCCGTCTTGCCGTAATCGGTGCCCGCATTGAGGACGTAGGTCATCAGCGTCGCCGTACACGCGTCGTCCCCGCTGATGCCAGGGGGCAGCAGGAAGTAGGACTTGCCGTACGGGTCCTGGATCTCCTCCAGCCCCTCGAGGACCTCAAAGCCCTCCGGCGTGATGCGGTGCCGCCGGGCGATCTCGGCGACGACGTCGGCGGGCACTCCCCGGCGTCGGGCGTTTTCCAGCCACGCCGCCGAGTAGTCGTTTGCGCGCACGGTTGTCAATTTAAGGCGTCGCGCCCTGGGCACGCTGGATCCGGACGCCCAGCGCGCTGTTCGACACGGTCCGACCCGCGCGCCCGGCCACTCCAAGCTGTGGCCACGCCCCCTTCACCGCGAAATACCGGGCGCTGCTGGTGTTTCGCCCGCTGCAGTGAGGGTTTGCAGTCTGCGGGAGCTCGTCGGCCCAGCCTGTCAGGCCGACGCGACCCTCACGGGCACAGATCGATCCTGGCGTAGTTGATCAGGTCGTCGGCCTGCTGGACGGTGAGCCCGTTGGGGCCGAGGTCGGTGTCGGAGCGTTGCAGGGCCAGGTTCCTCAGCTGCACGGGCGTTGCGCCGTAACTCAATTGGGTGCAGATCCTCGAGCCCGTCTGCAAGAGCATCGCATCGCCGCCGGCGACGTCCTGGATCCCGGCGTTGTGCAGGTCGCTAAGATAGGACACCGCGTCTGCCTGTGCCGGACCGGCCAGGACGATCCCGGCTATCAGAAGGGGGCCACCTACCAGCGCGGTGCACACAAGCCGGCCATAACGCTGATGTGCTGCCATAGCTACTTCTCCTTTGAGTACCCCCCATTGGACGGACGCCTAATATCAAAGCAGTTCGGCGTGCGCACCGTGCGACGAATTGTGGGAATCGAACGCGGCGTCGTGACGTCGGTGCCATGCTGCGGCCACTCGTTGTCCCGCTTGATAACTGATCGGTCAGGGATCGCCGAGGTACGCGTCGGCCCACGCGCCGATGACTCGGGCCGCCCGGTGAGCTTGGCCGCGTTTGGTGAGCAGGTGATCGGAGCCTTCGAGCGAGACGAAGCTGCGCGGGTGCCGGGCCAGACGGAAGATCTCACTGGCGTTCTCGATGCCGACCGTGTTGTCGGTGGGCGAGTGCAGGATCAGCAGCGGCAGTTGCAAGCCTTTGATCTTGTCGCGCAGGTGGGCCATCCGGACATCTTCGACGAATGCCCGCTTCAGCGTCAGCGTGCGCCCGCCGAACATCCACTCGGCACTGCCCTCGTACAAACAGCGGTCCACTACTGCGTCGTAGTGCTTCTCGACGTGACTGGGGTCAACCGGTGCCGCCACCGTGACGACCGACCGCACGCCCGGTGACTGACGCGCCGCGGCGAGCACGGCCGCGCCGCCCCACGAGTGCCCGACCAGGATGCCGGCCGGGGTCCCGCGGGTGGCCATGAACTCGCACGCCTTGACGATGTCGTCGACCTTCACCGTGAACGACCCGTCGCCCCAGTCTCCCTCCGATCCGCCGAGGCCCAGTGCGTCGAAGCGCAGCATGCCGATGCCGTCGGAGGCCAACTGCTTGCATATCCGGGCCGCTGCGGGGCTGTCCTTGCCGAGGGTGAACCCGTGCGCAAAGACGCCCCAGCCGCGCACCGCCCTTTCCGGCACCTCGATGATGCCCGCCAGGGTCGGGCCGGTGGAGCTCGGGAACGTGACGCGTTCTCCCATGGCTGAGATCTAACGCCATGACTGGGTCCGCTGTGCGGATACCCGAGACTCATGCTATCCGAGCTATTCACGACCCATAGTCTGGAAAGGAAGGGTTTTCATAACTTACAGAATCTGGTACATTCGTGCTGCTTCTCGCCGGGGGGATTGATGAATAGCCGGTGGGAGGACACCGATGTCGTTTGTGATCGCGGCGCCCGAGACGTTGACGGACGCGGCAAGAGGCTTGGCGAGCGTGGGCTCCACGATCAGCGCGGCCAACGCGGCGGCGGTGGCGTCCACGACGGGAGCGTTGGCGCCTGCTGCGGACAGTGTCTCGGCGGCCGTTGCGACAATGCTTTCCCAGCACGGGCTGGCATATCAGACGCTGAGCGCGCAGGCGACGGCTTTTCATACCCGCTTTGTGCAGGCGCTCAGTCGCGCCGGGGAGGCTTATGTGGCCGCCGAGGCGGCCAACGCCTCGCCATTGCAGATCGTCGAGGAAGCGTCGCAGCCCCTCACGCAGGACGCGTTGCGGGTGATCAATGCGCCCACCGAGCTGGCATTGGGGCGCCCGCTGATCGGCAACGGCGCAGACGGCACGGCCGCGAGTCCAAATGGTGGGGCCGGTGGGCTGTTGTTTGGCAATGGTGGCGCCGGCTATTCGGGCACGGCGCCGTGGGCGGCCGGCGGGGCCGGTGGTGCGGCCGGCTTGGTCGGCAATGGAGGTGCCGGGGGTGCCGGGGGAGCCCACGCAGCCGGTGGGGCCGGTGGTCGTGGTGGGTGGCTGGCCGGTTCCGGTGGGACCGGTGGACAGGGAGGCGCTGGCGGAGCCGGCGGCTCGGGCGGTAACGCGGTTCTGTTCGGCCACGGGGGCGACGGCGGTGCCGGCGGAGATGACGGCGGCGGCGGCGCCGGAGGCTTCGGCGGCCTCCTGCACGGCAACAACGGGGCCGCCGGCGTTGGCTCATTGGTGAGCGGAGCCGTCCCGCTGCACATGAACGGTCCATTTCCGGCGGTAAACGTCTCCATAAACGGCGGACCGAGTGTGCCCGTGACGGTTGACACCGGATCAAATGGCCTTCTCATCCCGTTCTGGGACATCGGCCTACAGCACCTCGGCTGGCCCACCAATATCGGCATCATCGCCTACGGCGACGGGGTCGCACATATCTGGCTCTCGTTCAACACACCGGTGAATTTTGGGAATGGGCTCGTCACCGCGCCAACCGGAGTCGACGTCGATATGTTTGCGTTCCCGATCTCCGTCGGCGGCGTTGTGAACATGCTGGAAGGCAACACTTTCGGTGGTGCAGACGGCATCCTGGGTATCGGGGCGAACGCGGTGGGCTCGCACAGCTCTGTGATCACGGCATTGCCGGGCCAATTGAATCAGGGTGTGCTGATAAACGAACCCAAGGGTTACTTGCAATTCGGTGCCAACCCGCTACCCGGAATTGCAATTTCCGGGGCGCCGCTTACCACCTTCGAAGTACGAGTCAATGACGGGCCTTTCCAACTGGTCTCCGCGTTGGTCGATTCCGGTGGCGACTACGGATCCATTCCGTCATCGCTACTCGGGACCGGTCAGGCCTCCGGAAGCGTGCCGGCGGGAACGACCATCGGGGTCTACACCGACGACGGTGCGACGCTGCTGTACTCGTACACGACAACCGCCACCAACGGCCCACTGGTTGTGCCGGGCCAGATGAATACGGGGTCCGTGCCCTTCGCGCTGGGGCCGGTGTACATCAGTTACAGCCCCGGCGGCGTCGGGACGACGACCTTCGACTTCTGAGCACGGGCGGCTGCCACACCCCGGAGGCGGAGCCGATGACGGGCCGACGATGACGAGTTCGCCCGTCACGTTGCGGCTCGTTCCACTGGTTCGAGGGCTAGGGTCGGCTCAGTGCGAAGGACCATCGATTGGGACGGCGACGCGGTCACGATCATCGACCAGACCGCGCTGCCGGGGGCCTTTCGCGTTCTCACCCTGCGCACCGTCGACGAGCTGATCGACGCGATCCGCCGCCTGGCCGTGCGCGGCGCGCCGGCGCTGGGCGCGGCGGGCGCCCTGGGCGTGGTGCTCGCGGCGCGCGAGGGAGGCGACGTCCGGGCTGCGGCCGAACGAGTCGCGAAGGCACGGCCGACCGCTGTCAACCTCGGCTGGGGAGTCGCGCGCGCGCTCGAAAAGCTCGACGAGGGCACCGAATCCGTGCTCGCCGAGGCGCTGGAAATCCTCGACGAGGACGAACGCCTCAACCGCGCCGCATCCGCCCACGCCGCCGAGATCGTCCTCGAACTGTGCGACCGCCGCCCGCTGCGGCTGCTCAGCCACTGCAATGCCGGTCACCTTGCCACCGTGGCCTGGGGCAGCGCGCTCGGCGTGGTCTGGCATCTGCACGAGCGTGGACTGGTCGAGTCTGTGCTGGTCGACGAGACACGCCCACTGCTGCAGGGCGCCCGGCTCACGGCGTGGGAGCTGGCGCAGGCGGGCGTGCCTTATCGGGTGCAGCCGGACGGCGCCGCGGCGGCGGCGATGGCACGCGGCCTCGTCGACTGCGTGCTCGTCGGCGCCGATCGGATCGCGGCCAACGGCGACGTCGCCAACAAGATCGGCACGTACGGCCTGGCCATCGCGGCGCACCACCACAACGTGCCGGTTGTCGTGGTCGCGCCGTCGTCCACGATCGACGCGTCGCTGGCCACCGGCGCCGAGATCGCCATCGAGGAACGCGCGCCCGACGAACTGCGGACGTTCACCGGCACCGCGATCACCCCGCCGGACGCGGACGTCTTCAACCCCGCCTTCGACGTGACCCCGGCCGCTCTGATCACCGCCGTCGTCACCGAACACGGCCGCTATTGACGAACTGCCTTGCGGGCCAAGGCTTTCGGGAGCTAAGCGTCGGTAGCCGCGCGCATACCCAAATGGACCGTTGCGAACCCGGTACTCAGCGACACGTAGCGGGCGTCGACGAAGCCCGCTTCCCGCATCGCCTGGCTGAGCGCGTCCCGCGACATCCAGGTGCGGATCGAATCGGCGGTGTAATGATGGGCGTCGCGATGCCAGGCCACGGCCCAGCCCACCGCCGGCATCAGGCGAAAGTAGAGCAGGTCGTGAAGGGGCCTCAACACCTTCGAGTCCGGCGTGCTGAAGTCGAGCACCATCAACCGGCCGCCCGGCCGCAGGACCCGCCGGAACTCGCGCAGCGCCCGGCCGCGATCGGCGACGTTGCGCAGCCCGAAGCCGATCGTGACCACGTCGAAGCACGCGTCCGGGAACTGCAGGTCCGTAGCGTCGCCCTCGTGGAAGTCGACGGGCCCGCGCTGCCGCCCCCGGGCGACTTCGAGCATCGCCGCGCAGGAGTCGACGCCGACGACTTGGCCTTCCGGCCCGACGGCCGCCGCCTCCAGGAACGCCAGATCGCCCGTCCCGGTCGCAACGTCCAGCACTCGTTCGCCGGCACGGAGGGCGCAGAGCTCCATGGCCTGCCGCTTCCACACGCGATGAAGCCCGAGCGTCCACAGATCGGTCATCACGTTGTAGCGCGTCGCCAGCGCCGAAAACAGCTCCTTGACGTAGCTGCTCTTGGCCTCGTCCGACTGGTTCCATCGGCGTGTGACCATCGCGAACCTCCGCACAACCCCCGGGGTACGACAGTCCGGGAATGTACCACGGCGATTCGTAAGCCGGGAGGGGGCCGTAAAAACTCCCAATCATCGATGTGGCGAAGGACGGCCAGGCGTGCCACCCACCGTCAATGGTGACTAACTCGACCGCACGGACATCCAGGAGTGAAGGCCAGCCCGCCACCGTTGCTGATGCCGGCCGCATGCACTCGATTGGGATTGATCGAGACAATGGCGCTGCACGGACGACATCAGCGGGCTGCCGATATTGCCATGGCCTACAAGCTGATCGACGCCGCCGAGGCTCGCTGGCGCGCCGGCAACGCCCGCACCTGCTCGCTTGGGTCCGTGCCGGCGCGGTCTTCCACAAGGGCAAACTCCTCGAGCGGCCACCGACATCACTCCGGCCGAACCGGCCGACAACACCGCGACCGCCGGATCGCAGGTCGCCTGAGAAACACCCCGATGCACTGGTATTGATAGCCGAAGTTCAACTGCGGCAATGTCCCCGACAGGGCGCCGACAGTGCCAATCGCCGGATTCAAAGGACTTTAGCCACTCGTGTCGGCCACCACCCAGTCTTACCGTCGGAGTGTCGGCAGCAAACAATTGCTTTCGGGCGATAGAGATGGTTCTACTCTTACCGCCGGCGTCTCGAGGCGGGGAGGCACTAGCTGTGCGGGACGGGCAATGACAGTCGTCACCTGCGAACAAGCCCCCAGCGGTCGAAACATTGTGCTCGCGGGTGTTAAAGGTCGCAACCTCTACACTCTGACCGCCGCTGGCTTTGCGGTACCGCGGTGGGCGATTCTTGGAACGGATGCCTTCGAGGCTGCCTTGGCCGCTCTCGGCTTACGCCTTAGCGTTGCACCGCTGACCCTCGAGGAACGCCTTCGGGAAGCGGCCTACGCCGAGTCGGCCATGCGTGAGTCGCCCATCCCGTCAGCAATCAGGGATGACATCGAGGCTGCCCTTGATCATGTGGGCACGCCGACGGTGGCCGTGCGCTCGTCGGCCCGGCACGAAGACGAGTCCCGCCATTCATACGCGGGACTGTACGACAGTTTTCTCAACGTGAGCGGACTCGACGCTGTCGAGAACTCCGTCCGGATGTGCTGGGCGTCGGCGTTCTCGCCGCGGGTGACGCACTACCGCCACGCCCGGGGGCTCGGCTTCGGCGACGTTGCCCTCGCCGTGATCGTTCAGCAATTTGTGCAACCCGTGAGCAGCGGGGTGATGTTCACTGCGGACCCGGTCAGGGGCTCATCGGACCACATCGTGATCAATGGCGTGCTCGGCCTGGGGGAGGGTCTGGTTCGCGGAACCGTCGATTCGGACTCCGTTGTGGTCGACAAGAACACCCACCAGGTGCTCGATGAAACGGTGGTTGCTAAACCGCTCATGGTTACCCCCAGTGAGGGGGGCGGCGTCGGCACGGCTGCCGTTCCTCCTGGGCGGCAATGGGAATCGGCCATCGGCTCCGCGCTGCGGACGACACTTGTCGATCTGGCTTCCCGTTTGGAGCAGCATTTCGACGGTCCACAAGATGTGGAATGGGCGTACGACGGTTCCACCACATGGATCCTGCAGACTCGGCCGATCACCACCCTCAGCCAAGAGACTGGTTTGGCCGCAGAGCATCTCGGTGAGACAGTCGCCGGCGATGAACTTCGAATCTGGGACAACTCGAATATCATCGAAAGCTTCTCCGGGGTCACTTCGCCGTTGACGTTCACCGTGGCCCGTCAGCTCTACGGCGATGTCTACCGGGCGTACGCCCGCAGCCTGAACGTACCGCGTGCCCAACTCGAGCAGATGGAGTCGTGGCTGCCCGTGATGCTTGGTCAGTTCTATGGCCATGTCTACTACAACCTCCTGCACTGGTACCGCATGGTGGGCATCGCGCCGGGGTACGCGCTGAATCGGCGTGTCCTGGAACTCGCCCTGGGCGTGAGTGAGCCGCTCGACCGTGCGATGGCAGAAAACCTGCACCCGTTCGTCTTTCCCTCGCTGGCCGCCAGAGTGGTCTCACGGACACGCACGGCATTCACTTATGCCCGGCGCTTTCTGTTAATCGATTCGATGGTTCGGGACTTCGACAGGACTTTCGCAGCCTTCATCGCACGCCAGGGCCTCTCGGACGTCTCCGGCCTCGACGGGACCCATGCGTACCGGCACTTCCGACAGACTCACCACGAGGTGGCCGACATTTGGGGTCCGATGTTGGTTCTGGACGCCATCCTGTTGACGTCGGTCGGCATCCTCGCCGTCCTGATGAAGGTTTTTCTGCCCAGGGCGCCCGAGTGGGTCGGATTCGCCCTGCTCAATCCCGGAGTCGACGTCGAATCCGTCGAACCCGCCAGAGCGCTGGTCGGTATCGCGGAATTCGTGGACTCGGTCCCGGCCTTGAGGACATTCATCGACTCGGTTGACCCTACCGTTGCCTACCCCCGCCTCGTCGAGCAAGCTGAAACGTCCGGCCCTCCGGAATGGCAAGAGCTTCAACGAAAAATCGATGACTACATCGACAAGTTCGGATACCGCTGTCGTGACGAACTCAAGCTCGAAGCGCCGGACCTGCGGCACGACCCGGCAGGTCTCTTCCACATGCTGAGGATGAAGACCGCCGACGACAACCAACGAGTGAGCGATTTGGCTCAGGACTACCTCGACGCGCACCTGCGTGGGCCGCGCCGCAAGGTGTTTGATGCGCTGCGCGGGAAAATTCAACGGGCGGCGACGTATCGCGAGCACCTTCGCTTCTGCCGCACCCGCGGTTTCGGAATCATCAAATCGCTCGCCGCGGTGATGGGACGCGACCTCGAACAACGTGGGATCATCGACAGCCGAACCGACATCTTTCAGCTGCGTCTTGACGAACTTTTCGAGGTGTACGAGGGCGCCATGTCCGGCGGCCGGGCGCGAACCGTCGTCGCCAAACGCAAGATTCTCGAAGAATCCTACCGGCGCTTTGCGGCCCCTGTCCGTTTCACCACCACCGGATCCCGCTACACGCAGCAGGAGTTGGAAATAGCCGGCTGGCGCCAACGCACGGATTCCCAGTACCTGCCCGTTGGGGCGGTGCTGACCGGCACACCGTCAAGTCCGGGGGTGGTGACCGGCCGGGTGGTGATCGTCGAGAAACCCGAGGAATTCTCCGGCGGCGTCCTGGTGGCGTACCGAACCGAGCCCAGTTGGGCAGCAGCACTCCCGTTCGCCTCGGCATTACTCATCGAACGCGCATCGCCCCTCACACACGTGGCGATCATCGCCCGCGAACTCGGTATCCCAACCGTCGTGCAAATCGACGGTCTGACCAAAGCCATCAGAACCGGAATGACGGTCAGTGTGGACGGTGCGGCCGGTCGCGTCGTGGTCCTGGAAGGGCAGCAATCATGCCCGGCCTGACGCCGGACGATGCCGCTGCACTGCGAGGGTGGTTGATGTCACCGCGGCCCGACACCGGAATACATCTGGCGACCGATGACGGCGGATGGGATTTCGTCCCGTATCCGGCACTTGCGGATGACGCGCGGCGTATCGCGCAACTGCTGATCGCTGATGGCGTCGGTTCCGGTACCACTGTGGGCGTCCTGATACCGACGTCTCGCCTTTGTGTGGCGACCATGTTCGGCGTGCTGGCCGCGGGCGGGACCCTGACACCTATCACGCCACCACAGTTCGAGCATCCGGACCGATACGCCGATCGCCTGCGCGGCATCCTCACGGCATCCGGGGCGCGTGTCGTGGTCAGTTCGCGGGCATTCGCCCAGACGGTGAACCGGGCGATCTCCGGCATGGCCGAGCCGCCGAATGTGTCTCTGCTGGGGCAGGTTCCAGACGTTGCTCCGCTGGAAAGGTTGGCTGAGCCCGGGCCGTTCGTAATGCTGCAGATGACATCGGGATCGACGGAAGCCCCGCGCGGAGTCCGCGTTAGCTGGCGCAACCTCGTCACCAACCTCCGCGCCATCCATTCGATGTGCGATACAAAACCCGGCGAACGCGGTGCCTCGTGGCTGCCGCTGTATCACGACATGGGCCTCATCGGAGGGTTGTTCCTCTCCGTCCCCGGTCAGTACGAGATTCGTCTGCTGCGTCCGGATCAGTTCATCCGCGACCCCCTCCGATGGCTGCAGGCAGCGGCCCTCGCAGAGCACACTGTTTCGCCGTCGTTCGGATTGGAGTATGTGAGCCGCAGGCTCACACCGCAGGATCTCGGTGACATCGATCTGTCCGGGCTGCGCACGATGGTGATCGGAGCCGATCGGATCAATCCCGCGCACCTGCGGGCATTCGCCGAGCTGACTGCAGGCCATGGCTTTTCGCCGTCAGCGTTTCTCCCGTCGTACGGGCTGGCGGAGATGACCTTGATAGCCACTGGCCAACGTCTCGGCGAGCCGATCCGGATGACTCGGATCGACAGATCCGCCCTCCGCCCCGGCCGGCCTGTACATGTGCTCGGCCGCACCAGCGACGGGTTGGCGGCCGAATCGTCACCCGACTGGGTCGTCTCCGTCGGTCGGCCGATACCCGACCACGCCGTCCGCATCATCGATGAGTCCGGAGCCGTTGCACCCGAGGGGACTTTGGGTGAAATCGTCCTCTCCGGGCCTTGTGTGGCGCACGGCTACCGCGGCGATCCCGGTAGCGCGACCCGGTTTGAGCGTGGTGACCTCTACACCGGAGACGCCGGCTTCCTTATTGACGGGCAGCTCCACGTTCTCGGCCGGATGGGGACAAGCTTGAAAATCAACGGGCGCACTGTGTTCGCCGAGGATCTCGACGTCGCCGCGGCTGAGGCGATGGGCCTGCGGCCGGGTCGACTGGTCACCGTCGCTGTCAACGACGGCGACTTGCCAGGCATCGCGGTGTTGTTCGAAACGCCCTCAGCGCCAATGTCTGCCGACACGATCAGCGCGGGAATCACGGCGGTACGTGCACATGCAGGTGACGACACGCCGCTGTGGTTCATCAGCGTTCCCCGCGGCGGACTGTTGCGAACCTCGAGCGGTAAACCTCGTCGGTCATACATGTGGCAGCAATGGCGGTCGGGGCGCCTCACCGGGGCCGAACTGGTGGCGGACCGTGACCCTCGGCACCAATCACGCGAGCTCGAACAGGTGCGATCACTGTTCGAGAGTGCGCGCGCCATGGCGGTGGTACCGGACGACGCCACAGTGCATTTCGAAGGCTCGCTCGCCGAGGGTTTCGGAAATGCAGGCTCCGACATCGACTTCCTGCTGTTGGTTCCGGGGACGGCCAAGCGGGCGGTGATGCCGACCGTGCTGTTCGTGGACGGCCACCGGGTCGAGATTCGCGCGCAGTCACACGACCAGGTGCGCAAGCGGCTGCTGCGAGTCAGGAGCGCGATCGACACCGGGTCGTTGAAGGGTGTCACGGAGGACGTGCTCAACCGAGTTCAGCGATTCCTTCGGGGCGTGCCCCTGCGCGTCGGGCCGCATTACGGGGGGCTCCTCGAGATCGTCTCCTACCGGGAGGTGACGGAGCTGACCGCGGTGTGGTGGCGGGGACGGTCCGGCCATTGCCTGCGCCACAGTGCCGCCCTCGTCGCCCTGGACCACGAGGAGGAGGCGGTGAGCTGGGCCCGGGAAGGGTTGGTACAGGCCATGAAAGCCTTCCTCGCCGAGCACGGCGAGGGCTATCTCGAGGTCAAGTGGCTCCCGCAGCAGATCGCCCGGTTGCGAACGCAAGCCGACCGGGCCATGGGTGAATTGCTCGACGCGTACCAGGTTCTCGACTATGCGCACATCACGGCGGGTGGACGCCGCGAGTTGATCGAACGGCTGCTGGACCTGGCGGCGCGACTCGGCGGGCCGACGGTCACGCTCGATCCCGCCAACGTCATCCTCAAGCGCGTCCCCGGGGTGACGACGTGGCCGATCGGGTCCACCACGCACGTCGTGCGTAACAACGCAGACGTGTTCGTGTTGTCCGCCGCATGCGCCGACTCCTGGCGACATGTGGTGTTCGGTCAGACCGTCGCCTCCACCCAAGCCACGAGCCAGCACATCCGGGTATTCGCCCGATACGGGCTCATCGCCCTGGCATGGCGCGGTGCGGGAGTGATCCGGCCGGTGGCTGCCATGTGCGAGCCCGATCGACCCCTGACCCCGTTGCCGTCGACGCGACGGCCGGTCATCACGATCGACGGCGCCCCCACCGACGGCGATATCGCGCGATCTCCGCTGCTTGCAAAGGCGTTCGCTGAATGCGCGGGTGCATTGATGCTGGCGAACATGGTGCTGGAGAACGCCCGCGAAGACTTCAACGGCGCGGTCAAGGACGAACAGTGGCGCGTGGCGTCGCTGTGCGGACGCCGCATAGCCGTCATGGCCGTCCGCATTCTCGCCAGCGCGTGGGGAATCACCCCATTGCCGGGTGACCCCGTGCTTTTCGACGCCCTCGAGCAGCTCGTGCCCGGGCATCGCCACCTGGCAGAGACTGCCCGCGGTCTGATGCAGCTGTCGATCCGGGACCGCGATGAAGCGCTCCGCGCACAGGCGGATCTCGACACTTTCGTGGCGCACGTGCGGCAGGCCACCGGGGGAGAGGCGTTCCCCGCATCGTTTGCGTCGCGGGAAGAGTGGCAGCAGACCCTCCGCCGTGGGTATCAGTGGCTGCGGATGGGCGCATACCTCGATGCCGACGTCGAACTCGACGAAACCAGGGATCTGCTGGCCAGTGGCGGCGCCCAGCCGGGGGAGCAGCGGTGAGCGTGATCGAGAAGGAGGTACTCGCCCTTGTCGCGGCCATGGCCCCCGCCGCCAATGATCCCCATCTCCATGACACCCTCATGGTCGACCTCGGGTACACGTCGCTCCGGTTGCTCGAGCTGTCGATCGCCCTCGAACGCGCGTTCGGCCTGCCGCCGCTCACCCCGGAATCGCTGGCCGGTGTCTCCACGGTGGGTGATCTCGTCAATCTCGTTCGGAAGCAACAGGACTCGTCATGAAGACGGCTGTACTCGTTACCGGGGCCGCCGGACACGTCGGCGCCGAGGTCGTCCACCGCCTGACCAAGCGAGGTCACAACGTGGTGGCCCTGGTACACGACCATGTTGAGATCATCGCCAACAATGGCCGCCGAGTAGATCCGGCGCATGTGCTGCGGGGCGATGTCCGGAGCGCGGGTTTCGGGCTCGAGCGCAGGCTGGTCTCGCAGTTAGTTGACCAGGTCGGATTGGTCGTTCATTGTGCCGCGCTGACCGAATTCGGTCTGCCTGAACACCGATACACCGAGCTGAACGTCGAGGGAACGGCGAACGCGCTTGAGCTGGCACAGAGTTGGGACGCCGGCATCATCTATGTCAGCACGGCCTACGTCTGCGGCGAGTTCGACGGGACGTTCCGCGAGGATCAACTCGACATCGGGCAGTCTTTCGGAAATGACTACGAGCGCAGCAAATTCCAGGCCGAGCATCTCGTGCACGCGGCGGGGCTGCAGTGGGCCATCGTGCGGCCCGGGATCGTGTCCGGCGAATACCGCACCGGTCAAAGCCGGGTGCACAAACACATCTACCCGGTGCTGAAGCTCATCGCCGAAGGCAAGCTGCGAACACTGCCGGGCAACTATGCGGCCACGCTGGCGCTGTCCCCGATCGGCCACGTCGCGGGTACCGTCGTCAACGCCGTGGAGAGGTTCGAGGATAACGTCGGCTATACCTTCCACGCAGTGGGTGCGAACGCGGTTTCGCTGCAGTCGATGAGCGACGTGCTCGCCGAATATCCCAGCCTCAGGATGGTCGATCTGGTGCCCCCGAGTACCTTCAGTCCGGACGATCTGGACGACATCGAACGTGGCTACTTCCACAAAGTCGGAACTCTGTACACGACGTATCTGCATCGTCGCCCACACTTCGACAGCACCAACACCCGCGATCGGCTCGGTGTGGTGCCTCCGCCGATAGGTGCCGGGTACATGCGGCGCGTGCTCGATTCCTGCTTGCAGACCGGCTATCTCGGTAAGGCGGAGCCCACGGTGGCCGACGTGCTGGCCGGTCTGCAACTGATGAGGAGCTGTTGATGACCGGCGCTGCCAGACGGTATGACTGCGATACCTACTTCCTGGAAACGTGCGATGCCCTTGCCGCGCTAAAGATCGACCCCGGTGCATTCGCTCGCCGGAACGCGCTGTTGCTCCTGAAACCCGACGCCGCAATCACAGGGGCAATGCGGCCCGCCGTTTCGTGGCTTCTCGACCACGGATACCGGATCGTCGGCGCGTACCCGGTGCAATTCACGGGGCTGCACATCCGCGCGCTCTGGTACTTCAATTGGCATGACGCGACTCGGGAACGGCGACGGCTTGCCGACCGCCTCGCGGGTTTGTCGCCAGCCGTTGTCCTGATCGTCACCCATCCCGACGATGCTCAGCCGGTCTCGGTCCGCTTGACTGCCGACAAGGGGCCCGCCGATCCGGCATGCAGAGAACCGGGTCAGCTGCGGCATGAGTTGGGTGCAGGAACGTATCTGCTCAATCTGATCCATACTCCCGACAACCCAGACGAAGTGTTGCGAGAGCTCAGCATCTACTTTGCCGAACCTCTTCTCAGCGAGGTTATTTCGGCATGTGCAACCGGTGCGGGCGCCTCAGCGGAGGCGGTCCGGATCGTCGACCGCATCGAGTCCGGCGTGGACCGCAAGAGCGGTGACCTCACGACAGCGCAGGACGCGATCTTCACTGAGCTGATGCGCATCGGCATGACGGAACGCCCGAAATCGGGGAGCCAGTGGTTGAGCGCTCTCGACGAGGCGGGCAGGCGGGGTATTCGCCTCGATCCCTGGTTCACCACGGTGATCGAAGCGTCCTATTTGCCGATGCATCGACATTGAGAGCGAGGTGAAGATGGACGCAGGGAACAAGTTTCGCCCAGTTGCGCCTGAGCTGGTGCATAAACGGGTGGTCGCTGAAGCGTTCGTCACCTCCGTCGGCGCCGACGCCAACGGCTGGACTGCGCATGCCCGACTGCCGGGCCGGCACAGCTTCCACGCGGACTCCGTCGGTCGGCAATCGGGCTATTACGATCCCCTTCTTGTGCTGGAAGCTCTCCGGCAAGGGTGCATCGCCGCCAGCCACCTGCTCTACGACGTACCTCTCGACTTCCACCACACCGTGCGTTATTACGAGTTCTCCGTCCTGGATTTGGGTGTGCTCGAATCCGGACCGGAACATCTCGATGTCGAGTTCAATATCGTCGTCCGAAAAGAAATTCGGCGAGGAGAGGAAGCGCACATCAACGGTCTGGACATTACCGCGATAGCGGCCTGGGGCGGGACCAAGGCGATGGAATTGTCCGGCGCGTTCGGGTGGATGCCGGAGGAGGCATGGCAGCGGATGCGTGCCGGATCGCGATGGGAACCGGTGGCGCAGCCGTCCGCGACCGATCCGCTGACCGTGGGCCGGACGCGCTCGGCAAACGTCGTGATCGGCAAGCCGGTTCACCTCAGCGGTGACGGTTCGGCACGTGCGCCCATTGTGGTGGACATCCACAATCCAACGTTCTTCGACCACCCACTCGACCACCTGCCCGGCGGGCTGATTCTCGAGGCTTGCCGGCAACTTTCGCTTGCCGAGCTGGGGGCCCGAGCCGCGATGACTGTCGGACCGACGCGGCTGCGATGTGACTTCCACTCCTTCGCCGAAATGGATGCAGTGAACGACGTCGCACTGACACCCGCCGATGACGCGCTGGTTTTCCGCGGAGAGGTGAACCAGTCCGGTCAGACACGGGCGACGGTGGAGTTGGCATTCGTCACCGCGGACGACACCGACGAAACAGATCCCTCGCAATGACGGTCTCCGCGCGCACCGGGCGTATCGGAGCCTTTCTCGTCGAGCGATGCCTCCCCGTCTACCCGGTCTATCTGGCTCTGTGGGTGGTCGCGGCGGAGAGCATCACCGTCGTCGTCGGCGGGTCGACCGGCCCGTGGCGTCCGTCGTGGGGTACCGCGACGAAAGCACTGGCGCTGATGGCGGCCGGTGCTTTCATGCGGATGGTCGACGATCAAAAGGATCTCGACTACGACATGCGCCACCACCCGACACGTCCGTTGGTGCAGGGTCGGATCACCACGAGTGAACTTCGCCGGGCGATGGTTCCGGCGGCCGGCGCCGCGCTGGCTTTGGCCGCGGCGGTATCGCCATGGGCCGTCGCACTGCTCGCGGCCACTCTGGCGTACAGCCTGGTGTTGTGGTGGCTGGAAACAAAGGTAAATATGCTGCGCGACAACGCGATTGCCAACCTGGCTGCGGTCTGTCCTGCACAGTTCCTGGTTACTGGCTTCTCGATGACGGGCTGCCCCGGAATCGGTGAGGCGCCCTGGTGGCGGCTCGCCGCCGTGCCGTTGGTGTTCACCAGCGCGCTGCTGCATGTGGAGTTCGCCAGGAAGATCACGCGCGTGGCCGATGCGGGCGGCGTCGTAAACGACCCGCACTCCTACTCGGAGTTGCTCGGGGTCACTGCCAGTGCGTTGGTGGCCTGTGGCTTCGGGCTTTTCGCGGTGTTCGCGGAGATCCTGGTGACCATGCCGTGGTCATGGGCCGGGTACCGCTGGCCGATAGCGTGGCTTCCACTGGCGACCGCGGCCTTGCCGTTGGTGTCAGCGTGGAGTTTCCTGCGTGCCCGGGTAGGGGATCATCCCCGAAGTTTGCCGGCGGTCTTCGTCATCGTCTTCTATCTGAGCATCGTCGGCCAGGGCCTCGTGCACTGAGGTAAGCAGTACCGCTGTGCGCTCGCGCAACTGATCGCATCGCGACCGCGATCAACTGGTGCTCGCCTTGCGGTAACCGACCATCATCGGCCACAGGCACACCAGGACGATGGCGGCACACCACAGCAGACAGCCCATCATCGGCGACCACACCGGCCCGCCCGCCGACAGTCCGCGCATCGCATCGTCAGCAAGCGACATCGGTTGGTTGCGGACCACCGGCTGAACCCAGTCGGGGTACATGTTCGACGGCACGAACCCCGTGCAGAAAGTGACACTCAGAACGATCACCGGCTGCGTCGCCTCCACCATGATGGCTTTGGGCCAGTACAGCGCGGCGGTAGTGGACAGCGCCGCAAACGCCACGCCGAAGATCACCGGAAGCGCCACCCACAGCAACGCACCGGCCGTCCCACGATGGAAGCGGAACCCGAGCGCGAGGCCGACGCCCAGGATGACCAGCGTTGTGAAGACCAGCCGCACCGTTTCGCCCCCCAATCGAGCGACCAGTCCTGCGGCGCGATGAATGGGCAGCGCCCACAATCGGCCTAGAAACCCGCCGAGGCGCTCGGTATTGATGCCGACCATACCTGTTGAGGAACCTGACATCGCCGAAAGCAGGGCCACCAGCGCCACGCTGCGGTAGATCGAGTTCTGACCGGTAATCGTGGTGATGGAGTCGCCGAAGACGACCTTGAGCATGAGCAGAAACGACGCCGGCAGCAGCACGCCGTGAACGAGCGTCATGGGAGTCCGAGCCGACCGGAGGAGCAGCCTCCATGTGAGCACCCGGGTCTCCGAGATCAGGCCATTCAGCGGGTTTGGTGAACGCCCCTTGGCGCCAAGGGGCGCGTCGGCGAGTACCGCCATCAGGCTCTCCTCCGGTAGACCACGAACGCCCAGGGCAGTGTCACTGCCATGGTCCCCACCACCCACGCCAGGGCCGGTCCGATCACAGACCAGCTAACTGGGGCTACCCCGTCACCAGAGTCACCGGCGAGTGCCCGCAACGCATCCACAATCCGAGAGATGGGTTGACAGTGGACAATCGGCTGAATCCAGTCCGGAAACCGGTGCAGCGGTTGAATTCCGACCGACAGGAACCCAAATATCAACTGCGGCAACAACAGCCACTGCGCAGTCGCCCCAGGATCCCGCGATTGCGTGCCGAGGGTGTCGCCGAGCAGGGCGAGAGCCAGGCCGGTGAGCAGCGCCAGCAGACAGAACACCGCGGCGTAAACCGATCCGCGGTGAAAGCGAAAGCCGATTACATATCCACATGCCAGCGCAACGGCCAGCCCGAGAGCGCAGCGGTAGACGCTCGCAGTGATTCGGGCGGCCAACGGCGTCAGCACCGGGACGGGCAAGGACCGGAAACGGCGGTTGATCCCCGCGACTGAGTCAGTTGCGGCTCGAAAAGCGGTGGAGATCGACGCGAAGGAGATGGCCTGCAACGCGATTAGGGGCACCAGGAACTGCGCGTAACTGCTCATCCCCAGATCCGGACCATCCATGAGGCGATGCAGTGGGATATAGATGCTCGCCGTCACCGCCACCGTGACGGCCACGCCCACGGCCACCTCGCCGTTGCGCAAGGTTGGAGCGATCAGTCGCACCGTCAGTACCCACCACTGCCGCATCCCGGACGGCGATGTTCCGGTGGCAGTCACGCCCCTCACAAGACGGCCTCGTCTGCAGCATCGGGTTCACGGGCACCGCCGCCATCGGCATGTCCGGTCAACGAAAGAAACACGTCGTCGAGCGACGGCCTGCGCAGAGCGATTTCGGCCAATTCGATGCTCGCCGAGTTGAGCCGCGCCAAAGCGACGGCAAGTGTGCCCGGCCCGTCCGGGGCGGGCATGATCACGCGATCGGACTCCGGGGTAATCGCGGCCCGGCTGGTCTCGGGGAGGAGTGGTCCCAGCGCTTCGGCAATGGCGTAGACGTCAGCAGGCTTCTTCGGCACGAATTCACAGAAGGTCCCGCCGATGCGCTCTTTGAGGTTCTCGGCGGTTCCCTGCGCGACGATTCTGCCGCCGTCAAGCACGATGATCCGGTCACTGAGCGCGTCGGCCTCCTCGAGGTACTGGGAGGTCAGCAGCGTCGCAATGCCCGCGCCCTTGAACGTGTTGATCAGCTCCCAAATGGCCCGCCGGCTTCGTGGATCCAGCCCCGCGGTCGGCTCGTCCAGTAACACCACCTCGGGGCGGACCACCAACCCGCAGGCGATGTCGACGCGGCGGCGCATGCCGCCCGAGTAGGTGGCCACTCTGCGGTCGGCGGCATCCTCGAGGTCGAATTCCCGCAGCAGTTCGCGGGCCCGATCCCCAGCCGCCGACTTATCCAGACCGTGTAGACGACCGAACATCACCAGGTTCTCGTAGCCGGTGAGTATCTCGTCGAGCGAGACGTGCTGACCGGTCAGCATGATGGAGCGGCGCACCATCGCCGGCGCTGTGACGACGTCGTGACCGGCCACCCGGGCCCGGCCCCGGTCCGGCTTGGTCAGGGTCGCCAGGATCTCCACAGTGATCGTCTTACCGGCGCCGTTGGGGCCGAGCAAAGCTACGACCTCGCCGCAACCTACCTCGAAAGAGATGTTCTGCAACGCGGTAACCGAACCGAACGACTTGCTGATGCCTTCGACCTCAACACCTTTTCCGGACTCTGACATCGCGTTGCTATAGCTCGGCGCCGACGGGATTCTCGGTGCGGTCCGTGTCATTTCAGGATGTTGGTGCCCGGACGGAGCCAACCCGGCTCGTCGGGCAGGACGTTGTAGTCGAACACGATGTACTGCTCTTGCGCCACGATCGTCGTGTCCACGTAGTAGCCGCCCCCGCCGCTACACGAATAGGTGCTGCTGCACGGGACGCACTGCGCTGGCACCCACAGACAACGCGGGTGCGGTCCCAACCCCCGTCTGGCCGTCACGGTTCGTCGCAGACCGTGCGTCGTTGGCTGCCCAGAAAACGCCAGTGGATCGTCTCGCAGCCTATGTTCGGATTAGTGGGGATGGCTGTAGTCGTCTGGCCCCACACCCGTCCAGCTATGAAAATCAGAGGTGTGCATACCATGAAAACCACAATTGGCCATGCCACGAGAATCCTGCGAAGCATAGTGGCAGCCAATCGCGTGTGTGAGTCCTACGGGTAGTGGCGAAAGTCACAGGAACCAGGGGCTGATCGTCAGGAACCGACAGCAAACGGATTCGGGCACCCAGCTTCCGCCCCCAGCTTCCGCAGGTCATTCCTTCAGGAATGACCTGCCGAAACTGTGGAGCCGATGACGGGAATCGAACCCGCGTATTCAGCTTGGGAAGCTGATGTTCTGCCATTGAACTACATCGGCGCGGTTGCCCCGAAAGGCTAGCATCCGCCGCCGGACCCGCTCGCCGGGCGCTCCGGCCGGCCACCGGGTAAGCGACCCGATTAATACCTCGCTTCCGGGCGTCAACCGAATGTCTCAACCGGCTCGTCCGCTGTTCATGGCAATTCGCGATTTATTATTTCGTGATCTGGCCGTAATGTGCTCGGGATGGGCCGGCATCGATTAGCCAAGAAGCGACGCAAGCCACCAGTAGTGCTGGCTGCCATGCTCGCTCCCGCGGCCGTCTTCTTCGCCGCAGCGGGGGACGTCCGCCCTTCAGTCGCCCCCGTCGAGGCCAAACCCGTTATCGACGACATTGCCCCGTGCTGCTTGCAAATCGTGGCGGCGGCACCGAATACGTCCCGTAAAGCAGCCGGTTTCGCCGACGGCCAGTTGGCGGCGTCGAGGTATCACACGCGATCGCGCTTCTTGCTCGCTGACGTCGCACCGGAGCAGGGCCTCCAAGTCAGGACGATCCTGACGGCGCGCAGCATCACCGCCGCGTTCCCCCAGATTCACGCGATGGGCGGCGTTCGACCGGATCCGCTGCCCTGGCATCCGCTTGGCTTGGCGATCGACGTGATGATTCCCGACCCTGGCAGCGCCGACGGCATAGCGCTGGGAAACGCGATCGTCGCGTACGTGCTGCGCAACGCGGATCGGTTCGGGATCCAGGACGCGATCTGGCGCGGCGTCTACTACACGCCCACCGGAGCGCAGGTGAGCAGGCTCGGCCACTACGACCACGTCCACGTCACGACAACCGGAGGCGGATACCCCAAGGGTGGGGAGATGTACCTCGTGGACTGAAGGCGGGACGGCTGACACCCGGATAGGCTCAGCGGGTGCTGCTCTCCGATCGTGACCTCAGGGCCGAAATCACCGCCGGGCGCTTGGGCATCGACCCCTACGACGACACGTTGGTGCAGCCGTCCAGCATTGACGTTCGCCTCGACTGCATGTTCCGGGTCTTCAACAACACCCGCTACACCCACATCGACCCCGCGCAGCAGCAGGACGAGCTGACGAGCCTGGTGGAACCCGTTGACGGCGAACCGTTCGTGCTGCATCCCGGCGAGTTCGTGCTCGGCTCGACTTTGGAGCTGTTCACCCTGCCCGAGGACCTCGCGGGCCGCCTGGAGGGCAAGTCGTCCCTCGGGCGGCTGGGTCTGCTGACCCATTCGACCGCCGGGTTCATCGACCCCGGCTTCAGCGGGCACATCACGCTCGAGCTGTCCAACGTCGCGAATCTGCCCATCACCCTGTGGCCGGGCATGAAGATCGGCCAGCTGTGCATCCTGCGATTGACGAGCCCGGCGGAGCACCCGTACGGCAGCTCGCGCGTAGGGTCGAAATATCAGGGTCAGCGGGGGCCGACACCGTCCCGCTCCTATCAGAACTTCATAAGAAGTACCTAGGTTCGATAGGGGTCCCGCACAGCCATATTGCGGGATGATGAGTTGTCCGTGGTTGTCTCCTCCGCCCGACCATGGCCCTGTCCAGCAATACTTTTGGAGGGGTTTGTATTGGATATCGTGCTCGGGGTGTCGATGGCACCGGCATCGATTCAGATGGTGGTGTTGGAGGGGGAGAACGCCGACGGCGCCACGGTGGAAGAGGACGACTTTGACGTCACCGCGGCCAACGACGCGGCCACCGCCAGCGCGCCGGACCAAGTAGTCGCCGCCATCCTCGGCACCCGCGAGGGCGCCGCCGATGCCGGCCTGGAGCTGTCGGCGATCGGCGTGACGTGGACCGATCAATTCGAGGCGGCCGCGTTGCGTGACGCGCTGGCGGCCCACAAGATCGAGAACGTCATGCTGGTGTCGGCGTTCCTGGCGGCGGCGGCGTTGGCCCAAAGCGTCGGTGGCGCAGTCGGTTACGAGCGCACCGCGGTGCTCTACGTCGAGCCGCAGACCGCGACG
>NZ_DATJPU010000267.1:0-56638 GCF_035506235.1 Mycobacterium sp.
CCGAAATCCTGACCGAGGCGCTGGCCGCCGACCGCGATCCGCGCAGCAAGGCGATGGCCGCGGGCCGGGCGTGGGGACGCAACGTGGAACTGGCCCCGGAGCCGTCGGCGCCGCCCACCAGCGCCGAGGACGCCATCGACCGCCTCGTCGGGGTGCTCGACGAGCTGGGATTCGCGCCGGAGCGCCGGACTTCGGACGGGCGGCAACTGGTCGGCCTGCGCCACTGCCCTTTTTTGGAACTGGCCGAAACCCGCGGCGGGGTCGTGTGCCCCATCCACCTCGGGCTGATGCAGGGTGCCCTGGAGACGATGGCGGCGCCGGTCACCGTCGACCGGCTCGACGCGTTCGTCGAACCGGACCTGTGCCTGGCACACCTCAAGCCGGTCGGGGCCGGCCGGTGAGCACCGGCCCGGCGATCGCCGTCGCCGTCACCTTCGTCTGGCTCGGCATGGTGCTGGCCATCTCGTTCCTGGAAGCGCCGCTGAAGTTTCGCGCGCCCAACGTGACGCTGCAGATCGGACTCGGCATCGGGCGCTTGGTCTTTCGCGCCCTCAACACCGTCGAGGTGGCCTTCGCCCTCGTCATCGTGGCGATCGTGGCCGCGGGCACTGCGGGCCCAATGCCCGCGCGCGTCGCCGTGGCGTTTGCCGTCGCCATCGCCGCGCTGGCCATCCAGTTGATCGCGGTGCGCCCGCGCCTGACCCGCCGCTCCGATCAAGTGCTCGCCGGGTCGGAGGGACCGCGGTCGCATGCCCACTATGTCTATGTCGGCTTGGAGGCGGTCAAGACCGTGGCCTTGCTCATGGCGGGGATACTGCTACTGACCGCCTGATTGCGGGCTTTCAAGACCGAAGGGGCCGACTATGGAATCCATCTCGTTGACCGCTCTCGCCTCCGAAAAACTGGCCGAGGCGGGGAAGTCACACAGCGGACGCGCCGCGCACACCATCCACGGCGGCCACACCCACGAGCTCCGGCAGACCGTGCTGGCCCTGCTCGCCGACCATGACCTCTCCGAGCACGACAGCCCCGGCGAGGCGACGCTGCAGGTGTTGCAGGGCCACGTGCGCCTGACGACCGCCGGCGACGCCTGGGAGGGCAAGGCCGGCGACTACGTCGCGATCCCGGCCGAACGGCACGCCCTGCACGCGGTCGAGGATTCCGTGGTGATGCTGACCGTGCTGAAGAGCCAGCCCGGGGCGGCCCACTAACTACGATGCTGTCCACCCCCTGGTCGGGGAGCTTCGGGCTGCGGGTGCCGATCCTCAACGCGCCGATGGGCGGGGTCGCCGGCGGCCGCCTGGCCGCGGCGGTCACCGCCGCGGGTGGGCTGGGCATGGTCGGGATGGGCAGCGACGGGAGTCGGGAGTTGCTGCGGGCCCAGCTGCGGCACGTGCGCGGCAAGTTCGGGATCGGCCTGGTGGACTGGGTGATGCGCACCGAGGAGGGCCTGCTCGAGGACGCGCTGGCCGCCGGGCCCGCCCTGCTGTCGGTCAGCTTCGGTGCCGACTGGTCGTGGGTCGCCAGGGCGCACGATGCCGGGATCCCCACCGTCACACAGGTTTACGACGGCCCGGGCGCCCGCCGGGCCGTCGACGCGGGCGTCGACGTCCTGGTTGCGCGGGGGGCCGAGGGCGGCGGGCACGGGGAGGTCAAACTCGGCACGCTGCCGTTGCTCGACACCGTGCTGGATGCCGTGTCGGCGCCGGTTCTCGCGGGCGGCGGCATCGCCTCGCCGCGCAGCCTGGCCGCCGTGCTGGCCGCCGGCGCGAGCGGGGCGTGGGTCGGCACGCGGCTGGCGGCGTGCCCGGAGGCCCTCACCGGCGACGGCAGCCGCCGGGCGCTGATCGCCGCCCGGGCCACCGACACGGCCGTCACCCGGGTCTTCGACGTCGCCAAGGGGCTGCCGTGGCCGGCGCGGTTCCCGTCGCGCGTGTTGGCCAACGACTTCGTCGCGCGCTGGACGGGTCACGAGGACGCGCTCGATGCGCCGGCGTGCGACGAACTTGCCGCGGCGATCGCCGCCGACGATCGCCGCGTCGCCCCGGTCGATGCCGGCGAGGGCGTCGGGATGGTCGGCGACGACGCGTCCGTCGGGGAGGTCATCGCGCAGATGTGCTCGGGCGCGGAGCAGCTGCTGGCCCGCTGGGGCTCGTAGCACCGTGCGCCACGCTGGCGCGACGCTCGGCCGTCGCGGTCACGCCGGCGTGACGCTCGGGGCCTCAGACCGCGCGCAGGTAGCGCCGGGCGATGACGCGCTGGGCCGCCTTCACCAGCGGCCCACCGGCCTTGCTCCACCAGGTCGCGGGCCGCGAGAACGCCGACACCTCCGCGTACACCGCGGAGGTGTTCGGGTCGCGGCGCACGACGAAGCGTTCCTCGCCGGACTCCGGATGCCCCGGCAGGGTGCCGTAGGCGAAGCCGCGCATGTCGGGTTCGTCGATGACGTACACCACGCGGCAGGGCGCGGGCAGAAACCCCATCCGCACCACCAATACCGCGTCGACGACGGCGACCTCGGAGCTGGCCTGCACGCGCAACCCGGATCCGCGCTGCATGCCCCAGTGCATGACCGCGTCCGCGGCTTGCTCGAAACGCTCTCGGCCGGTGCCGATTTGGCGCTCGACGTGTTGATGGTCGTAGCCGGCGGGCAGCTCGCCGTTCGCGGTCGCGCCCACCTCCCGGTAGGTCAGCGGAAGCTCCTCGAGCGCTGCTAGGTCCACCCGCCCAGCTTGCCACGCCGAGATGCGCGGTCACGTTCGGCGCGTACGGTCGTAGAAGTGACCGCGCAAAAAACTGTTGCAGGAGCATCCGGAACGTTCACCCTCGGCGGCGACCTGACCGTCAACCGACTCGGTTTCGGCGCCATGCGCATAACCGGCAAGGGCGTCTGGGGCCCGCCCGCCGACCGCGCCGAATGCGTGCGGGTCCTGCGCCGCGCCGTCGAACTCGGTGTCAACTTCATCGACACCGCGGACTCCTATGGCCCCTACGTCTCCGAGGAGATCATTCACGAGGCGCTGCACCCCTATGACGGCCTGGTGATCGCCACCAAGGCGGGGCTGCTGCGCACCGGCCCGGACGTCTGGATCCCGCTGGGCAATCCCAGTTACCTGCGCCAGGAATGCGAGATGAGCCTGCGCCGCCTCGGCGTCGACACGATCGACCTGTTCCAGCTGCACCGCGTCGACCGCAACTTCCCGCTGGCCGACCAGGTGGGCGAGCTGCTCACGCTGAAGAACGAGGGCAAGATCCGCCACATCGGCCTGTCCGAAATCGACGTCGACCAGCTCAAGGCGGCCCAGCAGATCACCGAGATCGTGTCGGTGCAGAACATGTACAACCTGGCGTCCCGGGGGGCCGAGCCGCTGCTGGACGCCGCGACGAGCCAGGGCATCGGCTTCATCCCGTGGTTCCCGCTGGCCGCCGGGCCGTTGGCAGCGCCGGACGGCCCGCTGCAGCGCATCGCCGGCGAACACGACGCGACGCCGTCGCAGCTGGCGCTGGCCTGGCTGCTGAAGCGTTCGCCGGTGATGCTGCCGATCCCCGGCACGTCCAGCGTGGCGCACCTGGAGGAGAACGTCGCCGCCGCCGAGATCACGCTCAGCGACGAGGAGTTCGAGACGCTGGCGGCCGCGGGAGCCCAGCGGACGGTCTGACCAAAAGGCTTTCTCGCCGCTCACGCGGTTGACTTCGGTCCCTATCTGTTGGCAAATGAGCTGCGGGACGACACGTTTCCAAAAGAACGGCAGAGCGACCAACCGCCAATACACTGAAAACCCTTGTTTTCAGACTTGGAATCTGCGGGAGGTCACTGATGTCGTTTGTTGTTGCGGTGCCCGAGTTTTTGACTGCGGCGGCGGGGGACTTACAAAGCCTTGGCTCCGCGCTGAGCGACGCCAATGCGGCGGCGGCCCGCCCGACGACGAGTTTGCTGGCGGCGGGGGCGGATGACGTCTCGGCGGCCGTTGCAGCGCTCTTTGGCGGGCACGCCCGGGCCTATCAGGCGGTCAGCGCACAGGCGGCGGCGTTTCATGCGAAGTTCGTGCAGGCCTTGACCGCCGGTGCGGGGTCGTATGCCAGCACGGAGGCGGCCAGCGCCTCGCCGCTACAGGCTCTGGAGAACGACGTTTTAGGCGTGATCAATGCGCCGACCCAGGCGGTGTTGGGCCGCCCGCTGATCGGCGACGGCGCCGCCGGGGGGCCGGGGCAGAAGGGCGGGGCCGGTGGGTTGTTGTACGGCAATGGCGGCAAGGGTGGGGACGGGTTGCCCGGCCAGGTCGGCGGGAACGGCGGAAACGCGGGGCTGATCGGCACGGGCGGGACGGGCGGAATGGGTGGCGCCGGCGCCGCGGGCGGCACCGGCGGCAACGGCGGACGGCTGTACGGCAACGGCGGGGGCGGAGGGCAGGGTGGCGCCGCGCTGGCCGGCATCAACGGTGGCCTCCCCGGGCACGGCGGCACCGGCGGCAACGCCTTCCTGTTCGGCAACGGCGGCCCCGGCGGGCAAGGGGGCACCGGGGTCATGGGGACCAAGGGGGTCAACCCCACCATCAGCGGCACAGCGGCCGCCGGGATTAACGGCGACCCCGCCTCCACGAATAATGCCAATGCTTCGGGAACCAACGCCGGCGACGGCGGTGCCGGTGGACTTACCGGCACTGGCGGGACCGGCGGGCTCGGCGGCGGCGGGTTTGTCGACACCGGTAGCGGGACCGCCGTTGGCGGCAATGGCGGAAACGGCGGTGCTGGCGGCAACGGCGGCGCCGGCGGTCCCGGCGGGGACGCCATCACCAACGCGGGTGAGGCGGTGTCGGGTGCAGGTGGCAATGGGACTATTGGCGCTGCGCTCGGCGGTGCGGGAGGCGCCGGCGGCGCCGGCGGTTTTGCGAAGTCGGTCAACGGTAGTGCCTTCGGCACCTCCGGGAGTCTCGGCGGCGGAGGTGTCGGCGGCGACGGCGGCACCGGGGCGTCTGGCGCCAACGGCGGCGCCGGAGGGGCCGGCGGCAACGGGGGTCATGGCGGGTTCCTGGTCGGCAACGGTGGTGCCGGCGGCGCAGGCGGCGTGGGCGGTGCGGGCGGCGCCGGAGCCATCGGCGGCACCGGTGGCGTGGGCGGCGGCGGCGGGGCCGCCGTAAGCAGTGCCGGTGGCACCGCCACAGGCGGCGCCGGCGGCAACGCCGGTTTCGGAGGCCTCGGCGGGACCGGCGGCACGGGCGGGGTCGGCGGTCAGGGTGGTGACGGCGGTGCCGCGGGGTTGTTCGGTAATGGCGGTAGCGGGGGGAACGCGGGCATCGGCGGGGCAGGCGGCGTCGGCGGAACGGGCGGGACGGGCGGCAACGGCGGCGGCGGCGGCAACGCCACTGCCAGCGGCAGCTTTGTCGCGGCCGGGGGTGATGGCGGCGTGGGGGGGAATGGCGGCACCGGCGGGACGGGTGGCGACGGTGGCGGCAGCGGGATCGGCGGCCTCGGCGGGGCGGGCGGGCGGCTGAGCGGCCAGCAGGGCGCGAATGGCACCGCCAGTCAGGGCGGGGCCGGCGGCGCGGGAGGCGTAGGCGGCGAATTCGGCACCGGAGCCGCCGGCGGCATCGCATTATCCGGCGGCGCGGGATCGCACAACGGCGCTGCGAGCGTGGGCGGCACCCATGGCGGCACCGGCACAGCCGGTCAGCACGGTTAGCCGGACAGCACTGCGCCGATACCCGCCCGCCCCGGAGCCAATACGGTGTCTTGGTGGCAAGCGACCGGACACAACACCCGGGCGGTGGATTCAATCCGCCCGAACCGACGACCAAGGGCGGCCCCGACTACGGCAGGTTCATCGACGCCGTGCGCAGGCTGCAGGACCACGCCCGCGCCGTCGACGCGCCCGACGAGGTGATCACCGAGGCCGCGGATCAGTTGGAGAAGCTCTCGGCGTTACTGAGCCCCTACGACGCCGACGAGTGGGAGTCGCCGTCGGGGCGCCGGATGGACCTGCCCATGCGCGGCAACATCCTGACCATCCCGATGTCGGCCCGCAAGGGTGACGACGGCCGCGTCCACGGCTGGGCGCGCTTCGCCCGGTTCCACCTGGGCCGCAACGGCGCGGTGCACGGCGGGGCGCTCGGGATGCTGTTCGACACGGTGCTCGGGTTGACGTCCTCGGTGCTCACCGGCGGCCCGTACCAGCGCACCGCCTACCTCAAGATCGATTACCGCCACATCGTGCCGGTCGGGAAGGAATTGCAATTCGAAGCCGGCGTCGACCGGGTCGACGGGCGCAAGATCTTCGTGTCGGGGCGGCTGACCGACGGCGAAACCCTGCTGACCGAGGCCGACGCGCTGTTTGTGCGGCTCAAGCCTGGCCAGCCCTGAGGGCACCCGGCCCCGATAGCATTGCAACGATTAATCACGACCGATCGCCCCAACCCAACCTTTGGAGACCATCCCGATGAGCGCCGCCGCCCAGCCCAGCCCAGGATGCCCGATCCGGGTGCCGGCCGGGACCACCGCGGCCGCCGCGGTCGGTGAGGCCGGGCTGCCGCGGCGGGGCGCGCCGGACGCGATCGTGGTGGTGCGCGACGCCGAGGGCAAGCTGCGCGACCTGAGTTGGGTCCCCGACGCCGACGCCGAGGTCGTCCCGGTGGCGGCCAACACCGACGAGGGCCGCAGCGTCATCCGGCACTCGACCGCGCACGTGCTGGCCCAGGCCGTCCAAGACCTGTTCCCGCAAGCCAAATTGGGCATCGGGCCGCCCATCACCGACGGCTTCTACTACGACTTCGACGTGGCGGAGCCGTTCACACCCGAGGACCTGGCGGCGCTGGAGAAGCGGATGCGCCAGATCGTCAAGGACGGTCAGCTGTTCGACCGGCGCGTCTACGAGTCCAAGGACGCCGCGCGCGCCGAGCTGGCCAACGAGCCCTACAAGCTCGAACTCGTCGACGACAAGTCGGGGGACCCCGACGTCATGGAGGTCGGCGGCGACGAGCTCACGGCCTACGACAATCTGAATCCGCGCACGCGGCAACGGGTTTGGGGAGACCTGTGCCGGGGGCCGCACATCCCGACCACCAGGCACATCCCGGCGTTCAAGCTGACCAGGAGCTCCGCCGCGTACTGGCGGGGCGACCAGAACAACGCCAGCCTGCAGCGCATCTACGGCACCGCGTGGGAGTCGCAGGAGGCCCTCGACCGCCACCTCGAGCTGATCGAGGAGGCCCAGCGCCGCGACCACCGCAAGCTGGGCGCCGAACTTGACCTGTTCAGCTTCCCCGACGAAATCGGTTCGGGCCTGGCGGTTTTCCACCCCAGGGGTGGCACCGTGCGCAGGGAGCTGGAGGAGTACTCGCGCCGCAAGCACATCGAGGCAGGGTACGAATTCGTCAACACCCCGCACATCACCAAGGCGCAGCTGTTCCACACCTCGGGACACCTGGACTGGTACGCCGACGGCATGTTTCCGCCGATGCACCTCGACGCCGAGTACAACGACGACGGAACCGTGCGCAAGCCGGGCCAGGACTACTACCTAAAGCCGATGAACTGCCCGATGCACACCCTGATCTTCGCCTCGCGCGGGCGTTCGTATCGTGAGCTTCCGTTGCGGCTCTTCGAGTTTGGCACCGTGTACCGCTACGAGAAGTCCGGCGTGGTGCACGGGCTGACCCGCGCCCGCGGGTTCACCATGGACGACTCGCACATCTTCTGCACCCGCGAACAGCTCCACGACGAACTCGCGTCGCTGCTGCGGTTCGTGCTTGAGTTGCTCAGCGATTACGGGCTGGAGGACTTCCACCTGGAGCTGTCCACCAAGGACCCCGAGAAGTTCGTCGGCTCCGACCAGATGTGGGAGCAGGCCACCAACTCGCTGGCCGAGGTGGCGGCGGAGTCCGGCCTGGAGCTGGTTCCCGATCCCGGCGGGGCGGCGTTCTACGGCCCCAAGATCTCGGTGCAGGCCCGCGACGCGCTGGGCCGCAGCTGGCAGATGTCGACGATCCAGGTGGACTTCAACTTCCCGGAGCGCTTCGAGCTGGAGTACACCGCGCCCGACGGGAGCCGCCAGCGGCCGGTGATGATCCACCGCGCGCTGTTCGGGTCGATCGAGCGGTTCTTCGGCATCCTCACCGAGCACTACGCGGGGGCGTTCCCGGCGTGGCTGGCGCCGGTTCAGGTGGTCGGCATCCCGGTCGCCGACGAGCACGTGGCCTACCTGGAAGGCGTTGCGGCGCAGCTGAAGTCGCACGGTGTGCGGGTCGAGGTGGACGCCAGCGACGACCGGATGGCCAAGAAGATCGTCCACCACACCGGCCAGCGGGTGCCGTTCATGTTGCTGGCAGGTGACCGCGACGTGGCCGCCCAAGCGGTGAGCTTCCGCTTCGGTGATCGCACGCAGATCAACGGCGTCGCCCGGGACAGCGCGGTCGACGCCATCGTCAAGTGGATCGCCGACCGCGAAAACACCGCCCCGACAGCCGAATCGCTGAAAGTGGTCGGCGGTGACTGAGCGTGGGTGACGAGCAGCGCGACGACACGATCCTCGACCGGGGCGTCGGCGACCCGGACCACCTGCAGCGGTTGTGGACGCCCTACCGGATGAACTACCTGGCCGAGGCGCCGCTCAAGCGCGACGCCAACTCCTCAGGCAAATCCGACGAGCCGTTCACCGACATTCCGCAGCTGACCGACGAAGATGGCCTGGTGGTTGCTCGCGGCGAACTCGTCTACGCCGTGCTCAACCTCTACCCCTACAACCCCGGGCACCTGATGGTGGTGCCCTATCGGCGGGTGTCGGAGCTGGAGGACCTGACCGAGGCGGAAAGTGTGGAGCTGATGGCCTTCATGCAGAAGGCGATTCGCGTCATCAAGAACGTGTCGCGGCCGCACGGGTTCAACGTCGGCCTCAACCTGGGCACCTCGGCGGGGGGTTCGCTGGCCGAGCATCTGCACGTGCACGTCGTGCCGCGCTGGGGCGGCGACGCCAACTTCATCACCATCGTCGGCGGGTCGAAAGTGATCCCGCAGTTGCTGCGTGAGACCCGCCAGCTGCTGGCCACGGAGTGGGCAAGACAGCCATGAGTCGCGCCGGCGACGATGCAGCGCGGAGCGATGCGGTGGGGGCACCTCCCGCTTGCGGGGGAGAGCGGCGCGCATGAGTAAGGTGCCGTTCCTGTCGCGGGCGGCGTTCGCCCGGCTCACCACTCCGACGGCCCGGGCATGCCTGCGGGTGGGGTTGACGCCGGACGCCGTCACCATCTTGGGCACCGTCGTGGCGGTGGCCGGGGCGCTGACGCTCTTCCCGACGGGCAAGCTGTTCGCCGGGACGCTGGTGGTCTGGTTCTTCGTGCTCTTCGACATGCTCGACGGGGCGATGGCCCGGGAGCGGGGCGGCGGCACCCGCTTCGGCGCGGTGCTGGACGCCACGTGCGACCGCATCAGCGACGGCGCGGTGTTCTGCGGCCTGCTGTGGTGGGCCGCGTTCGGCCTGCACGACAAACCGCTGGTGGTGGCGACGCTGATCTGCCTGGTCACCTCGCAGGTGATCTCCTACATCAAGGCCCGGGCCGAGGCCAGCGGGCTGCGCGGTGACGGCGGCATCATCGAGCGGCCGGAACGGCTGATCATCGTGCTGGTCGGAGCCGGCGTGTCCGACTTTCCGGTCGTCCCATGGCCCCCCGCGCTGCCGGTGGCGATGTGGCTGCTGGCGGTGGCCAGCGTGGTCACCTGCGTGCAGCGGCTGCACAGGGTGCGGACGTCACCGGGCGCGACGGAGCCCATGCCGTGATCCTGAACCCGGGCCGCCTCGTGACCCACACTGCGACCGACTGGGCGTACGCGGCCGGCTGGATGGCCGTGCGGGCCATGCCGGAATCCGCCGCGCGAAAGGCATTCGACACCGGGGCGCGCTACGCGGCCCGCCACGGCGGGCCCGAGCAGCTGCGCAAGAACCTGGCCCGCGTCATCGGTGCGCCGCCGGCCGACGTGCCCGACGCGCTGATGCGCGCCTCGCTGGCCTCCTACGGGCGCTACTGGCGGGAGGCGTTCCGCCTGCCGACGATGGACCACCGCGAGCTGGCCCGCCGGATCGACCACTCGGTCTTCGGGCAAGGCAATCTGGACGCGGCGCTCGCCGCGGGCCGCGGCGCTGTAATGGCATTGCCGCACAGCGGCAACTGGGATGTGAACGGGGTGTGGCTGGCGCAGTCCCACGGCACCTTCACCACCGTCGCGGAGCGGCTCAAACCCGAGTCGCTGTACCGGCGATTCATTGCCTACCGCGAACGCCTCGGCTTCGAGGTGCTGCCGCACTCCGGCGGCGAACGACCGCCCTTCGAGGTGATGTGCGACCGGCTGCGGGACAACGGGCTGGTCTGTCTGATGGCCGAGCGCGACCTGACCCGCTCCGGCGTCCAGGTCGACTTCTTTGGCGAACCCACCCGGATGCCGGCCGGTCCGGCGAGGCTCGCGATCGCGACCGGGGCCGCCCTGCTGCCATCGCACTGCTGGTTCGAGGGCGACGGGTGGGGCTGCAACCTGCAACCGCCGCTGGACTGCAGCAGCGGCGACGTCACCGCCATCACCCAGGCGCTGGCCGACGAGTTCGCCACCAACATCGCCGCCCGTCCCGAGGATTGGCACATGCTGCAGCCGCAGTGGCTGGCCGACCTGTCCGACACCAGGCGGGCGAGGCTGAGGGAAGCCTGATGCGGATCGGGATGGTCTGTCCCTACTCGTTCGACGTGCCGGGCGGGGTGCAGTCCCACGTCCTGCAACTGGCCGAGGTGATGCGCGCCCGCGGGAACCAGGTGAGCGTGCTCGCGCCGGTCTCGCCACAGACCTCGCTGCCCGACTACGTCGTCTCCGCGGGCAAGGCCGTCCCGATCCCCTACAACGGGTCGGTGGCCCGGCTGCGGTTCGGCCCGGCCACCCATCGCAAGGTCAAAAAGTGGCTTGCGGAAGGCGATTTCGACGTCCTGCACCTGCACGAGCCCAACGCGCCGAGCCTGTCCATGCTGGCCCTGAACATCGCCGAGGGACCGATCGTGGCGACGTTTCACACCTCGACCACCAAATCGCTGACCCTGACGGTCTTCCAGGGCATCCTGCGGCCGATGCACGAGAAGATCGTCGGCCGCATCGCGGTGTCCGACCTGGCGCGGCGCTGGCAGATGGAGGCGCTGGGAACCGACGCGGTCGAGATCCCCAACGGGGTCGACGTCAGGTCCTTCGCCGAGGCGCCGCGGCTGGACGGATATCCGCGTTCGGGCAAGACGGTGCTATTCCTGGGGCGCTACGGCGAGCCCCGCAAGGGCATGGCGGTGCTGCTCGGCGCGCTGCCACGCGTGGTCGAGCGCTACCCCGATGCGCAGCTGCTGATCGTCGGTCGCGGCGACGAGGACGAATTACGCGCTCAGGCAGGCGAATTGGTGGACCACATCCGCTTTCTCGGCCAGGTCGACGACGCCGGGAAGGCGTCGGCGATGCGCAGCGCCGACGCCTACTGCGCGCCCAATACCGGAGGGGAGAGTTTCGGCATCGTCCTGGTCGAGGCGATGGCCGCGGGCACCCCGGTGGTGGCCAGCGACCTGGACGCCTTCCGGCGCGTGCTGTGCGACGGCGAATGCGGGCGGCTGGTGCCGGTTGACGACAGCGCCGCGCTGGCCGGCGCGCTGATCGAGGTGCTCGACGACGACGCGCTGCGCGAGCGCTATGTGGCGGCCGCCTCGGCGGTGGTGCGCCGCTACGACTGGTCGGTGGTGGCCAGCCAGATCATGCGGGTGTACGAGACGGTCGCCGGCTCGGGCGCGAAGGTGCAGGTGGCCAGCTGATGACGTGGCTGATCATCGCCGTGTCGGTGGTGGTGGCACTGGTCATTTCGGCAAGCGCCTGGGCGTACCAAACGGCCAACCGGCTCGACCGGTTGCACGTCCGCTACGACCTGTCGTGGCAGGCGCTCGACGGTGCGCTGGCGCGGCGCGCGGTGGTGGCGCGCGCCGTCGCGATCGATGCGTACGGGAGTTCGTCCGCGGGCGGCCGGCTCGCGGCGCTGGCCGACGCCGCGGAACGCGCGCCCCGGCCCGCGCGCGAGAACGCGGAGAACGAGCTCTCGGCCGCGCTGGCGATGGTGGATCCGGCGTCGGTGCCGGCGGGCTTGATCGCCGAGTTGGCCGACGCCGAGGCCCGCGTGGTGCTGGCCCGCCGCTTTCACAACGACGCCGTGCGGGACACCCTCGCACTGCGTGAGCGATTCCTGGTGCGAACCCTCCGGCTCGGCGGAACCGCGGCGCTGCCAAGCTATTTCGAGATCGTCGAGCGCCCGCAAGCGCTGGCGCACGGCGGCTCGGGCACCCCGGACTACCGCACCTCGGCGCGGGTGGTGCTGCTCGACGAGACCGGCGCGGTGCTGTTGCTGTGCGGGTCCGACCCGGCGAACCCGGCCTTTCACGACGGGGCCGCGCCACGGTGGTGGTTCACCGTGGGCGGCGAGGTGGGCAAGGGCGAGCGGCTGGCCGAGGCCGCCGCGCGGGAACTGGCCGAAGAGACCGGCCTGCGCGTCTCGCCGGCCGACATGATCGGGCCGATCTGGCGGCGCGACGAGGTCTTCGAGTTCAACGGCGCGCTGATCGACAGCGAGGAGTTCTACCTGGTCCACCGCACCAGCCGGTTCGAGCCGTCCCTGGCCGGGCGGACCGAACTGGAACGCAGCTACATCCACGGGGCCCGCTGGTGTGACGCGAATGACATCGCCGTCCTGACCGCTGCGGGCGAGCAGGTATACCCGGTGCAACTCGGCGAGCTGTTGCCGGCGGCCAACCGGCTGGCCGACGGCGCCAGCAACCCGGGGCTGCTCGAGTCGATCCGCTGATCACCGGAAAGCGCGTTCGTCGCCGACCATTAGAGTGGAGGCGCAATGGTCGAGGAAGAGAAGAAGCCAGTGGAGCCGGGCCGGGGCAACCAAACGGGAACGGCGCGGGTCAAGCGCGGCATGGCCGAGATGCTCAAGGGCGGCGTGATCATGGACGTCGTCACCCCCGAGCAGGCCCGGATCGCCGAGGGGGCCGGCGCCGTCGCGGTGATGGCGCTGGAACGGGTGCCGGCCGACATCCGCGCGCAGGGCGGGGTGTCGCGGATGAGCGACCCCGACATGATCGAGGGCATCATCGCCGCGGTGACCATCCCCGTGATGGCCAAGGCGCGCATCGGGCATTTCGTCGAGGCGCAGATCCTGCAGAGCCTCGGCGTGGACTACGTCGACGAGTCGGAGGTGCTGACCCCCGCCGACTACACCCACCACATCGACAAGTGGAAGTTCACCGTGCCGTTCGTGTGCGGCGCGACGAACCTCGGCGAGGCGCTGCGGCGCATCAGCGAGGGCGCGGCCATGATCCGCTCCAAGGGCGAGGCCGGCACCGGCGACGTCTCCAACGCCACCACCCACATGCGCGCCATCAGCGGCGAGATCCGCCGGCTGACTTCGCTGTCCGAGGACGAATTGTACGTCGCGGCAAAGGAATTGCAGGCCCCCTACGAACTGGTCGTCGAGGTGGCCCGGGCGGGCAAGCTGCCGGTCACGCTGTTCACCGCCGGCGGCATCGCGACGCCGGCCGACGCCGCGATGATGATGCAGCTCGGCGCCGAGGGCGTGTTCGTCGGCTCGGGCATCTTCAAGTCCGGCGCGCCCGAGCACCGCGCCGCCGCGATCGTCAAGGCCACCA
Source organism: Mycobacterium sp. (assembly GCF_035506235.1). Taxonomy (GTDB): domain Bacteria; phylum Actinomycetota; class Actinomycetes; order Mycobacteriales; family Mycobacteriaceae; genus Mycobacterium. Next base: position 13,698 of record NZ_DATJPU010000267.1, read on the forward strand.
CCTTCTACGACGACCCCGACGTGCTGGCCAAGGTGTCGCGCGGGCTGGGCGAGGCGATGGTGGGCATCAACGTCGAGCAGCTCGCGCAGCCGCATCGCCTGGCCGAACGCGGCTGGTAAGCCGAAGGCTATTGGTGGCCATCGAAGAGATCCTTGATCTCGAGCAACTCGAGGTCAACATCTACCGCGGTCGGGTGTTCAGCCCGGAGTCGGGATACTTCCAGCGCACGTTCGGCGGCCACGTGGCGGGGCAGTCGCTCGTGTCGGCGGTGCGCACCGTCGACCCGCACTACCAGGTGCACTCGCTGCACGGTTACTTCCTGCGGCCCGGGGACGCCACCGAGCCCACGGTCTTCATCGTCGAACGCATCCGCGACGGCGGCTCGTTTGCCACGCGGCGCGTCAACGCCATCCAGCACGGCGAGACCATCTTCAGCATGGCGGCGTCGTTCCAGACCGACCAGGAAGGCATCCACCACCAGGACCCCATGCCGGCCGCTCCGCCCCCCGACGGCCTGCCGGGGCTGAACTCCATCAAGGCGTTCGACGAGGCCGGGTTCCGTCAGTTCGAGGAGTGGGACGTGCGGGTCGTGCCGCGCGAACTCCTGGAGCCCACGCCCGGCAAGGCCTCCCAGCAGCAGGTGTGGTTTCGCCACCGCGACCCGTTGCCGGACGACACGGTGCTGCACATCTGCGCGCTGGCCTACATGAGCGACCTCACGCTGCTGGGATCGGCGCAGGTCAACCACCTCGACGTGCGCGAGCACCTGCAGGTGGCGTCGCTGGACCACGCGATGTGGTTCATGCGGGCGTTCCGCGCCGACGAGTGGCTGCTCTACGACCAGTCGTCGCCGTCGGCCAGCGGCGGTCGCTCGCTGTGCCAGGGCAAGATCTTCACCCAGACCGGGGAGATGGTCGCGGCGGTCATGCAGGAGGGGCTGACCCGCTACAAGCGCGGGTACCGGCCGTGAGCGCCCCCCGAATCGGGGTGCTGGCGCTGCAGGGCGACACCCGCGAGCACCTGGCGGCGCTGCGCGAGGCCGGGGCCGAGGCGATGCCGGTTCGCCGCCGCGCCGAGCTGGACGCGGTGGACGGGCTGGTCATCCCCGGCGGCGAATCCACCACCATGAGCCACCTCTTGCTCGACCTGGACCTGCTCGAGCCGCTGCGCCGGCGGCTGGCCGGGGGGCTGCCGGCCTACGGCGCGTGCGCCGGCATGATCCTGCTGGCCAGCGAGATCCTCGACGCCGGAGCCAGGGGGCGGCAGGCGCTGCCGCTGCGCGCGATCGATATGACGGTGCGGCGCAATGCTTTTGGGCGACAGGTCGACTCCTTCGAGGGCGACATCGGATTCGCGGGCCTCGACGAGCCGGTGCGCGCGGTGTTCATCCGCGCGCCCTGGGTGGAGCGCACCGGTGACGGCGTGCAGGTGCTGGCCACCGCGGCGGGCCACGTCGTCGCGGTGCGGCAGGGCCCGATGCTGGCGACGGCGTTTCACCCCGAGATGACCGGCGACCGTCGCATCCACCACATGTTCGTCGACATCGTCAACGGCGAGGCGTAACGGGCGACCGCCACGCTGGCGTAACGCTGGGCAGCGGCTGCCACGCCGGCGTGACGCTCGGCGATGTCGGACGCCCACGTAGACTCGTTTGGCGAGTTAGTCAGGCAACAGAAGAGGTAAGAACACCGATGAGCGGCCATTCCAAGTGGGCCACCACCAAGCACCAGAAGGCCGTCAAAGACGCGCGCCGTGGCAAGGAGTTCGCCCGGCTGATCAAGAACATCGAGGTCGCGGCCCGTACCGGCGGCGGTGACCCGGCCGGCAACCCGACGCTCTACGACGCGATCCAGAAGGCGAAGAAGACCTCGGTGCCCAATGACAACATCGAGCGCGCCCGCAAGCGGGGGGCGGGCGAGGAGGCCGGCGGCGCGGACTGGCAAACCATCACCTACGAGGGCTACGCGCCCAACGGTGTGGCGGTGCTGATCGAGTGCCTGACCGACAACCGCAACCGCGCCGCCAGCGAGGTCCGGGTCGCGATGACGCGCAACGGCGGCACTATGGCCGACCCCGGTTCGGTGGCCTACCTGTTCTCCCGCAAGGGCGTGGTCACCCTGGAGAAAAACGGCCTGACGGAGGACGACGTGCTGACCGCGGTGCTCGAGGCCGGCGCCGAAGACGTCAACGACCTGGGCGACAGCTTCGAGATCATCTCCGAGCCGACCGATCTGGTCGCGGTGCGCACCGCGCTGCAGGACGCCGGCATCGACTACGAGTCGGCCGAGGCCAGTTTTCAGCCGTCGGTGAGCGTTCCCGTCGACGTCGACGGCGCCCGCAAGGTGTTCAAGCTCGTCGACGCGCTGGAGGACAGCGACGACGTGCAGAACGTCTACACCAACGTCGACCTTTCGGACGAGGTGTTGGCCGCCCTCGACGAGGAGTGAGCGGTCGGTGTCGATCGCAAGCGCGGCGCTACCCCCGGGCGCGGGGGGTCGACACCATCGGGGTCAGTAGTACCCGCGCCGCATGTCGTCGACGACGCGCGGGTTGTCCAGCGTCGACGGCTCGAGGGCGCGCGGCCCGATGTCACCGGAGAACACGGTGGCCGCCGTCAGCACCTGCTGGTTGAGGAAGCGCAGCGGGGGCGCGCCGGCCGGCATCGCCGGCACGGGCGCGGCGGCAGCGGAAGCGGCGCCCTGCGCCGCCAAGACGAAGCCCCAGTCGCCGAACGTCGGCACGTGCACGTGATACGGCGTGACCGCATAGCCCGCGGCCCGGACCGTCGAGACCGTGCGCCAGAACGCCATCGGCGTGGAGAACGGGCTGCCCGCCTGCACGACCATCAGCCCGCCGGGGGCCAGCGCGCGGGCGGCGAGCGCGTAGAACTCGGCCGAGTACAGCCGGCCCAGCGTGGGCGTGTCGGGGTCGGGCAGGTCGACGATGACCGCGTCGAACCGGTCCGGGCCGCGCCGCAGCCACGTCATCGCGTCGCCGATCACGATCTTGACGCGCGGGTTGTCCAGCGCTCCGCCGTTGGCGTCGCGCATGGTGGTGCGCGCCAGTTCGATCACCGCGGGGTCGAGCTCGACCTGGACGATCTTGCCGACGCCGGGCTGGCGCAGCAGCTCGCGGGCCGCCAGGCCGTCACCGCCGCCGAGCACCAGCACCGAGCGCGCGCCGTTACCCAGCGCCGGATAGACCAGGCTCTCGGTGTAGCGATACTCGTCGCGGGTGGAGAACTGCAGGCCCCCGTCCAGGTACAGGCGCATGTCGTTGCCGCGGCGGGTCACCACGATCTCCTGATAGGGCGTGTGCCGGTAGGCGACGATCGGATCGGCGTAAAGCCTTTGCCTGCTTGTGGTTTCGATGTCGGCCGAGCGCGCCAGCAGCGTGGCGAGCAGGCCGAGCGCGGCGGCGAGAGCGCACAGCGCCGTCACCAGTTGCCGCGGCGAAACGACGCGCCGCAGCAAGAAGACGGACACCACGGCCGCCGCCGCCAGGTTGACGATGCCCGTGGCCGCCGCGCCGCGGATCATGCCCAGCTGCGGCAGCAGTAGGAACGGCCAGACCAGGCCGCCGAGCAGCGCGCCCAGGTAATCGGCGGCGTTGAGGTTGGCCAGCGCGCGGCCGGAATCGGAAGCACCCACCGTCCGTCCGCGCTGCAGCAGCGTCATGAGGAGCGGCACCTCGGCGCCGACCAGGCCGCCGATCAGCGCCGTGCCCACCGCCAGCACCCACGTCGAGCCGACCGAGCCGTCCAGGAACGCGAACACCACGTACAGCGCGGCCGCCGACAGGCCGCCGATGATGCCCAGCAGCGCCTCCACGGCGATGAAGGCGATCGCCGCGTGCGCCAGCAGCGGCTTGACCAGCAGGGCGCCGGCGCCCAGGGCGGCGATGTAGCCCGCGACGATCAGCGACGTGGCGACGATGCCCCCGCCGTTGAGGCTGGCCGACAGTGTCAGCAGGGCGAGCTCGTAGATGATGCCGCAGGCCGCGCACGCCGCCACGGCGGCCAGCAGCACGGCGCGCCAGCGCCGAGACGCCCCGTGGGGCCCGGCGGCCCGGTTTTCCCGCGGGGTAACCGGGAGATCGACCGACGTCATGACACCGCCGCGGCGGTTACCCCGCCCACGGCGAGCAGTATCAGCGCCACCGCGAACGATCCCGGATGCAGCTCCGGCTCGTCGACGTGCTCGTGGAAACTGCCCGGTATCAGCAGGTGCATCGCCAGCATCGCGATGCCCAGCAGGATCACGCCCATCAACCCGTACACCGCCACGCCGAGGAGTCCCTGACCCAGCTGGCTGTAGCTGTTGGTGATGGCGCTGATGATGACGGTGGTGAGCGAGATGTACATGGCGCCCGCGACGACGACGGCGTTGGGGCGGCGATCGATGAAAACCAACTGGCGCAGCTTCCCCGGGGTCAGCCAGTCGACCATGTAGAAGCCGATGAGCAGCACGGCCATGCCGACCGCGAAGTACAGGATCGTCGCGACCGCGCCCTTCAGCACGGGATTGACGTCGACGGTTCCGATCTCGACGGCGAGGTACATGGTTGTCTCCTTTGCTCGAATCGCTAAGCCATCACTTGTCCCCGCCGGGGCCGCCGGGGGTGCCGCCGGCGCCGCCCGACGGGGATCCGGGGGAGAAGCCGGGGCCGAGGAAGAGGTACGAGCCGTGGCTGTATCCGGCGCTCAGGGGTTCGACGCGGATGCTGCACGGGTGGTTGCCGTCGGGGCCGACGATCACGATGTTGTTGCTGTAGCGCAGGTATTGGCTGCCGCCGTTGGCGGCGCGCGCCTCGGGTTCCTGGTAGTCGGCGAGCGCGTCGGCCACCTGCTCCGGCGATCCGGTGCAGACGTAGCGCGTTCCGTTCGCATCGCGCGAGTACTCGTGATAATGGCCCGCGATGTAGGACGCAATGTTCTTCTGCTGCAACATGATTCCGAAAACCAGGGAAACGACGGCGGCGACGGCCAGCGCACCGGAGATCAGGAACAGGCGCTTGCGGCTCACGGGTGCCACCGGCTCGCCGTGTGAACCACCACGCCGCCGGAGCCCGACGGTCGCCGCGGGTACAGGTGCCAGGTCTGCCACCGCCAGCCGGCCCCGTCGGGTTCGGCGGCCAGGGCGGTCAGGGCCGCGTCGTCGCCGGGAAAGGTGCCCCCGAGCCAGCCCGGTCGCCGCGCGCAGTGTTCGCGCAGTTCGCGCGCGAGACGGCGGAAGCTCGCCTCGTCGTGCGTTTCGGTGCGGGATTGCAGGCGGTAGCCGGGGGCCTCGGACCGCTGCGGCAGGTCGCCCCCGACGCTGCGCGCGGTGCACGAAACCTGCTCGGAGAAGCGGCCTTTCGCGTGCTCGATCGCGACGACGTGCGATGCGCCGAGGACGCCGAGCTGCAGCGCGCCCCCGCCGGGGTGCCGCAACGAGCAGGTGGCCAACGGCGCCGGCGCCGGCGCGTTGAGCGCGAGTCCCAGCCGCTCGCCGGATACGTCCGCCGGGGTCACGGCGAGCTGATGAAGCGGCACCGGCGCGGTCCTAGCCGGCGGGGGGCGACGGTGCGGGATAGACGGTGAGCTCGCCGGTCAGCACCGGCTTGCCCGTCGAGATCTCCCAGGGCATGTCCGGGGCCCAGCGCTCGAAGGACAGCAGGGCGGTCTCGTCGGTGTTGGTGCAGTCGAGGAATTCCATCTCGCCGCCGGCCGGCAGGCCGGTGGCGCCTTCGGTGGTGTAGGAGGCGCGGCCGCGCTCCGACTCGTGAAACGTCACGCCGTCGACGACGTAGGAGCCGCCGGGCTGCAACGTGACGTCCTTGCGGGTGACCCACATGGCCAGCTTCAGGCGCCCGTCGTCCTCTTCGACGCTGAACCAGAGCGGCTGGTCGCCGCCTTCGAGCAGATGCTCCCACCACACGAACGGGCCCTCGCGAAACGTCACCGACCCGCGGACCACGTAGTCGACGCCGCCGTAGCTGACGATGGCGCCGGGCCCGAGTTGGCGGGGCCCGAACTGCGGCATCGCGTCGAAGGCGAGGGGATCCTGGCGCCCGCCGGGCCGGGCCGGCTGCTTCGGGCGCCGCAACGCGATGACCAGCACCACGATGGACGCAATGAACAGCACCGCCGCGAGGACGAGCAGGAGTGTTCCCACACCAAGCCTTCCGTTGCCACAATGGCCGAGCGAACGTGGGCTATAAGTTAACAGCTTTTGCCAGGAGCGGGGCCGCGTGTCCTGCCGGCCGGTGTCGGTCCCACCGGCTAGGCTCTCGAACAGCTGTTCGTACGAAGGAGCGGGCAATGCGCGTGATGGGCGTCGATCCCGGACTGACCCGATGCGGCCTGTCGGTCGTCGAGAGCGGGCGCGGGCGCAATGTCGTCGCGCTCGACGTCGACGTGGTGCGCACCCCGTCGCACGCGCCGCTGGCCAAGCGGTTGCTGGCGATCAGCGAGGCCGTCGAGCACTGGCTGGCCACCCATCAACCGGACGTCGTGGCCATCGAGCGGGTGTTCTCCCAGGTGAATGTGACGACGGTGATGGGCACCGCGCAGGCCGGCGGCGTGGTCGCGCTGGCGGCGGCCAGGCGCGGCACCGACGTGCACTTCCATACCCCCACCGAGGTCAAGGCCGCGGTCACCGGCAACGGATCCGCCGACAAGGCGCAGGTCACCGCCATGGTCACCAGAATCCTTGCGCTGCAAGCCAAACCGACGCCGGCCGACGCCGCCGACGCGCTGGCTTTGGCGATCTGCCACTGCTGGCGGGCGCCGATGATCGCCCGGATGGCGGCCGCCGAAGCCCTGGCCGCGCAGCAACGGCACGCCTATCGGGCCAAGTTGCAGGCCAAGCTGAAGGCCGCCCGATGATCGCCTCGGTGCGCGGGGAGGTGCTCGAGGTGGCACTCGACCACGTGGTGATCGAGGCCGCCGGCGTCGGCTACCGGGTCAACGCGACGCCGTCGACGCTGGCGACGCTGCGGCGGGGGAGCCAGGCCCGGCTGATCACCGCGATGGTCGTCCGCGAGGACTCGATGACGCTGTACGGGTTCGCCGACTCCGACACCCGCGACCTGTTTTTGACGCTGCTGTCGGTGTCGGGGGTCGGGCCCCGGCTGGCGATGGCGACGTTGGCGGTGCACGACGCCGCGGCGCTGCGGCAGGCGCTGCACGACGGCGACGTCGCCGCGCTGACCCGGGTGCCCGGAATCGGCAAACGCGGCGCCGAGCGGATGGTGCTGGAGTTGCGCGACAAAGTGGTGCCGGCCGGCGGTTCCGCCCCCGGCGCCGCGGTCCTCAACGGCAACGGGGTCCGCGGCCCCGTGGTGGAGGCTTTGATCGGTCTCGGTTTCGCCGCCAAGCAGGCCGAGGAGGCGACCGACAAGGTGCTGGCCGCCGAGCGCCACAATGGCGAAGCCACGACGTCCGGTGCGCTGCGGGCCGCCCTGTCGCTGCTGGGTAAGTCCCGATGAACCCTGATGGTGCGGACGACTATCCCGACCGCGATGTCTCCCCGGCCCTGACCGTGGGCGAGGGCGACATCGACGTCAGCCTGCGGCCGCGCTCGTTGGGGGAGTTCATCGGTCAGCCGCGGGTGCGCGAACAGCTGCAGCTGGTCATCGAGGGGGCCAAAAACCGCGGCGGCACGCCGGATCACATCCTGTTGTCCGGGCCGCCGGGGCTGGGCAAGACCTCGCTGGCGATGATCATCGCGGCCGAGCTCGGCTCGTCGTTGCGGGTGACGTCGGGTCCGGCGCTGGAGCGCGCGGGCGACCTGGCCGCGATGCTGTCCAACCTGGTCGAGCACGACGTGCTGTTCATCGACGAGATCCACCGCATCGCGCGGCCCGCCGAGGAGATGCTCTACCTGGCGATGGAGGACTTCCGGGTCGACGTGGTGGTCGGCAAGGGGCCGGGGGCCACGTCGATTCCGTTGGAGGTGGCGCCCTTCACCCTGGTCGGCGCCACCACCCGGTCCGGCGCGCTGACCGGCCCGCTGCGCGACCGGTTCGGCTTCACCGCGCACATGGATTTCTACGAGCCCGCCGAGCTGGAGCGGGTGCTGGCGCGTTCGGCGGGGATTCTCGGCATCGAGCTGGGCGCCGAGGCCGGCGCCGAGATCGCGCGACGCTCGCGGGGGACCCCGCGGATCGCCAACCGGCTGCTGCGCCGGGTCCGGGACTTCGCCGAGGTGCGCGCCGACGGCGTGATCACCCGCGACGTCGCCAAGTCCGCGCTGGCGGTCTACGACGTCGACGAGCTGGGCCTGGACCGGCTGGACCGGGCGGTGCTGTCGGCGCTGACCCGCGGCTTCGGCGGCGGCCCGGTCGGGGTCTCGACGCTGGCGGTGGCGGTGGGCGAGGAGGCCGCCACGGTCGAGGAGGTCTGTGAGCCGTTCCTGGTGCGGGCCGGCATGGTCGCCCGCACCCCGCGCGGCCGGGTGGCCACCGCGCAGGCCTGGACGCACCTGGGCATGAGTCCGCCGGCCGGGGCCGCCGGGCTGGGCCAACCGGGCCTGTTCGACTAGCGCCAGGTCAGGCGCGCCTGGCGGTTACGTCACCTCGGACGGGGGTACCCAGGCCAGCAACAATAATTAGCTGTCCGAGGAGATTGAAGATGAGGCACACAACCCCCGACTATGAACGCCCCCGCGCGCCGTACATGCCACGCACCCGCGGCGCGGTGATCGGGCTGCTCCTGATCCTTCTGGGTGTTTGGGGTGCACTGATCCCATTCATCGGGCCCAACATCCACTGGGCGTACACGACCGACCCGGCGTGGACGTGGACCGCGGCGAAGGGCTGGCTGGAGGTGTTCCCCGGCGTCGTCGCCGCGCTGGGCGGCCTGGTGCTGCTCGTCTCCGGAAACCGCGCCAGCGCCATGCTCGGCGGCTGGCTGGCGGTCTTGGCCGGCGCCTGGTTCGTGGTCGGCCGGGCCTTCGCGTCGAGCCTGCAAATCGGCGACGTCGGTCAACCGGCGTCGTCGACTGACCTGAAACGCGCCCTGCTCGAGGTCACGTACTTCACCGGTCTGGGCGCGCTCATCGTCTTCCTGGGCGGGGCCGCCGTGGCGCGCGTGGCGGTTCGGCACGCGCGCGACGTCGTGGCGACCGAGCCGGCGCCCTTGGCGCCCACGCCGGCACCGGGACCGGCCATGTACGACGAGTCGCCCCGCGACGCGCGCGCCGACGTGCGTCCCCGGGGGGGCCTGTTCCACCGGCGGACCGGGGGCGGCCTCTTCGGCCGACGCCACCACGCCGGCGTCTGACGCCACCCGACTGACGACGCGCGGAGGCGCCGGTAGCTCAGCTGCGAGAGCTGGCTACCGGTGCCTTTGCGGGTCAGGGCAGTCCGGGCAACCGCCGGTCGGTATTGTTCTTGACGCTGCAACCGGGCCTGTTCGACGAGCGAGGAGGAGCGATGCTCACCGCAGGGTTGGTCTTCGCCGCGCTGGCAGCCCTCTTGCACGTCTACATCTTCACGATGGAATCGCTGACCTGGACGTCGGCCCGAACCCGGGCCAGGTTCGGGACGTCGGTCGAAGAGGCCGAGGCCACCAAGCTGCTCGCCTTCAATCAGGGCTTCTACAACCTGTTCCTGGCGATCGTCACCGGCCTCGGCATTCCCCCGGTGGTCATGGGCGATAAGGCCGTCGGAGTCGCGCTCGTGCTGGCTGGCGTCGGATCGATGGCCGCCGCCGCGCTCGTGCTGCTGCTGTCGGCACCGGAGAAGGCGCGGGCCGCGCTCATCCAGGGCGTCTTCCCGGTGATCGCCATCGTCTTGGTGGTGCTCGGCCTGTCCTGGTAACACCAGTCGCTGCAGCCTCACCGGTCACTAAATCTCCGCGGTTTACGCCGCGCGGGTTATATCCCGGCGCGGTCGGGTACCCACGCGAGGCCGGAAATCGGCCCGGCTCGATAGAGGAGATGGAATGACATACGCAGAGAGGGAGTACCCCGGCGCGCTGACCATGCCGCGTTCCCGCGGCGCGATCAGCGGATTGATCCTGGTGATCCTGGGTGCTTGGGGTGCGTTGATCCCATTCGTCGGCCCCCATTTCAATTTCGCCTACACGCCCGACCAGGACTGGGCGTGGTCGCCGGCGCGCGGCTGGCTCGAGGTGCTTCCGGGGGCGGCGACGGTGGTCGGCGGCCTGCTGCTGATCGTCGCGGGGAATCGCATCCCCGCGATGCTGGGCGGCTGGCTGGCCGTCCTTTCCGGCGCGTGGTTCGTGGTCGGCGGCCAGGTCGCACCGCTGCTGGGCATCGGGTCCGCGGGCGATCCGATCGCCGCGACCGAGCGCAAACGGGCCGCGCTGGAGGTTTCCTACTTCTCCGGCCTCGGCGCGCTGATCGTCTTCGTGGGCGGCGTTGTGTTGGCGCGCACGGCGGTCCGGCTCGCGCGCGACGTCGAACCCCCGGGATACGCCGAGAGGCCCGAAGCGCCGGTGCCCGGCGGCGAACCGGCCTACGTGTCCGGGCCGCAGGACTCGTCCGAGGTATCGTCGGGCGCGCTGACCAAGCCGCGGGTGGATCGCTACGGGTCGGAGGGGGAGCCGAAGCGCGGCTGGCGCCGCCGCCAGGATGCGGCGGCGGCGGCCGGCTCGCGGGGCGCCCCGTATCTGCGCTGGCCCCACCCTCAGGGCTAGGGCGTCAGAGCAGTCCGAGCAACTGCAGGTCGGTGACGTACTTGACGATGATCGGCGCCGAGATGTGCGGGATGTCCTTGTCCGGCCCGATTTTCGCCTCCTGCACCGCGGCGCGGAACCGGTCGGTCGGCGCCAACGATCCGCGGAGCGGCTCCTCCGGCTGCTGGTAGTTGTGCAGCAGCGGCAGCAGTGAGTACTGGCGCTGCCGTTCCGGCAGGGCCCGCATCGTGCGCTCGAACCGGCGCAACCACTCGCCGTAGTCGGCGATGCGCAGGATCGGGTAACCGGCGTCGACGAGCCAGTCGACGTACTCGTCGAGGCCGATGCCGTCGTCGTACGGATTCATCACGTGGTACGTCTCGTAGCCCTCTTGGGCCGTCAGCGTGGAGATCGCCGCGGCGATGAACTCGACCGGAAGGCCGTCGTAGTGCGCGCGCTGCCGGTTGCCGTCGGCGTCCAGCTCGTAGAACGAACCGGGCGCCACGCCGGTGGCGACCAGGCTCAGCATCAGCCGGGTGAACATGTCCGGCAGGTTGAGCTGGCCCGCGTAGGTGGTGTCGGCCAGGATCATGTCGCACCGGAACACCGCCACGGGCAGCCCGCACAGGTCGTGGGCCTCGCGCAGCAACACCTCGCCGGCCCACTTGCTGTTGCCGTAGCCGTTGGCGTAGTTGTCGTTGATCGCCCGCGTCGCGCTGATCTGGCGGATGTCGGCGTCCTCGACGAACTTGCCCGGCTCGATCTGGTCGCCGACCCCGATCGTCGACACGTAGACGTAGGGCTTCTGCTTGGTGGTCAGCGCGATCCGGATCAGCTCGGCGGTGCCCAGCGCGTTGGGGCCGAACAGCTCGCTGTACGGCAGCACGTGGTTGACCAGGGCCGCCGGGTCGACGATCAGGTCGACGGTGTCGGCCAGCCGCTGCCAGGTCGCCTGGTCCAGGCCCAGGTTGGCCTCACCCTTGTCGCCGGCGAGGACCTCGAGGTGTGCGGCGGCCAGCTCCTGGTAATGCGCCAGCAGCGCGGGATCGCCTTCAAACTCAGCACCGCCGAAGGTGTTGTCCAGCCGGGCGCGGGCCTCCTCATCGGAGCGGGCCCGCACCAGCGCGATCACTTTGCCGTCGACCAGATCCATCCGCTCGAGCCACTCGAGCGCCAGGTAGCGGCCGAGAAAGCCGGTGGAGCCGGTCAGCAGCACCGTTCGCACCTCGGAGGCGGGCTTCGGCAGCTCGGGCGCGGCGGCCAGCGTCGACGCCTCGAGGAATTTGTCGAGCGTAAGGTCGCCGGCGCGCACCTCGGTCGCGTCACGCCCGTGCACCGCAGCGAACGTAGGCCGCTTGGTGCCCTTGCGCTCGGCCTCGATGTACTCGGCGAGGGCCCGCAGGTCGTTGGCCGGGCTGACGATGACGCCCACCGGCACGTCGACGTCGAAGATCTCGCGCAGCAGGTTCCCGAACGTCAAGGCGGACAGGGAATCCCCGCCCAGGTCGGTGAAGTGCGCCTCGGGTGAAAGGTCGCTGGCCGCGGTGCCCAGCATGGCGGCCGCGGCGCGGCTCACGGTATGCAGGACCGGCGCGTCGGCGCCGCTGCGGCGCAGCTCGCTCAGCTCGTTGGCCTGGCCCTGTGCCAGCTCCGCATACAGCGCTTCGAGCCGCTCGCCGTAGTGCTGCTTGAGCTTCGGCCACGCCAGCTTGCGGATGCCGGTCAGCAGGCCGTTCTCCAGGCTGAACGGCGTGGTCTCGATGAGGAAGTCGCGCGGCACCTCGTAGGACTGCAGGCCGGCGTCTCGTGCGACGTTCTGCAGCGAGTCGGCGATCAGCGGCTTCAGCTCATCGGGCTGGTAGCGCGCCAGGGCCTCCTCGGTGGGCACCACGACGGCCAGCAGGTAGGCCTGCGCGCTGTTGCCGTAGATGTAGATCTGGCGCACCAGCGGGCTGTTGCCGAACTCCGCCTCCAGCTTGGCCAGGGTGACAAACTCGCCCTGCGCGAGCTTGAGCACGTTGTTGCGGCGGTCGACGTACACCAGCTTGTCGGTGGCGACCTCGGCGAAGACGTCGCCGGTGCGGTAGTAGCCGTCCTCGTCGAACACGTTGGCGGTGGTCTCGGCCCGCTTGTAGTAGCCGGGGAACATGTTCTCGGTCTTGAGCAGCAGTTCGCCGCGCGGGTACGGCCGGTCGGTGGCGAAGTAGCCCAGGTCCGGGACGTCGACCAGCTTGTAGTCGACCACCGGCGGGCGCTGGATCTCGCCGTCGAACAGCACCATGCCGGCCTCGGTGGAGCCGTAGCCGTCCAGCAGGTGCATTTCGAGCAGCGACTCCACCCAGTTCCGCAGCTCGGGGGAGGTCGGCGCGGAGCCGGTCATCGCGAAGATGAACCGGCCACCGAGCAGGTACTGCCGCTGTTCCTCGAGGACCTGGGCCGCCACAATCTCGCGGGCCTCGGGGCCCGCCGTGTCGGCGCCTTCGGGCAACCGCCGGTCGACCTGGCGCTGGAATTCCCCGAACAGGGTCTCCCAGATCCGCGGCACGAAGTTCATCTCGGTCGGGCGGACCAGCTCGAGATCCTCGAGCAGCGTCGAGAGGTCACTGCGGGCGGCGAAGTAGGCCGTGCCGCCGTTGCCGAGGGTGCCGTAGAGGATCCCGCGGCCCATGACGTGGCTCATCGGCATGAAGTTGAGGGTGATCGAGGCGGCGCTTTCCCCGAACCAGTTCTTGCTGCCGCGGCGCCACATCTTGCCGACGTTGCTCTGCGGGTACATCGCGCCCTTGGGCGCGCCGGTGCTGCCGGAGGTGTAGATGAGCAGCGCCAGCGGGTCCTCGTCCTGCGGCGCCGGGAGAGGCGTGTCGGGCAGCGATTTCCCGCGCTCGAGGACGTCGGCCGCGGTCTCGACGACCACGGCGGTGTCCGCCAGCCGCTCGCGGGCCGCCTCGAGGGCCTCGCGCTGGTCGTCGACCTCGGGGTGGTAGTCGAACACCACGAGTTTGGCCGGCGCGTCACCGCTCAGGATCAGCTCGACGGCTTCGGGCAGCTGGTTGACGCTGGAGGCGATCAGGCTCGGCCGGGTCTCGGCGACGATCGGCTGCAGCTGGGTGACGGCGGCGCTGGTCTGCAGCGGAACGCACACCGCGCCGGCGACGCCCAACGCCATGTCGATGGTGGCGTAGTCAACGCTGTTGAAGCCGAGCACGCAGACCCGGTCGCCGGCGCGCAGCGAGTCATGGCTGAAGGCGCGCGCCAGCGCGGCGACGCGGTCGCCGACCTCACGGTAGGTGATGGTCTCGTAGCGGGGGAGCAGCTCGAGCGTGGTGCGGCCCGTCTTGGGGTCCTTCACGAACTCGACGACGCGCTGGCCCAGCGCGGGTCGGTCGGCGTAGCCGTCCAGCACGGTGCGGATGATCTCGGGCAGTCGCAGGCCGGGCTGTTCGAGGGCCGCGGCCACGGCCGGGTCGGGCCGGGCGGCGGCGAACTGTGCGTCGTTAGCGGTGAGGTCGTCTACTCGGCGTGCGAGGCGTTCTTCGGCAGTAGTGGTAGTCGACATACAGCTTCCCTCGATTGGTTTCAGAAGTAATTCGGTCGCGCGACGCTGCGCTGATAGATAGAACGTTAGTTAAACTAACGGGTATTCCTCAATGATCGGGTCATCTGCGTGCGGTGTGAGATTGCGCACCCACGGGCTCCCCGGGTCTAGAGGTCGCCCAGGATCCCGCCCAGGATGTCGATTCCCTCGATCAACAGCTCGTCGCTGATCGTGAGCGGCGGCAGCAGCCGGATGATGTTGCCGAACATGCCGCACGTCAACACGATGACCCCGGCGGCGTGGGCGGCGGTGGACAGCTTCTGGGTCAGTTCCGCGTCGGGCTCGGTGGTTCCCGACTTCACCAGCTCCATGGCGATCATGGCGCCCCGGCCGCGGACGTCGCCGATCCGGTCGTCACCGGCCTGCAGGCGCAACAACGGTTCGGTGATCAGCCGTTCCAGCTGGCGCGCCCGCTCGATCAGTCCGTCACTCTCGATCGTGGCGATGGTGGCCAGTGCCGCCGCACATGCGATGGGGTTTCCGCCGAAGGTGCCGCCCAAACCGCCGACATGGGACGCGTCCATGATCTCGGCGCGGCCGGTGACCGCCGAGAGCGGCAGTCCGTCGGCGATGCCCTTGGCGGTGCAGATCAGGTCGGGCACCAGGCCCGCCGGGCCCTCGTGCTCGCAGGCGAACATCGCGCCGGTGCGCGCGAACCCGGTCTGCACCTCGTCGGCGATGAACACCACGTCGTTCTTTCGGCACCAGTCGAGCAGGGCGGGCAGGAATCCCTCGGCGGGAACGATGAATCCGCCCTCGCCGGCGATCGGCTCGATGATGACGGCGGCCAGGCTGTCGGCGCCGACCTGGTTCTCGATGATCCCGATGGTCCGCGCGGCGGCCTTTTCGCCGTCGGTGGCCAGTTCCTTGTCGTGCAGTCCGTCCCGGTAGGGATAGGACAGCGGCGCGCGGTAGACCTCCGGCGCGAACGGGCCGAAGCCACTCTTGTAGGGCATGGATTTGGCGGTGAGCGCCATCGCCAGGTTGGTGCGCCCGTGATAGGCGTGGTTGAACGCCACCACCGCGGGCTTGCGGGTGTACGACCGCGCAGCCTTGACGGCGTTCTCGACGGCCTCGGCGCCGGAGTTGAACAGCACCGAGCGCTTCTCGCCCGAGCCCGGCGTGATCCGGTTGAGTTCCTCGGCGACCGCGACGTACTCCTCGTACGGCGTCACCATGAAGCACGTGTGGGTGAAGTCGTCGACCTGCGCGCGCACCGCGTCCACCACGCGGGGCGACGAGTTGCCGATGGTGGTCACCGCGATGCCGGATCCCAGGTCGATGAGCCGGTTGCCGTCGACGTCCTCGACGATGCCGCCGCCGGCGCGCGCCACGAAGACCGGCACCGAGACGTTCACCCCGCGCGACACCGCCGCGGCCCGGCGCTTGTTCAGCTCCAGCGATGCGGGACCGGGGATTTCGGTGACCAGCTGGCGAGTCTGCTCGAGGCTGGCCACGACGTCCTCCTCACCGCGGCGCGGCTGTCACGTCGCCGTTAAAGCCTATCCGCTCAGGCGCGAGTCAGCGGGGTCAGTGGGTTGCGACCTGCGGTACTGGCAGACTGGCCGTATGGAGAGTTTGGTCTTGTTGTTGCCGTTCGTGCTCATCATGGGCGCCTTGATGTACTTCGGGTCGCGTCGCCAGCGGCGGGCGATGCAGGCCACCATCGACCTGCAGGAGTCGTTGCGGCCCGGCGACCGGGTCCACACCACGTCCGGGCTGGAGGCCACCGTCGTCGCGGTCACCGACGACACCGTCGAATTGGAGATCGCGCCCGGCGTGGTGACCACCTGGATGAAGCTGGCCGTGCGGGACAAGATCCTGCCCGACGAGCCCGCCGACCTCGACGACGTCGCCGACCTCCCGGACGAGGGCGCCGACCACCTGGAAGAGTCCGAGGGGCTGACCGACCCGGGCCGATAGGCCGCGTGCACGACAAGAAGGCGCCCGACACCAGGCCGATGGTGGCGACCCGCCGCGCCCGGCTACGCCGGGCCCGCGATCGCCATTAGGCTCTGTCGGGGGTAAGAAACCGAATCTCAAGGAGATACGAGGAACGTGGCATCGTCTTCCGCGCCGGTGCACCCTGCCCGCTACCTGTCGGTTTTCTTATTGTTGCTGATCGGCGTCTATCTGCTGGTGTTTCTCACGGGCGACAAGCGGGCCGTGCCGAAGCTCGGCATCGACCTGCAGGGCGGCACCCGCGTCACGCTGACCGCCCGCACGCCGGACGGCTCGCGCCCGAGCCGGGATGCCTTGGCGCAGGCGCAACAGATCATCAGCGCGCGGGTCAACGGGCTGGGCGTGTCCGGTTCGGAGGTCGTGGTCGACGGCGACAACCTGGTTATCACGGTGCCCGGCAGCGACGGCAGCGAGGCGCGCAACCTCGGACAGACCGCGCGGCTGTACATCCGGCCGGTGCTCAACTCGATGCCGGCGCAGGCCGCTCAGTCCAAGCCCCCGGTCCAGGCGCCCCCGCCGGACGCCCCGGCTCCCGGACAGCCGCTGCCTCCGGGCGGGCCGGCTCCCGGCCAGCCGCCGCCCCCGGCGCAGCCCGCGCCCGGCCAGCCGGGCGCGCAACCGAGGCCCTACCCGCAGGACCCGCCGCCGAGCCCGGCGCCCAGCCCCGCGCCCACGCCGGCCCCCGCGCCCGCGCCGTCTGCCGCACCCGCGCCGGGCCCAGCGCCCGCGCCGCCCGACCCGCGCAAGGATCTCGCCGACCGCATCGCCGAGGAGAAGGAGTGGCGGCAGAGCACGCGCCAGGGCATCCAGTACCTCGCCCTGCAGTTCCAGGCGACCCAATGCGATAAGAAGGACGACATCCTGGCCGGCAACGACGACCCGGCGCTGCCCCTGGTGACCTGCTCGACCGACCACAAGGTCGCCTACCTGCTGGGGCCGTCGATCATCAGCGGCGACCAGATCGAGAACGCGACGTCGAGCATGAACCAGCGCGGCATCGGCTACGTCGTCGACCTGCAGTTCAAGCCCGGCGCCGCGAACACCTGGGCCGACTTCACCGCCGCCCACGTCGGCACCCAGACCGCCTTCACCCTGGACTCCCAAGTGGTCAGCGCCCCGATGATCCAGGAGGCCATTCCCGGCGGGCGGACCCAGATCACCGGCGGCGACCCGCCGTTCACCGCGTCGACCGCCCGTCAGCTGGCCAATGTCCTCAAGTACGGCTCGCTGCCGCTGTCGTTCGAATCCTCGGAGGCCCAAACCGTCTCGGCCACACTGGGATTGACGTCGCTGCGGGCCGGCCTGATGGCGGGCGCGATCGGCCTGGTCCTGGTGTTGCTGTATTCGTTGCTGTACTACCGGGTGCTCGGATTGCTCACCGCGTTGTCGCTCACCGCTTCCGGCGCAATGGTTTTCGCGATCCTGGTGCTGCTGGGCCGCTATATCAACTACACCCTGGACCTCGCGGGCATCGCGGGTCTGATCATCGGTATCGGCACCACCGCCGACTCGTTCGTGGTGTTCTTCGAACGCATCAAGGACGAGATCCGTGAGGGCCGTTCGTTCCGCTCGGCGGTGCCACGGGGCTGGGTGCGGGCCCGCAAGACGATCGTGTCGGGCAATGCGGTGACGTTCCTGGCCGCCGCGGTGCTGTACTTCCTGGCCATCGGCCAGGTGAAGGGCTTCGCGTTCACGTTGGGCCTCACCACGATCCTCGACCTGGTGGTGGTGTTCCTGGTGACGTGGCCGCTGCTCTACCTGGCCTCCAAGTCGCCGACGCTGGCCAAGCCGGCGTACAACGGCCTGGGGGCCGTGCAGCAGGTCGCGCGCGAACGCCACGCCGCGGCGGCCACGAAGACGGGGCGGGGATAGCGCATGAGTGACGCGGTCGAGCTGACCGGCGGCGCCCAGCTGCCGCACCACAGCTTCATCTCCCGGCTCTACACCGGCACCGGCGCGTTCGAGGTGGTCGGGCGACGGCGGCTGTGGTACGGCATCAGCGGCGCGATGGTCGCGATCGCCATCCTCAGCATCGTCTTGCGGGGCTTCACCTTCGGGATCGACTTCAAGGGCGGCACCACCGTGTCGATGCCCCGTGGAACCGCCCAGACGGCGCAAGTGTCCGACGTCTTCCGGAAGACCATCGGCAAGGACCCGGAGTCGGTGGTCATCGTCGGCAACGGCGCCTCGGCGACGGTGCAGATCCGCTCGGAAACGCTGACCAACGACCAGACAACCAAGCTGCGCAACGCCCTGTTCGACGCGTTCCAGCCCAAGGGCACCGACGGCAAGCCGAGCAAGCAGGCCATCAGCGACTCGGCGGTGTCGGAGACCTGGGGCGATCAGATCACCAAGAAGGCGCTGATCGCGCTGGTGGTGTTCCTGGCGCTGGTCAGCCTGTACATCACCCTGCGCTACGAGCGCTACATGGCGATCTCCGCGCTGACCACGATGTGTTTCGACCTGACCGTCACCGCCGGCGTCTACTCGCTGGTGGGCTTCGAGGTCAGCCCGGCCACGGTCATCGGGCTGCTGACGATCCTGGGTTTCTCGCTCTACGACACCGTCATCGTGTTCGACAAGGTCGAGGAGAACACGCGCGACTTCCAGCACACCAACCGGCGCACCTTCGCCGAGCACGCCAACCTGGCGATCAACCAGACGTTCATGCGCTCGATCAACACCAGCCTGATCGGCGTGCTGCCGGTGCTGGCGCTGATGGTCGTGGCGGTCTGGCTGCTGGGCGTCGGCACGCTGAAGGACCTGGCGCTGGTGCAGCTGGTGGGCATCATGGTCGGCACCTACTCCTCGATCTTCTTCGCCACCCCCCTGCTGGTCACCCTGCGCGAACGCACCGATCTGGTGCGAACCCACACCCGCCGGGTGCACAAGCGGCGCAAGCCCTCCCACGGGGAGTCGGACGTGTCGGCCGCCGAGATCTCCGAGGACACCACCGAAGAGCCCCCCGAGCAGGGCGCCGAAGCGGTGCCGGCGCCCAGCAAGCCCGCGGCCAACAAGCCGGCGCCGGGCGCACGCCCGGTACGTCCCACCGGCACCCGGCGTCCGACCGGCAAGCGAAACGCCGGCCGGCGGTAGGCCAGATGGTGCGGGCCGGCTGGCGTGGGCTACGGGGGTCCGCATCCGTCGGGTTGGTCGCGACGCTCGTGGCGGCCTGCACGCTGACGGCGTGCTCGGGTAGCGCCGCTTCGAAGATCGACTACGTGGTCGACGGCCCGCTGGACACCTACAACACGAACACCGTCGTCGGCGCGGCATCGGCGGGGGCGCAGGCGTTCGCCCGCACGCTCGCCGGCTTCGGCTATCACGGGCCGGACGGGCAGGTCGTCGCCGACCACGACTTCGGGACCGTCTCGGTTGTCGGCGGTTCGCCGCTGGTCCTCGACTACCAGATCGCCGACAACGCCGTCTACAGCGACGGCAAGCCGGTGACCTGCGACGACCTGGTCCTGGCCTGGGCGGCGCAATCCGGCCGGTTTCCCGGTTTCGACGCCGCCAGCCAAGCCGGCTACGTCGACATCGCCAACATCGAGTGCATTCCGGGCCAGAAAAAGGCCCGGGTGTCCTTCGTCCCGGATCGCGGGCTCGTCGACTACAACCAGCTGTTCGCCGCGACCTCGCTGATGCCGTCGCACGTCATCGCCGATCAGCTGAACGTGGACGTGACCGCCGCGCTGCTGAGCAACAACACGCAGGTGGTGCAGCAGATCGCGAAGCTGTGGAACACCACCTGGGATCTCAAGCCCGGCCTGGATCTGAAGCGCTTCCCCTCGTCGGGGCCGTACAAGATCGAATCGATGCTCAGCGGCGGCGCCGTGGTGCTCGTCGCCAACGATCGCTGGTGGGGCGCCAAGCCGATCACCAAGCGGATCACCGTGTGGCCGCAGGGGCCCGACATCCAGGACCGGGTCAACAACCGGAGCGTCGACGTGGTCGACGTCGCGACCGGCTCGTCCGGGACGCTGGCCACCCCCGACAATTACGAGCGCGCCGAATCGCCGTCGGACGGCATCGAGCAGCTGATCTTCGCGCCGCAGGGACCGTTGTCGCAGCCGAAGGCCCGGCGCGCGTTCGCGCTGTGCACGCCGCGCGACTCGATCGCGCATGACGCCGGGGCGCCGATCGCCAATTCGCGCCTGCAGCCGGCCACCGAGGACGCCGTCGCCGCCGGGGAGGGTGCCGCCGAGGCCGGCCCGTTCGGCAAGGCGGACCCGGCCGCCGCCCGCGATGCGCTGGGGGGCGCGCCCCTGACGGCGCGCATCGGTTACCAGGGACCCAACGCGCGGCTGGCGGTGACCGTGGGGGTGATCACCAAATCGTGCGCGGCGGCCGGCATCACCGTCGTCACCGTCAACCTGGACACGTCGGGGCCCCAGGCGCTGCGGGACGGCAAGATCGACGTGCTGGTGGCCAGCACCGGCGGGGCCACCGGCAGCGGGTCGACCGGTTCGTCGGCGATGGACGCCTACGACCTGCACAGCGGCAACGGCAACAACCTGTCCGGCTACTCGAATCCCCAGGTCGACGGCGCGATCAGCGCGCTCGCGGTGTCGGCCGACCCCGCCGAGCGGGCCAGGCTGCTGGCGCAGGCGGCTCCGATACTGTGGGCCGACATGCCGACCCTGCCCCTGTACCGCCAGCAGCGCACGCTGCTCACGTCGAAAAAGATGTACGCCGTGAGCCGGAACCCCACCCGCTGGGGCGCGGGCTGGAACATGGACCGATGGGCCCTGGTCGAGTGACCGGCGACGGCGGGACTGCGCCGGTGGCCGAGCTGATCACGTCGCTGACGCGGCACGTGGCCGACTTTCCGCAGCCCGGCGTCCAATTCAAGGACCTGACCCCGTTGTTCGCCGATCGCAACGGCATGACGGCGGTCGTCGACGCGTTGGTCGGCGTCGCGTCCGGCACGGACCTGGTGGCCGGCATCGACTCCCGCGGTTTTCTGGTCGCCGCGGCCGTCGCCGGCCGGCTGGGCACCGGTGTGCTGGCCATTCGCAAGTCCGGCAAGCTGCCACCGCCGGTGCACGCCGAGCAGTACGCCCTGGAATACGGCACCGCCACCCTGGAGATCCCCGCCGACGGGATCGATCTGCGCGGCCGAAACGTTGTGATCATCGACGATGTGCTCGCCACCGGCGGCACCCTCCGCGCCGCCGCGCGGTTGCTGGAACGCGCCGGGGCCCACGTGACCGCGGCCGCGGTGGTGATGGAACTCACCGCGCTGGGCGGTCGCGAGGCGGTCGCGCCGTTGCCGGTATACAGCCTGAGCAGAACCTAGTGCCGGGTTCCAAGCGACGCGACGATGCGGCCCGGAACGGGCCGAAGAGAAGCGGGGCAATCGGACATAAGCGATATCCTCGAGGTCGGAGGTGACCAACGTGGCTGACGAGAAGAGCGCGGCGCAAGCCCTCGACGCGCCGGCCGAAGTCACGGAACCCCTGCTGGAGCTCCCGGAGCCGCCGGTCGAGAAGACCAGCGCCTCGCGCCGGGTCCGGGCGCGGCTGGCCCGCCGGATGACCGCCCAGCGCAGCACGCTGAACCCGGTGCTCGAGCCGTTGGTGGCGGTGCACCGCGAGATCTACCCCAAGGCCAACCTGTCGATGCTGCAGCGCGCCTTCGAGGTCGCCGACGAGCGGCACGCCACCCAGTTGCGCCACTCCGGTGACCCCTACATCACCCACCCCCTGGCGGTCGCCAACATCCTGGCCGAATTGGGCATGGACACCACCACTTTGGTGGCCGCGCTGCTGCACGACACCGTCGAGGACACCGGTTACACCCTCGAGGCTTTGAGCGAGGAATTCGGCGAGGAGGTCGGCCACCTCGTCGACGGCGTGACCAAGCTGGACCGGGTGGTGCTGGGCAGCGCCGCCGAGGGCGAGACCATCCGCAAGATGATCACCGCCATGGCCCGCGATCCCCGGGTGCTGGTGATCAAGGTCGCTGACCGGCTGCACAACATGCGCACCATGCGCTTCCTGCCGCCGGAGAAGCAGGCGCGCAAGGCCCGCGAGACGCTGGAAGTGATTGCGCCGCTTGCGCATCGGCTGGGCATGGCCAGCGTCAAGTGGGAGCTGGAGGACCTGTCGTTCGCGATCCTGCACCCCAAGAAGTACGAGGAGATCGTGCGGCTGGTCGCCGGCCGCGCGCCGTCGCGGGACACCTACCTGGCCAAGGTCCGCACCGAGATCATCAACACGCTGAACGGGTCGAAGATCAAGGCGACGGTGGAGGGCCGCCCCAAGCACTACTGGTCGATCTATCAGAAGATGATCGTCAAGGGCCGCGACTTCGACGACATCCACGACCTGGTCGGCATCCGCATACTGTGCGACGAGATCCGGGACTGTTACGCCGCTGTCGGCGTGGTGCACTCGCTGTGGCAGCCGATGGCGGGGCGGTTCAAGGATTACATCGCCCAGCCCAGATACGGCGTCTACCAGTCGTTGCACACCACCGTCGTCGGGCCGGAGGGCAAGCCCCTGGAGGTGCAGATCCGCACCCGCGACATGCACCGCACCGCCGAATACGGCATCGCCGCGCACTGGCGCTACAAGGAAGCCAAGGGCCGCAACGGACTTCCGCATCCGCACGCCGCCGCCGAAATCGACGACATGGCCTGGATGCGTCAGCTGCTCGACTGGCAACGGGAGGCGGCCGACCCGGGCGAGTTCCTGGAGTCGCTGCGTTATGACCTCGCCGTCCAGGAGATCTTCGTCTTCACGCCCAAGGGCGACGTCATCACCCTGCCGACGGGCTCGACGCCGATCGACTTCGCCTACGCGGTGCACACCGAGGTCGGCCACCGCTGCATCGGCGCCAGGGTGAACGGCCGGCTGGTGGCGCTGGAACGCAAGCTCGAAAACGGCGAAGTCGTCGAGGTTTTCACGTCCAAGGCACCCAACGCCGGGCCGTCGCGGGACTGGCAGCAGTTCGTGGTGTCGCCGCGCGCCAAGGCCAAGATCCGGCAGTGGTTCGCCAAGGAGCGGCGGGAAGAGGCGCTGGAGGCCGGCAAGGACGCGATGGCCCGCGAGGTGCGCCGCGGCGGACTTCCGTTGCAGCGCTTGGTGAATGGCGAGTCCATGGCCGCCGTCGCCCGCGAGCTGCATTACGCCGATGTGTCGGCGCTCTACACCGCGATCGGTGAGGGGCACGTGTCGGCGAAGCACGCCGTGCAGCGGCTGCTCGCCGAGCTCGGCGGCATCGACCAGGCCGAGGAGGAACTCGCCGAGCGCTCCACGCCGACCACCATGCTGCGGCGCCCGCGCAGCAGCGACGAGGTCGGGGTCTCGGTCCCGGGCGCCCCGGGCGTGCTGACCAAGCTGGCCAAGTGCTGCACGCCGGTGCCCGGCGACCAGATCATGGGCTTCGTCACCCGCGGTGGCGGGGTCAGCGTGCACCGCACCGACTGCACCAACGCCGCGTCGCTGCAACAGCAGTCCGAGCGCATCATCGAGGTCCTGTGGGCGCCGTCGGCGTCGTCGGTGTTCCTGGTCGCCATCCAGGTCGAGGCGCTCGACCGGCACCGGCTGCTGTCCGACGTGACGCGCGCGCTGGCCGACGAGAAGGTCAACATCCTGTCCGCGTCGGTCACCACCTCGGGTGACCGGGTCGCGATCAGCCGGTTCACCTTCGAGATGGGCGACCCCAAGCACCTCGGGCATCTGCTCAACGTCGTGCGCAACGTCGAAGGCGTCTACGACGTCTACCGGGTGACCTCCGCTGCTTAGCGGCGATCGCAAGCGCGGCGAAAGTCGGGCGCGGCGGGTCGCCGCCATCAGCTTGAGCGGCGATCGCAAGCGCGGCGAAAGCATCTCGGCGTCCCGGTACGCCATGAAGAACTGGCTCTCGTTGGTGTTGGGTCCGGAGGTGGCCGCGGCGATGGTCCCGCGCGGGTACAGCGCTGCTCCGGGTTTAGTCGAGCAGCAGCGACTTGATGGTGACCTCGCTGGCCGGCGGCCCGTCTTCGCCGCCGCCGGCGACCCCGGCTTTGGCGATCTTGTCCAGGGTGGCCAGCCCGTCGGCCTGGATGGTGCCGAAGACGGTGTATTGCGGCGGCAGCTGAGAGTCCTTGTAGACCATGAAGAACTGGCTGCCGTTGGTGCCGGGCCCGGCATTGGCCATCGCCAGGGTGCCGCGCGGGTAGAGCACCGGCTGCTGCAGCTTGGGGTCGTTGGGCGGGTATTGATCGGTCGGGTACTCGTTGGCGAATTGATAGCCGGGGCCGCCGGTGCCGTCGCCCTTGGGGTCGCCACATTGCAAGACGCCCAGCGTCTCCGAGGTGGTCAGCCGGTGGCATTTGGTGTTGTCAAAGTACTTCTGGCCGATCAGGCTCGCGAAACTGTTGACGGTGCAAGGTGATTCGTTGTTGGCCAGCATCAGGCCGACGTTGCCCTGGCTGGTCGTCATGCTCGCGCTCACCTGGGCCGGGTCCGTCGGGACCTTGCCGGTGCGCGGCGGCTTGACCTTTTTGGCGGCCGGGTCCGACGACGCCGGGTATTGGCAGTTTGCGCCCGGGTTGGCCGACGGCGTGAACGCGGGCAGCGGCGGAACGGGCGGCGTCGGCCCGGCGGCCGTCGTCGCCGGGGCGCTGCTGGCGGCGGGGGTGCTCGTCGCCGCGGTGTTGCTCTTGTGCTCGTGTTTGGTGTTGACGATGGCGATCACCACTGCCGCGATCACGGCCACCGCCACGATCGAGCCGCCGGCGATCACCATGGCGCGGCGGCGCTTGGCCTGCTTCGCCCGGCGTTCCAGCTGCCGTTCGAGTTTGCGCTTGGCGTTGGCGCGTCGCTGTTCGTTGGTCGGCACGGCCGGTATGCCTCCATGTCGGTCAATAGGGCCCGGGTAGCCAGCCCAGGCTAATGTGGGCGCCGTGACGGGCGCCAACCGGCCCCCGTGGGAAACTGGGAACCGTGTTGATCACCGGATTCCCCGCCGGCATGCTGGCGTGCAACTGCTATGTGCTGGCCGAACGCCCCGGAACCGACGCCGTCATCGTCGATCCCGGTCAGCGTGCGATGGGCGCGCTGCGGCGAATCCTCGACGAGAACCGGCTGACCCCGGCCGCGGTGCTGCTCACCCACGGGCACATCGACCACATGTGGTCGGCCCAGAAGGTGTCCGACACCTTCGGCTGCCCCACCTACATCCACCCCGAGGACCGATTCATGCTGACCGACCCGATCTTCGGCCTCGGACCACGGCTGGCGCAGGTGGCGGCGGGCGCCTTCTTTCGCGAGCCCAAGCAGGTGGTGGAGCTGGACCGCGACGGCGACAAGCTCGACCTGGGCAGCGTGACCGTCAACGTCGATCACACGCCGGGGCACACCCGCGGGTCGGTGGTCTTCCGCGTCTCGGGGGCGAGCAAAGACGGAAGTGACGCGGTGTTCACCGGTGACACGCTGTTCGAGCGCTCGGTGGGCCGCACCGACCTGTTCGGCGGCAGCGGCCGCGACCTGCTCACGTCGATCCTCGACAAGCTGCTGGTGCTCGACGACGACACCGTCGTGCTGCCGGGGCACGGCCCGGCCACCACCATCGGCGCGGAGCGGCGTTTCAACCCGTTCCTCGAGGGCCTGAGCCGGTGACGGAGTTTTCCTCGTTTTCGGCACCCAAGGGGGTTCCCGACTACCTCCCGCCCGATTCGGCGCAGTTCGTCGCGGTGCGCTCTCGCCTGATCGCCGCGGCCCGCCGGGCCGGCTACGGCGACGTCGAGCTGCCGATCTTCGAGGACACCGCCCTATTCGCGCGCGGCGTAGGCGAATCCACCGACGTCGTCGCCAAGGAGATGTACACGTTCGCCGACCGCGGTGACCGCTCGGTGACGCTGCGGCCGGAGGGGACGGCCGGGGTGGTGCGCGCGGTGATCGAACACGGCCTCGACCGCGGCGCGCTCCCGGTGAAACTCTGTTATGCGGGACCGTTTTTCCGCTATGAGCGCCCGCAGGCCGGCCGCTATCGCCAGCTGCAGCAGGTCGGGGTGGAGGCGATCGGCGTCGACGATCCCGCGCTGGACGCCGAGGTGATCGCCGTCGCCGACGCCGGCTTCCGCTCGCTGGGCCTGGACGGCTTCCGGCTGGAGATCACCTCGCTGGGGGACGAGAGCTGCCGCCCGCAGTATCGGGAACTGTTGCAAGACTTCCTTTTTGGGCTCGACCTGGATGACGAGACGCGACGGCGCGCCGAGATCAATCCGCTTCGGGTCCTCGACGACAAGCGGCCCGCGGTGCGGGCGATGACGGCCGACGCGCCGGTCCTGCTCGATCACCTGTCGGATGCCGCCAAGCAGCACTTCGACACGGTGCTGGCGCACCTGGACGCGCTCGGGGTCCCCTACGTCATCAACCCGCGGATGGTGCGCGGGCTGGATTACTACACGAAGACCACGTTCGAATTCGTGCACGACGGCCTGGGCGCGCAGTCCGGGATCGGCGGCGGCGGCCGCTACGACGGCCTGATGCGCCAGCTCGGCGGACAAGACTTGTCGGGCATCGGATTTGGGCTCGGAGTGGACCGGACCCTGCTGGCGCTGCGCGCGGAAGGCAAGGCCGTGGGGGAGACCGCGCGCTGCGACGTGTTCGCGGTGCCGCTGAGCGAGCCGGCCAAGCTCGAGCTGGCGGTGCTGGCGGCGCGGCTGCGCGCCGCCGGCGTCCGCGTCGACATGGCCTATGGGGACCGCGGGCTCAAGGGCGCGATGCGGGCCGCCGACCGCTCCGGCGCCCGGATCGCATTGGTGGCGGGCGAGCGGGACCTCGAGTCCGGGACCGTCGGCGTGAAGGACCTGGGGACGGGCGATCAGGTGTCCGTGCCGGCGGACTCGGTTGTCGCCGAGGTGCTTTCGCGGCTCGGGCGGTAACCCGCCACCGACCCGCGCGAAGCGCGCGTCGGCTTCGGGTTCATCAGCCGCCCGTGCGCGATCACGGATCCGTGTTGCTTGAGGCGCTGGGTGCGGATGCTGACCTCGTGGGTGAGGACCCCTTCGATCGCACCGAGGCCGTCGGTGAGGTACTCATACAGGTCGTGGACGTCACGGCAGATGGCCACCGCCATGAGGTTCTTGCTTCCGCTGACGGCGGCCGCGAACGCGATTTGGTCATGCGCGGCGATCAGTTCACCGACGCGGTGCAGGTGCTGGGGTGCCACCGTGAGCCACAGCATGGCGCTGAGGTGGTGACCGAGTCGCTCGGGAAGCAGATCGACGTCATAGAGCAACGCCCCGGACGCTTCCAGCGTCGCCAGCCGCCTGCGCACCCGTGCGACTGACCAGCCGGTGCATCCGGCCAGTCGCGAGTGCGGTGCGCGGCCGTCGTCGGCCAGCGCATCGAGCATGGGACGGTCCTCCGCGGTCGGCCGGGACGAGTGGCCGGTCGGCGGACGCTCGACGCCGGCCAGGATTTGTTCGGCCTGTTCGGCGTCGAGCTTGTGGCCGTAGCCCGTCCATGGCGCGCTCGGGGGTTGCCCGAACGTGTGCAGCACCAGGTCGATGTTGATGTCGGTGACCGAGGTTGTTCGCGGAAGCCCGGTTTGTTCACAAACGTTTTGCTGGCCCCACTTTGCCCGGCCGCCCTACTCGCCAAGCAGCTCGCCACGGTGGCGGACTTCGCCGGTGACCGGCTGACCCTGGGCCTGGGGGTGGGCAGCCGGCCCGATGACTACGCGGCCGTCGGGGTGGACTTCGGGCGGCGGGGGCGGGTCCTGGATCAGACGGTGGGATTGCTGCGCGCCGCGTGGCGCCCCGAGGCGGTCGCAGGCGACACGGGGCTGTGCCCGGCCCCGGTGCGCATCCCCGTCCTGTTCGGCGGGAGGTCGCCGTCGACTATCCGTCGCGTCGCGACCACGGGCGATGGCTGGTCGGCCGGCGCGCTGCGGGACTACGCCAACCAGTCGTCGTTCGCCGACCGGGTACGCGACGCATGGCGGGAGGCGGGCCGCCCAGGTCAACCTCGGCTCCACGCCAGCGTGAACTTTGCCTTCGGCGGCGAGGAGACCGTCCGGCTCGGCCGTGCGCACCTGCAGGACTACTACGGATTCAAACCGGAGTACGCGGCTCTCAACGTCGCCGACATGTTGACCTCGCCGCAGGACGCGGCGGCCACCGCGCGCGCCTACCGTGACCTCGGTTTCGACGGGCTCATCTTTCACCCGTGCGTCGCCGGCCTCGAGCAGGTCGACCGCCTCGCCGACGCGGCGTCGTGATGTACCTGCCATGCCTCCCAACGCGCCATCGCACCCGGATGCCGAACACGACGATCCCCGCCATCACGAAGGCTACGCCTACGTTGCCGCCCATCGCGCGCGCTTGGAGGTGACCCGTCCAGTGCTGGTGAGAACCCCCGCGACGATCACACCGAAGACGAATCCGCCGACATGCGCGAAGAACGCGACGCCACTGCCACCGGTGCTCGTCGGATGGACTAACGCGTTGTTGCCTTCGAAGAACTGGTAGAGGAACCAGCCGCCGAGGTAGATCCACGCCGGGATGTTGACCGGGAACCACAGCACCAGCGTCCGGATATTAGAGGTCGGATAGAGCACGAAATAGGCGCCCAGCACGGCGGCGATCGCGCCGCTGGCGCCAAGGTTGGGTATCTGGGCATCCGACGCGCTGCCGAAGGACAGAGTCATCGCCGTCTGCATCATCGTCGCGGCGAATCCGCCGGCGAAGTAGAAGAGCAGATAACCGATCCGCCCGAATGCGTCCTCGACGTTCTTGCCGAAGATCGCCAAGAACAGCATGTTGCCCAAAATGTGCTCCCAGCCGGCATGCATGAACATGGCGGTGATCCAGCTGACACCCCACGGCAGGCCCAGGTGGCAGGTGTTGTTGACATCGCAGGGATGAAACGACGCCTGGTTGACCGCCGCATCCCCGTTCGGCAACTCATAGAACAAGAAGACCGCGAAATTGGCCACGATCAGCATGACATTGACCACCGGGAAACGGCGGGCCGGAACGTCATCGGAGAGAGGGATCATGCAAGCCTCCTCATAGGTTCGTCGCCGACGTTGAAAAGGGTCCGCTTCCGCCGCAACCGGCCCTAGGGCCGAAGGTCCCGTGATGTAACGCAGTTGGTCGCCAACTGTGTCAACCCGCAACTGACGTACCAGATGAAGCTCGGTACGGCCATACCAGGAAGAATCCGATGACATGACATTCGCGCAGCCATCAGCGCTCTCGGCGCGTCGACCCATTAGCGAAATGCTGTGCTGCTGTCAGTGCAAAGAGATTGCATGGTGAGGGAATCCATCTGGTTCGCGACCAACGCGAGCCGACTACGAAGGATTGTGCGCGATCCGTCTGTCCAGCGGCACGCCGCGGTGCCGAAGGCTAGGGCTGGGCACTGACTACTGAGCGAAACGTCGGCCAGAGCCTAAGGTGGCGCAGTGGTTGGCCGGATCGCCACCGCTAGGGCGGTTCCGCTATGGCGGGGGCTGCTCCGCAGCGCTGCCCGCCGCGCCGTCAGCCTGGTTCCGGGACGGGCGGTCCGGCGGAAGCGTCCAGTTTGCCACTGCCCAGATGGCGAGGAGGTCGAATGCGATTACCACGACGGACCAGATGGGCGAATGCGGCAGCCACATGAACATGCTCAGGATCGATAGCGCAGCGATCACAATCGCAGCAATTCGTGCCCAGGTAGCGGTCCAGAATAGCCCCAACGCCACGGCGGCGAGCAGCACTCCCACAACAATATGGATCCACCCCCACGCGGTGGTGTTGAACTCGTACAGATAATCCGGCCAGACCAACACGACCTCGTCATGGGTCAGCGCGGAGATGCCCTGAAAAACGGTCATCACAGCAGCGACCCACAACACGGTGGCGGCGGCGAAGTTCCCGATGCCTGCCGCTACCTGCCGACGTGAATGTCCATTGGCCGAGTTCTGGGCCATACCTGCCTCCTGGATTCCAGAAGTCGTCGATCGCTCAGTTAATATGTTGGCGCTCAAGAGCTACGGTCGCGCGGTTGACCTGGTGTCGTTCCCTCGACGGCTTTAGTCATAGCGGGCCACAATCACCGGTATGCCGACCTCCTTTACCACGCCCGCGGCGACCGAACCGAGCAGCATGCCCGGGTGTCCGCCCCGGCCGCGGCTGCCAACGACAACGAGCTGGGCCGACTGCGACTGGTTGAGAAGGTGATGGGCCGGTTCGTTGTCCACGACAATGCGCCGAACCTTGACGTCGGGATAGCACTCGTGCCAGCCGGCCAGCCCCGCTTCGAGGGTTTCGCGCGCCGTGGATTGAAGCGCGGACCATTCCACAGTGGGCATCGTTGATGCGTCGCCATCACTACAGGCGTGCAGTGCCACCAATTCCACACGTCGCCAGGAGGCCTCTTGGAAAGCGATCTGCGTCGCCAATTGAGACCCCGCTGAGCCGTCGATGCCGACGAGCACCGGTAATTGCACGGACGGCAATGATCCCGAATCGTTCTCGTGGATCACCGCGACTGGACAGTGGGCGAGGTGCACCAAATTTGTGCTTACCGACCTATGCGGGCCGCGGTCGTCCTGCGCGGCCTGACCGCGACAACCGACCACCATAATCTGGGCCTCCACCGACATGTCAACAAGTGTCGGCACGTGCGCCGAATACAACAGGTCGGTGTTGATCTCGGTCTCGGGTACGTTTCCGCCGTCGGCGTCGTCTTCGATCGACTTCATCGCATCGGAAAATATTCTCCGCGCTTCATCCTCGCGCCACTGGAGCAGTTCGTCCACGTTAGGAGCGGTGGCGAGAACCCGTGCAGCGGAGCCGAATGCCGGCAAGGGCTCGATGGGCACGATGGTGAGCGCAACATCGCGCAGTATCGCCTCACGCGCCGCCCAACGCACAGTGGCGCCGGCACTGTCCGACCGTTCGATGCCCACGACCACGCCTGGATGCTTGTTGGCATTCGACATTTCGTGTTCCTCTCGATCCATATGCCCAGCTTTATGTCGATGACGGTAGCCGCCCAAGCCACTGCCGCCAGGAGGCATTGGTCACCGACGAAATGGTCGAACTCCCTTTGTCCGGGACGGGAACGGCACCCGTGCCCAGGTGCCCGCCCACGGTCGGGCGTCGTCTTGTCGCTGGTCGCGGTCGCGGTTACAGGAGCTGCGGGAACGATGAGGGCGGCGGGCGGAAGAAGCCGCTGAGGCGCTTGCGGATCCAGCCTTGGGGCGCTGGACCGTTTGTTGGATCCCGAACGTAGTTCTCTTGCTGTCCTTTTGAGGGTGATCTGCGTCGCCAAACGTTCCTGTTGAATGCGGAACCGACGTCGCGTCTCACCTTGCCGGCGCCCGAGGGCCGGTGGCCGGTGGTCGCACCGCGCGGTCGGTGATACGGCCGGCGTGACTGAACCGCGAAGCACGCCGATGGATGAGGTGTGCACGGCCGCGGGTGCGATGGGCGGGATCAGCCAGATGTATCGGGTCGGCGTAGAAGATCGTCTTGGTCACCTCCACCAGTATCAGGTAGGCGATGACGAACGCGCCCAGCGCGGCGAAGAACTGCCACGGCAGTGTGGTGAAGCCCAGTGGCTGAGCGAGCGGGGAAATGGTTAGCAGGACACCGACAACCACCACCGTGAGACTGGTGCACGTCAGGAGTCGGCCCGGTCGGCTGCGGAAAAATGGAATCCTGCGGGTGCGGATCGCGAAGATGATCAATGTTTGGGTGGCAAGCGATTCCACGAACCACCCGGTACGGAACTCCACCGCGCCCGCGTGTAGCACGCCAAGCATGAACCCGAACGTCAGGAAGTCGAACAGGGAACTGATGGGTCCAAACGTGAGCATGAACCGCCGGATGAACGAAATGTTCCAGTGTGAAGGCGCGTGCAGCTGCTCCTCGTCGACGCGGTCGGTGGGGATCGCCAACTGCGAGCTGTCGTACAGCAGGTTGTTGAGCAGGATCTGACTGGGCAGCATGGGCAGAAACGGCAATAGCGCCGAGGCAGCGGCCGCGCTGAACATGTTGCCGAAGTTGCTCGACGTGCCCATCAGTACGTATTTGATGGTGTTAGCGAAAATCCGCCGACCCTCGGCGACGCCGGTCGCCAGCACACCGAGGTCCTTCTCGAGCAGCACCACATCGGCGGCGTCCTTGGCCACATCGGTGGCGCTGTCCACCGAGATCCCGACATCGGCGGCATGCAATGCCAGCGCGTCGTTGATACCGTCACCGAGAAAGCCGACCGATCGCCCGGTGCGCCGCGCGGAGGTGACCAGCCGGGCCTTCTGCTCGGGTGATATGCGGGCGAAAATGGTGTGGTTTTGGGCGGCGT
This sequence comes from Mycobacterium sp., assembly GCF_035506235.1. Classification (GTDB taxonomy): domain Bacteria; phylum Actinomycetota; class Actinomycetes; order Mycobacteriales; family Mycobacteriaceae; genus Mycobacterium. Next base: position 46,171 of record NZ_DATJPU010000267.1, read on the forward strand.
CAGCCAGCTGCTCGCCGGCCAGCGTTTCGAGCTGTGCGCCCGTGATGGTACCCCGGGATGCCAAACCCAAATCGGCACATACTTTCTCGGCGACAACCGCATTATCGCCGGTGGCGATCTTCAGCTCGATGCCCAGGGCGGCCAACTGTGCCAGCGACTGTCGTGCGGCAGCTTTTGGTTCGTCCGCAAAGACCAGGAAGCCGGCGAGCATCAGATCGCACTCATCGTCCGCGGTGATCGTGGTGAGCTCGGCCGCCGGCTTGACGGCTACCGCCACCACACGACGGCCGGCGCCGAACAGCGACGCCAAGGTGCCCTGCGCCGCACCGGGCACGGTGGCGCATTTGGCCAGCACCTGTTCGGGCGCGCCCTTGACCACAAGCAAACGTTTCCCGTTGTCGTCGACCAACGCCGACGTGGCCCGGCGGACATGGTCGAATGGCACGCTGGCAACGCGGTTTACGTCATGGCCGACCAGTTCACGTGCCCCGTGCGCCTCCCAGAGCTCGGCATCAAGCGGGTTGGCGCTGGCTCCTCCCGACTCCAGGGGGACATCGGTGGCCAGCAGGCCAAGACGCAGCACCGATTCGCTGTGCGCACCCGCAGGGTTCACCGTGTCGATCAAGCGGATCCGGCCTTCGGTGAGGGTGCCGGTCTTGTCCGTGATGAGAATGTCGATGTCGCCGAGATCCTCGATGCACACCAAACGCTTGACCAGGACCTTGACCCTGGCCAGCCGCCGCGAGCCGGTCGCCAAGCTGGTACTGACCACCGCCGGCAGCAGCTGGGGCGTGATTCCCACCGCGATCGCCAATGAAAACAGCACCGAATCGATCAACGGCTTTCGCAGCAGCAGATTGATGATCAAGATCAGGGTCGTCAGCGCGATCGCCACTTTCAGCAGCAGATACGAGAACTTACGCAACCCGACCTGAAAATCCGTTTCCGGCTGGCGCTCCCCAAGCCCGGCCGCGATACGTCCGAATTCGGCATGCCCGCCGGTCGCATACACCACGCCGGTGCCCTCGCCGGCGCTGACGATCGTGCCCATGAACGCCACATCGGACAGGTCTGCCAGCCCAGTGCCGACGCTAACCGGTTGCGGTGACTTCTCGGAGTCGGTCGTTTCCCCCGTCAGTATGCTTTCGTTGCATTCCAGGCCATTAACGTCGATCAGCCTTGCATCCGCGGGCACCGCCTCCCCCAGCGACAACCGAATCACATCGCCGGGGACGAGGTTGACGACATCGACCGTGACAAACTCGCCATCGCGGCGCACCACCGCGCTGTGGCGCAGCTGCGAATGCAGTGCCGCGGCGGCCTTTTCGGCGCGGTACTCGTTGAGAAAGCCCAGCCCGACGCTCATCGCGAGAATGACGGCGATGATCACCGCCTGCAACCTGTCGCCGAGAAAGTACGAAACAGCCGCGGTGCCTGCCAACAAGATCAGCACCGCGTTATTGCGGAATTGACGACCCAACACCTCCAGCGCACTGACGCGATGAGTGCGGACGGCATTGGGGCCAAAGCGCTCCAGTCGAGCCGATGCCTCCACGGACGACAGCCCGGCAGCCGAACTGTCCAACCACACCATGACGTCGTCCACCGAAGCCGCGGCTACCTGCGGGGCGGTCAGCCTATCGACAACCGACGTATTGGTCGGCTCCGGTGCTACCGACATTGCCTAGCTTTCTGCGAGCACTCATGCCACGCCGCTGTGCCGTCCCGAGGGGGACCAATCAGCCACTATGACCACGACAGATTGCGGTCACAGATGCATCGTGGTTTAGCTGGGTACCGTGCCATAGGGCTGAAAGGCCCTTAACACAGCCCGGTGATCTGCCGCGAGGCGTGTCGCGCCGACCCGGCGTGGCGAGTGACAACGGTTCGACACCTATGACGGCTTGCGAGACCGATTGTCTCACTGCGCATCGAGTCCTGGTTGGCGCCGCACCTCACATGCGCATGGCAACCGGCCATCCAGCCACCACCAGAGAGCCGGTCTGCCGCGGCTACCACCTGGTCAGGCCGCTCGCTGACGCGCCCCGTGGGCCATCCCCGTCACCACCTTTCCCGCCCTGTTGAGATCGCTGCGCGCCGCGAAGGCCATCACGATCTCGGTCAGGCCGATGATGACCAGCCACACCCCGGCGACAATCGCCAACACCGCGATCGAGTCGAACGGCCACCCCAACACGACCACCCCGGCGATCAGGCTCAGCACACCGCACACAATGGTCCAGCCCCGTCCCGGTAACTCCTTATGGCTGACCCCAATCGTCGTGGCCGCCACCCCCTGAAAGACGAAACCCACGCCGATCCACACGGCTAACAACCACACCGCATAGCCTCCGCCGAAGTGACGGAACGAAAAAATCCCCAGCACCAACGACAACGCCCCGACGATGAACAATAGCGCCCGGTCACCAGCGGCCACGTGCAAGCTGAACGCAAACAGCACCGCCGCAATGCCCGATGCCACCAGATACACACCGAGCATCACCGCAGCGAACACAATCGAGCGACTCGGCCACCCGAGCACAACGGCACCCAACGTGACCGTCAACGCCCCAACCAACAACACCGGCGCCCACGGATCACGAATGAGCACCGGAACTTCAGGAACCTCAGGAGACGTCATAGCAGTTACCCCTTCCTCTATAGGTAAGCCTTAATGCTCACCCCACCCGCCCAAACGCAATAGGGACAAAGGGCCATTCAAGACCCCCGAATAGTCACATTTGTGGCGCCGACCGGCAGCACCCGCCTTATGTCGCCCTGCCCTCGGATGAGAATCAGGTGACCTTCGTCCCTACTACGTCTTGGCCAGCACGCGCACGCTTCTTCTAACGTCGCGACGACGCGGTCAGCGAAAGGAACCTCACATCAGGTCATTGCCGCCAAATATGGGACATCTGGCCGTCCGGGCAAAGCGAGCCAAAGACAGGCGCCGGTCAGCTGTGTGGGCAAGATGACAAGCGCGCCAACTCTGGTGGGCCACCCGTGGAAGTCGTTGCTTGCGTCAGGCTTATTGTCCCTGTCCGTGGGCGCTGCGGTGCTGGCCTGGCCAAAGCCCTCAATCGTCGTCGCCTCCATCTTGTTCGGCGTCATCTTAGTTTTCAGCGGCACAGAGCAGCTGGTGTTCGCCTTCACCGTTGGGCTGCACGACGCCAACCGCACCCTGATGATTTTCAGCGGCGTGTTGTCGTTGATCCTGGCAATGTTGGCCTTTCGTCGCTTAGGCCAGGGCTCCGCGGTGCTGGTGTTGGCGTTCTGCATCGGGGTTGGCCTGTTGTTCCAAGGGTATGCGCACACCGTCTTGGCGATCAGCCATCCCGAGCTGCCCGGCCGCGGCCGGTACATCATTCTTGGCCTCACGACCGCGATCGCCGGCGTCGTCGTCGTTGTCTGGCCCTTCCGTTCCATCACCGTGCTGGCAGTTGTCGCCGGCATTTGCCTAGTCCTCGTAGGGATCGCACAGATCACGTGGTCGCGTTGGGGACGCATGGCCTTGCGCCGCAATGCGGCCCTCGAACGGCTGCCGAGGACTGTCCACTGAGGGTCATTCGGTGCGGGCATTGTTCGAAGAAGCTGTAGGTGCACCAGCCGTGGCCGAGGTCGTGGTGCTGCCAGGGTTCTCCGCGGCGGCTGCGCCGGAGCTGACGGTGTAGCGGTCGATGAGGACCTCGATGGCGCGGATGTTGCGCGCGAAGTATCGGGCTTCGGAGTCGGCCTTGGACAGCGTTTTCGGGGTGTTTTTGGCGTAGTGCTGGGTGGTGTTCGGACTGCGGTGCCCCAGCCAGGCCTGCAGCTCGAACAGCGTCATCGGCTGACCCGATTGCGCCGCAGTCTGACCGGCCCCAGCCCCGGCCAGCGCCGCGGATTCGCTGTCGAGCAACGCAACTCGGTGATCCGTCCCGCCGAGGGTATCGAGGCGGCTGGCCACCGCCGCTCTCGGCCGGCCACCCGGCGCGACGACTTTCATGCTGGAGCGTCCTGTCCGACTCCGGGCCCGCTGAGCATGCCGATTGGGGGCCGGCGTCTACACCTTCGGCATATACGCGAATCCCCACGATGTCCAGGCGCTGTCCTCGTTTCCGTTCCCGATCATCTTTGACGCGCCGATGCCCCAGCAGTGCGCTACCTCAGTCGCCTCTTGCCGCGAAGTGCGCATCAGTGTTGTTCTTAAACCGCGAATCCGAACCGCCAAATCGCCGGCTTCTTAAGCAGCGTTGCGCCCACGTAGGGCGTGTTGACGGGTGCGTTACCGCCGGGTATTGGCCGGCGACACCTCGACCATGAAGCCGGTAGCAAACCCACCGCTCGCCATTGACCCCAGGGTCGGGCGGTTGAGGGGGTAGCTTAAGGACTTGTCAGCAACCTGAAATGCCTGTGCCCGCTTCAGGATGGGCCAATAACTTCCGCCGTGTCGGCGTGGTCATGACCGGATCCCTTTCCTTGAGGTACTCCGTCAGGGAAACCGTTCGCTAACGTTCTCACGGCGACGTCCCCCAGAATTACGAACAGCACCGCCAGGATCGCGCCCCCAACGACGTCAGTGAGCCAGTGGAGGCCTAGATACAACCGGCTGAACGCAACGATCAACACACCGGCAACCGCCAACGCTGTGATCAGGGCCCGCACAGGATGGCTCCGTCCGACCCCGATGCGCACGGCGATGATTCCGAGCAGCGCGCCGGTGCCCGCCACGTGCCCGGACGGAAAAGGATGGTGGGCGGTACTCAGTAGCGGTGCTGCCAGGACCTCCGCTCGAGTCAGTGGGCGGTCAACGACCGCCTTGATCACGGACTCGGCGAGCACAGCCGCGCCGACCGTGCCAATCACTATGATTCCCAGCCTCACTGAGCGAGCACGCCAAGACAGTAGCGCTCCGCCGATCAGGCCGGCCGCCGCGATCATTGCGGGGCTACCGAGACGCGCGGTCATCAACGAAGCTTCGTCGAGCCGGCGGGATCGGTGGGTGGCGTTTCCGATGAAGGACGCGGTGGGTGCGTCGAACGTGGTTACCCATCCATGGGTATGCACCCCGATCGCGAGTGCCGTGAAGGCCATCAGGAGCCCGGCGGCGACCAGCGCCACTGCCCGCTTACGGTCACCGAATATTGCGCCGGCGACCAGTAATAGCGCGATCCCTATGAGAACGGTGGTGGTGATGTCGTTTTGGATGACTATATTCTGCAGCACGCACGGCTGAGCCCGCCGAGAACGCCTACCCGCAGCCGCGCATCCATCAAGGCGACCAAGCGGTTCTTAGCCAGTCGGTGCCATCATTGGCCCAACGCTCTGGGGGCGGCGCGATGAACGGCTGCCTGACGGCACTGGCATTCTTGGAAGACACCCCTACATTGCCGGTCTAAGCTGCGGCTGTTGGGTTGTTGTCCTGCTGCGACGATAGCCACGACGGTACTGAGGAGGATTCATGAAGGTGCGATTGGACTCGATGTCGGTGATCTCCGCGGCCATCGCTGTTGCGATTTGGGTTCTGATTATCTGGACGGCTATCGCGGCGATCGTCGCACACATTTAGTCCTTTCAGCGCAGGACTTCTCGACCAGCGCGGAACGGTCACCGGCTTAGCGTCCTGCAAGCCATCGCAGGGCACGGAAACCCTTATGAGATTGTGACGGGTGAAAAGCCGCACCTGTAGGGGTGGCGGTGATTGGCCGCGACCTGGCGGGCGAGGACATCAACGTGGTCATGTCAATGGCGAACACATGGCCAAGTGATGCGTCGTCGCACTGGCTCAGGCGGCGTGCCTACAGGTCGGACAGGTGCAATCGGCGCATGCGCAGTTGTTACAGGCATCGGCGCAGTGGGCGCACTGACACGCCTTGTGGTTACAGGTCGGACACGTGCAGTCGGCGCAATCACAGATTGCACACGAGTCGGAACAATGGGGGCATTGGCAGGTAGTGCATTCGTCGTAATGCACCCCGTCGGATGTGCGATGCTCCCGGTGCAAGCGACCGTCGTGCACATAGTCCACATGGTCCGCATGTAACACAGATGCATGCCCGCAACCGGGGCCGTGGGTGTGATGGTGCTGTTGCGCCTGGCGGTGCTCAGATGTCGTCACAGTGATTCCTTCCGTGTGCGTCGCCCACCAATCGTTATATGCAAGCGATTGGCGCAAATTTTGATGGTAGTTGAAGGCCTAACCCAGTGGCGCGGTTCCTACTCTATGGCGCCGAGAGGTCGAGGAATCGAGGTGGCGCCACCTACCCTGACGGCAGCGTGGTCGGGCACACCTACGTCACCGCCCCGGGCAGGGTGCCGCTGTTCCCGGCTCCGCCGCCGTTTTAGCGTGGCTTGACTTCCTGTCGAACGATTGTTCGAATAGAGGATATGCGCTGGGCGACCCAGGCCGTCGCGGTCAACGGGAACCCCGTCGATGACGGGGCGCTGCCGGGGCTGCAGCGGATCGGCCTCGTGCGCAGCGTGCGCGCGCCGCAATTCGAGGGGATCACATTTCACGAGGTGCTGTGCAGGTCGGCGCTGAACAAGGTGCCCGACGCGGCGGCCCTGCCGTTCCGGTACACCGTTAACGGCTACCGCGGCTGCTCGCACGCCTGCCGCTACTGCTTCGCGCGTCCCACCCACGAATACCTCGACTTCGACTGCGGCACCGACTTCGACACCCAAGTGGTGGTCAAGACCAACGTCGCCGAGGTGCTGCGCCGCGAGCTGCGCCGGCCGTCGTGGCAGCGGGAGACCGTCGCGCTCGGGACCAACACCGATCCCTACCAGCGCGCCGAGGGCCGCTACGCGCTGATGCCGGGCATCATCGGCGCCCTCGCCGGATCCGGCACGCCGCTGTCGATCCTCACCAAGGGCACGCTGCTGCGTCGCGACCTCCCGCTGATAACCCAAGCGGCCCAACAGGTTCCGGTGTCGGTCGCCGTGTCGTTGGCGGTGGGCGATCCCGAACTGCACCGCGACGTCGAGCCGGGCACGCCGACACCGCAGGCGCGCCTGGGCCTCATCACCGCGATCCGCGACGCCGGCCTGGACTGTCACGTGATGGTCGCCCCGGTGCTGCCGCACCTCACCGACTCCACCGACCACCTCGATCGGCTGCTCGGCCAGATCGCCGCGGCCGGCGCCACGGGGGTGACGGTTTTCGGCCTGCACCTGCGCGGTTCGACCCGCGGCTGGTTCATGGCCTGGCTGGCCCGCTCACACCCCGAACTGGTCGGCCGGTATCGCGAGCTGTACCGGCGCGGGGCCTACCTGCCGCCGAGCTACCGCGACATGCTGCGCGAACGGGCCGCGCCGCTCGTCGCCAAGCATCGGCTGGGCGGCGATCCCCGCCCGGTCCCACAGACCACGGCCAGACCGGAACCGCAGCAGGCGACGCTCTTTTGACTAGGTCGGCCGGTCGCCGCGCGGCTTGGTGAGCGTGAACTGGTCCACGGCGGTGACCTCGCCGAACGGGCCGCTCAGCGCGTAATGCGTGGCCTTGATCGACGTGTCGCCGCCGGGCCGGCCCGGGTCGACGTCGAAAGCCGCGAAGCCGTAAGGGTTGTCGCGGTCGCGAAACGCCGACCACGGCGCGTCCTCCAGCACGTAGATCGGCGCCTTGCGGCCAAGCCCGGGGTCGAACGCCCCGACGCCGGTCAGCACGCGGCACCGTGGCTCGGGAAAGAAGAACCCGTTGCTCGGCGCCGACGTGCCACCGCCGCCGATCACGAGGTGCACCGTGCCGCGGGTCGAATCGATGACGTCGTTGCGGGTGTCGACGGGGACCGGCGTTAGGGTGTCGGTGCCCAGCGTTCCGCGCAGCGGGTGCGACCGTTCGTAGTGGTGCTCGTGGCCGCACACCACCAGATCGACCTGGTACCGGTCGAACAACGGCAGCCATTCCTCACGGATGCCCAGGTCGGCGCCGTTGGTCTTGTCGGCGGTGGAGATCGCCGTCTGATGCATGCAGACGACGATCCAATCGATCTCCGGGTCCTGCCGGGCGGCGGCAAGTTCGCTTGCAAGCCAGCGTTTTTGCTCTCCGCCCGAGTACCCGTGCACGTAGAAGTTGCCGCCGTCCTGGAAGGCGATGTCGTCGTTGTTGAGGCTGATCACCCGCACCGAACCGGCGGTGAACGAGTACCACAGCCCGCGGGTCTCCGGGCTCGACCCCGAATCCGGCAACGCGAAATAGGTCTGATAGGCGCCGTAACCGATTGGCCCGTTACCCAATTCGTTCTCGTGGTTGCCCGCGGCAGGCATCCAGGGCCGGTACCGCGCCGAGCGCGTGTTGTTCTCGAACCAGTTCGACCAGGTGCGGATGCGGTCCTGCGCGAGGTTGGCGTAGCACAGGTCGCCGTTGACGAGGTTGAACAGCGGACCGAGGCGCTCGACCGCCAGCGTGGTGTCGGCGGCCGCGGGCGACCCGATGTTGTCGGTGGCGTACCTGCCGTCGGGCAGCCGGGCCAGCGTCGGGGTGGACTGGTCGCCGAAGCTGGTGAAGCGCAGCGGCTTTCGTCCGGACGGGGCGGTCCGTACCGTCCCGCTTTCCGGCTCGGCGCCGTCGTGCACCGCGGCGTACACGTAGTCGGTGTCGGGCATCAGCCCCGTCAGGCGCGCGTGGTTGACGCGAACCTCGACTCCTGACTTGGCGTCTCGGAAGGTGCGGGTCTCGGCGGCGACGATGCGCCCGAACCCGGACGTCGGGGTGCCCAGCATGACGCGCGGATTGCGGACGGCCTCGGTGGTGTGCCAGGAGACCACCACCTCGGCGGCGGCGTTCTTGCCGAACTGGAGATGCAGACCCGTCACCGGCGGTGCGCCGTTGTGGTCCGGCCGATACCACACCGAGGGGCCCGGGGGGTGCGCGCGTTCGGACCACACCAGCGTCGCCCCGCCGCCGATGCCGGCCCCCAGGGCGGCCGAGACCGCGCTCGTGCTCAGCAGCCGGCGGCGGCTGATCCCGGAATTGTCGCTCACCCTTGCTTCATACCTGAGCAAGGTTTCGGCCGAACCGCATGTAACAAATCCGGTAGCGTTTTCGACATGACGATCGTGCGAAAAGTGCTCAGCGGGGTCGCGCTGGCAATGTTCGCGGCGGCCGCAGCGGTGGCCGTCACGCCCGCGACCTCACACGCGGATCCCGCCGGCCATCAGGTGACCTACACGATCACCGCAACGGGCAATCTCACCGGCAACGTCCGGTACATGAGCAGCGATCCGCCCAGCCAGTCGGCCTTCGACGCCAACTCGGCGCAGTTCATGACCACCGTTCCGACGGCGTTCGCCGCCGGGCAGCCGCTGGTTTACAACGCGACGCTGGCGAACCCGAACCAGTGGGCGTTCGTCAACGCCAGCGGCGGGTGTCACTGGCCCGACTGCGACTCGTCGAACGTCCCGCAGATTCAGTGCCAGATCGCCATCGACGGCGAGGTGGTGGTCACCCAGAGCGCCACCACGGGGGTCACCTGCTCGACGCGGCCCTGGTGACTCAGCCCAGGTTGGTGGCCGAGAAGGTGTCGCACTTGTTCGGGTCACCGGTCTGGTACCCGATGGTGAACCACTTCTGCCGTTCCGCCGACGAACCGTGCGTCCATGACTCGGGGTTGACGCGCCCCGTCGACTCCTTCTGAATCCGGTCATCGCCCACCGACGCCGCGGCCGACAGCGCGTCGGCGATGTCCTGGTCGCTCAGCGGCTGCAGGTAGGGCACGCCGGTGCTCTCCTGCTTGACCGTCGACGCGTAGTGCGCCCAGATGCCGGCGTAACAGTCGGCCTGTAGCTCCGTGCGCACGCCGTTGCCGCCGGCGCCCTGCGCGCCCTGCTGGGAGCGGCCCAGGATGCCCTGCAGCTGCTGCACGTGATGGCCGTATTCGTGCGCGACCACGTACTCCTGCGCGAAAGGCCCACCGCTGGAACCGAATCGATCCACCAGCTCCTTGAAGAAGTCGGTGTCGAAGTACGCCGTCTGGTCCACCGGGCAGTAGAACGGCCCCACCGCGGTGGTGGCGGGCCCACAGCCGGTGTCGACCGAACCGGTGAACAGGCGCACGTTCGGGCGGGTGTAGCTCGGCATGAGCTGATGCCACACGGCATCCACGGAATTGCCGGTGGCGATCACGCGGCACTGCACGTACTTGTTGGCGTCGGCCCCGGTCTTGCATTGGCTCAGATCGAAGCCGGGCGCCGAATAGCCACCGGTGTCCATCTGCTGGTTCATCACGCGGCCCGGGTCGACGCCCAGCAACAACGCGCCGATGAGGATGAGCAGCCCGATGCCGCCGCCCCCGATGGCCATCCCCATCCCGCCGCCACCGGACGAGGACGCGGTGCTGGTGTCGATTTGCATACCCTCGTTGAAGGTCATCACACGCTCCTAACGTTGCCGGGCGGCAAGGGCCGCATCGTCGACGAAGCTCAGGTCGACGCGCTCGCAGGGGAACATGGCTTGAATCTAGCCCGGGCCGTCGCTGGCCGCCGCCAGAAG
>NZ_DATJPU010000268.1:0-29883 GCF_035506235.1 Mycobacterium sp.
GCATGTTGGCCAGCGACAGCAGGGCGACGAACCCGGCGGCCGCCGACGCCAGCACCGCCGCGCGGGGCGCCCTCGGGAAGAAGTCCTGGTAGATCGGCGAGGCCTTCTCAAGGATGCCGATCCCGGCCGTCACGTTGAAGCAGAGCACCACCCACAGCAGCCAGAACTGGGGCGTCTTCATCGCGTTGGCCGCCGACACGCCGGCCGTACTGGCCAGCGATCCGGCCTTGTGCGGCTTGGGTTTCCAGCCGGGCGGCGCCCAGCCCGGCGCCGGCACCCGGATCAGCAGGCACCCCATCGACATGAACACCGCGTAGCTGCACCCCATCACCAGAAAGGTCCGCGCTACGCCCGCGGTGCTCGTGCGGCCGAACGCGTCGAGCAGGCTGTTCGTCCACGGCGACGCGATCAGCGCTCCGCCGCCGAAGCCCATGATCGCCAGGCCGGTCGCCATTCCCGGGCGATCGGGAAACCACTTGATCAGAGTGGACACCGGCGAGATGTAGCCGATACCGAGGCCGACCCTCCCACGACCCCGTACCCGAGCACGACGAGCCAATATTGGCGGACCGAAACTCCGAACCCCGCGATCAGCAGCCCGCTGCAGAAGCACACGGTGGCAACGACCATAGCCCAGCGCGGCCCGTACTGGTCGACGCGCGTGCCGAACGCCGCGGCCGAAAGGCCCAGCGCCACAATGGCGACGGTGAACGGGAGCGCGCTCGCGGTTCCTGACACGTGCAGCAACTTCTCCAGCGGAATCTTGAAGACGCTCCGGGCGTAGGCCGAACCGATGGCGAGGTGGATGGACAGCGCGGCCGGCGGGACCAGCCAGCGGCTCCATCCGGGTCCGGCAACGATCCTCGAACGGTCCAGCAAGGCAACGGCCGTCACGATGCACCCTTCTCATTGTCGCGGGGCCGGGGCTCCGTCCCGTCGTCACTATTGGCGGGGTGCAATCCGAGGGTCAAGGCACGTTTTCTATTGCCCGATAACGGATTTCTATCGACAACGCTCATCTGCGTTGACCACGGGCGTTGTCAGCGCGGATTACCGCGCGCACCCGGCGGGGGACGCCAGCCGGGTCGGGCGCTCGTGCCCGCGAAGTGTCACGGTGTCACCCAAAGTCCAACGGGCGCTTTCCTCTTCGCTGGCGCCCCGGAGCGTGTCGGCGGTCGCCAGCAATTTGCCCGGACGTGACTTGGCTAGCTCGCACAGCCGTGCGGCCTCGTTGACCGGCTCGCCGATGACGGTGTATTCGAATCTCTCCTTGGCGCCCACGTTGCCGGCGACAACCTGGCCCGCCGCCACGCCGATGCCGGCGTCGAGCTCGCACATCTCGCCGGCGAGCCGCTCGGCAATGCAGCGCGCGGCGGCGAGCGCCTGGTCCTCGGGCGAGTCCAGGTGATTCGGCGCCCCGAAGATGGCCAGCGACGCATCGCCCTCGAACTTGTTGACCAGGCCGCAATGACGGTCCACTTCCTCGACGACGATCGCGAAAAACCGGTTGAGCACTTCGACGACTTGGGTGGGAGGTTGCGTGGTCACCAACTCGGTGGAGCCGACGATATCGATGAAGACGACGGCGACGTGGCGCTCCTCGCCGCCCAGCTTGGGCCGCTCGCGTTCGGCGGCCAGCGCGACCTCGCGACCGACGTGCCGGCCGAACAGATCGCGCACGCGTTCACGCTCGCGCAGGCCATCGACCATCGCGTTGAACCCACGCTGCAGCTCGCCGAGCTCGGTGCCGTCGAACACCACCAGGTCGCCCCGCAGGTTGCCCTGCTCGACGCGCCGCAGCGCCGCGCGCACCACCCGCACCGGTGTCGCGGTCAGCCAGGCCAAAATCCACATCAGGAGGCAACCGAAAATCAGCGTGGCGAAGGACACGATCAGCACGCCGACCGCGAACTGGGTCTCGGTCAGGTTCCGCATCAAGATCTGGAACATCGCCAACAGGCCGATGCCGATGACGGGCACGCCGGAGCCCAGGAACCAGACCATCATGGTTCGGCCCATGATCCCCGCCGTCAGCCGCCGCGGCGGCGATCCCGCCTCCAGCGCCTGAGCGGCCACCGGGCGCAGCGCGAACTCGGCGAGCAGATAGCTGCCGGTGGCGACCAGCACCCCGCAAAAGCTCACGCAGACCAGGAACCGCGGGATGAACACGGTGTTGACCAGGCCGTAGAGGATCGTCGACACCACCGCGCCGAGTCCCCACAGGATGAGGTCGAAGGCGGCGATATGCCACGGCACAAGGAAGGTGTTGCGCTCGTCGTCGCGGCTGGGTTTGCGCTCCTCGATGGCCCAGCGCAGCGCGAGCACCGTCCGCCGAGTGATCCAGAACGTGCCCACCGCCAGGGCGACTGCGATATAGGCCGGCACCACCGCGAAGGTGAGCCACGCCGGCGCGTCGTCGAACACGCTGGGTTCGGGAATGGCGACGGTCACCAACAGCACCGCCACGCCGATGCCGATCAGGTTCACGCCCAGGACCAGCACGGTGAGGATGACCTGGATGCGGATGCGCCGACGTCGTTGGCTTTCGGTCACGCGCCCGAGGAGCAGGGAGCCGTAGGCGGCCGTTTCGGGCAGGCGCCCGCTCTGCCGGGTCACCCTCTCGAGCAGCCGGCCCAGGCGTCGCGCCACCCTCTGGTTGGCCAACATGGTGGCGCCAGCCTAATTTGTCGGTGGCGCTCTAAGGTGAGTCGGGTGCGCCTCGTCATCGCCCGATGCACCGTCGACTACGTCGGCCGGCTCACCGCGCACCTGCCGTCGGCGCGCAGGCTGCTGCTGTTCAAGGCCGACGGATCGGTCAGCGTGCACGCCGACGACCGCGCCTACAAGCCGTTGAACTGGATGAGTCCGCCGTGCTGGTTGATAGAGGAGGAGGGCGCCTCCGGCGATGAGGTGCCGCTGTGGGTGGTGGAGAACAAGGCCGGCGAGCAGCTGCGCATCACCGTCGAGGAGATCGAGCACGACTCCAGCCACGATCTGGGCATCGACCCCGGCCTGGTCAAGGACGGCGTCGAGGCCCACCTTCAGGCGTTGCTCGCCGAACACGTCCAGCTGCTGGGCGAGGGCTACACGTTGGTCCGCCGCGAGTACATGACCGCGATCGGGCCCGTCGATCTGCTCTGTCGCGACGAGCGCGGTGGCTCGGTCGCGGTGGAAATCAAGCGGCGAGGCGAGATCGACGGGGTGGAGCAGCTCACCCGCTATCTCGAGTTGCTCAACCGCGACAGCGTTCTCGCGCCGGTCAAAGGTATCTTCGCGGCCCAGCAGATCAAGCCGCAGGCGCGCACCCTGGCCACCGACCGCGGGATTCGTTGCGTAACATTGGATTACGACAAGATGCGCGGCATGGACAGCGACGAATACCGATTGTTCTGACATGCCCAACTAGACTGTTGGGCATGCCTCGACGCCCTACACCGCCGCGCCGGCAGCGGCCGGCATCGGTATCGGCGGTTCTGCGCCGAGTGGAGACGGGGCCCGACGGCTACGAATACGACGTGCGCCCGGTCGCCGCGGCCCGCGCGGTCAAGACCTATCGCTGCCCGGGTTGCGACCACGAAATCCCTTACGGCACCGCGCATCTGGTGGTATGGCCGGCCGAAGCGCCGCACGGAACCGATGACCGGCGGCATTGGCACACCCCGTGCTGGGCCAACCGCGCCACCCGCGCTCCGACCCGGAAGTGGTCTTAGCCGCCCGTTTTTCTAAGAGGCCGGCTCGACCAACTCGATCAGGACTCCGCCGGCGTCCTTGGGGTGGATGAAGTTGATCCGCGAGTTAGCTGTGCCGCGCCGGGGCGCCTCATAGACCAGACGGACGTCTTGCGAACGGAGTTGCTCGCACAAACCGTCGAGGTCACTGACCCGAACCGCCATCTGCTGGATGCCGGGGCCCCGCTTGTCGAGGAACTTGGCGATCGTCGAGGAGTCGTCGATCGGGGCCATCAACTGGATCTGTGCGGTGCCCTTCGGGGCGCCGCGCACTGCCAGCATGGCTTCGCGGATTCCCTGGTCATCGTTGACTTCCTCGTGCACCAGGATCATGCCGAGGTGGTCGTGGTACCAGGCGATGGCAGCGTCCAGGTCGGCGACTGCGATGCCGACGTGATCGATCGCCGTCACAAGCGCGGTGGCCAGGATCTGACGGGCGTCAACTTGATCGGTCGTCATCACATAACGGTAACCTGACGGCAAAGATTGCGCTTCTCCAGGATGCCGAATCGGCCGTCCGGGCACGCTTAGGAGGTTCTCATGACGACGTCGGTGATAGTTGCTGGGGCGCGGACGCCCATCGGGAAGCTGATGGGTTCGCTGAAGGATTTTTCGGCCAGCGATCTGGGCGCCATCGCGATCGCCGGGGCGCTGGAGAAGGGCTTCCCGAATGTTCAAGTGCCGGGTTCGCTGGTCGAGTACGTGATCATGGGCCAGGTGCTGACGGCCGGGGCCGGCCAGATGCCCGCGCGTCAGGCGGCGGTGGCGGCGGGCATCGGCTGGGACGTTCCGGCGCTGACCATCAACAAGATGTGTCTGTCCGGCATTGACTCCATCGCGCTGGCTGACCAGCTCATTCGCGCCGGCGAGTTCGATGTGGTGGTGGCCGGCGGCCAGGAGTCCATGACGAAGGCGCCCCACCTGCTGATGGACAGCCGGGCGGGCTACAAGTACGGCGACGTCACGGTGTTGGACCACATGGCCTACGACGGCCTGCACGACGTGTTCACCGACCAGCCGATGGGCGCGCTCACCGAGCAGCGCAACGACCTCGACAAGTTCACCCGCGAGGAGCAGGACGAGTTCGCTGCGCGGTCCCACCAGAAGGCGGCCGCGGCGTGGAAGGACGGCGTCTTCACCGACGAGGTGGTGCCGGTCGATATCCCGCAGCGCAAGGGTGATCCGCTGCAGTTCGCCGAGGATGAGGGGATCCGCGCCAACACCACCGTGGAGTCCCTGGCCGGCCTCAAGCCCGCGTTTCGGCGCGACGGCACCATCACCGCCGGTTCGGCGTCACAGATCTCCGACGGCGCCGCCGCGGTCGTGGTGATGAACAAGGCGAAAGCGCAGGAGCTCGGGCTTTCCTGGCTGGTCGAGATCGGCGCGCATGGCGTTGTGGCCGGGCCGGATTCGACATTGCAGTCCCAGCCGGCCAATGCGATCAAGAAAGCGCTGGGCCGCGAGGGCATCTCCGTTGACCAGCTCGACGTGGTGGAGATCAACGAGGCGTTTGCGGCGGTGGCGTTGGCCTCGACCCGCGAACTTGGTATCGATCCCGAGGTCGTCAACGTCAACGGCGGCGCCATTGCGGTGGGTCACCCGATAGGAATGTCGGGTGCCAGGATCACGCTGCACGTGGCGCTGGAGTTGGCGCGCCGCGGCTCGGGGTATGGCGTCGCGGCCCTCTGTGGGGCCGGCGGCCAGGGTGACGCGCTGATCCTGCGGGCCGGTTAGACGCCATGGCCGGGCGTTGCTGGCGTTAGCTGGGCACCAAACTTGTGATTTTGGTCATAAAGTCCGGTCACTGCCCGTATGGGCGCGCGTTGGGACCCGATTCGCCCGCGCATGGGCGTCGGCGCGACCGGGTGGCCCGGTATCCGGCGCGCATGACAAACTTGACGACGTGACGCGTCCGCGACCCCCGATCGGGCCCGCACTGGCCGGTGCGGTCGACCTGTCCGGCCTCAAGCAGCGAGCCCAGCAGAACGCTTCCCCGGCCGGCCCCGCGGGGCCGGCGACGCCGGGCGGCACGGAGGTCACCGAGGCCAATTTCGAAGAGCAGGTGATCGTCCGGTCAGACGAGGTCCCGGTCGTGGTGTTGTTGTGGTCGCCGCGCAGTGATGCGTGCGTCCAGCTCCTCGAGACGCTGTCCGGCATGGCCGTCGAGGACAACGGCACGTGGGCGCTGGCGACGGTCAACGTCGACGCGACGCCACGGGTGGCCCAGATATTCGGCGTCGACGCGGTCCCGACCGTCGTGGCATTGGCCGCCGGGCAGCCGCTCTCCAGCTTCCAGGGCATCCAGCCGCCCGATCAGTTGCGTCGATGGGTGGACTCACTGCTGTCGGCGACAGCCGGAAAGCTCAGGGGCCCAAGCGGTTCCGGAGAAGCGGAAGTGGATCCGCAGCTGGCACATGCGCGCCAACAGCTTGAGGGAGGCGACTTCGAGGCCGCCAAAGAGTCGTATCAGGCGATCCTCGATGCCAACCCGGCCAGCGTCGAAGCCAAGGGCGCGATCAGGCAGATCGACTTCCTCACGCGCGCAACGGCGCAACGCCCCGACGCGGTCGCCGTCGCCGACGCCGCGCCGGCCGACATCGACGCCGCCCTGGCGGCCGCCGACGTGCAGATCCTCAACCAGGACGTGAGCGCCGCGTTCGAGCGCCTGATCGCCTTGGTGCGCAGCACTTCCGGCGACGAGCGCACCCGGGTGCGCACCCGATTGATCGAACTGTTCGAGCTGTTCGATCCGGCCGACCCCGACGTCGTCGCCGGCCGGCGCAACCTCGCCAACGCGCTCTACTGACGTCTGCCGGCGCGAGGGGGCGCAGTCCGGGTCTACTCGGGCTCCAGCCACAGCGCCGACGTGGGCGGCAGAACCATCACGGCCGAGGCCGGACGGCCGTGCCACGGGTGTTCGGTGGCGTCGACGCCTCCCATGTTGCCGATTCCCGAGCCGTTGTAGATGGTCGCGTCGGTATTCAGCACCTCGCGCCAACGGCCGGCACAGGGCAGGCCGAGGCGGTAGCCGCTGTGCTCCGAACCCGCGAAATTGAATACGCAGGCCATTACCGATCCGTCGTTTCCGTATCTGAGGAAACTCAGCACGTTGTTGGCGGAGTCGTTGGCGTCGATCCAGGAATAGCCGTCGGGAATGGTGTCCTGGCTCCACAGCGCCGGATGACTGAGGTAGATCTCGTTGATGTCGTGCACGAAACGCAACACCCCGTTGGAAAAGCCTTGCTCGTCGAGTTGCCACCAATCCAGACCGCGCTGCTCGGACCACTCGGCGCGCTGGCCGAATTCCTGCCCCATGAACAACAATTGCTTGCCCGGGTGGGCCCATTGATAGGCCAGCAGGCTGCGCAGCCCCGCTGCCTTGACGTGGTTGTTGCCCGGCATCCGCCCCCACAGGGTCCCCTTGCCGTGCACCACCTCGTCGTGACTGATCGGCAGCACGTAGTTCTCGCTGAACGCGTACAGCATCGAGAACGTCATCTCGTGGTGGTGGTAGCTGCGGTAGATCGGGTCGCGGCTGATGTAGTCGAGCGTGTCGTGCATCCAGCCCATGTTCCACTTCATCGAGAAGCCAAGGCCGCCAAGGTTTGTCGGCCGGGTCACGCCGGGCCACGACGTCGACTCCTCGGCGACGGTGACGATGCCGGGCGCGGCCTTGTGCGCCGTGGCGTTCATCTCCTGCAGGAACTGCACCGCCTCGAGGTTCTCCCGCCCGCCGTAGACGTTCGGGGTCCAGCCGCCTTCGGGCCGCGAGTAGTCGAGGTAGAGCATCGACGCGACCGCGTCCACGCGCAGGCCGTCGATGTGGAACTCTTCGAGCCAATACAACGCGTTGGCCACCAGGAAGTTGCGCACCTCCGCACGGCCGAAGTCGAAGACGTAAGTGCCCCAGTCGAGTTGCTCGCCACGCTTGGGGTCGGCGTGCTCGTAGAGCGGGGTGCCGTCGAATCGGCCGAGCGCCCAGGCGTCCTTCGGGAAGTGCGCCGGCACCCAGTCCACGATCACGCCGATGCCGGCCCGGTGCAGGGCATCGACGAGCGCCCGAAAGTCGTCCGGGGTGCCGAACCGCGACGTGGGCGCGTAGTACGACGTGACCTGGTAACCCCATGAGCCGGCGAACGGGTGTTCGGCGACCGGGAGCAGCTCCACGTGGGTGAATCCCTGCTCCACAACGTAATCGGTCAGCTCACGGGCGAGCTGGCGGTAGCTGAGGCCGGGACGCCAGGAGCCCAGATGCACCTCGTAGGTGCTCATGGGCTCGAACACCGGGTTGCGCTGCGCGCGCCGCGTCATCCAGTCGGCATCCTCCCAGGTGTACTCGCTGCGCGTCACCTTGGACGCGGTGTGCGGCGGCACCTCGGTGGCGAATGCCATGGGATCGGCCCGCTCGGTCACCACGCCGTCGGCGCCGTGCACGCGGAACTTGTACAGGCCGCCCATGGGAAAGTCGGGCCAGAACAACTCCCATACCCCGGAGGAGCCGAGCACCCGCATGGGCGCCTCGTTGCCGGTCCAGCCGTTGAATTCGCCGATCAGGTTGACGCCCTTGGCGTTGGGCGCCCACACCGCGAACGACACCCCGTTGACCACGCCGTCGGCCGTGGTGAACGAGCGGGGATGGGCGCCCAGGACTTCCCAGAGTCGCTCGTGGCGGCCCTCGCCGAAGAGATGGAGGTCGACTTCGCCCAGGGTGGGCAGGAAGCGGTACGCGTCGGCGACGACGTACGGGTCGGAGCCCTCGTAGGTGACCTCCAGCCGGTAGTCGATGAGGTTGACGAATGGCAGCGCCACGGCGAACAGGCCGGATTCGATGTGCTGCAACGGGAACCGGTCGCCACCGACCAGCGCGACGACTTCACGCGCATGCGGTCGCAGCGCGCGAACGACGGTGTGGTCGCCGTATTCGTGGGCACCCAGGATGCCGTGCGGGTTGTGATACGCGCCCGCCACCAGGCGCGCCAAGTCCGCTGGGTCGGGCGCCAGATCTAGTCCGGCGAGTTCATCGATTCGGCTCACAGCCCGTCACCTCCTACGCAGCAGCGTGATTCGGGATTCGTACGGTATGAGTGGCATGTTGATGATGTGCGCGACGGCCCGCGACGGGTCGAGGCGTATGTAGTTCGATTGCCCCCACTGGAATTCCTGCCCGGTGATCTCATCACGCACCCAAAACCGCTCATAGGGCTCCATACCCAATGCCTCCATGTCCAACCACAGCGTCGCCTCCTCCGGCACGAACGCGTTGAGCGTCACCACCACCAGCACGCAGTCGCCGGTGGCCGGGTCGAACTTGCTGTAGGTCAGCATCGCGTCGTTGTCCACGCCGTGGAAATGAATCGTGCGCAGTTGTTGGAGCGCGGGATGCACGCGGCGAATCGTGTTGAGCTGCTTGATGAACGGCTCGAGCGACCTGCCTTCGGCGAGAGCGCGCGCAAAGTCGCGAGGCCGCAACTCGTATTTCTCGGAATCCAGGTACTCCTCGCTGCCCTCGCGCACCGCGCGGTGCTCGAACAGCTCGTAGCCCGAGTAGACGCCCCAGGCCGGGCCCATGGTCGCGGCCAGCACGGCGCGGATGGCGAACATTCCGGGACCGTTGTGCTGCAGCACCGCATGCAGGATGTCGGGGGTGTTGACGAACAGGTTCGGCCGCCGAAAGTCTGCCAGGGCCGCGATGTCGTTGCCGAATTCGGTGAGCTCCCACTTGGCCGTCCGCCACGTGAAGTAGGTGTAGGACTGCGTGAAGCCGAGCTTGGCCAGGCCGTACTGGCGGGCCGGTGGGGTGAAGGCCTCGGACAGGAACAGCACGTCGGGGTTGCTGTCTTTGACCTGACCGATCAGCCAGGCCCAGAAGTCGGGCGGCTTGGTGTGTGGGTTGTCCACCCGAAAGAACTTGACGCCGTGGTCGATCCAGTGCCGGACCACCCGCAGCACTTCGTCGTAGAGACCGGCGGGGTCGTTTTCGAAGTTGATCGGATAGATGTCCTGATACTTCTTGGGCGGGTTCTCCGCGTAGGCGATGGTTCCGTCCGGCAGTTCGGTGAACCACTTCCGGTGTTCGCGGGCCCACGGATGGTCGGGTGCGCATTGCAGCGCCAGGTCCAGGGCCACCTCCATGCCCAGATCGCTTGCCGCGGCGACGAACTCGTCGAAGTCGTCGATCGTGCCCAGGTCAGGGTGAACGGCGTCGTGGCCGCCCTCGTCGCTGCCGATCGCCCACGGGGACCCCACATCTGAAGGAGCGGCGGTGGGGGAGTTGTTGCGGCCCTTGCGGTGTACCTTGCCGATCGGATGAATGGGCGGCAGGTAGACGACGTCGAACCCCATGTCGGCGATCCGCGGAAGCTGCGCGGCCGCGGTGGCGAAGGTGCCGTGCACGGGCTTGCCGTTTTCGTCCCACCCGCCGGTCGAGCGCGGGAACATCTCGTACCACGCCCCGAAGCGCGCCAGCGGCCGGTCGACCCACACCCCGAACTGTTCGCCCCGGGTGACCAGCTCACGCAACGGGTAAACGGCCAGGAGTTCTTCGATTTCCGGGCTCAGGGCCAGCGCGGTGCGGGTGACCGGGTCCCCGGGGGCGCGCAACGCCTCGGCGGCCGCCAGCAGCGGATCGCGTCGCGGCCGGGGCACACCGGTGGCCGCCCGCTCGAACAGCGCGGCGCCCACCAACAGATCGTTGGACAGTTCCTTTTCACCCTGGCCGGCGTCGAGTTTGGCGACCACCCCATGCCGCCACGAATGCATCGGGTCGCCCCACCCGTCGACGCGGAAGGTCCACAGCCCGACCCGGTCGGGGGTGAGCACACCGTGGAAGACGTAGGGTTCGGAACCCTCGGTCATGGGCAGTAGCAGCGGCTTGATCCGCTGCTGCTCCGCGGCCTTGCCGTCCAGCGGTGGTGCGGGACGTTCGGGGGCCTGAACCGCCTTGATTCGGCGCGATTCGGTGACCAGCGGATAGCGCTGCCCGAGGTAGCGCACGACCAGGGTCGCGGCGACGGCGTCATGCCCCTCTCGCCAGACCGCCGCGCTGACCGGCACCATCTCGCCGACCACAGCCTTGGCAGGGTACGCGCCGCAGGAAACGACGGGCTGGACGTTATCGATCTCGACACGACCGGGCACAACCACTCCGTTCAATTCCTCCGGCTCCTCCTCGGCCCGCCGCGCGGCCCGCCGTCGTCACCGAAGCCGTTCAATTTCGTGTGGCCAGCGGCCAAACCGCGGTGTGCTCCGCTCGCGGAATGCCTCGCTTCTGGCGGAAACTTCCTGTCGTGGGGCTTCCTCGGGCGGGGTGCATCGTTGCGCCCCAATAACTACCCGATACCCACCCTAGTGCGCGGTCACACACCGGCGAAGGCAAACGGTCACTCGTTGGGACTGCGGGCGCCGGAATCCAAAGTAAGCTAATGACGCGTGAAAGCCCTTCGCCGCTTTACCGTCCGTGCGCATTTGCCCGACCGTCTCGCCGCGCTGGATCAGCTTTCGACCAACCTGCGGTGGTCGTGGGACAGGCCCACGCAAGAGCTCTTCGCGACCATCGACTCGACGCTGTGGGCGCGGTGCGGTCGCGATCCGGTGGCGCTGCTGGGTGCGGTGAGCCCGGCGCGGCTCAACGAGTTGGCGCTCGACGAAGGATTCGTGGGCCGCCTCGATCAGCTTTCCGCCGACCTGAACGACTACCTGAGCCGGCCGCTCTGGTATCAGCGGCACCAGCGCGCCGCCCTGGACAATGGCCGAGCGATGCCGACGGCCATCGCCTACTTCTCGATGGAGTTCGGCGTCGCCGAGGTGCTGCCCAACTATTCGGGCGGCCTGGGCATCCTCGCCGGTGACCACCTGAAGGCCGCGTCGGATCTGGGCGTCCCGCTCATCGCGGTGGGCCTGTATTACCGCTCCGGCTACTTTCGGCAGTCGCTCACCGCGGACGGCTGGCAGCACGAGACCTACCCGGCGCTGGATCCGCAAGGGTTGCCGTTGCGGCTGCTCACCGATGCCGCGCGGGATCCCATGCTGGTGGAGCTGACGCTTCCCGACTCGGCGCAGCTGCGGGCGCGGGTCTGGGTCGCGCAGGTGGGACGCGTCCCGCTGCTGCTGCTGGATTCCGACGTCCCGGAGAACGAGCACGAACTGCGCGGCGTCACCGACCGCCTTTACGGGGGCGACCAGGAACATAGGATGAGACAGGAGATCCTGGCGGGCATCGGCGGGGTACGGGCGATCCGCGCGTTCACCGCGGTCGAGGGGCTGCCGGCGCCCGAGGTGTGGCACATGAACGAGGGGCATGCGGGGTTCCTCGGGGTCGAACGCATCCGCGAGCTGATCACCGATTCGGGGCTGGACTTCGACACCGCGCTGACCGTGGTGCGGTCGGCCACCGTGTTCACCACCCACACCCCGGTGCCCGCCGGTATCGACCGGTTCCCGGTCGACATGGTGCGGCTTTACTTCGACGGTGGCTTCTCCGGCCGGGACGACGGCCGCGACGGGGGTGGCAAGGCCAAGGGTGCGCCCGCCCTGCTGCCGGGCGTACCGACCGCGCGGATCATCGCGCTCGGCGCCGAGGACGATCCGACGAAGTTCAACATGGCTCACATGGGCCTGCGGCTGGCGCAACGGGCCAACGGCGTTTCGTTGTTGCACGGCCGGGTCAGCCGGGCCATGTTCAACGACCTGTGGCCGGGATTCGATTCGGACGAGGTGCCGATCGGCTCGATCACCAACGGCGTTCACGCGCGCACCTGGGCGGCGCCGCAATGGTTGCAGCTGGGCCACGAGTTGGCCGGGTCGGACTCTTTCGGCGATCCCGGCGTATGGCTGCGGCTGCAGGAGGTCGACGCGGGCCACCTGTGGTGGATCCGCTCGCAGTTGCGTTCGCTGCTGGTCGAGGATGTCCGGCGGCGGTTGCGCCGCTCGTGGCAGGAGCGCGGCGCCCCGGATGCCGAATTGGGCTGGATATCAACGGCTTTCGATCCGGACGTGCTCACCATCGGGTTCGCCCGGCGGGTGCCGACCTACAAGCGGCTGACGCTGATGCTGCGGGATCCGGATCGGCTCGAACAGCTGCTGCTCAACGACGAGCGGCCGATCCAGCTCATCGTCGCCGGCAAATCGCACCCCGCCGACGACGGCGGCAAAGCGCTGATCCAGCACGTGGTGCGTTTCGCCGACCGGCCGGAGGTGCGGCACCGCATCGCCTTTTTGCCCGACTACGACATGTCGATGGCCCGGCTGCTGTATTGGGGCTGCGACGTCTGGCTGAACAACCCGCTGCGGCCGTTGGAGGCCTGCGGCACCTCGGGGATGAAGAGCGCGCTCAACGGCGGGCTGAACCTGTCCATCCGCGACGGCTGGTGGGACGAATGGTACGACGGCGAAAACGGTTGGGAGATACCGACTGCCGACGGCGTGGCCGACGAGTCCCGTCGCGACGATCTGGAATCCACCGCGCTGTACAACCTGCTGGAGCAGGCGGTGGCACCGAAGTTCTACGAGCGCGACGAACACGGGGTTCCGCCGCGGTGGATCGAGATGGTGCGCCACACCCTGCAGACCCTCGGCCCGAAGGTGCTTGCCTCCCGCATGGTCCGTGACTACGTCGAGCAGTACTACGCGCCGGCGGCGGAATCGCTGCGCAAGATCACCGCGGCCGAAGACGGCGGCGCGGAATTCGATGCGGCCCGCGAGCTGGCCGCCTATCGGCGGCGCGCCCGGGAAGCGTGGCCCACGATCACCATCACCGACGTCGACAGCACCGGCCTGCTGGAAACCCCGGTGCTCGGCTCCAAGCTGACCCTGACCGCGACCGTGCAGCTGGACGGGCTGGCGCCCGACGAGGTTACGGTCCAAGCGCTGGTGGGCAGGGTCGACGCGGGCGACACGCTGCTGGACCCGGTCACCGTCGAGATGTCGTATACCGGCATGGCCGAGGGTGGCAACCAGGTGTTCTCGACGACCACGCCGCTGCCGCTGGCCGGCGCCGTCGGCTACACGGTGCGCGTGCTGCCCAACAACCCCATGCTCGCCGCCGGCAACGAGCTCGGCCTCGTCACTCTGGCGCGTTAGAGGTTCGCAGCCGCTGCAGCGCCGCTCGAACCTGCGCCGGGTTGGTCGTCTGCCAGAACGGCGGCAGCGAGGCGCGCAGGTAGCCGCCGTAGCCGGCGGTCACCATTCGCGAGTCCAGGATCCCGACCACTCCGCGGTCGGTGACGCGGCGCAGCAGCCGGCCCGATCCCTGCGCTAGGAGCAGCGCGGCATGGTTGGCGGCGACGGCCATGAAGCCGTTGCCGCCGCGCGCGGCCACCGCGCGCTGCCGCGCGCCCAGCAGCGGGTCGTCCGGTCGTGGGAACGGGATGCGGTCGATCAGGACCAGCGACAGCGACGGCCCGGGCACGTCGACGCCCTGCCACAGCGACAGGGTGCCGAACAGCGAGGTCTCCTCGTCGGCGGCGAACTGCTCGACCAGCGCGGAGGTGCTGTCGTCGCCCTGACACAACACCGGTGTCGACAGCCGGCCGCGCATGACCTCGGCCGCGGCGCGGGCGGCCCGCATCGACGAAAACAGCCCCAGCGTGCGCCCCCCGGCCGCGGTGATGAGCTCTTCGATCTCGGTCAGCTGCTCCGCCGAGCCGGTGCCGTCGCGCCCGGGCGGCGGCAGATGCGCGGCCACGTACAGGATTCCGGCCTTGGCGTGCTGAAACGGCGAACCGACGTCAAGCCCGCGCCAGCGTTGATCGTCGGTCAGGCCCCACGCCGTGGCCATCGCGTCGAAGGACCCGCCGATCGCCAGCGTCGCCGACGTCAACACCGTCGTCGAACGCGAGAACACCTCGTCGTGCAGCAGGCCGGCGACCGACAGCGGCGCCACCCGCAACGCGGGACGCACCGACCCCCGGTTGTCCTCGTGATCGAGCCAGACCACGTCGCTGCGATCGGGGATGGGCGGGGTGAACGACGTCAGGATCCGCGACGCGGTGTCGCAGACCTCGCTCAGCGCCGCGACGGCTTCGGCGCGCGCCGAAGCCGCCCTGGGGTCGTTCCTGGTGTCCGTGTCGATCGCCGACCGGGCCGCCGTGGCCACGTCGCGCAGCGCCGTCAGGTAGGTCGCCATCTCGTCGTCGGGGCGGTCGATGCGGCCCGGCGTGCCGTCGTGGATGGCCGCGGTGAAGTTGGCGGTCGTCGCCTCCAGCCGCTGGGTCAGTTCGGGGCCCACCAACCGGCTGATGCGGCGCGCGACGACGCCGAGGGCGGCCGACGTCAGTTCCGCGGTGGCCACCGACGTCACCCGGTCGACCAGCTCGTGCGCCTCGTCGACCACCAGCAGCGCGTGCTCCGGCAGCACCGCCGATTCCGCGACTGCATCGATGGCCAGCAGCGCGTGATTGGTGACGACAACGTCGGCCCGGCCGGCCACTCCTCGTGCCCGTTCGGAGAAGCACTCGGAGCCGAACGGACAGCGCGCCACGCCCAGGCACTCCCGCGCCGAAACGCTGACCTGCGACCAGGACCGGTCCGGCACACCCGGCTTGAGGTCGTCGCGGTCGCCCGAATCGGTCGTCGATGCCCAGGCGGTGAGCCGTTGCACGTCGCGGCCCAGCGCGGTGACCGCCACGGGATCGAACAGCTCTTCCTGCGGCCGCTCGTCATCGGAGTCGGCGCCCGCGCCGCCGTTATGGACCTTGTTCAGGCACAGGTAGTTTCGTCGCCCCTTCAGCAGCGCGAACCGCGGCCGCCGCGGCAGCGTGTCGGCGAGCGAATCGGCCAGGCGGGGCAGGTCGCGATCGACGAGCTGGCGCTGCAGCGCGATCGTGGCCGTCGACACGACGACCGGCCCCTCATCGCCGACCGCCCGCACGATCGCGGGAACCAGGTACGCCAGGGACTTGCCGGTCCCGGTGCCGGCCTGGACGACGAGGTGCTCCCCGGTTTCGAAGGCCCGCTCGACCGCCGCGGCCATCTGCACCTGGCCCGGGCGCTCGCTGCCGCCGAGCGCGGCCACGGCGACGGCGAGCAACTCTGGCACGGACACGGACACGTCGGACGTGGTCACTCCTCGAGCTCAGGCCCGGATTTGTGTCGTCGGGATCGCGGGCTCGCCGTGCGACAAGTTCAGGCCCTCCCACGGCAGGCTCCGCAGGCCGGAGGCCACCAGCTCGCGCGCCGCCGACAGGTGCGGGCGCAACACCACCTCGCCGCCGCGGACCAGCGGCCTTGTCAGCGCTCGGCACGGTTCGGGGGTCTGCGGCGGGCGGCCCGCCGGGTACACCACCTCCTCGGTGATCGTTCCCGTCGGGCGCGCCAGCCGCAGCGCCTCTTTGCGGCCGCCCCGGGATTCCTTGTGGCTGCTTCGCTTTTGCACGGGCATGCCGTCCACCTCGACCAGCTTGTAGACCATGCTGGCCGTCGGCGCGCCGGAGCCGGTCACCAGCGACGTGCCGACACCGAAGCTGTCCACCGGCTCGGCGCGCAGGGCGGCGATGCTGAACTCGTCGAGATCGCCGGATAACACGATGCGGGTTCGGGTGGCGCCCAGCCCGTCGAGTTGTTCGCGCACCTGTCGGGCAAGCACCGCGAGCTCACCGGAGTCGATGCGCACCGCGCCGAGCTCGGTACCGGCCGCGGTCACGGCGTTGGCCACGCCTGTCGTCACGTCGTAGGTGTCCACCAGCAGCGTGGTTCCGGTGCCCAACGCGTCGACCTGGGCGCGAAACGCCGCCAGCTCTGTGATTTCAGGGGGCCCGTCCCGATGGGAGTGCAGCATCGTGAACGCGTGCGCGGACGTACCCTCGGTGGGTATTCCGTATCGGCGCTGCGCGTCCAGGTTGGAGGTCGCGGCGAAGCCGGCGATGTAGGCGGCGCGGGCCGCGGCGACCGCCGCCCGCTCGTGGGTTCGGCGTGAGCCCATCTCGATCAGCGGGCGGTCCCCGGCGGCGCTGACCATCCGTGCCGCCGCGGAGGCGATCGCGGTGTCGTGGTTGAAGATCGACAAGGCCAGCGTCTCGAGAACCACGCATTCGGCGAAGCTGCCCTGCACCGAAAGCACCGGCGAACCGGGGAAGTACAGTTCGCCTTCGGCGTAGCCGTCGATATCGCCGCCGAACCGGAAATCGCGGAGGAAGCCCACGGTGTCGGGGTCGAGAAACCGCGCCAGCAAGTCGCACGCGTCGTCGTCGAACCTGAACTGCGGCAACGTTTCCAGCAGCCGGCCGGTTCCGGCGACCACGCCATAGCGGCGGCCGTCGGGGAGGCGGCGGGCAAACAGTTCGAAGGTGGTCCGGCGGTTGGCGCTGCCGTCGCGCAGCGCCGCGGCCAGCATCGTCAACTCGTACCTGTCGGTCAGCAGCCCGGCCAGGACCGGCTCGTTCATTCCGCAACGGTAACGGCTGGCGGCAGCGGGTGGGTGTCTCGGTATCGTGGGGGCCATGGTTGTTGCGTCAGCGCCCACCAAGCCGGGCACTACCGGGCAACGCGAGTCGGCTCCGGTAGACGTCACGGCCAGCCCATGGGTCACCATCGTGTGGGATGACCCGGTCAACCTGATGACCTATGTGACGTATGTCTTCCAGAAGTTGTTCGGCTACAGCGAGCCGCATGCCACCAAGCTGATGCTGCAGGTGCACAACGAGGGGAAGGCGGTGGTCTCGGCGGGGAGCCGGGAATCCATGGAAGTCGACGTGTCCAAGCTGCACGCCGCCGGTTTGTGGGCGACGATGCAGCAGGACCGGTGAGGCTCGAGGTCGTCCGGGACTCCTTGTGCGCAAATGGAAGCGCGTCGAGACCGCCAACGGTCCCCGTTTTCGGTCCGCCTTGGCCTCGCATGAGGCCGCCCTGCTCAAGAATCTCGTCAGCGCGATGATCGGCCTGCTCGACGAGCGCGAATCTTCGGCGCCCACAGACGAACTCGAGGAGATAACGGGCATCAAGACCGGGAACACCGAGCCGCCGCGCGATCCGACGCTGCGTCGGCTGCTGCCGGATTTCCACAAGCCGGACGACACGGACGACGCCGACGACGACGCAGCGTCCGCCGGTGACACGCCCGACCCCCTCAACGCCGCGCTGCGCAGCCTGCACGAGCCGGACATCATCGCCGCCAAACGCCTTGCGGCACAAAAGCTTCTGGATACCGTTCCGGACAACGGCGGCCGGTTCGAACTGACCGAGGAAGAGGCGAACGCCTGGGTCGCCGCCGTCAACGACATCCGGTTGACCTTGGGGGTCATGCTCGAGATCGGGCCGGACGGCCCGGACCGGCTTCCGGGCGACCATCCGCTGGCCGTGCACTTCGACGTCTACCAGTGGCTGACCGTCCTGCAGGAGTACCTGGTGCTGGCATTGATGGCGAAGCCGGCCGGATGAGCTCGATCACCGACGTCGGGGGCATCCGCGTCGGTCACTACCAGCGACTCGACCCCGACGCGTCGCTGGGCGCCGGCTGGGCCTGCGGCGTCACGGTCGTGCTGACCCCACCCGGGACGGTCTGCGGCGTTGATTGCCGCGGTGGTGCGCCCGGCACCCGCGAGACCGATCTGCTGGACCCGGCCAACACCGTGCGCTTCGTCGACGCGGTGTTGCTCGCCGGCGGCAGTGCCTACGGCCTGGCCGCCGCGGACGGAGTGATGCGCTGGCTGGAAGAGCACGAACGCGGTGTGAGCCTGGACGGCGGCGTGGTGCCCATCGTGCCGGCGGCCGTCATCTTCGACCTGCCGGTCGGCGGCTGGGAGTGCCGGCCGACGGCCGAGTTCGGCTACGCGGCGTGCGAAGCCGCGGACGCGGGGCCGACGGCTACCGGAACCGTCGGCGCGGGGGTGGGGGCGCGCGCCGGGGTGCTCAAGGGCGGTCTCGGCACGGCCTCTGTGACTTTGAAGACGCCTGCCGCTCCCGGCGTCACCGTCGGCGCGATCGTCGCCGTGAATTCCGCGGGCGACGTCGCCGACCGGGCGACCGGCCTGCCCTGGATGGCGAGCCTCAGCGAAGAGTTCGCGCTGACGTCACCGCCGGCCGGGCAGATCGACGCGTACGGCGAGTTGCCGTCGGCGCTGAACCCGCTGAACACCACGATCGCGGTGGTGGCGACCGATGCCGCGCTGAGCGCGGCCGCGTGCCGCCGCGTCGCGATCGCCGCCCACGACGGCCTGGCCCGCACCATCCGCCCCGCACACACGCCGCTGGACGGCGACACGGTGTTCACGCTCGCCACCGGGGCCGTCGAGGTGACCGCGGCGGTCGATCCGAAACCGGTGCCCGCCGCGTTCTCGCCCGAGACGGGGCTGGTCACAGAGGTGGGGATGGCCGCAGCCGATTGCCTGGCCCGCGCGGTGCTGGTCGGGGTGTTCGCCGCGGAGTCGGTGGCCGGGATACCGACCTACCGCGACGTGCTGCCCGGGGCGTTCGGCTGAGGGGGGAAGTACCTGTCCACCGGCGCCTGCGCCGGTAGCCTGGACGATGCCGGGACCGCGTGAGAAGGGCAGCTATGGGCATGAGCGGGCATGTCGGGCAGCCGCGCACCCCGGCACCGCGGTCGAAAAAGCGATCCCAGTGGGCAGTCGGAGCCGCCACGATCCTCACCTTCGTGGCGCTGCTGTACCTCATCGAGCTGATCGATCAGCTGATGAACCATTCGCTCGACCGCAACGGCATCCGGCCGTTGGAAGCCGACGGGCTGTGGGGGATCATCTGGGCGCCCTTCCTGCACGCGAGCTGGACGCACCTGTTGGCCAACACCGTCCCCGCCCTGGTGCTGGGCTTCCTGATGACCCTGGCCGGCATGTCCCGGTTCGTCTGGGCCACCGCGATCGTGTGGATCGTCGGCGGCTTCGGCACCTGGCTCATCGGCAACTGGGGCGGCTGCCGCTTTGAGTCCGACCACATCGGGGCCTCCGGCCTCATCTTCGGGTGGCTGACGTTCCTGCTGGTCTTCGGGATCTTCGTGCGCAGGTTCTGGGACATCATCACCGGGCTGGTGGTGTTGTTCGCCTACGGTGGCATCCTGGTGAGCGCCGTCCCCGTCCTGGACAAGTGCGGTGGTGTGTCCTGGCAGGGCCACCTGTGCGGCGCGCTGGCGGGCGTCCTGGCGGCCTATCTCCTGTCCGGCCCGGAGCGCAAGGCCCGCGCATCGAAGAGAGCCGGCGCACGGCGCCCCAAGACATGAGCTCGCCGTTGGCGAGCGTCGGGGTCTTCGACTCCGGCGTCGGGGGACTGACTGTCGCGCGGGCGATCATCGACCAGCTGCCCGACGAGGACATGATCTACGTCGGCGACACCGCCAACGGTCCCTACGGTCCGCTCACCATTTCCGAGGTGCGCGCGCACGCGCTGGCCATTGGCGACGATCTGGTCGACCGCGGCGTCAAGGCGCTGGTGATCGCCTGCAACACGGCGTCGGCGGCCTGCCTGCGCGACGCCCGCGAGCGCTACGACGTGCCCGTCGTCGAGGTGATCTTGCCGGCGGTGCGGCGCGCGGTCGCCACCACCCGCAACGGACGCATCGGCGTCATCGGCACCCGGGCGACCATCAACTCGCATGCCTATCAGGACGCCTTCGCCGCCGCCCGTGACACGGAGATCACCGCGGTCGCCTGCCCGCGGTTCGTCGACTTCGTCGAGCGCGGGGTGACCAGCGGGCGCCAGGTGCTCGGGCTGGCCGAGGGCTATCTGGAGCCGCTGCAGCGCGCGCAGGTCGACACCTTGGTGCTGGGATGCACGCACTACCCCCTACTGTCCGGGCTGATTCAGCTGGCGATGGGCGAGAACGTGACGCTGGTGTCGAGCGCCGAGGAAACCGCCAAGGAGGTCCTCCGGGTGCTGACCGAACGGGACCTGCTGCGTCCCCATGATGTGCCGCCCGCCACGCGCGTGTTCGAGGCCACCGGCGACCCCGAGGCGTTCACCAAACTGGCGGCGCGATTCCTGGGTCCCGCCGTGACGGGGGTTCAGCCCGTGCGTCACTCCCGCGTCCGCTAGCGCGCCGAGATTCTGGTCACATCAAAGCGGCGATGTTTTCTCCATCGTGGTATCGGGCATGGCACAGTAGTGTCCGTGCGAATAACCGTGCTCGGCTGCTCGGGCAGCGTGGTCGGTCCGGATTCGCCGGCATCGGGTTATCTGCTTCGGGCACCGGATACCCCGCCGCTGGTTCTCGACTTCGGCGGGGGTGTGCTGGGCGCGTTGCAGCGCTACGCCGACCCCGGTTCGGTCCACGTGCTGCTGTCGCACTTGCACGCCGACCACTGTCTGGATGTGCCGGGCCTGTTCGTCTGGCGCCGCTACCATCCGTCGAAGCCGCTCGGGAAGGCGATGTTGTACGGGCCGAGCGACACCTGGTCTCGGCTGGGGGCGGCGTCCTCGCCCTACGGCGGCGAGATCGACGATTGCTCCGACATCTTCGACATCCATCACTGGGTCGACGGCGAGCCGGTGACCTTCGGTTCGCTCACAGTAGTGCCGCGCATCGTGGCGCACCCCACCGAGTCGTACGGCCTGCGGATCACCGATCCCGGCGGTGCCTCGTTCGTCTACAGCGGCGACACCGGCCTGTGCGATCAGCTCGTCGAGCTGGCGCGCGACGCCGACGTCTTCCTCTGCGAGGCCTCCTGGACGCACGCGCCGGATCGCCCGCCCGCGCTGCACCTCTCGGGAACCGAGGCCGGCAGGGTCGCTACCCGTGCCGGCGCTCGCGAGCTGCTGCTGACCCATATCCCGCCGTGGACTTCGCGTGAGGACGTGATCAGCGAGGCGAAGGCCGAGTTCGACGGTCCCGTGCACGCTGTGGTGTGCGGTGAGACGTTCGATGTCCGCCGCTCGGAAAGGGTCTGAGCACCCGGCGTCAGGGCTGGCTTAGGGTTACTGGGTGTCCAAACGAGAAGACGGCCGCCTTGATGACGAGCTTCGCCCCGTTGTCATCACCCGCGGCTTCACAGACCACCCGGCGGGTTCGGTACTGATCGAATTCGGTCACACCAAGGTCATGTGCACCGCCAGCGTCACCGAGGGCGTGCCGCGCTGGCGCAAGGGATCGGGCCTGGGCTGGCTGACCGCCGAATACGCAATGCTGCCGTCGGCCACCCACTCTCGCTCCGACCGCGAATCGGTGAAGGGCCGGCTGAGCGGTCGCACCCAGGAGATCAGCCGGCTGATCGGCAGGTCGCTACGGGCGTGCATCGACCTGCGGGCGCTGGGGGAGAACACGATTGCCGTCGACTGCGACGTGTTGCAGGCCGACGGCGGCACCCGGACCGCGGCCATCACCGGGGCCTACGTCGCGTTGGCCGACGCGGTCACCTACCTTTCGGCGGCGGGCAAGCTGTCTGATCCGCGGCCGCTGTCATGTGCCATCGCGGCGGTCAGCGTCGGCGTCGTCGACGGCCGGGTCCGGGTCGACCTGCCCTACGACGAGGACTCGCGCGCCGAGGTCGACATGAACGTCGTCGCCACCGACACCGGAACCCTGGTGGAGGTCCAGGGGACGGGCGAGGGCGCGACGTTCCCGCGCTCCACGCTGGACAAGTTGCTCGACGTGGCGCTGGCCGCGTGCGACCAGTTGTTCGCCGCCCAGCGCCGGGCGCTCGAACAGCCTTATCCCGGCGTGCTGCCGGAGGGACCGCGACCGGCGAAGGCGTTCGGCAGCTGACCGCGCCGGCGACGATGCAGGGCGAAGCGATGAGGTGGGGGCACCGCCCGCTTGCGGGGGAGGGCGGCGCTTCTGGCAAGCTGCTGGTCGCCAGCCGCAACCCCAAGAAGCTGGCCGAGCTGCGCCGGGTACTGGACGGCGCCGGCCTGTCGGGGTTGACGCTCGTCTCGCTGAACGACGTCGCGCCGTTCGACGAAGCGCCCGAAACCGGTGCGACCTTCGAGGACAACGCGCTGGCCAAGGCGCGGGACGGGTTCGCGGCGACGGGTCTGCCGACCGTGGCGGACGACTCCGGCCTGGAGGTGGCCGCTTTGAACGGGATGCCCGGCGTGCTGTCGGCGCGCTGGTCCGGTAACCATGGCGACGACGCCGGCAACACCGCGTTGCTGCTGACGCAGTTGCGTGACGTTCCCGACGAACGGCGCGGCGCGGCGTTCGTGTCGGCCTGCGCGCTGGTTTCGGCGTCCGGCGAGGTCGTCGTCCGCGGCGAGTGGCCCGGCAGCATCGCGCGGCAGGCGCGCGGCGACGGCGGGTTCGGCTACGACCCGGTGTTCGTCCCTTCCGGCAGCGACCGGACCGCGGCGCAGCTGAGCCCGGCCGAAAAGGATGCGGTTTCGCATCGCGGACGCGCGCTGGCGCTCTTGGTGCCGGCGCTCAAAGGGCTCGAAGCGGGCGGCTGATCAACTTCGGCCACACGAGCCCCGGCGGAGAGGACGGTTGTCTTTTTGTCCGCCTTGCAGCGACAACTGCCCAGGTGTGGGCTGCCCGGCATGGCCGGTAAGTAAGTTGTCGCTGCGAGGCGGACACAAGGTGCATCGTCCCCGCGAGCGCCGGATGTGGCGGATCTGATCGAACGGCCCCTACAGCCCGAAGCGGGCCTTGACGTCCTTCGTCTGGAAGTGCTCGACGACGATGCCCAGCAGCGGGATGGTGCCCGACAGCAGCACCCCGATGGTCTTGCCGATCGGCCAGCGGACCTTGATCGCGAGGTTGAACGCCGCCAACACGTAGACGAAATACACCCAGCCGTGTACCACCTCGATCCACCGGATCTCATGGTGGAAAACCAGGTGCGAGACGATCTCGTAGCACAGCGCGATGAGCCACAGACCCGTCGTCCACGCCATGATGCGGTAGCCGAGCAACGCGGTGCGGATCTTCTCGACGGGGAAGGCGGGAGCCGGCGCCCCGGGTGTCTCGGGTGTGGTCATGCGGTGGTCCTGTTCTGCTTCTCGGCATCTTCTTTGGCGAGCTCGGCCAGGTAAGCGTTGTACTCCCGCAGCGCGGGATCGTCGGGCGGTGGCTGCACCGGCTTGGGTCGCTCGGGCAGCAGTCCGGCGGGTATCTCGGTCATCTCGCCACTCTTGTGCGGCTCCGGTGGCGCCTCTTCGTAGCGGACGAACTTGCGATACGCGTAAACGCAGAACCACGCGAACAGCGGCCACTGCAACGCGTAGCCCAGGTTCTGGAAGGTGCCCGAGACGGACTGGAACCTGGTCCACTGCCACCAGCCCAGGGCCAGGCAGCCGCATGCCGCGGCGATCACCAGGGCGATCAGCGCGGGCCTGCGACGGCGGGTAGTCGGCACCCCTTGACGGTACCGCTCACGATTTGGGACCGACGGATTCGTCGGGGCGCGCCACCGCGGCTTTGCGATAGACGGCCATAACGTACTGGCTGGGCTGGGTCCACGAAATCTTGAGAGCGTCGAGAGCCCCGGTGAACAAACCGCGGACGTCGTCGGACCGATTCGAAAAGTGCTAGCGCACGCTACGCACGCCGCGATCATTCGCCACCACTCGGCACCCGTCGCTGTCAATCAGACCGCGAATGAATTCCTACGTCGCCTGGTTGACCAGCAGTTGCTGCCAGGGTTCTAGCCGGATGGGCCTCATGTGCTTCGGCCCGGAACCATGCGAACTCCTGCGCTGACCGCAAGTTTGTGCCCCTGTCGTCATCGTGATGAACCCAAAACCAGGAGAGAACGCCGACAAGTTTCAGATGTATCGAGCGGTACGATCGGCACGCTGCGGGCGTGATGGAATGGCAGACATGATGGCTTTAGGTGCCATTGCTCGAAAGAGCGTGAGGGTTCGAATCCCTCCGCCCGCACCGATGCGGTAATGCCATTTGCGCTGTTAGACAGACGTTTTCATCTTTGCTAGCTTGAAGAGGACGGCCTTCCGGTGGTCGACTTCCCCCAGCTCCGGGCGCACATGGTGGGGGCCACCGAACCTCTTCCGGTGCCCCCTTCTGGCGTGAATTGGCTGCCTGCGCGCGGCAATCAGTGGCAATTGGTGCTCGGTTGCAGGCACGGTGTTCGGGGCCACGGTAGTTGCGGTGTTCGTCGTGGCCGAGGTCGAACGGTTCGCCGGGATGGATGGGTTCGCCGCAGTCGGGTCGCGCGCATATGACGGTGCCGGTGGCGATCCGCCGCTCCCACTGTTCGCGGAGGCGGCGGTGTTCGGCGCCGTAGCCGCGCTCGGTGGGGCTGGGGCGCTCGAGGTCGTGCAGCTTCTGATGTTGGCGCCGGCACGTGTCGCAACGCCCGGATGCGTCACGTGTGAGGGCAGGGCAGCGGACGCCGCGTGTGCCGAGGCAGGGGCGGGGGTGTCTGCTCATAGGCTAATTCTCCCCGGCACCCAGGACACGCCGCCCTGCGCGCTCAAGCGAGGCATGTCGGACCGCTCGACTAACCTCATGGCGGCGAGAAAGGTGGAGTCATGGACGAATACGTGTGGGGCGACGCTTCGGTGACCTACCCCGACTGGATCGGCACAGCACAACTCGATCAGAAGATGACCGGAACCGTGGATGTCTACAGTCTTACCGGGATCGACCACGACGAGTGGCAGATCGTGGGGTTCGAGTTCGGCGCTAGCGAAACGGGCATGCACAACCTTCACGTCATCGCGGTGCCGAGGTCGGAGTGGGGTCAAAGCCCGCCCTCGGACTTGTCCGATCTGAGAGCGGTCAACATCCAAATCCACAATGGCATCGACCCGTTCGACTTGCTTCGGCAAATTACGCACCTTCTGGACATGCGATTTCGCATTCGCGCCGTCAAGGACGCGACCATCACGATCACAGAGCTTCTGGACGAGCCGCCCCAGGATTAGATCAGGGGCTGCTATAGCGCGGGCGGTCGTCAAGTGTGGCAGATCTGCCACACTTGGCTCGTGCAAGGTGTTTTCAGCCTTTGCCTCGCTTGCGCCGTTGCCTCACGGCAGGCACGGAAAGTGTCGGTACGGACCTCCGCATGAACTGGTCGAAATGCGGGACCGTGAATGCCGCATACCCGTGACTCGGCGTATACAGGAGGCCTTTCTCAATCAACCCGGCGCGGGTTGGTCCACACTGCTCCGAGCTCCGATTGAGGAGCCTGGCGACGGCGCTGGCAAGTTGCGGTTCCGGACCAAGTTCGGCCATTGCCCTCAAGTACGCCTGTTCGAGCTCGGTGGCGCGATCCAGCCGCACTCGAAAAAAGCTGCTGTCGAGCTTCTCCTCATAAACAGGCTGAGCCCACTCGACATCCGTGCGCGTGATTCGATTGTCGGACGCCAGCGGCCAGACGGCATAGCCGAGTTCCTGGATAAAATAGGGATAGCGCCCCGTCACTTCGCACGCGAGTTGCAGCGCATCGGACTCGAAGCTGACACCCTCCTGCATAGCAGGCTCATGAAGCGCCGCATTCGCGTCTG
Organism: Mycobacterium sp.; assembly: GCF_035506235.1. Classification (GTDB taxonomy): domain Bacteria; phylum Actinomycetota; class Actinomycetes; order Mycobacteriales; family Mycobacteriaceae; genus Mycobacterium. The sequence continues at coordinate 26,070 of NZ_DATJPU010000268.1, forward strand.
CTTCGGAAAGCACTCCAATGTCGGGAAACTTGAAAAGGCGCTCGGCGTAGGACTTCGCCTCGCCAGCAAGTTCAGCGATCTGGGGTAGACCGGCTCCGACCATTGTGATCGGAAGTTCTCGCTGAACGGTCTTGTGGATCGCGGCGACCACCGCTTCTAGCTGCTCGCGGCGCAGAAACTGAATCTCGTCGAGCAGCAGCACGACGCCCGTACTGTGCTGTACGGCAGCCTCGCCTACGGCCACAAGGAGTTCGGTGAGGTCGGATGCGAGATCGCCTGAGTCCGCTACCCCTTCCGCGGCATCCGTATCGAGGCCCGCTGTGATCCTGCCATCCGGATCAATGGCGAAGGTGAAGGATTTGATCACTGCGGCCAGTCGCCGCGCTCGATCGCCCCAGCGTGCCTTCGCTGACATTTCAAACAGGGCGGATCGAAAACCTCGCGCGAGCTGGCGGCGGAAGTCGTCGTTATCGTGCTTGCTGACTTCTAGGTCGATCGTGGCCCACTTGCGGGCAGTGGCCTTCTTTCGGAACTGTCCCAGTAGCACCGTCTTGCTGACTCCACGCAGCCCCGTGATGATCATTGATTGCTCTGTGCGGCCACGCTCAAGCCTTGATAACAGGACATCGAACGAGGCCAGTTGGTCGTCTCGACCGACGACCAATGGCGGTGTTGCGCCCGCGTTGGGCGTGTACGGGTTGGAGTGCGGGTCCATTACAAGCTTTACATCATCTTTTTAGATCCAGATAAAACGTACTAAAGCTTGTAAGCGGCGCGGCACTGCGGATCGGGCGCGTCCGTGCGCCGCCTTTAATGCCCGGTCAACCCGCATACCACGGGCCCTGTAGGCGCCGGTCGCCGCGCCGATCAGCGTGGGGGCGACCCCCCGGCCGGCGAAGGCGACAGACCCGGCACCGCGAGCGTCGCGGGCTCCTCGGCCGGCCACGCCAGCTCGGCGGGCGCTCGGCGCGGGGCGACGGCACTTCACTGGTCGGCTCGCCGCCGGCACCGACGGTCGTCGGCGGATCGTGGTCGTCGTCATTAGAGGCCATAGCGGCTTCCTGGTCCGATCTGCGTCTTGCTCACCAGACCACCACGACGGCGTTGTTGCCGCCCGTGCACCGCACAGCTTGCACCACTTCGCCGTCGCTCAGGTGCGCGGTGAATCCGCCAATGCATTCCATGGTGTAGGTGTCTCCGGTGACCGGCGAATAGGCCAGAACCCCGGGGCCGCCTTGAATTAGGTAGGCCTTGCGCACGTTGTCGGCGAAGGCGCATGACGTGACCGTGGTGGCCACGCCCGCATGGCCCGAGGGGCAGATAGCGAAATTGCCCTCGGTTGGGGGCAGTGCAGGTGGCGGCGGCGCTGGGGCCGGAGCGGCTACCGTCACCGTTGAAGTCACGGGCGGCGCACTCGGCGCAGGAATGGCCACCGACGGCGTCGCAGAGGAGATTGGCGGAAGTGCCGAAGCGGGCATCGGGGCCGATGTCGTTGCCGGTCCGTTCCGCTGGCGCGTCTGCTCGGCGACGAACACCGCGGCGCCGATCGCGATCGCCAGCGCAAGCCCACACGCGACGATCACCACTGCCTGACCCCATGCCATCCCCCATGACTGGCGTCGGATCGGCTGCTCCGCATTATCGACCGACCACGCCAGCTCGGGCGCAGCCTCGGCCGACGGTGAGACGATCGCAGTCGCGTCCTCACCGGGCCCCGCGACTGTAGCCGGTTGGTCGTCGTTGTCGTCGGTCATGGTGGGTTCTCCTGGTCGCTTCGTAGCCTGCGCCGATGGCGTGACAACTGTCACTGAGAACCGGGGTGCTCAATCGGGCCGCCCCCGAGGAGAGCAGGGGCGGCCCCGTCAAACTATTTAGATGTAGACCGACTCGTTGTTACCTCCAGGGTCTAGTGTTTGCGATCTCGCTGAAGAATGAAATCCCCGTCGGAAGGGGCTTGGACAATGTCGAACGCGGCCGAACACCACAAGCAAGCAGCTGAACATCTCGAAAAAGCCGCCAAGCACCACTTGGAAGCCGCCAAGCACCACGCGGAGGGAGCGCTCGAGAAGGCCGGCAGCCAGGCCCACTTGGCGCATGCCCACCACGTTGAGGCCCTCGAGCACGCGCGGGAGGCTGCCAAGGAGCACCTAAAGGCGCTTAGCAAGAAGTAGACCTGAACCCGCTGCCCGGGCCGCCCCCGAGGAGCAGGGGCGGCCCGGGCAACTAGTTACTAAGACCTGAAAAACAGACCTCGTCGCGTTGGCGGTTGGTGTGGTGTGGTCTATATCTGGCGGGTCGCTGGGCGGTGATGTCGGTGTCATGCGGCAAGGCCGCTGATCTTGACGAGGTTGTGGGCGAAGACACCGTGGCCGCACCAGGTTCGAGCGCCGTCGATGCCGGTGAACTCGGTTCGGTTCCAGCCATAGCTGCGCTTGAGGTGGTTGATTCGGCCTTCGGATCCGGTGCGCCATTTGATCTTTTCCCGGAAGGCCCGTCGGTGTTCCAATTCGCGGCGGGCGGCGCCGGGTTTGCTCCTGCGTGGAATGGCCACATTCGCCACCCCGAGCTGGTGGAGGTCATGTTCGACCGATGCGTCTCCATAGCCGCGATCGGCGGTCACTGCCCGTGGTGGGCGCCCGGTGCGGCGGGTGATCCGTTCGATCGCGGGGGCCAATTGCGGTGCATCGGGAGGGTTTCCGAGCTCGACGGTGTGGTCGAGGATGACCCCGTCGGTGTTGTCGAGGATCTGGGCTTTGTAGCCGAATTCGACCGGCTTGCCCAGTCGTCCCTTGCGGATCGGGCGCGCATCGCCATCATGCAGGCTGACCACCCTGCTGCTTGAGTCGGGCATCACCCCGGCCAGCCGGCTTCGGGTCTGGGCCACCACGCGCTGGGTGCGCTCCACGACGGTGGTCAAGTGGTTGATGGCCTGGCGCAGCCGGGCTTGACGCCGCCCGCTGGCGCGACGAACTGCGCGTTTGGCGTTGCGGATCACCGTGGCGGCGTCGCAGATGACCTGTTCGGCGATGCCGGCCAATTCACCGGTGATCCGCCGTACCGTGGCCTGGGCCTGATCACGCTGCTGTGCACCACGCAACCGCAACTTCGACGCAATCGAACGGGCCCGACGGCCCGCAGACCGGCGCCGGTCAGGCACCTGGGTACGCACCGCGCCACCAGCGGCTTTGATCCGCTGCACGCTGCGCGCTATCGCCCCGATTCCTTTGGCCAACAGGCCCGAATCAGTCGGATATCCGACATCGGCTTCCACCACGGTGGTGTCGGCACGCACCTTGTTGGTGCGCACCAGCCTCGCCTCGACCGCCTTGGCCAGCAGCACCTCGTTGAGGCCCTCGACAGCCGCCGCGCCGCACCGCGTCGTCAGTTTCATCAACGTCGTGGGATGGGGCACCGACCCGTCCAGCGCGATCCGGCAAAACCGACGCCAGGAGATGGAATCGGCGACCTCCCGGCACAACGCCTCATAGCCCAGTCGGTAGCGAAACTTCAAGAACATCAACCGCAGGTAGGTCTCCATCGGCGTTGATGGCCGGCCCATCTGCGGGTCGAAAAACGAGACGAAGGGTGCGAAGAACGCCGGATCGTCCAGCAACGCGTCCACCCGAGCCAACTCCTCGGGCAACCGCCGCAACTCCTCCGGCAGCACCGACTCCCATAACGAGCACTGATCGCCTACAGTACGAAACACGATGGCCTCAATCCCTTCCGCAACAAGGGCATTGAGGCCATCCTCCCAGCTCAGCCCCATCCGACCGTGCATCAACGCGCCGACTTTTTCAGGTCGAAGTAGCTA
>NZ_DATJPU010000269.1:0-105094 GCF_035506235.1 Mycobacterium sp.
GCGCCTACGTCGAGTTGCAGGAACGCGAGTTCGCCGCCGAGGAGCGCGGCTACACCGCCACCAAGCACCAGCGCGAGGTCGGCGCCGGGTACTTCGACCGCATCGCCACCACGGTCGACCCCAGCTCGTCGACCACCGCGCTGACCGGTTCCACCGAAGAGGGCCAGTTCCACTGAGGACGAGCGGGCTTGGCCCGCGAGGACGAAGTGGAACCGACGGCTTGAGGCACTGATCCTCTGGCGAGCAGACGCAAAGGCACCCTTTTGCGCCCCGTAATGCGGGCCTTTGCGTCTGCTCGCGGCTGAAGCGGCTGAAGTAGCATAGGCCCCGCCCAGCCATCCTGGGCGGGGCCTATTGCGGTGCATGACAATACGACTCGGGAGGCGAAAACAGTGAGCGACGCAGCGATCCAGCGAGTGGGAGTTGTCGGGGCCGGGCAGATGGGCTCCGGCATCGCCGAGGTCGCCGTCCGAGCCGGTGTCGACGTGACCGTGTTCGAGACCACCGAGCCGCTGATCACGGCGGGGCGCAACCGCATCGTGAAGTCGCTTGAGCGCGGCGTCAGCGCCGGCAAGGTGACCGAGCGGGAGCGCGACCGCGCGCTGAGCAAGCTCACGTTCACCACCGACCTCAAGGACCTGGCCGACCGCCAGCTGGTGATCGAGGCCATCATCGAGGACGAGGCCGTCAAGGCGCAGGTGTTCGCCGACCTGGACCGGGTGATCACCGATCCCGACGCCGTGCTGGCGTCCAACACCTCCAGCATCCCGATCATGAAGATCGCCGCGGCCACGAAGAATCCCCAACGCGTGCTCGGCCTGCACTTCTTCAACCCCGTCCCGGTGCTGCCGCTGGTCGAGCTGGTCAGCACGCTGGTCACCGACCCAGCCGCCGCCGCGCGCACCGAGCAGTTCGCCGGCGCGGTGCTGGGCAAGCAGGTGGTGCGCTGCTCCGACCGGTCCGGCTTCGTGGTGAACGCGCTGCTCGTGCCCTACCTGCTGTCGGCGATCCGGATGGTGGAGACCGGCTTCGCCAGCGTCGATGACGTCGACAAGGCGGTGGTCGCGGGGCTGTCGCACCCGATGGGCCCGCTGCGGCTGTCCGACCTCGTCGGCCTGGACACCCTCAAGCTCATCGCGGATAAAATGTTCGAGGAATTCAAAGAACCGCAATACGGCCCGCCGCCGTTGCTGCTGCGCATGGTCGAGGCGGGCCGGCTGGGCAAGAAGTCGGGCCGGGGCTTCTACACCTACTAAAATCCCGGGTCCGGGTAGCAGGAATTGGGCAAATCCGATATTATCCTCGCGTTCAACAATCGAGAGGTATCGGGAATCCATGACTGCGCTGAAGCCGTATTACGAAGAATCGCAATCGATCTATGACGTTTCGGACGAATTCTTCGCGCTATTCCTCGATCCGACGATGGGTTACACCTGCGCCTACTTCGAGCGTGACGATATGACGCTCGAGGAGGCGCAGAACGCCAAGTTCGACCTGGCCCTGGGCAAGCTGAACCTCGAGCCCGGGATGACGTTGCTCGACATCGGTTGCGGTTGGGGCGGGGCGCTGCAACGAGCGGTCGAGAAGTTCGACGTCAACGTCATCGGAATCACTCTGAGCCGCAACCAGTTCGAGTACAGCAAGGCGAGGCTGGCGAAGGTCCCGACCGAGCGCAGCGTCGAGGTCCGGCTGCAGGGCTGGGAGGAATTCGAGGACCACGTCGACCGCATCGTCACCATCGGCGCCTTTGAAGCGTTCAAAGCGGAGCGTTGGCCCGCGTTTTTCGAACGGGCCTACGAGATCCTTCCCGACGACGGCCGGATGTTGCTGCACACGATTGTCGCGCATTCCCAGAAACAGCTGCACGAGCTCGGCGTCTCGCTGACCATGAGCGACGTACGATTCACGCGATTCATCTACACCCAGATCTTTCCGGGCGGGCAGTTGCCGGCGCAGGAAGACATACTGAAATTAGCACCGGCGGCCGGATTCACCGTCGAAAGGGTGCAATTGCTGCGGGAGCACTACGCGCGCACGCTCAATATGTGGGCGGCGAATTTAGAGGCCAACCGGGAAAAGGCGATCGCCATCCAGTCCGAAGAGGTCTATGACCGCTATATGCACTATCTGACCGGGTGCGAAAACTTCTTCCTGAAAGGCATCAGCAACGTCGGGCAGTTCACCCTGACCAAGTAGCGTCCGCCCCGACGCGCCGGAGCGCCCTTCGGCGCCCGGTCACTTCTCGCAGGTGAACTGGTTGACGTCGGTGTAGCCCTCTCGGAACAGCTTGGCGCAGCCGGTGAGGTACTTCATGTAGCGGTCGTAGACCTCTTCGGACTGGATGGCGATGGCCTTGTCCTTATTGGCCTCGAGGGCCGCGGCCCACGTGTCCAGCGTCCGTGCGTAGTGCAGCTGCAACGACTGAATCCGGGTCACCTTGAAGCCGGCCGCGTCGGCGTGCTCCTCCACCGACGGGATCGTCGGCAGCCAGCCCCCCGGGAAGATCTCGGCCAGGATGAACTGGGTGAAGTGCACGATTTCGTGGGTCAGCGGTTTGCCCTGCGCCCTGGCGTGTTTGAAGGTGGGACGCGAGATGGTGTGCAGCAGCATGATGCCTTCGGACGGCAGCACTTCGTAGGCCATCTTGAAGAAGCGGCCCCAGCGTTGCCGCCCGAAATGCTCGAACGCGCCGATGGAGACGATGCGGTCGACCGGCTCGTGGAACTTCTCCCAGCCCTCCAGCAGCACCTGCCGCGTGCGGGAAGTGTCCATCTCGTCGAACGTCCTCTGCACGTGGGCGGCCTGGTTCTCCGACAACGTCAGGCCCACGACGTTGACGTCGTACTTCTCAATGGCGCGCCTCATGGTGGCACCCCAGCCGCAGCCGATGTCCAGCAACGTCATGCCCGGCTCCAGCTTGAGCTTGCCCAGCGACAGATCGATCTTGGCGATCTGGGCCTGCTCGAGCGTCATGCCGTCGCGCTCGAAGTAGGCGCAGCTGTAGGTCTGGGTGGGGTCCAGGAAAAGCCGGAAGAAGTCGTCCGAGAGATCGTAGTGTGCTTGCACGTTTCCGAAATGCGGCGTGAGCTGCACAGACATGAGAAGTTAGGCCTTTCTGTATCTCGAGGTTCCGGGCTTCCTGGCGCCTTGCGCCCCGGTTCACCCCCGATGCATCCCCTGCATGCTAGCTGTTAAGGCTGTCTAAGTCGCCTTTCGAAGCCTTTGAAAGCTTGGCTCTACGTCACACACCGGTCACAAGGCGCGCAGCGCGGCGCCCACCGCGAGGCCCACCACCAGCAGCGCCCCGGCCTGGCGCACGTGCACCCAGGCCAGCGCCGCGTACCACAGCGGCCACACGGGAAACTCCGGTGGCGGCTCGTCGGGCCTCGGTCGGCGGAAATAAGGCCATACCTTGGCCAACCGGGGCAAGGCCAGCCCGACGACCAGCGCGGGCCACGGCATCGCCCCCGCCGCGACGGCCACCGCCACCAGGGCATAGAAGCCGACCGCCATGCCGAGCGTCACCGCCCGTGCCCGCGCCTCACCGAGCAGTACGGGCAGCGTGCGGATGCCGAGCGGCGCGTCGTACGGGATCTTGTCGATGTGCTTGCCCATCAGCACCGTCGTGCACAACAGGCCGTAGGGCAGCGATGCCAGCACCACGTCCCAACCAACCCGGCCCACCGCGGAGTAGTAGGTGCCACACACCATCAGCGGGCCCCACACGACGAAGACGTCGGGTTCGCCGAGCCCGCGCTTCTTCAGCCGCAGCGGTGGCGCGGTGTAGGCGACGCTCAGGGCGAAGCCGGCGAGTGCGAAGCCGGCCACCGGCCAGCCGCGCGCCCACGTCAGCGTGACGAGGATCGCCAGGTCTGCGACGTTCACGAGCAGGATCGCGAGCCCCAGCGTGCGGCGGCTGACGAGCCCGGACAGCACCGGGTGGGGAGCGTAGAGCGCGCGCGGGTAGTTGGCGCTGTCGGTGCCGACCCGGGTGTCGTAGAGGTCGTTCATCAGGTTGTTGGCGGTGTGCGCGAGCGTGATGCCGACCACGGCCAGCACCAGCCAGCGCCAGTCCAGCCCGGGTTCGCCGATCGCCAGCAGCGCCGCCACCAGGCCGGATACCAGCGTCATCGGCAGCACCGCCGCGCGGGTGACCACCAACCACCGCGTGACGGTGTCCACCGGCCCGTCCGGGGGCGGGTTGGTGGTGCGAAGCGCGTAGGCCCACGACCTGAGCCGTGAGCCCACGCTCACGTCAGGCATCCGGGCGCCACCTCATGGCTCTCGGGGTGGCAGGATTGGGGAGGGATGCGGCTGTCCGCGGAACTTCTCCAGCGAGCCGCCCGCCTCGACGATTCCGCAGATCGCGCTCCAGCTCAGCATGGTCAGGTAGTCGATCAGCTCGTCGGCGCTCATCCGCGGGTCGGAAATCCAGGAGTGGGTGGCCAGCTGCACGCCGCCGACCATGATGTAGGACCACGTTTCCACGCCGCCGGTGTCCATCCCGGCCTCCTGCATGCGCCGGCGCAGCATCATCGCCAGCATGCGGGCGATGATTCGCTCGGAGTCGGCGATCACCTTGCTCTTGGTCGGCGAGCTGTTGGCCATCACGAACCGATACGGCTCGGGTTCCTCCGCCACGGTTTCGACGTACACCCGGATGATCTCGCGGGTCAGGTCGAAGCCGTCCAGGTTGGATGTCAGCGCGCCCGCCATGTTGGGGATCAGCGTCGACTGCGCAAAGCGCATCAGCACCGCGGTGGTCAGGTCGTTCTTGTCGACGAAGTAGCGGTACAGCACGGTCTTGGAGACCCCGATCTCGGCGGCGATCTCGTCCATGCTCAGGAAGCGGCCGTGCCGGCGAATTGCCACGATGGTGCCGTCGACCAGCTCATTCCGGCGCTCCACCTTGTGTTGGTGCCAGCGCCGCTTGCGACCATCCGTCTTAACGGTCACCGCCGGATTCGCTTTTCCACTCTCGCCGCTTCCCACTCATCAGACGCCCCCGATACTACGGCTTGCGGGGCCCGTTTCGGCGGATGGGCTGCGCATCTGCGGGGGCCGCACGCAGGGCGGTAACACTAACCGCTCGCGACGATAGATGATGGTGTGGTGGTACACAGAGCCTCGGACAGAGCCGAAGCGCCGAACCGGTCCGCCCCCGCGGCGGCGGACCCGGATGTGATCGCGCCGTCGGCCGGCAGGGCTCGACCATCCCTGGCCGAATCCTTCGCCGGGGCGGATCCGGAGGCCGACGCGGAGCGACGGGTGGCGCTGCGCAGGATGAAGTTGGTGGCGCTGGGCTTCCTGGTCGGCGCCACTGGCCTGTTCCTTGCCTGTCGGTGGGCCCAGGCCCACGGCCACACGGCGGCCTGGATCGGCTACGTCGGCGCCGCCGCGGAGGCCGGCATGGTGGGTGCGCTGGCCGACTGGTTCGCGGTTACCGCGCTGTTCAAGCACCCGCTGGGCATACCGATCCCGCACACCGCCATCATCAAGCGCAAGAAGGACCAGCTGGGCGAGGGCCTGGGGACGTTCGTGCGGGAGAATTTCCTGTCGCCGCCGGTGGTCGAGACGAAGCTGCGCGACGCGCAGGTGTCCAGCCGGCTCGGCAAGTGGCTCGCGGATGCCACACACGCCGCGCGGGTGGCGAGCGAGACGGCGACGGTGCTGCGGGTGCTGGTGGAGTTGCTGCGCGACGAGGATGTCCAGCAGGTGATCGACCGGATGATCGTGCGCCGCATCGCCGAACCGCAATGGGGTCCGCCGGTCGGCCGCGTGCTGTCGACGCTGCTGGCAGAGAACCGCCAGGAGGCCCTGATCCAGCTGCTGGCCGACCGGGCGTTCCAGTGGTCGCTGAACGCCGGAGAGGTCATCCAGCGGGTGGTCGAGCGTGACTCGCCCAGCTGGTCACCCCGGTTCATCGACCATCTCGTCGGTGACCGTATCCACCGCGAGTTGATGGACTTCACCGACAAGGTGCGCCGCAACCCCGACCACGAATTGCGCCGTTCGGCGACGCGGTTCCTGTTCGAGTTCGCCGACGACCTGCAGAACGACCCGGAGACCATCGCGCGCGCCGAGGCGGTCAAGGAGCAGCTGATGGCGCGGGACGAGATCGCGGACGCCGCGGCGACCGCGTGGCGGACGCTGAAACGGCTGGTACTCGAGGGCGTCGACGACCCGTCCAGCACGCTGCGCACGCGCATCGCCAACACCGTCGTCCGGATCGGGGAGTCGCTGCGCGACGACGCCGACCTGCGCGACAAGGTCGACAACTGGATCGTGCGGGCGGCCCAGCACCTGGTCTCCCAGTACGGGTTGGAAATCACCGCGATCATCACCGACACGATCGAGCGCTGGGATGCCGAGGAGGCCAGCCGGCGGATCGAACTGTACGTGGGGCGTGACCTGCAATTCATCCGGATCAACGGCACCGTCGTGGGGTCCCTGGCCGGGCTGATCATCTACGCCGTCGCGCAGCTACTTTTCTAGGGGTGCTAACAAGCGCTTGCAACAGCAAGCACTTGACCGTACCCTAGGGCCCGTAAGGATGGCCCACCCGACCCCAGGAGTACGCGATGCCGCCGGAGGAGAAGTTCTCCGCCAAGGTGTCCACGGCGGCTTCTGAGGTGGCCTCCGACATCGGCAGCTTCATCCGGGACCTGCGTGAGAACGCGCAGGTCTCGGTGCGCCAACTCGCCGAACGGTCCGGTGTCAGCAATCCTTACCTGAGCCAAGTGGAGCGCGGATTGCGCAAGCCGTCCGCCGACGTCCTGAGCCAGATCGCGAAGGCGCTGCGGGTTTCGGCCGAGGTGCTCTACGTGCGGGCCGGGATGCTCGAGCCCAGCGACAAGAGTCAGGTGCGCGACGCCATCATCACCGACACCTCGATCACGGAGCATCAGAAGCAGATCCTGCTGGAGATCTACGCGTCGTTCACCCAGCAGAACGAACCAATGTTGGAGGAGTGTCCTAGCGAATCCGACAGCAACGAGTGACTGCCCGTGCGGTCGGCCGCCAGAGGCCGGCAGAGGGCTTTCGCATCGCGCCGAAGGTTGGGTGGCGCCCAGCCGCGATGCGAACTCGACCAGCCGACCCGATCGATCAGGAGGTTTCCCGGCAAGTTGAGTGCATGTCAATCCGCGGGTCTTGACTACTCCCCGAGAGAAGCGACACTTGCCCCTTTTTTTCCCAGTTCCGAAGTAGTAAGGCCGATAAAAGACAAACCATGAAAGCATGAAAGGAAGCACTATGGCTGAAAACCCGAACGTCGATGACCTGCGGGCCCCGTTGCTGGCGGCGCTGGGCGCCGCCGACCTGGCTCTGGCCACCGTCAACGACCTGATCGCCGGCCTGCGTGAGCGTGCCGAGGAGAGGCGCACCGAGACCCGCAGCCGGGTCGAGGAGCGCCGCGCGCGCCTGTCCAAGCTGCAGGAGGACCTGCCCGAGCAGTTCACCGAGCTGCGCGAGAGGTTCACCTCCGAGGAGCTGCGCAAGGCTGCCGAGGGCTACCTGGAGGCGGCGACCAGCCGGTACAACGAGCTCGTCGAGCGGGGCGAGGCCGCCCTGGAGCGGCTGCGCAGCCAGCGGCCCTTCGAGGACGCGTCGGCGCGCGCCGAGGGCTATGTGGACCAGGCCGTCGAGCTGACCCAGGAGGCGCTCGGCACCGTCGCGTCGCAGACCCGCGCGGTCGGTGAGCGGGCGGCCAAGCTGGTCGGCATCGAGCTGCCCAAGAAGGCCGAGGCGCCCAAGAAGGCTGCCGCCAAGAAGGCGCCCGCGAAGAAGGCTGCGGCCAAGAAGGCCCCGGCCAAGAAGGCGTCTGCCAAGAAGGTCACCCAGAAGTAGTCCGGCGCCGAGTCGGACTCGTTGACAAGACGCTCGGCTCCGAGTTGCCCTCCGGGGCGACTCGGAGTCGACGTTTTGGACGGTGCCCGCATACGCTTAAGGCGTGTTGAACACCATAGGTATGGTCATGTGGGTATTGCAGATCGCCGTCGCGCTGACGGCGGTGTACGCGTTGGTCCACGCGGCGCTGCAACGGTCGGACGCTTATACGGCCGTTGACAAGCTGACAAAGCCGGTGTGGTTGGTGATCCTCGGCTTGGCCGTCCTGCTGACATCGCTGCTGAGTTTCGTTTTCGGCGTGCTCGGCATAGCGATCGCCGCCTGCGCGGCCGGGGTGTATCTGGTGGACGTGCGGCCCAAACTGCTTGAGATTCAGGGTAAGTCGCGCTAAAGGGATGAAATCCCTGCTGGCCGCGCCGGCGGCGGTGGCCGCGACGTTCGGGGCCCTGCTGGCGTGGCCGCCGGCGGCGCCCTCCGCGCGGGCCGATTCACCCGCCCCGTCACCCCCCTTCATCGACCACACCCAGTGGGCGGACTGGCGGGGCCTGCCCAGCCTGCGGGTCTTTCCGACACCGTCGGGGCGGATGGCCGCCAGGCGGCCCTTCGTGGCGACCGACGCGGACGAGGCCTGGGCCGAGGTGCTGGCGCTGTCGCCGGACGCCGACACCGCCGGCATGCGCGCGCAGTTCGTCTGTCACTGGCGGTTCGCCGAGCTGGCGCAGCCGGGCAAGACCAGCTGGAACCTGGAGCCCTGGCGCCCAGTGGTCGACGACGCCGAAATGATCGCCACCGGCTGTAACCCCGGCGGTCCGGAAGAAGCGTTCTAGTGGCGGGCCAACCCACGCGGGCCCGGCTGGCCGCCCTGATCGACCACACCCTGCTCAAACCCGAGGCCACCCGCGCCGATGTCGCCGCCCTGATCGGCGAGGCCGCCGAGCTGGGCGTGTACGCGGTATGCGTCTCGCCGTCGATGGTGGCGGCGGCCTTGGAGGCCGGCGCCACCATGCCGGTGGCGGCGGTGGCGGGTTTCCCGTCGGGCAAGCACGTGTCGGAGGTCAAGGCGCACGAGGCCGCGCGCGCCGTGGCGTGCGGTGCCAGCGAGATCGACATGGTCATCGACGTCGGCGCCGCGCTGGCCGGCGAGCTCGTCGCCGTGCGATCCGACATCGAGGCGGTGCGGGCCGCGGCGCCCCGGGCCGTGCTCAAAGTGATCGTCGAGTCGGCGGTGCTGCTGAGCCGGGCGGACGGGCGCAGGCTGGCGGACGTGTGTCACGCCGCCGAGGACGCCGGTGCCGACTTCGTCAAGACCTCGACCGGGTTTCATCCCGCGGGCGGGGCGTCGGTGGAGGCCGTCGCGCTGATGGCCGACGCCGTCGGCGGGCGGCTGGGGGTCAAGGCCAGCGGCGGCATCCGCACCGCCGCGGACGCGCTGGCGATGGTGGACGCTGGAGCGACCCGGCTCGGTCTGTCGGGCACCCGTGCGGTGCTCGACGGGCTCAGTTAACCCTCAGAGGTTCGCGATAACCCTCAGAGGTTGGCGAAGCAGGGGTCGGTGGTGTTGTCGTTGGGAATGCTGGCGTTCTGCGTCGAAAAGTGGGTTGTCACACCGGTATCGGTGACCTTCACGCTGTCGGCGTGGATGCCCAGCGGGTAGTTCTTGGTGAATTGCGCGGTGAAGTCGTCCAGCGTCGACTGCACCGATTCCTTTGGCATGGTGAAGCCCAGCGCGTTGAAGCTGACGATCTGCAGTTGCAGCCCGGTGCCGGACACCACCGGCTTGGCCGTGATGTTGTCGAGCATGCCCTTCAACTCGATGGTGCCGTCGGCCGGGTGAGTGGTGACGCTGTTGGTGACGAACGGACCCAGGACCGGAATCGCGTTCTGCACCGACTGCTTGATGCCGTCACTGGTCCAGGTGATGGTGGCGTCGAGCGAGCCGATGGTGCCTTTCGAGTTGGCGCTCGACTGAAGCCGGACGTCCCGGATGTTGAGGTTGAGCTTCATGCCCTTGGCGTCGCGGATGTTGTTGCCGGCGGTCTGCACCGAGATGTTGGTGTAATGCTTCGTCATCTGCTGCCACAGCATCAGCGGTGTCACGCCGAAGGAGGCGGTGGCCTGGTCCTTGACCTCGCACGCCACCGCCTGGGCGACCTTGGTGTCCGCCACGTGACGGATGTAGAGCTCGGCCCCGATCAGCCCCGCGATGATGAGCGCGAACACGATGATGCAGATCAAAAGGATGGACAGCGGGTCGCGAAGGAAGCGTCGTTTTCTTTTCACCGGTGGCGGCTCTTGGTCGGGAGTGGCCAGCTTTTCCGTCGGGCCCGCGGGCGGGATGGGCGGAGGGGCGTAGCCGGGTCGCTGCGGGTTGGGATTCGCGACACCCAACTTCTCGGTCTGGCCGTGAGCGGCCGGCGGCGGCGCCTGGGCCGGACCGCCGGTGCTGATGCGCTCGGTGGGCCGCTCAGTGGGGGGCTGGCCGAAGGGGCCTTGCTTGCCGGGACGGGCCCACGTCGACGGGCCCTCGTTAGGTGGTCCCTGCGGGCCCTGTGGATTCGTCACCCAACCGATTCTGCCCTATCCAGCTGAGCAAAGTCGGAGCGGTTGCGCAGCACCGCGATGCTCTCGCGGGCCGCGGCCACCCGGTCGACGTCGATGTCGGCGACCACCAGCTGCGGGTTGTCGCCCGCCGAGGCGACCACCTCGCCCAGCGGCGAGGCCACCAGGCTGCCGCCCACCCCCGTCGGCGCGCCCGAGCCGGACCCCGACCTGGTCAGGGCGTCCCAGGGGTCGGCCTGACCGACGGCGGCGACGTAGCTCATCGAATCCAGCGCCCGCGCCCGCGCCAGCAGCGTCCACTGCTCGAGCTTGCCGGGCCCGGAGCCCCAGGACGCGCAGACGACGATCAGCTGGGCGCCGCGCCGGGCCAATTCGGTGTAGAGCGCCGGAAAGCGGATGTCGTAGCAAACGCTCAACCCCACCCGTACCCCGTCGACATCGACCACCACCGGCTGGTGGCCGGGCGCGACGGTGCGCGACTCGGTGAACCCGAACGCGTCGTAGAGGTGGATCTTGTCGTAGTGGGTGTCGGGCCGGTTGGGGTGGCCCGGCCCGGCCACGATCAGCGTGTTGGTCACCCGCCCGTCGCCGGCGGGGGTGAACATGCCGGCGATCACGGTGATCCCGGACTCGGTCGCGATCCGGCGCACGCCGTCCGCCCAGGGCCCGTCGACCGGCTCGGCGACCGGCGCCAGCGGGACGCCGAACCGGCACATGGTTGCCTCCGGGAATATCACCAGCGTGGCACCCTCGCCGGCGGCCCCGCGCGTGTACTCGCGGACCAGCTGCAGGTTCGCCGCGGGATCGCTGCCACTGAGGATCTGCGCCAGCGCGATTCGCATGGGCGCCAGCTTAGGCCGGCGGTCTAGGCGTTGTTGGCGATCCATTCCGCGGTCAGGCGCTGTTCGCGGCTGACGAGTTCGGCGAGCTGGGCGCCGATGAGCCGCTCCACCTTGCCGCCGATGAGCGGGACCCGCACCTTGACGACGACCCGGTAGGTGATCCGCGCGCCGCCGGACTCGGCGAGCGGTGACAGCTCCCCGCTGCCCGAGACGTGCACCGGGGTGCCCACGATCGTGCCCGCGATGGAGGCCGTCGCGGTGCCGTCGGTGACCGGGCCCCACGACTCTTCCCGCCTGACGCGGAGGTCGCCGCGGTGCAGTTGCTTGACGAGGGCGGCCAGGTTGTGGCTGTGCACCACCTGCAGCGTGACCACGTCGACGGTCCCGTCGTTGCCCGACCCGCCGCCGACCCGCATCGACTCCAGCCTCGCCTCGTCGACGGGGATGTCGGCCAGCCTGGCCTGCCAGTACCCCTCCACCAGGAAAGCCCGGTGAATCTCCTCGACGGTCTGCTCGTAGTCGGCCGACAAGTCGAATGAACGCGGCATAGCTGGCCAGGCTACCGTTACGGGCCATGAAAAAGAGCGGTGTCAGTTCGCTCTTCGCCGGTGCGCATGTCGCCGAGGCGGTGCCACTGGCGCCGTTGGCCACGCTGCGGGTCGGGCCGGTCGCGCGACGCCTGATCACCTGCACCAGCACCGAGCAGGTGGTCGCCGTGCTGCGGCAGCTGGACTCGGAAGCCGAGGCGGCCGGCGGCGGGCCGGTGCTGGTGTTTGCCGGCGGCTCCAACCTGGTCATCGCCGACACGCTGTCCGATCTGACCGCGGTGCGCCTGGCCAACGACGGCATCACCGTCGACGGCAACGTGGTCCGCGCGGAGGCCGGGGCCGTCTGGGACGACGTCGTGGTCACGGCCGTCGAGCACGGTTTGGGCGGGCTGGAATGCCTGTCCGGCATCCCCGGGTCGACCGGGGCCACCCCGGTGCAGAACGTCGGAGCTTACGGAGCGGAGGTGTCCGACACCATCACCCGGGTCCGGGTGCTGGATCGCGGCACCGGCGTGGTGCGCTGGGTGCCCGGCGACGAGCTGGGCTTCGGCTACCGCACCAGCGCGCTCAAGCGGGCCAACCGGTCGGGCCGTGAAATCCCCTCTGTCGTACTGGAAGTGGAGTTCGCACTGGACGCTTCGGGCCGCAGCGCGCCGTTGCGCTACGGCGAGCTGACGGCCGCGCTGAACGCGGTCAGCGGCGAACGCGCGGACCCGAAAGCCGTCCGCGAGGCGGTGCTGAGGCTGCGGTCGGCCAAGGGCATGGTGCTCGACGCCTCCGACCACGACACCTGGAGCGTGGGGTCGTTCTTCACCAACCCGGTGGTCTCCCCGGAGGTCTACCAGCGGCTGACCGATCGTGTGGACGGCCCGCTGCCGCACTACCCGGCGCCGGACGGCATCAAGCTGGCCGCGGGCTGGTTGGTGGAGCGGGCGGGCTTTCACAAGGGCTATCCCGATCCGGAACCCGGCGGCCCCCAAGCGCCGTGCCGGTTGTCGACCAAGCACGCGCTCGCCCTGACCAACCGCGGCGGCGCCACCACCGGGGACGTGATCGCGTTGGCCCGCACCGTCCGTGACGGAGTCCGCACTGTGTTTGGTATCACACTGGAACCGGAGCCTGTCCTGGTCGGTTGCAGCCTGTAGCGGCAAATTCGCAGAATCGGCACGCCGGGCCCGAATTGTCATGGCGGGGTCGGGGTCTTCGCTCACGGTATCTTTAACTGTCGTGAGCGCCTCCAGTTCCCCTCCGCCGGTCAACCGGCGCATGGCCTTGGCGGCCCTGGGGCTCGGCGTGTTCGCCCCCAGCGTATTGGCCGCCTGCGCCGGCACGGTGTCCAACAAACAGGCCGAGAAGAAGGAGCCGCCGGCGCCGCAGCTGAAGTTCCAGCCGGCCGATTCCGCGGCGGACGTGGTCCCGATCGCGCCGATCAGCGTCCAGGTCGCCGACGGCTGGTTCCAGAAGGTGGCGCTGACCAACTCGTCGGGAAAGGTGGTCGCCGGGTCGTTCAACTCCGACCGCACCGTCTACACCACCACCGAGCCGCTGGGCTACGACGCGACCTACACCTGGAGCGGCTCGGCCGTCGGCCACAACGGCAAGGCGGTCCCGGTGAGCGGCAAGTTCACCACGGTGTCGCCGACCAAGAAGATCAGCGGGGCCTTCCAGTTGGCCGACGGCCAGACCGTCGGCGTCGCCGCCCCGATCATCATCCAGTTCGACGCACCGATCAGCGACAAGGCCGCCGTCGAGAAGGCGCTCACCGTCACCACCGACCCGCCCGTCGAGGGCAGCTGGGCGTGGCTGCCCGACGAGCGGCAGGGCGCCCGGGTGCACTACCGCACCCGCGAGTACTACCCGGCCGGCACGACCGTCGACGTCAACGCGAAGCTGTACGGGCTGCCGATCGGCGAGGGTGCGTACGGCGCCGACGACATCTCGCTGCACATCCAGATCGGCCGCCGGCAGGTGGTCAAGGCCGAGGTCTCCTCGCACCGCATCCAGGTCGCCACCGACGCCGGCGTCATCATGGACTTTCCGTGCAGCTACGGCGAGGCGGACAAGGCGCGCAACGTCACCCGCAACGGCATCCACGTGGTCACCGAGAAGTACTCCGACTTCTACATGTCCAACCCGGCCGCCGGCTACAGCAACGCCCACGAGCGCTGGGCGGTGCGGATCTCCAACAACGGCGAGTTCATCCACGCCAACCCGTCGAGCGCGGGCGCGCAGGGCAACAGCAACGTGACCAACGGCTGCATCAACCTGTCGACGTCCGACGCCGAGCAGTACTACCGCACCGCGATCTACGGCGACCCGGTCGAGGTGACCGGAAGCTCGATCCAGCTGTCCTACTCCGATGGCGACATCTGGGACTGGGCCGTGGACTGGGACACCTGGGTGGCGATGTCGGCGCTGCCGCCCCCGACGGCGCATCCGCCGGCCACCCAGATTCCGGTCACCGCGCCGGTCACCCCGTCCACCGCGCCGACGCTGTCGGGCACGCCCACTTCTACTCCAGCGACGACCACGAGCCCATCGCCTAGCCCCGGCGGTTGAACCGCGTCGCGCTGGCCTGGTCGCGCGGCTTGATGACGATCAGGTCGAGGTCCACGTGGGACGGCCGCGAGGCCACGAACCCGATCACCTCGGCGACGTCGTCCGCCACCAACGGCGTGATCCCGGTGTAGACGGCGTCCGCGCGCTGCTGGTCGCCGTCGAAGCGCACCAGCGAGAACTCGGTCTCGACCGCGCCGGGCGCAATCTCGGTGAGCCGCACCGGTTTTCCCAGTAGCTCACCGCGCAGCGTGCGGTGCAGCGCGCCCTGCGCGTGCTTGGCCGCGGTGTAGCCGGCGCCGCCGTCGTAGGTCTCCATCGCCGCGACCGAGGTGACGGTGACGATGAGGCCGTCACCGGAGTCGATCAGCTTGGGTAGCAGCGCCTGGGTGACCCGCAGCGTGCCCAGCACGTTGGTCTCCCACATCCATTGCCAGTGCCCGAGGTCGGCGTCGGCGACCGATTCCAGCCCCCACGCGCCACCGGCGTTGTTGACCAACACGTCGACCCGGCTCAATTGGGTTGCCAGCGCCTGCACCGCACCGTCGTCTGTGACGTCGGCCACAATTGCGGTGCCGCCGATCTTTTCGGCCAGCGCGTTGAGCCGGTCCCCCCGGCGCGCCACCGCCACCACGTGAAAGCCCTGTGCGGCAAGGGTTTTGGCGGTCGCCTCGCCGATGCCCGAACTGGCGCCGGTAACCACCGCGACCCGTTGGTGCCCCCCTGCTGCGTTCACACCGAACAACTCTAATGAACGTGCTAAGTTCTCGGGGTGCTCCTTAGCGCCGTGTTCGACAACACTGCCGCGTGTCTGTGCGCGGCGAGTGCGTGTTGTTGCCGCGCACTTTGCCGCTCCTGACTTTCAGGTGTGGCCGAAGCCGGCCATCTCCGAACTCGCACAAAGGACACTCATGCGCACTACCCTTACCCGTAGCCACCATTCCCTCAGCCGCAAGGGCCACCCGCGGATGCACCGCCAGATCCTGCCTCCGGCGCTACACATCTCGGACTCGGCCGCGGCATCCGTCTTCCGGGCCGTCCGGCTGCGCGGCCCCGTTGGCCGCGACGTCATCGCGGCCGTCACCTCGCTGAGCATCGCCACGGTCAACCGCCAGGTCATCGCCCTGCTGGACGCGGGCCTGCTGCGGGAACGCGCCGACCTGGCCGTGTCCGGGGCCATCGGGCGCCCGCGTGTGCCGGTGGAGATCAACCATGAACCGTTCGTGACGCTCGGCATCCACATCGGGGCGCGCACCACCAGCATCGTGGCCACCGACCTGTTCGGCCGCACGCTGGACACCGTCGAGACCCCGACGCCGCTGTCACCCGCGGGGCCCGCGCTCGCGTCGCTGGCCGAAAGCGCCTCCCGGTACCTGCAACGCTGGCACCGGCGCCGGCCGCTCTGGGTCGGGGTGGCGATCGGAGGCACCGTTGACGGCGCCACCGGCCTCGTCGACCACCCCCGGCTCGGGTGGCGCCAGGCGCCCGTCGGCCCCGTGCTGGCCGACGCACTGGGGTTGCCGCTGTCGGTGGCTTCGCACGTCGACGCGATGGCCGGCGCCGAGCTGCTGCTCGGCATGCGGCGCTTCGCGCCGAGCTCGCCGACGAGTCTGTACGTGTACGCGCGCGAGACCGTGGGCTATGCGCTGGTGATCGGCGGCCGGGTGCACTGCCCGGCCAGCGGGCCGGGCACCATCGCGGCGCTGCCGGCCCACTCCGAGCTGCTCGGCGGCACCGGCCAGCTGGAGTCCACAGTCAGCGACGAAGCGGTGCTGGCCGCCGCGCGCCGGCGGAAGATCCTGCCCGGGAACCGCACCTCCGGGGCGGCGACCGCGATGGCCGACCTGCTGCGGGTGGCTCGGGCCGGCAATCCGCAGGCCAAGGACCTGCTGGCCGAGCGGGCCCGGGTGCTGGGCGAAGCGGTCGCATTGCTGCGCGACATGCTCAACCCCGACGAGCTGGTGGTCGGCGGCCAGGCTTTCACGGAATACCCGGAGGCGATGGCGCAGGTTGAGGCGGCGTTCGCCGCGCGCTCCGTCCTCGCCCCGCGTGATATCCGCGTCACCGCCTTCGGCAACCGGGTCCAGGAGGCCGGCGCCGGGACGGTGTCGCTGGGCGGGCTGTATGCGGATCCGCTGGGTGCGATGCGGCGCGCCGGGGCGCTGGAGTCCCGGCTGCGGGAGGTCACCGCCGACGAGTCGTCCGCGTAGAGCGAACGGCGCGCTTGGGCCGGGGCGCGGGCGGTGCTGTAAAGATGAAGGAGTGCGGCACGACGACGCTCCCCGGCGCAGCGACCCGCGCCGGGTCGCAGTCTTGGCGGTGCACACCTCGCCCCTGGCCCAGCCGGGGACCGGCGACGCCGGGGGCATGAACGTCTACGTGCTGCAGACCGCGTTGCACCTGGCGCGGCGGGGCATCGAGGTGGAGATCTTCACCCGGGCCACCGCGTCGGCCGATCCGCCGGTCACCCACGTGGCGCCGGGCGTGCTGGTCCGCAACGTGGTGGCGGGGCCGTTCGAGGGCCTGGACAAATACGACCTGCCAACTCAGCTGTGCGCGTTCGCGGCCGCGGTGCTGCGCGCCGAGGCGTCCCACGAACCGGGTCACTACGACATCGTGCACTCCCACTATTGGCTGTCCGGGCAGGTCGGCTGGCTGGCCAGGGACCGCTGGGCGGTGCCGTTGGTGCACACCGCGCACACGCTCGCCGCGGTGAAAAACGCCGCCCTGGCCGACGGGGATGCGCCCGAGCCGCCACTGCGCACGGTGGGGGAGCAGCAGGTCGTCGACGAAGCCGACCGGCTGATCGTCAACACGGATGACGAAGCCACGCAATTGGTTTCGATCCACCACGCCGATCCGGGCCGAATCGACGTGGTCCACCCCGGGGTGGATCTGGACGTGTTCCGTCCGGGCGACCGCCGGGCGGCCCGGGCAGCGCTCGGGCTGCCGCTCGACGGTGACCTGGTGGCCTTCGTCGGGCGGATCCAGCCGCTGAAGGCCCCCGACATCGTGCTGCGCGCCGCGGCCAAACTACCCGGAGTGCGCATCGTGGTGGCCGGGGGCCCGTCGGGCAGCGGCCTGGCCTCCCCGGACGGTCTGGTCCGGTTGGCCGATGACCTCGGCATCTCCGACCGGGTGATGTTCCTGCCGCCGCAGTCCCGCCCCGACCTGGCGACCCTGTTCCAGGCCGCCAATCTTGTTGCGGTGCCCAGTTATTCGGAGTCGTTCGGGCTGGTTGCCGTCGAGGCGCAGGCCTGCGGCACCCCCGTGGCGGCCGCGGCGGTGGGCGGTCTGCCGGTGGCGGTGCGCGACGGGATCTCCGGCACCCTGGTGCCCGGGCATGACGTCGGCGACTGGGCGGATGCCCTGGACCGGCTGCTGCGGCTGCCCGCGCCGCAGGCCGACGCGATGAGCCGCGCGGCCGCCGCGCACGCGGCCACCTTCTCGTGGGAGAACACCACCGACGCGCTGCTGGCCAGCTATCGGCGCGCGATCGGTGACTTCACCGCCTTGCGCCAGCGCCGGTTCCGCGACCGGGCCGCGATGCGCAAGCCCCGGCGCTGGACGACCCGCCGCGGGGTGGGCGCATGAATTCGACCGTGCAGGCCGTGATCGAGCACACGCTGCAGGCCAGCGGGCTGACGTACTCGGAATTCCCCGGGGCGCACGGCGGGCTGCCGGGCCTGGTGGTTGAGCTGCCCGGCGAGCGCAAGCTCAAGACCAACACCATCCTGAGCATCGGCGAGCATTCGGTGCGCGTGGAGGCGTTCGTGTGCCGCAAGCCCGACGAGAACCACGAGGGCGTCTACCGGTTCCTGCTCAGGCGCAATCGGCGCCTGTACGGGGTGGCCTACACGCTGGACAACGCCGGCGACATCTACCTGGTGGGCCGCATGTCGCTGGCGTCGGTCGACGCCGACGAGATCGACCGGGTGCTCGGCCAGGTGCTCGAGGCGGTGGACTCCGACTTCAATACGTTGCTGGAGTTGGGTTTTCGCTCGTCGATCCAAAAAGAGTGGGAGTGGCGGGTGTCCCGCGGGGAGTCGCTGAAGAACCTGCAGGCGTTCGCCCATTTGATCGACGAAGACGACGAATAAGCTAGCCGACATGGGAGACACGGCCACGCTGGTGCTGCTGCGCCACGGCGAGAGCGACTGGAATGCCCTCAACCTGTTCACGGGCTGGGTGGACGTCGATCTGACCGAAAAGGGTCGGGCCGAGGCGGTGCGCAGCGGCGAGCTGCTGGTCGAACACGGCCTGCTGCCCGACGTGCTCTACACTTCGCTGCTGCGACGGGCGATCACCACCGCGCACCTCGCGCTGGACACCGCCGACCGGCTGTGGATCCCGGTGCGGCGCAGCTGGCGGCTCAACGAACGCCACTACGGCGCGCTGCAGGGCCTCAACAAGTCCGACATCAAGGAGCGCTACGGCGAGGAGCAGTTCATGGCGTGGCGGCGCAGCTACGACACGCCACCCCCGCCGATCGAGCCGGGCAGCGAATTCAGCCAGGACGCCGACCCCCGCTACGCCAACATCGGCGGCGGCCCGCTGACGGAATGCCTGGCCGACGTAGTGGCGCGTTTCCTGCCGTATTTCACCGACGTCATCATCCCGGACCTGCGGGCCGGCAAGACCGTGCTGATCGTCGCGCACGGCAACTCGCTGCGCGCCCTGGTCAAGTACCTGGACGGGATGTCCGACGACGAGATCGTCGGGCTCAACATCCCGACCGGGGTTCCGCTGCGCTACGACCTGGATGCCCACCTGCGGCCGGTGCTGCCGGGCGGTACCTACCTCGACCCCGAGGCGGCCGCGGCGGGTGCCGCCGCGGTTGCCGGCCAAGGAAGGGCGTAACCTGGCGCGCGGCCCAGGCGGGGGTTTAAAGGCCTGTTTGCCAAACATCGTGTGAACGGAAGCGGAACACCTGTTGCGTAAGGTGTGACTTGTCCGATTTTGGCCTCGCTGCGCTAGGGCAGCGTTCACCAGATTTGTAGGATTTTGTATGTGACTGTGTTCTCGGCGCTGTTGCTGGCCGGGGTCTTGTCGGTGCTGGCGCTGGCCGTAGGAGTTGCGGTCGGGGCCCGGTTTGCGCCGCGGGCGGTCCAGCGGCGGCAGCAATCCTCCACCGAATGGACGGGGATCACGGTCGCGCAGATGCTGCAACGCATCGTCGCGCTGATGCCGCTGGGCGCCGCGGTGGTGGATTCGCACCGCGACGTCGTCTATCTCAACGAACGGGCCAAGGAATTGGGCCTGGTGCGCGATCGTCAGCTCGACAACCAGGCCTGGCAGGCCGCACAGCAGGCGCTCACCGGCGTCGACGTCGAGTTCGATCTGCGGCCGGCGAAACGCGGCCCCGGCCGGTCCGGGCTCTCGGTGCACGGCCAGGCGCGGCTGCTGAGCGAAGAGGACCGCCGGTTCGCCGTGGTGTTCGTCCACGACCAGTCCGACTATGCCCGCATGGAGGCGACCCGGCGCGATTTCGTGGCCAACGTCAGCCACGAGCTCAAGACCCCGGTGGGAGCCATGGCCCTGCTGGCCGAGGCGCTGCTGGCTTCCGCGGATGACTCCGAAACCGTCCGCCGCTTCGCCGAGAAGGTCCTCGTCGAGGCCAACCGGCTGGGGGACATGGTTGCCGAGCTGATCGAGCTGTCCCGGCTGCAGGGCGCCGAGCGGTTGCCCAACGTGACCGAGGTCGAGGTGGACACCGTTGTCTCCGAAGCGATTTCGCGCCACAAGGTGGCCGCCGACAACGCCGATATCGCGGTCCGCACCGACGCGCCCAGCGGCCTGCGGGTGCTTGGCGACGAAGGGCTGCTGGTGACCGCCCTGGCCAACCTGGTATCCAACGCGATCGCCTATTCGCCCCCGGGCTCGCCGGTGTCGATCAGCCGCCGCCGCCGGGGCGACAACATTGAGATCGCCGTGACCGACCGCGGCATCGGGATCCCCCTGGAAGACCAGGAGCGGGTCTTCGAGCGATTCTTCCGAGGGGACAAGGCGCGGTCACGGGCCACCGGCGGCAGCGGGCTGGGCCTGGCCATCGTCAAACACGTTGCGGCCAACCACAACGGCAGCATCGGCGTGTGGAGCAAGCCGGGAACCGGGTCGACGTTCACCCTGTCGATTCCGGCGTACAAGGACAGCGACGACGAACCCGGGCAACCGCTTGGCCGTGAGGTGCGGCCCAACAGGTCACAACGAGAGGAAGAACTGAGTAGATGACCAGTGTCTTGATCGTGGAGGACGAGGAGTCGCTGGCCGATCCGCTGGCATTCCTGTTGCGCAAGGAGGGCTTCGAGGCCACTGTGATGACCGACGGCCCCGCCGCGCTCGCGGAGTTCGATCGCGCCGGCGCCGACATCGTGCTGCTCGACTTGATGCTGCCGGGCATGTCGGGCACCGACGTGTGCAAGCAGCTGCGGGCCCGTTCCAGCGTGCCGGTGATCATGGTGACCGCGCGCGACAGCGAAATCGACAAGGTGGTCGGCCTCGAGCTGGGTGCGGACGACTATGTCACGAAGCCCTATTCGGCGCGTGAGCTGATCGCCCGGATCCGTGCGGTGCTGCGCCGGGGCGGCGACGACGACTCCGAGATCAGCGACGGCGTGCTGGAGTCCGGGCCGGTCCGGATGGACGTCGAGCGCCACGTCGTCTCGGTCAACGGCGACACGATCACGTTGCCGCTCAAGGAATTCGACCTCCTCGAATACCTGATGCGCAACAGCGGGCGGGTGCTGACCCGCGGCCAGCTGATCGACCGGGTCTGGGGTGCCGATTACGTCGGTGACACCAAGACACTCGACGTTCACGTCAAGCGGCTGCGGTCCAAGATCGAGGCGGACCCGGCCAACCCCGTGCACCTGGTGACGGTGCGGGGATTGGGTTACAAGCTCGAGGGCTGAACCGGGCTGTCAAGGCCGGCGAGTGTGACGCCAGGGCGGGGACTGTGCGTTCAGGGCGCCCTGGACGCACACTCGATGCCCAGGATCAACGGGCGGCGACGATCTCGTCGCCCACGCCCAGCGCCAGCGCCATGATCGACAGCTGCGGGTTCACCTCCGGGCAGCTGGGGAGGATCGACGCGTCGGCGACCCACACGCCGTCGGCGCCGCGCAGCCGTCCGGTCTCGTCGACGGGACAAAGCTGCTCGTCGGCGCCCGCGGCCGCCGTGCCCGTCGGGTGGAAGGCGGCCAAATGCAGGCTTTTGGGGTCGCTTCGGCTCAGCGCATCCCGCAGCGCGGGCAGCGACGTCACCGTCATCGCGTCCGGCAAACCGGTGAGCACCTCGACGGCGCCCGCGGCGAACAGCAGCCGGCCCATGGCCTCGATCGCCACCCTCAGCTTGGCGACGTCGGCCCGCGCGATGTTGTAGCGCACCAGCGTCTCGCCCCGAAGCGAGGACACCGAGCCGACGCCCCGGTCGGCCACCATGGCGCCGAACGTCGCGACCCGGGCCGCACGGTCGAGCCAGCCGAGCAGCTCGGTGCCGTAGCCGGGAAAGACCATCGAACCCATCCCCGGCGGCGTGGAGGTCGCTTCGATCAGCACGCCCTCGGACTCGTGGAACTCGTGGACCGCCGCGCTTTGCAGCACGCCGTGCCAGGCGACGACGTCGTCGTCGAATCGACCGGCCAGCATCGTGGCCGGATGCAGCGCGAGGTTACGGCCGAGGCGCGGGTGCGCGCCAAATCCGCTGCGCCGCAACAGCCCCGGAGTCTCGGTGGCGCCCGCGGCGACGATGACCGTGTCGGCAAGGACGTCCAGGGCGGTGCCGTCGGGCCGGCGGGCCCGCACGCCGCGGGCCCGTCCGTTCCGGTGCAGCACCCGCTCGACGCGGGCCTGCGAGATGATCCGCGCCCCGGCCGCACACGCCTGCGGCAACGCGTTGAGGTGCACGCCGAACTTGGCGTTGCGCGGGCAGCCGATCGCGCACTGGCAGCAGCCTTCGCAGCCCGGCGCGTTGCGCGGGATGGGCGCCGCCCGCCAGCCCAGCGTCGCGGCGGCATCCAGCAGCAGCCGCCCGTTGCGCCCCATGATCTGCAGCGGGACCGGCGCCACCCGCAGGGTGCGTTCCACGTCGTCCAGGCGCTCGGCCAGGCGGTCCGGATCGGCCACGCCGAGGCCGAAACCGTCACGCCAGCGCCGCATCACGGCGGGCGGCGGCCGGTAACAGGTGCCGGAGTTCACCACGGTGGTGCCTCCGACCGCGCGCCCGATCGGCAGCACCACCGACGGGCGCCCCAGCGCAACGGTGGCCCCCGCACCCCGGTACAGCCCGGCGTAGCGGTCGATGGGGTGAGTAGTGCGGAATTCCCCGACCGTCCAGCGCCGCCCCTCCTCGAGCACGACGGTGTGCAGGCCGGCCCGCGCCAGGGTGCGGGCCACCATCGCCCCGCCGGCGCCGGACCCCACGATGACCGCGTCGGCGGTGACGACGGAGCCGCTCTCGGCCGAGGCCGTCACGGTCAGGGGCGCGTCCGGGCGCGCCACGCCGTGTTCCTGAGCGCGCGAAAGCAGTTCGGGCGCATAGGTTTCGGCGCCGTTGGCCAGCAACACGATCGCCTTCATGGCTTCGACGGCCGCGCCGGCGTCCGGGCTGAGCGCGGCGACCCGCCGCAGCACCCGGTCCCGCCGGCCGGGGCTGAGCCGCGGCAGGGAGCGGCCGGTGGTCAGGTAACTCGCCGCGACCAGCGAGAGGAACCCGGCCCGCACGGCCGCCCGTGATGTCGCGGGCAGCTGACCCAGGTAGCGGTCGACGCGGGCGACGAGCTCCGCCGGTGCCGGGCCGCCGTGCTCCTCGGGGAGCAGCGCGGCGCCGAACGACGCGGCGAGACGGCTCATAGGAAACGTCCGACCCGGCGCCCCAGCTTGATGAAGAACGGATAGGTCGCGAAGATGGCGCCCGCCGCCGCGTGCAGCGGCCAGCCCGCCTTCGCCGTGTCGACGCCGAAAACGCCGCTGTTCCACATGAAGTCGCGCCCGTTCTGGGCGCGGAAGGGCCGCCACAGCACGCCGAGGCCGGGCACGTTGTTGTAGAGCCCGAACGACCCGCCGAAGAAGACGCCGAGCGTGGCGGCCTCGGCGACATCCCGGCGGTCCGAGGGCAGCCGCCGCTCGATGAGCACTCCGGCGGCGAACAGCAGCGGCGGGTCGAGGGCAAAGCTCACGACGGGATCCTCTCGTTGATTTCGGGCGCCCCGGCACCGCGCAGGCCGACTTCGGCATGCCCGGTTCCCAGCACCGACCAGTGCCGGTCGTCGATGTCGACGTGGATGTCGGCCTGCTCGGTGTTCGTGCAGACGGCGCGGCCGCCGTCGGGGTCGGTGTATCCCAGGCTCACGCACCTCTCCGGAGGCTGGTCGACCCGGATGAGCACCTGGCGGCCGCCGATGCGCCCCTCCAACTGCCAGTGCCGCAGGCCCAGCGTCGTTTTCATCCGCAGCGACGGCAAAGGGCTTGCGGGCCAATCCTTTCCGTCGACGCGAAAGCGAACGAACGCCATCGGCGCCAGCCTGCGCAGCCCCGGATTATTGGAGACCGCCGCAACGACTTCCATGACGTCGCCGCCGCCGAGGTCGGCGTGGATCCAACCCCAGCGCCTGGCGTTGCCGTGGCCGTAGATGTGGGCGACGCCGCCGCGCCACCCCTCGATGGGCGCGGCGGCATCGGCTTGAAATTTCGAGGTCAGCGTGCCGGTGAAATCGGCGGTGGGGGCGATGACCACCTGGGCGCCCGGCAGCAACTCGCGCTCCCACGCCGCCCGGGGAAACGTCCACAGCGGCGTGCCGGCGTCCTTCCAGGACAGGTCCCACGCGAGCGATCCGGCGCGCCCGGCCAGCTTTTCCGAGGCCACGCGCACCCCCGCCCCGTCGAACCAGGCGGTGCCCGACGCCGGCGCGGTGGGCTCGGGCCCGAACCGCTCGGTGCGCGGCGGGCCGTCGGGCGCGAACCAGGTCGCCCAGCCGTGCGCGTAGGGGGCGTCCGCGGCATGCGACGGGGCCACCGTCTCACAGTGGATCCACAGCCCGGCGCGCGTCAGCGGATCCGACAGGGTCGCATACCAGACCTCCAGCCGGCCGGCCTTGCCCCGCCAGCGTGGGGCGCAGGCCGATCGCAGCTCGTCGTCCATGTGCTCACCTCCCGGTCGGTCCACTATATTGGTTGAGCCAATGAACCAGTCAAGTGCGCTGCAGCCGCCCGATCGCCAGCGGGTCGACGAACAGATCGCCGCCTCGATCGCCGACGCCGTCCTCGATGGCGCCTTCCCGCCCGGCTCGACCCTGCCGCCCGAACGGGAGCTGGCCGAGCAGCTCGGCGTCAACCGCACGTCGCTGCGCCAGGGGCTGGCCCGCCTGCAGCAGATGGGCCTCATCGAGGCCCGGCATGGCAGCGGCAACGTGGTGTGCGACCCCGAGGCGCTCACGCATCCCGCCGTCGTCGAGGCGTTGGTCCGCAAACTCGGCCCCGAGTTCCTGGCCGAACTGCTGGAGATCCGGGCGGCGCTGGGCCCGATGATCGGCCGGCTGGCGGCCCAACGCAGCACGCCGGAGGACGCCGAGTCGTTGCGCGCCGCGCTTACGGCGGTGCGCGGGGCCGACGGCTCGGCGGCGCGCCAGGCCGGCGACCTCGACTACTTCAGGGTGCTCATCCACAGCACCCGCAACCGCGCGCTCGGCTTGCTGTATCGCTGGGTCGAGCACGCGTTCGGCGGCCGCGAGCACGAGCTCACCGGGGCCTACGATGACGCCGCCGCCGTGCTGGCCGACCTGCGGGCGATCACCGACGCCGTGCTGGCGCGCGACGCGGACGCGGCGGCCGCCGCGGTCGAGGGCTACCTCAACGCCAGTGCCCTGCGAATGGTGTTGTCCTACAAGAAAACCCGGGCCACCTGAAAGTGCGAGGCCGCGCTATTCGGCGATCCGGGTGGCCGGGTGCACGGCGATTAGCCCTAACTTGCTGCGCCGTTTGCACATCGCCGCGAGCTCGGCGTAGGCCTTCGCGCCGAGCAGCTCGGTGAGCTCGTCGGCCATGCTCTCCCACACCTGCCTGGCGCCGACGTGGGCGGCCGGGTCGCCGGTGCAGTACCAGTGCAGGTCCGCACCGCCCGAGCCCCAGCCGCGGCGATCGAATTCGGTGACGGTGGTCTTGAGGATCTCGGTCCCGTCGGGCCGGGTCACCCATTCCTGGCTGCGCCGGATCGGCAACTGCCAGCAGACATCGGGCTTCATGGTCAGCGGGGCCAGGCCCAGCTTGAGGGCCTTGGTGTGCAGTGCGCATCCGGCGCCGGCGGCGAAGCCGGGCCGGTTGAGGAAGATGCAGGCGTCCTTGTATTTGCGCGTGCGGTATTGCGGCTGGCCGTCGTGCTCGTCGAGCTCCAGGTAACCCTTGCGGCCCAAGCCCTTTTCCCGGAACTGCCAATCGTCGTCGGTCAGCGTCTTGACCGCATCGTCGAGCCGGGCGCGGTCGTCGTCGTCGGACAGGAACGCGCCGTGCGAGCAACACCCGTCGTCCGGCCGGCCCGCGACCGTGCCCCGGCACGCGGGAGTGCCGAAGACGCACGTCCAGCGGGAGAGCAGCCAGGTGAGGTCGGCCGCGATCAGGTGCTCGGGATTGTCCGGGTCGTAAAACTCCACCCATTCACGGGCGAAGTCCAACTCGACCTCTTGCCCCGGTTCCGGGTGCGAATTCGCCACGTCGCCAACGTTAGACCACGATTCCGGCTGCCTGGCGCTTTGACGCGAGAGGACTCGTCAGCAGGTCGCAACGCGCCCTGTGCCGTCGCCCGGCAGCGCCGATGGCCGGCCTCCTTCTCGCGCCGCGTCGCGGCGCGCATCGTCGCCCGGCTAGGTTGTTGCTGTGCGGTTAGGCGTGCTCGACGTGGGCAGCAACACGGTTCATCTGTTGGTGGTTGATGCCCACCGCGGTGGGCATCCCACGCCCATGAGTTCGACCAAGGCCACGCTGCGGCTCTCCGAGTCGATCGACAGCTCGGGGAAGATCACCAAGCGCGGCGCCGACAAGCTGGTTTCCACCATCAAAGAGTTCGCCAAGATCGCGGACAGCTCCGGCTGCAAGGAGCTGATGGCCTTCGCCACCTCGGCGGTCCGGGACGCCGAGAATTCCGACGACGTCCTGTCCCGGGTGCGCAAAGAAGCCGGCGTCGAACTCGAGGTGCTGACCGGGGTCGACGAGTCGCGGCTGACCTTCCTCGCTGTGCGCCGGTGGTACGGGTGGAGCGCCGGGCGCATCATCAACCTGGACATCGGCGGCGGCTCGCTGGAATTGTCCAGCGGCGTCGACGAGGAGCCCGACGTCGCGTTGTCGTTGCCGCTGGGTGCGGGGCGATTGACCCGGGAATGGCTGCCCGACGATCCGCCCGGGCGCCGCCGGGTGGCGATGCTGCGGGACTGGCTGGACGCCGAGCTGGCGGAGGCCGCCGTGACGGTGCTCGAGGCCGGCGCCCCCGACCTTGCGGTCGCCACGTCGAAGACGTTCCGTTCGCTGGCACGGCTGACCGGGGCGGCGCCGTCGGCGGCCGGGCCGCGGGTCAAGCGGACGCTGACCGAAAACGGCCTCAGGCAACTCATAGCTTTCATCTCTAGGATGACCACCGCTGACCGGGCCGAATTGGAAGGAGTGAGTGCCGAGCGGGCACCGCAGATCGTGGCGGGCGCGCTGGTGGCGGAGGCAAGTATGCGAGCGCTGTCGATCGAAGCGGTGGATCTCTGCCCGTGGGCATTACGGGAAGGTCTCATCTTGCGCAAACTCGACAGCGAAGCCGATGGAACTGCGCTCTTCGACAGTTCGGTGCGCGATGCTGGAGGTCAGAAAGCTGATCGGAACGCGAACCGATCGAGAGGCGACAAATCATGACCGGACCACACTCCGAGACCGAGAGCCCCGGCACCCGGCCGATCTCGGTGGCCGAATTGCTGGCCAGGAATGGGACGGTCGGCGCCCCGGCGGTCACCCGGCGGCGCCGCCGTCGGCGCGGCGACAGCGACGCGGTCACGGTCGCCGAGCTCACCGGTGAGATTCCGGCCATCCGTGACGACGACCACCACGTAACCGACGAGGCCGCCACCGGGACGATCCAGGTCGCCGAGCCGGCCACCGAGCAGGCCGCCGAGGACCGGCGCACGACCGCGTACTGGTCCGAACCCGAGCCCCGCTGGCCCAAGTCACCCCCCCAACCCAAACGTTTGTCGGGCCCGGAGCGCAGCGCCTACCCGCGGCCCCTGCCGCACGCCGAGGCCCCCGTCGATGCCGCCCAGTCCGGCGCCGAGGACATGAGCCCGGACCCGCTGGACCATTACGCCGACCTCCCCGTGGACGTGACGGACTCCGAGGTGCTCGACGCCGAATCCGAGTCCGAGGATTCGGCCTTCGTCCGCTCCTTCTTGTCGGATTCCACGCTGTTCGGCGGGCAGACGCTCGCCGACGAGGTGGCCCGGCGGCGCGGCGCGGAGCCTCCCGCGGACTCGCTGACGGAAGAGCTCGACGACGACCACCTCGGCATCGGCGAGCGCGCCGACACGGAGTTGCACGAGGGGCCCGGCCGGCTCGAGGCGCTGTGGCGCGGCTGCCTGGTCGTGCTGCAGTCGATCCTGGCCGTCGCGTTCGGCGCCGGGCTGTTCGTCGCGTTCGACGAGCTGTGGCGCTGGAACAGCATCGTGGCATTGGTGCTGTCGGTGCTGGTCATCCTCGGCCTGGTGGTGGGGGTCCGCGTGGTGCGCAAAACCGAGGACATCGCGAGCACGTTGATCGCCGTTGCGGTTGGGGCGCTGATCACCCTGGGGCCGTTGGCCCTGTCGTTGCAGTCGGGCTAGCCGGATCCATTCAGAGCTCACACAGACCATTGCGCCCAGCAATCAAAGTCGGCCTGTCGACGGCCTCGGTGTATCCACTGCGCGCCGAGGCCGCCTTCGAGTATGCGGCCAGGCTCGGCTACGACGGGGTCGAGCTGATGGTGTGGAGCGAGTCGGTCAGCCAGGACATCGACGCCGTCAAGAAGCTGTCGCGGCGCTATCGCGTCCCGGTGCTGTCCGTCCACGCGCCCTGCCTGCTGATCTCGCAGCGGGTGTGGGGCGCCAACCCGATTCCCAAGCTGGACCGCAGCGTGCGCGCCGCCGAACAGCTCGACGCGCAGACCGTCGTCGTGCATCCGCCGTTTCGCTGGCAACGTCGCTATGCCGAGGGGTTCAGCGACCAGGTCGCGGCCCTGGAAGCGTCCAGCGACGTAAAAGTCGCCGTGGAGAACATGTTCCCGTTCCGGGCGGACCGGTTCTTCGGGTCCGGCCAGTCCCGGGAACGGATGCGCAAGCGCGGCGGCGGACCGGGGCCGGCGATCTCGGCGTTCTCACCGTCCTACGACCCGTTGGACGGCGACCACGCGCACTACACGCTCGACCTGTCCCACACGGCGACCGCGGGCACGGACTCGCTGGACATGGCCCAGCGGATGGGCGAGGGCCTGACCCACCTGCACCTCTGCGACGGCAGCGGCCTGCCCGCCGACGAGCACCTGGTGCCGGGGCGCGGCACCCAACCCACCGCCGAGGTGTGCCAGCTGCTGGCCGGCGGCCGCTTCGCCGGCCACGTGATCCTCGAGGTGTCCACGTCGAGCGCGCGCAGCGCCAGTGAGCGCGAAAGCATGCTGGCCGAATCGTTGCAGTTCGCGCGCACACACCTGCTGCGCTGACAGCCCCCGAAGACCCAGGAGAACCTTGAACGCGTTGTTCACCGCCGCAATGACCTTGCGGGAGGTCGGCTCGGGCGTGCATGACGGCGTCTTTGAGGGCGAGCTCGACAAGCACTGGACCATCGGGCCCAAGGTGCACGGTGGGGCGATGCTGGCGCTGTGCGCCAACGCCGCGCGCACCGCGTGCGGCGGGCAACCGGACGGGCCCGGGCCGGTCCTGGAACCGGTCGCCGTATCGGCGAGCTTCCTGTGGGCGCCCGATCCGGGGCCGATGCGGCTGGTGACCTCCTTCCGCAAGCGCGGCCGCCGGATCAGCGTCGTCGATGTCGAGCTCATGCAGGGCGAGCGCACCGCCGTGCACGCCGTGGTCAACCTCGGGCAGCCGGAGCACTATCCCCCTTGTGGCGCCTCCGGCGCCGCAGCCACGCCGCTGCTGTCGGCGAACCCGGTCGCCGACCTGATGGCACCCGAACCGCCCGACGACGCCGAGCCCATCGGGCCCGGCCACCCCTTGGCCGGGCTGGTGCACCTGGGCGAGGGCTGCGACGTGCGACCGCTGCTGTCGACGATGCGGCCCAGCAACGGGCACCCGCCGATGATCCAGATGTGGGCGCGCCCCCGGGGCGTGGCCCCCGACGCGTTGTTCGCGCTCATGTGCGGCGACCTGTCGGCGCCGGTGACCTTCGCCGTGGACCGCACGGGGTGGGCGCCCACGATCCAGCTGACGGCCTTCCTGCGCGCCCTGCCGGCCGACGGCTGGTTGCGGATCATCGCGACCTGCATGGAGATCGGCCACGACTGGTTCGACGAGGACCACATCGTCGTCGATCACCTGGGCCGCCTGGTGGTGCAGGCACGGCAGCTGGCGATGGTGCCCGCCGCTCGCTGACGGGCGGTGTCTGGAATGCTTTCCGGCATGGCACGAATCGCGATCATCGGCGGCGGCAGCATCGGCGAGGCATTGCTGTCGGGCCTGCTGCGCGCGGGCCGGCAGGTCAAAGACCTGGTGGTGGCCGAACGGATGCCCGAGCGCGCCGAGTACCTGGCGGAGACCTATTCGGTGCGCGTGGCATCGGTTAGCGACGCGGTGGACAACGCGACGTTCGTCGTCGTGGCGGTGAAGCCCGCCGACATCGAGACCGTGATGGGGGAGTTGGCCCGCGCCGCCGCCGAAGCCGAGACCGACAGCGCCGAACAGGTTTTCGTCACCGTCGCGGCGGGCATCACGATCGGCTACTTCGAATCCAGGCTGCCGGCCGGAACCCCGGTGGTCCGGGCGATGCCCAACGCCGCGGCGTTGGTGGGCGCGGGGGTGACCGCGCTGGCCAAGGGCCGCTTCGTCACCGAACCACAGCTGGAAGAGGTCTCGGCCCTGTTCGACTCGGTCGGCGGGGTGCTGACCGTCCCGGAATCCCAGATGGACGCCGTGACGGCATTGTCGGGATCCGGTCCGGCCTATTTTTTCTTGATGGTCGAGGCGCTGGTGGACGCCGGCGTCGCCGCGGGTCTGAGCCGCCAGGTCGCCACCGACCTGACGGCGCAGACGATGGCCGGCTCGGCGGCGATGCTGCTCGAACGGATGGATTCCGACCCATCGGCCGGGCGGGAGGCGCTGGGGGTGCGCGCGGACGCCACTGCCGCACAGCTGCGGGCGACGGTCACCTCGCCCGGCGGCACCACCGCCGCCGCGCTGCGCGAACTGGAACGAGGCGGTTTGCGGGTGGCCGTCGACGCGGCCGTTCAGGCCGCGAAAAGGCGCTCTGAGCAGCTAAGAATTACATCCGAATAATTCGAGATTTCCGGACGGATTGTCCCTCACCAGTACCATTAACCCCACTAGTCCCGCTATTCTCCTCATTGTATGCACGTGTGGGTGCCAGCGGAGGGGAAGCCGCTGGCATTGCGCGAGCCTGACACGATTGGGTTGCGATGACGTCTACGAACGGGCCATCGGCACGAGATTCCGCTGGTAAGGGGCGGGACTCCGGTTCCGGCGATGGCCAGCAGGCCAGGACACAATTTCTCACCGTCGCGGAGGTGGCAGCACTGATGCGCGTCTCCAAGATGACGGTGTACCGGTTGGTGCACAACGGCGAGCTGCCCGCGGTTCGGGTCGGGCGGTCCTTCCGGGTGCACGCCAAGGCCGTCCACGACATGCTGGAGACTTCGTACTTCGACGCGGGCTGACCTACTACCTGCCGCGCCGGGCGCCGGCGGGTCGTCACGCGCCGCCGGTTTGGTGTTCCACGCTGACAGCCGGGTAAAGTGTCCGGGTCAAGTAGGAGCAGGTCACCGGTCAGATAGCGGAGTTCATGGGTTCAGTAATCAAAAAGCGGCGCAAGCGTATGTCGAAGAAGAAGCACCGCAAGCTGCTGCGTCGCACGCGGGTGCAGCGCAGAAAACTTGGCAAGTAAGCCCAGTCGACCGTCGCGTCGCCGTAATGCCCGCCCGTTAAGCTGTTCAGGTGGATCAGTCGAGTGGGGAAGGTGCCGGCACAGGCGGCACCGTGCACTACCCCAAAGTTGTGCTCGTCACCGGTGCGTGCCGGTTTCTGGGCGGCTATCTGACTGCCCGGCTCGCGCAGAACCCGTTGATCAAAGGGGTCATCGCGGTGGATGCGATCGCCCCCAGCAAGGACATGCTGCGCCGCATGGGGCGCGCCGAGTTCGTTCGTGCCGACATTCGAAATCCCTTCATTGCCAAGGTGATTCGCAACGGAGACGTCGACACGGTGGTGCATGCCGCGGCGGCGTCGTATGCGCCGCGATCCGGCGGCAGCGCGGCGCTGAAGGAAATCAACGTGATGGGCGCGATGCAGCTTTTCGCGGCGTGCCAGAAGGCGCCCTCGGTGCGCCGCGTCGTGTTGAAGTCGACCTCCGAGGTGTACGGCTCGAGCGCGCACGATCCCGTCATGTTCACCGAGGACAGCAGCAGCCGTCGGCCCTTCCGCGACGGTTTCGCCAAGGACAGCCTCGACATCGAGGGTTACGTGCGCGGGCTGGGCCGGCGGCGCCCCGACATCGCGGTGACGATTCTGCGGCTGGCCAACATGATCGGCCCGGCGATGGACACCACGCTGTCGCGGTATCTGGCCGGGCCGCTGGTCCCGACGATGTTCGGCCGCGACGCGCGGTTGCAGCTGCTGCACGAGCAGGACGCGCTGGGCGCACTGGAGCGTGCGGCGATGGCGGGCAAGGCCGGCACGTTCAACATCGGCGCCGACGGCATCATCATGCTCTCGCAGGCGATCCGGCGGGCCGGCCGAATCCCGTTGCCCGTGCCCGGGTTTGGCGTATGGGCGCTGGATTCGCTGCGACGGGCCAATCGTTACACCGAGATCACTCGCGATCAGTTTGATTATTTGAGTTACGGCCGCGTCATGGACACCACGAGAATGCGGACGGAGCTCGGCTACCATCCGAAATGGACGACGGCCGAGGCGTTCGACGACTACGTGCGCGGCCGCGGCCTGACTCCCATAATCGACCCTGATCGGGTACGCTCCGTGGAGGGTCGCGCCGTAGCGTTAGCGCAGCGTTGGGGAAGCCGAAATCCAATTCCATGGGGTGGGGGCAGGTAGGTATCGTGGCTGGCGAAACCAGAGCGAACGTCATACCACTACATACCAATCGGGGTCGGGTAGCAGCGCGCCGGAAAGCCGATCAACGGGCGGAGTCGTCCCGTCAACATCCCTCGTTGCTTTCTGATCCGCGCGGTCGGGCGTCGGCCGAACAGATCGCCGCGGTGGTTCGCGAAATCGACGAGCACCGTCGCGCCGCGGGCGCGGGCGGCATGTCACGGACCGGCGAGGCACCGCTCAACGAGCTCGCGCAGCGGGTCGCCGCGGTCGCGGGCTTCCTGCGGCAGCGGTTCATGGGCGACTACACCGTCGACGAGTTCGGGTTCGACCCGCACTTCAACAGCGCGATCGTTCGGCCTTTGCTGCGGCTCTTCTTCCGGTCGTGGTTCCGGGTCGAGGTCAGCGGCATCGAGAACCTGCCGAGCGAGGGTGCCGCCCTGGTGGTGGCCAATCACGCCGGGGTGTTGCCGTTCGACGGGCTGATGCTGTCGGTGGCGGTCCACGATGAGCACCCCGCGCAGCGGGACCTGCGGCTGCTGGCCGCCGACATGGTCTTCGACCTGCCCGTGGTCGGCGAAGCCGCCCGCAAGGCCGGCCACACCATGGCCTGCACAACCGACGCGCACCGCCTGCTGGCCGCCGGCGAGCTCACCGCCGTTTTCCCGGAGGGCTACAAGGGGCTGGGCAAGCGCTTCGAGGACCGCTACCGCTTGCAGCGGTTCGGGCGCGGCGGCTTCGTGACGGCGGCGCTGCGCACCAAGGCCCCGATCGTGCCGTGCTCGATCATCGGATCCGAAGAGATCTACCCGATGCTCACCGACGTCAAGCTGCTGGCGCGGCTGTTCGGGCTGCCCTACTTCCCGATCACCCCGCTGTTCCCGCTGGCCGGGCCCGCGGGACTGGTGCCGCTGCCGTCCAAGTGGCGCATCGCGTTCGGTGAACCGATTTACACGAACGACTACGCCGCGTCCGACGCCGAGGACCCGATGGTCACCTTCGAGTTGACCGACCAGGTGCGCGAGACCATCCAGCAGACGCTGTACCGCCTGCTGGCCGGGCGCCGCAACATCTTCTTCGGCTGAGCCACGGGTTAATTCGCCGCGAGCGTAACGCAACGGCGAAAAAGCGCGCGATTTTTGGCCGTGCGGTTACGCTCGCGAACTAGCAGCAAGAACGCAGCGGCCCCGGTGCCTCGTGGTTAGAGACACCGGGGCGCTTTGCGTGCAAGCCGCTGGGGCCTACTTGACCAGAGTGAACTGGCAGACGTCCGTGTAGTGGTCGCGGAACAGGTCCGAGCAGCCCCTCAGGTAGTGCATGTAGATGTCGTATGTCTCCTGCCCCTTCAGGGCGATCGCCTCGTCCTTGTGGGCCTCGAGCGCATCCGCCCAGGCGTTCAGCGTCGGCACATAGTTCTTGCCGATGCGGTGGTAGCGCTCGACCTTCCAGCCCGCGTTGGACGAGTAGTGGTCGACCTGCGAGATCCGCGGCAGCCGCCCGCCCGGGAAGATCTCCGTCAGGATGAACTTGATGAAGCGCAGCAGGCTCATCGGTGACGTCAGGCCGAGCTGCTCGGCCTCTTCCTTGTCCGGGATGATGATCGTGTGCAGCAGCATCCGGCCGTCGTCGGGCGTCAAGCTGTAGAACTTCTTGAAGAAGGTGTCGTAGCGCTCGAACCCGGCGTCACCGGCGCCGTCGGCGAAGTGCTCGAACGCGCCGAGTGACACGATGCGGTCCACCGGCTCGTCGAATTCCTCCCAGCCCTGGATTCGCACCTCCTTGCGGCGGGGGCTGTCCATCTCCTCGAACTTGGCCTTGTCGTGGGCGTACTGATTCTCGCTCAGCGTCAGGCCGATCACGTTGACGTCGTACTCGGCCACCGCGTGCCGCATGGTCGCGCCCCAGCCGCAGCCGATGTCGAGCAGCGTCATGCCCGGCTCGAGGTTGAGCTTGTCCAGCGCGAGCTTGCGCTTGGCGTACTGGGCCTCTTCCAGCGTCATGTTGGGGCGTTCTTCGAAGTAGGCACAGCTGTAGGTCATCGACGGGTCAAGCCACAGCTTGAAAAACTCGTTCGATTTGTCGTAGTGGGACCGGACTGCCTCGACCGGCGGCTTCAGCTGGGTGCCACCCGTTTCCCCTTGTGACATTGGAATCGCCCCTACTTTCCGGCTGATATCGATGCGATCGCGGCGACGGTTTCTTCAGCGCCAGCGTCCTGGTGTGCGGCTTCCCCCAGCATCGTAACCACGCTGGTGACAACCGGATTGCCCTCGGCGTCTGTGACTTCGCTGCGGATCTCAGCGACGACCGCGCCGTGGGACTCGATCACCGAGTCTAGATAGGTGTCGAAGTAGAGCTTATCGTGCGCCAGGATCGGGCGGTGAAACTGGAATTTCTGGTCGCGGTGCATGACGCGGGCGATGTTGATCGGGATCTCGAACTTGGTGAAAATCTCCAATTGCACGCGTCGCCCCGCGATGGCCAGGAACGTCAGCGGCGCCACCAGCGCGTGGTACCCGGCGGCGGCGGCGTCGGCCTCGCTGTAGTGCGTCGGGTGGTCGTCTTTGACCGCCTGCGCGAACTCGCGGATCTTCTCGCGCCCGACCTGGAAGTAGTCGGGTGCCCGGTAATGGCTGCCGATGATCCCTTGGGCCGATTCTGGGACTGTCATGCCGCTGTGCTCTCCGCTCGCTTACGTCTCAGCGGCGCAGCTTATCAGCGCGATTGGCGCCTGGACGCCAGTGCCGCCAGCGCGCCGCCGGCCGCGCCCAGGGCCAGCGCCGAGGGCACCCCGATCCGGGCGGCCTTGCGGGCGGTGCGGAAGTCGCGGATCTCCCAGCCTCGTTCGCGGGCCAGGGCCCGCAGGCGGGCGTCGGGATTGATGGCCACCGCCGTGCCGACCAGCGACAGCATGGGCACGTCGTTGTAGCTGTCGGAATAGGCCGTGCAGCGTTTGAGGTTGAGGCCCTCCCGGATGGCCAGCGAGCGCACCGCGTGCGCCTTGCCGGGGCCGTGGAGGATCTCGCCGACCAGCCTGCCGGTGAATACGCCGTCGACCGACTCCGCGACCGTGCCCAGCGCGCCGGTCAGCCCCAGCCGCCGCGCGATCGTCGCCGCGAGTTCGTAGGGCGTGGCGGTGATCAGCCACACCTGCTGGCCGGCGTCCAGGTGCATCTGGGTGAGCTCGCGGGTGCCGGGCCAGATCTTGTCGGCGATGATCTCGTCGTAGACCTCCTCGCCCAGCGCGACCAGCTGCTCGACCGAGCGGCCCTCGATGAAGGCGAGGGCCTTGCGCCGGCCGGCGGCCACGTCGTCGCTGTTCTCCTTGCCGAGCCACTGAAACTTGGCCTGGGCGTAGATGAATCCGAGCACATCGCGGTAGGTGAAGTAGTTGCGGGCGGCCAGGCCGCGGCCGAAATGCACGGCCGAGGAGCCCTGCACCAAGGTGTTGTCCACGTCGAAGAATGCGGCCGCGGTCAGGTCGATTGGTGGCTGCGGGCGGCCCTCTTCGGGGGCCGCCGCAGCCAGGTCCTCCAGCGCGCGTTCCGCGCTCGCGTTGTCGACCAGCGCATCCAGGTCGGCGCGGCCGGCGGGGCCCGCGCCGCCCGACTCAGAGGAAGCCGATGAAGCCAAGGCTCAACCTCCTAGATCGCTGTGCCCGGTAATCCATGGGATGACCGGTATCAACCCTATCCGGCGGGGGTTCGGTGCGGTTTGCGTGCCTGAGCCCTCAGGTCAGGACCACATGGCCAAATTCGTCGACATCGCGCCGGTGTAGTTGCCGTGCGCCGTGTCGCCCGCGGCCCGCAATCGGGCCAGGGCCTCGCACATCATCGCCTCGCCGCGGGCCCAGTGCCGATGCGCCTCGGCGTGGGCCGCCGCGCCGCTGCCCGTCCAGGTCGAGTGCACGTTGCCTACCAGCGAATCGATTTCGGCCAGCATGTCTTCGGCGTAGCGGGCAAACTCCGCCATCCGGCGCACGGCGTCGGCCAGCGCCTGCGGATCCACGCGAAACGCCTCAGCCACGGTGCACCCCGCGCAGCGCGTGTGCGGATGCCGCGTCGTTCGCCTGGTAGAGCCCGCCGGCCCCGTCCACCAACCGGGCCAGCATCGACAGGCCCACCTCGACCTCGCCGGCCCCGCGGTGCCACAGCTCCCATGCGGAGGCGTAGGCACTTCCCGATGTCCCGCGCCAACCGCCCAGCATGTCGCCGACCTGAGCGTTGAGCTCCGCGAACCGGGCCCGCAGCTCCTCGGCGCGACCGGACAGCGCCTCGGCGCAGCCCCGCATCGCCAGCGGGTCGACCCGCACCGCGTCCCCGGAAGCCACAGCGGCAACCTAACCGCCGCGGCGCGGCCCCACAATTCACCCGATGCCACACTGGTCGGCATGACCGAGCGCACCGGCCGGGCGCGGGTGGAGCTGCTGACTCGCGACGGCTGCACGATCTGCGACCGAGTGCACGCCCGGCTGGCCGAACTGGCCGCCGAGCTGGGCTTCGAGCTGGTCACGACCGACGTCGACGCCGCCGCGGCGGCGGGCAACCCGGGTTTGCGGGCCGAGTTCGGCGATCGGCTGCCGGTGATCCTGCTCGACGGGCGCGAGCACAGCTACTGGGAGGTCGACGAGCCGCGGCTGCGCGCCGATCTGGCCCGGTAGCGCGCAATCACTTATTTGGTAGCCCAGCTGATCAACGATTACCGTGGACAGCAGTTCAGTTACTGGAGGAAGCAAGGGAGCTGGCCAGGTGATGCTGCCGTGAGCGTCCTGCTCTTCGGGGTTTCGCACCGCAGTGCGCCGGTCTCCGTCCTGGAACAACTCAGCATCGACGAATCCGATCAGGTCAAGATCGTCGATCGGGTGTTGCAGTCACCGCTGGTGACCGAGGCGATGGTGCTCTCGACCTGCAACCGGGTCGAGGTGTACGCCGTCGTCGACGCGTTCCACGGTGGGTTGGCGGTGGTCGGGCAGGTGCTGTCGGAACACTCCGGGATGTCGATGGGGGACCTGACCAAGTACGCCTACGTGCGCTACAGCGAGGCCGCCGTCGAGCACCTGTTCGCGGTGGCCAGCGGCCTGGATTCCGCGGTCATCGGCGAGCAGCAGGTGCTGGGCCAGGTGCGCCGCGCCTACGCCGCCGCCGAGGCGAACCGCACGGTCGGCCGGGTGCTGCATGAGCTGGCCCAGCGGGCGCTGTCGGTGGGCAAGCGGGTGCACTCCGAAACCGCCATCGACGCCGCCGGCGCCTCGGTGGTGTCGGTCGCCCTGGGCATGGCCGAACGCAGGCTGGGCGGGCTGGCGGGCAAGACCGCCGTGGTCATCGGCGCCGGGGCGATGGGCGCGCTGTCGTCGGCGCACCTGATCCGGGCCGGCATCGAGCATGTGGCGGTGGTCAACCGGTCTGCGTCCCGGGCTCAGCGGCTGGCCCGCAAGATCCGCGAATCCGGCGTGCGGGCCGAGGCGCTCACCCTGGACCGTTTGCCCGACGCGCTGGCGGACGCCGACGCCGTCGTCAGCTGCACGGGCGCGGTCAGCCCGGTCGTCTCGCTGGCCGACGTGCACCACGCGCTGGCCGCGGCCCGTCGGGACGAGGCGGCACACCCGCTGGTGATCTGCGACCTGGGCATGCCACGCGACGTCGACCCGGCGGTGGCCGGGCTGCCGGGTGTCTGGGTCGTCGACGTGGACCGCGTGCAGCACGAGCCGTCGGCCCACGCCGCGGCCGCCGACGTCGACGCCGCCCGCCACATCGTGGCGGTCGAGGTCGCCACCTACCTGGCGGGGCAGCGGATGGCCGAGGTCACCCCGACGGTGACCGCGCTGCGCCAGCGGGCCGCCGACGTCGTCGAGGCCGAGCTGCTGCGCCTCGACAACCGGTTGCCCGGCCTGGAAACCGCCCACCGCGAGGAGGTGGCGCGCACCGTGCGGCGGGTGGTGGACAAGCTGCTGCACGCGCCCACCGTGCGGATCAAACAGCTCGCCAGCGCCCCGGGCGGCGACAGCTACGCCGAGGCGCTGCGCGAACTCTTCGAACTTGACCAGACCGCTGTCGACGCCGTCGCCGCTGGTGAATTGCCAGTCGTGCCGACCGGATTCGACCCCGGCACGCCGCAACCATCCGCCGAGTAGCCGATTGGCGCACGTGATCCGGATAGGCACCCGGGGCAGCCTGTTGGCCACCACCCAGGCCGGTGTCGTCAGAGACGCCCTGATCGCCAACGGCCATCCCGCCGAACTGGTGACCATCGCCACGGCCGGCGACCGGTCGTCGGCCCCGATCCAGAGCCTGGGCGTGGGCGCCTTC
Organism: Mycobacterium sp.; assembly: GCF_035506235.1. Classification (GTDB taxonomy): domain Bacteria; phylum Actinomycetota; class Actinomycetes; order Mycobacteriales; family Mycobacteriaceae; genus Mycobacterium. The sequence continues at coordinate 38,946 of NZ_DATJPU010000269.1, forward strand.
ACCACCGCGCTGCGGGAGGCGATCGAAGACGGCCGCGTCGACGCCGCGGTGCACTCGCACAAGGATTTGCCGACGACCGACGACCCGCGGTTCACCGTCGCCGCGATACCGCCGCGCAACGACCCCCGGGACGCGCTGGTCGCCCGCGACGGCCTGGTGCTCGGGGAGTTGCCGGCGGGTTCGCTGGTGGGCACGTCGTCGCCGCGCAGGGCCGCACAGCTTAGAGCATTGGGTCTCGGTTTGGAAATCCGCCCCCTACGAGGCAACCTAGATACCAGGTTGAACAGGGTAAGCAGTGGTGATCTTGACGCGATTGTGGTCGCCCGGGCCGGTCTCGCCCGGCTGGGCCGCCTCGACGATGTCACCGAGACGCTAGAGCCGGTGCAGATGTTGCCAGCACCGGCTCAGGGCGCGCTCGCGGTTGAGTGCCGCGCCGGCGACGAGCTGGCCGCGGTGCTGGCGGAGTTGGACGACGCCGACACGCGCGCGGCGGTCACCGCGGAGCGGGCCCTACTGGCCGAACTGGAGGCCGGTTGCTCCGCACCGGTGGGCGCGATCGCCGAGGTGGTCGAGTCCATCGATGAGGAGGGCCGCGTCTTCGAAGAGCTGTCGCTGCGCGGCTGCGTGGCGGCGCTGGACGGGTCCGACGTGATCCGCGCGTCCGGCATCGGCACTCCCGGTCGGGCACGGGAGCTGGGGCTCTCGGTCGCCGGCGAGCTACTCGAGCTGGGGGCCGGAGAGCTGATTGGCGGAGCGCGGCAAGACCCCGCACGAGGAAGATAAGTGAAATTGAACTGGGAGCGACAATGACGCGCCAACCAAGCATGCGAGGGCGTAAGCCGAGACCGGGCCACATCACGTTCGTGGGCTCCGGCCCCGGCGACCCGGGACTGTTGACGACGCGGGCCGCCACGGTGCTGGCCAACGCCGCCCTGGTGTTCACCGACCCCGATGTGCCCGAGCCCGTGCTCGCGCTGATCGGCAAGGAGCTGCCGCCGGTCTCCGGCCCCGCGCCGGCCGGACCGGAGGCCAACGCCGACGGCAATGGCCGAGGGGCGGGCGAGGATGGCGCCCAGGGCGCGCCCACGGTGATCACCGCTGGTCCCGACATCCGCCCGGCGCTAGGGGAACCCGCCGAGGTTGCCAAAACGCTTGTCGCCGAGGCTCGTTCCGGCGTCGACGTGGTGCGGCTGGTGGCCGGTGACCCGCTGACGCTGGACGCGGTCATCACCGAGGTGAACGCCGTCGCGCGCAGCCACCTGCACCTCGAGATCGTGCCCGGGCTGGCCGCCACCAGCGCCGTCCCCACCTACGCGGGGCTGCCGCTGGGCTCGTCGCACACGGTCGCCGACGTGCGCGCCGACGTGGACTTCGACGCGCTCGCCGCGGCTCCCGGCCCGCTGATCCTGCAGGCCACCGCGTCGCATCTGGCCGACGCGGCCCGCGCCCTGATCGAGCACGAGCTGGCCGAGGCCACCCCCTGCGTGGTGACCGCGCAGGGCACCACCTGCCAGCAGCGCTCGGTCGAGACCACGCTGGGTGGCCTGACCGATCCGGCCGTCGTCGGCGCGGCCGACCCGGCCGGTCCGATGACCGGGCCGCTGGTGGTGACCATCGGCAAGACGGTGGCCAGCCGGGCGAAGCTGAACTGGTGGGAAAGCCGCGCGCTGTACGGATGGACCGTGTTGGTGCCCCGCACCAAGGACCAGGCCGGCGAGATGAGCGAGCGGCTGACGTCGTACGGCGCGCTGCCGATCGAGGTGCCGACCATCGCCGTCGAGCCGCCGCGCAGCCCCGCCCAGATGGAGCGTGCCGTCAAGGGTCTGGTCGACGGCCGCTTCCAGTGGGTGGTGTTCACCTCGACCAACGCGGTGCGCGCGGTGTGGGAGAAGTTCGGCGAGTTCGGCCTGGACGCCCGCGCGTTCTCCGGGGTGAAGATCGCCTGTGTCGGCGAGTCGACGGCCGACCGGGTTCGTGCGTTCGGGATCAGCCCCGAGCTGGTGCCGGCCGGGGAGCAGTCCTCGCTCGGCCTGCTCGACGACTTCCCGCCCTACGACAGCGTTTTCGACCCGGTGAACCGGGTCCTGCTGCCGCGGGCCGACATCGCCACCGAGACGCTCGCCGAGGGGCTGCGCGAGCGCGGCTGGGAGATCGAGGACGTCACGGCCTACCGGACCGTGCGCGCGGCACCCCCGCCGGCGGCCACCCGCGAGATGATCAAGACCGGCGGCTTCGACGCGGTGTGCTTCACCTCCAGCTCGACCGTGCGAAACCTGGTCGGCATCGCCGGCAAGCCGCACGCGCGGACGATCATCGCCTGCATCGGCCCCAAGACCGCCGAGACCGCCGCGGAATTCGGCCTGCGAGTGGACGTCCAGCCCGACACCGCCGCCGTCGGCCCCCTGGTCGACGCCTTGGCCGAACACGCCGCGCGGTTGCGCGCCGAGGGGACGCTGCCGCCGCCGCGTAAGAAGAGCCGCAGGCGCTAGTGGCGAGCGCAAGCGCGGCCGTGGCGATCGCAAGCGCGGCGGAGCAGGGCGCAGCGGGTCGCCACAAGAGGGCGAAGCCGGGCGCGGCGGCTCGACACGCATCGGCGCTAGTGGCCGCCGGACAGCCGAGCTGGGGGCACTCCCCTGCTTCGCGGGGACCCCACCCGCTTGCGGGGGAGCGTGTTTGTACACCGACACGCCGTCGGGGCTGGCATTTTGCGCGCCCTCGCGGCTACGAAGCGCGATGAGCACGGGCGCCTATCCGCGGCAACGCCCGCGCCGACTCCGCTCGACCCCCGCGTTGCGTCGCTTGGTGGCGCAAACGTCGCTGGAGCCAAGGCATTTGGTGCTGCCGATGTTCGTCGCCGACGGGATCGACGAACCGCGGCCCATCGCGTCGATGCCCAAAGTGGTTCAGCACAGCCGGGATTCGCTGCGCAGGGCCGCCGAAGAGGCCGTCGCCGCGGGGGTGGGCGGGCTGATGCTGTTCGGTGTGCCCCGCGAGCAGGACAAGGACTCGACCGGCTCGGCCGGCACCGACCCGGACGGCATCCTGAATGTCGCGCTGCGCGACCTGGCCAAGGACCTCGGCGACGCCACGGTGTTGATGGCCGACACCTGCCTGGACGAGTTCACCGACCACGGACACTGCGGGCTCCTGGACGCCAGGGGCCGGGTGGACAACGACGCCACCCTGGCCCGCTACGTCAAACTGGCTGTGGCACAAGCGGAGTCGGGCGCCGATGTGGTGGGGCCGAGCGGGATGATGGACGGGCAGGTCGCCGCGATCCGCGACGGACTGGACGCCGCCGGCTACATCGACGTGGTGATCCTGGCCTACGCCGCGAAGTTCGCCTCGGCCTTCTACGGGCCCTTCCGCGAGGCGGTGAGCTCGAGTCTGTCCGGGGACCGGCGCACCTACCAGCAGGAGCCCGGCAACTTTCGGGAGGCGCTGCGCGAGGTCCGGCTGGACCTGGACGAGGGCGCCGACATCGTGATGGTCAAGCCCGCCCTGGGCTATCTGGACGTCGTGTCCGCGGCGGCCTCGATGTCGCCGGTGCCGGTGGCCGCGTACCAGGTGTCGGGGGAGTACGCGATGATCTGCGCCGCGGCCACCAACAACTGGATCGACGAGCGCGCCGCCGCGCTGGAGTCGTTGACGAGCATCCGGCGCGCCGGGGCCGACATCGTGCTCACCTATTGGGCCGCGGATGCGGCAAGCTGGCTGTCGTGACAGAACCGCGGCCGTTGTTCTACGAGCCCGGCGCCAGCTGGTGGTGGGTGGCGTTGGGGCCGGCTTCGGCGGCGGCCATGGTCCTGATCGAAATCTGGAGCGGGGCCCCGGTGTCGCTCGTGGTCCCGGCGATTTTCCTGGTCCTGGTGTCGGCCTTCGTGGGGTTGCAGGTGAAGGCGGCGCGGATTCACGTCTCGGTCGAGCTCACTGGCGACGCCCTGCGCCAGGGCACCGAAACCATCCTGGTGCGCGAGATCGTCAAGGTGTATCCCGAGCCCGAGCACCACGAGGCGTCCGGCAAGGAGCTGGCGAAATGGCAGTCGTCGCGGGCGCTCGGCGAATTGGTCGGGGTGCCACGCCACCGGATCGGCATCGGCCTCAAGCTCACCGGCGACCGCACCGCCCAGGCCTGGGCGCGCCGTCATCGTCAGCTTCGGGCGGCGCTGACGCCGCTGGTCCAGGAGCGGGTGGAGCCCGCCGGATCCGACGTCGCCGACGACGATCGCGACGACGGCTTCGAAGGCGGGCCGCTGTCTTGATCGCTCGGTCCCGGGCTCTCGTGGAGCTGGTCCTGGCCTGCGCCGCGCTGGTGGGCGCCGGCGTCAGCTGGGTGCACGCGCGCCGTACGGTGCGTGTCGCGCCCATCGCCGACGGGCAGCCGTTCACGACGTCGCTGGTGTACAACCCTCAGCTGCTGTTGCTGACTCTGGTGCTGGTGACGACCGCCGGAGTGCTGGCGGTGATCGGGATCGCCCGGCTGCGACGGGAGCGGGGCGCCAGAAAAACTACGCCGTCTTCTTGATCAGCGGCAGGACGAGCTGACGGCGGCTCACGATGGCTTCGGCCAGGTTGCGCAGCGCCTCGCGCACCGAGCGCGCGACCGGAAACTCGCCCTCGCCATTCAGCAGCCCCATCACCGCCGGGCTCGCGACCAGGGTCCACTCCAGCCCGGCGGCGCGGCAGTCCTCGTCGAGCCGGTGCGCGAGCGAGACACCCGCCGCAGCAAAGTGGCTCACGTCGCTCAGGTCGAGCACCACCGGGTTGCTCCCCAGGGTGAAGCGCCAGAGGTATTCGCTGACCCGATCGACATTGGCGGCGTTGATGTCGCCACGAATGGTCACCACGGTCGCAAGGTGACGGCAGTGGGCGCGGATGTGGGCGCCATCGCAGTCGAAGGTGCCGTAACCGTGCCGAGTCGCGACGGCGGTGACTGTCATGAGCGCCCCATTCCCTTCAACCTGTCCTCTAAAGGTGCCCGCTAAATCTAAGGAGACCGAAAGCCGCCTCTAACTCTTTGCTAAGAAGCGAATTTCGGGGGGTTCGAAAGGGATCCGGGCAACGTCGCGGCGGCTTTTTACGCGTGCCACGCCACGGCCCATCACGCCATCGCGTGCCTCCCGCTGCTAGGCTTCGTGGGCTGCCGGTTGCCAGTCGGGGGGCTTGCGATCGCCCGGTCAGCCGGACCAATCGGATACGAAACGGCAAGTCAGACGGAAAGAGCATCGTGCGCGGCGCAGAGATCCGGGGAGAGATCAAGGCCCTGACGGGACTCCGCATCGTCGCCGCGGTGTGGGTGGTGCTGTTTCACTTCCGGCCCATGGTGAGCGACGTTTCACCGGACTTCCGCGACGCCCTCGCGCCGGTGCTCAACTGCGGGGCCCAGGGCGTCGACCTCTTCTTCATCCTCAGCGGATTCGTGCTGACCTGGAACTACCTCGACCGGATGGGCCGCTCGTGGTCGACGCGCGCCACCCTGCACTTCCTCTGGCTGCGGCTGGCCAGGGTGTGGCCGGTGTACCTGGTCACCCTGCACCTGGCCGCGGTATGGGTGATCTTCACCCTGCACGTCGGTCACGTGCCGTCGCCGGATGCCGGTCAGCTCACCGCGATCAGCTACGTGCGCCAGATCCTCTTGGTGCAGCTGTGGTTCGTGCCCTTCTTCGACGACTCCAGCTGGGACGGCCCGGCCTGGTCGATCAGCGCGGAGTGGCTTGCCTACCTGCTCTTCGGCCTGCTCGTGCTGGTGATTCTGCGGATGAAGCAGGCGACGAGGGCGCGGAGCCTGATGTTGCTGGCGTTCGCGGCGTCGTTGCCGCCCGTGGTGATGCTGCTGACCAGTGGCCACTTCTACACCCCCTGGAGCTGGCTGCCGCGAATCGTGACCCAGTTCACCGCCGGCGCCCTGGCCTGTGCCGCCGTGCGCAGGTTGCGGTTGACCGATCGCGGTCGCCGCGTCGCCGGCTACGCCTCCCTGCTTCTCCTGGCCGCCATGGTGGGCGTCCTGTACTGGTTCCACGCGCATCCGATCTCCGGAGTCGTGGAGAACGACAGCGGCGGCGTGGTCGACGTGTTGTTCGTTCCGCTGGTGATAGCCCTGGCCATCGGCGTCGGCAGCCTGCCGAGGGTGCTGTCCACGCGGCTGATGGTTTACGGCGGGCAGATCTCGTTCTGCCTGTACATGGTGCATGAGCTGGTGCATACCGCCTGGGGCTGGGCCGTGATCCAGTTCGAGCTCACGCCGTGGGAGCAGGACAACCCGTGGAAATGGAACGTCATCGGGCTGCTCGCGATCGCCGTCGGTCTTTCGGCCTTGATGTACCACTTCGTCGAGGAGCCGGCCCGCCGTTGGATGCGCAGGATGGTCGATGTCAGACCCGCCGACGACAAGGCCGCGACCGCGGAGCCGGCGGGCACCAAGCTGCACCCGATCGACGGTGGGCTGGAAGCGGTTTCGGCCCGCGCGGTGTGACGTTCACCTCGCCGCGCGGCTCGTGCGGTGCCCGGGATCCCTCGAATACCATGGCCGGAGCGGCTGGCCGCGATTTGACGCCGAATTCGCGTCGTGTCCCCGTACGATTCCGTTGGTTCGGATACGGCGCACGACGATGCAGTTCCCCGGGGGGTGGTAGTAGTGACTCGTCTGGCCACGATCATGGTCGGCCTCACCCTCACCCTGGGCGTCGTCTTCTTCGGAGCCCCGGCGCGCCCGGTGCGGGTGCGGGCCTACCAGCCGCTGACCGTGGACTCGCGCCTCAACCACGTCGCGGTGGTCGGCGACTCGTATACCACCGGCACCGACGAGGGCGGCCTCGGGCCGAAATCGTGGACCGCGCTGACCTGGCGCGCGCTCGCCCAGCGGGGCGTGCGGGTCGCCGCCGACGTGGCGGCCGAGGGCAGGGCGGGCTACGGTGTGCCCGGCGACCACGGCAGCATCTTCGAGGACCTGACCGCCAGGGCGGTCAAGCCCGGCGACGCGCTGGTGGTGTTCTTCGGTTCGCGCAACGACCAGGGCGTGGATCCCGCGCTGCTTGCCCAAAAGGCCCGCGATGCCTTCAACTTGGCGCGCCGGTTCGCGCCGTCCGCCCGGTTGCTGGTGATCGGGCCGCCCTGGCCGACCGCGGACGTGCCCGGGTCGATCCTGCAGATTCGCGACGTGCTCAACGCGGCCGCCCGGGCCGCCGGAGCAGTGTTCGTCGATCCGGTCGGCGACCGCTGGTTCGTCGACCGGCCGGATCTGATCGGCCCGGACGGCGTGCATCCCAACGATGCCGGGCATCAGTATCTGGCGGACGAGATCGCGCCGCTCATCGGCATGCAGTTGTCTCGGTGATGCCTCGGCGCAAGAGCGAAAGCCCCAGCCCCGCAAGGGTTTAGCGAAATACGCTGCGGCGGCTAGTCTTCCGCGTGCCGCTCGTAGTCCCATCGCTCCAGGCGCGCCTGCAACTGCATCAGGCCAATGCCGGCGATTGGCGCGATGGCCGCAATGCAGACCAACAGCAGCGAAGTCATTTCACAACCTCCAAAAACCCTTCGGTGATAAGACGTTCGTCCGGGGAGAGAAGTTCATTACGGGTCAACCGCCCGCCAGCGCGCGGTCTGCCAGCGCACCCATCACGGGCGCCAGTAGTTGCGCGTACTCGGTCGTCACGTGGTTGTCGTCGCGAAAAACCAGGGTGTTGCCGACGATCGGCGGGCAGCGGTCGGGGCTGCAGAACAGGTCGGTCAGGTCGGCGTACTGCCCACCCCCGCCGGTGGTCACCGCCCGCTCGGCGCCGATACCTCCGCCGTCGAGCGCGGCCGACCGCGCCGGCGCGCACGCGGTGGCGTCGTCGAGATGGGCCGACAAGCAGGCGGGCACGGGGCCGTGCGGGTCCGGCGCCGGCCCGAGGACCAGGACGGTCGCGCCGGTGCTCCGCAGCTGCGTCACCGCGCGCCCCAGGGTGTCGATCCACGCCGGGTCGTAGGACACGAAGCCGAAATCCGCGCCGTAGCGTCGGCTCATGTCCAGCACCACCAGGCGCGGGTGCTCGGCCTTCAGCCGGTCCACGATCTGGGCGCGCCACTGTTCGCACTCCGAGTACTCGCGGCCCAGATACGGGCTGCGGATCGGCAGTTCCTGCAGCGGGCAGGTCACCTTGGCCAGCGTCTCCAGTCGCCAGTGGCGCTGCTCGGCGGCCCGCCGGAACGCCGGCTCCCACATGGCGGCGTGCGAGTCGCCGACCAGGGCCACCGTCGTCGGCGAGGCGATATCGCCCGTCGCGCACTTGTTTTGGCCGACCTCGCGCCACGAGCGCACGCAACCGTTGACGAAGACGGCCGCCTTGTCGGCCGGTGCCTGGGCGAGGGGCGGGTCCAGGTTGGACGGGACGGCGCGCAGGCCGGCCGACGCCGCGACGGCGTCGCGCACCTGCGCGAAGGCCTGGCGGACCGTCGCTTCCCGGGGGCTGACCTCGGGGACGTTCGCCGGGGGCAGCGCGACGATGTTCGCCTTCGGGGCCGCGACTCCGTGGCCCGCGGGCACCGGTGTCACCGTCAGCAACAGCGCGCACGCGCAGGCCGCCGCCGCGCTGGCGCCGGCGGCCGCCGCGAGGCTGGCCTTCACCGATCGGCGCAACGCCGCCGCGAACCGGCCGGGGTTTTCGACCAGATGCAACGTGATCACCGCGAGCCCGCCGGACACCGCGGTGGCCGTCAGCCTGGCCGGCAGCCCCGCGGGCTCCCCCAGCAGCTGCGGCATGAGCAGCAGCACCGGCCAGTGCCACAGGTACCAGGAATACGACACCCGCCCGATCGCCCGCATCGCCGGCCGGCACAGCACGCGGCCGGCGCCCAGGCCGCCGGTAACGCAACCGCCGCCGATCACCAGCGCGGTCCCCAGCACGGGCAGCAGCGCCGCGGTGCCGGGGTAGGGGGTGCCGGGGCCCAGCTGGGTGCAGGTCAGCGCGATCAGTGCCAGGCCACCCCATCCGACGATCGCGGCGGGCAGCGGGGGCAGCTTGCGCCAGTGCCGAATCGACAGGGCGACCAGACCACCGGCCGCAAGCTCCCAGGCCCGGGTGGGCAGCGAGAAGAACGCCCAGGAGGGGGACGTGCGGGTCCACACCACGTCGGCCGCCAGCGATGCCGCCGCCGCCACCGCCAACACCGCCGCATACGGCGTGGGCCCCGCTGCGGCGCCGCGCCGCACCCGGCCGACGAGCCACGCCGTGCCGATGATCAGCAGCGGCCACACCAGATAGAACTGCTCCTCGACGCCGAGCGACCAGTAGTGCTGGAACGGCGACGGAAGGTCGGCGGACAGGTAGTCGGTGCGCTGTGTGGCGAACCGGTAGTTGCCCACGTACAGGGCGCTGGCGATGCCGTCCACGAAGACGCTGCGCGCCTGCAGCGGCGGCAGCACGGCGGCCGCCACGACGGCGGTGGCGACGCCGACGGTGGCCGCGGCCGGCAGCAGGCGCCGGGCCCGTGCGCCGTAGAAGCGGCCCAGGCGAACGGTATTGGTGGTGGTGGCCTCGCGCCAGAGCAGTCCGGTGATGAGGAAGCCGGAGATGACGAAGAAGACGTCCACACCGATGTAGCCGCCGCCGAGGCCGGGTATGCCCGCGTGGTAGAGCACGACCGCGATGACCGCGACGGCGCGCAGGCCCTCGATGTCCGGGCGAAATCCGTCCCGGGAAGCCCGCCGCTCCACTCGACGTGGGCCGCTGGGGGTGTCTTCCTGCCGGACTGTCATCTGCGTGGCCTAGGTCGCCATCCAGGCCAGCTCGCCCGGCAATTGCGTTCGCCAGTAGCCGATGTCGTGTCCGCCCAGGGAGAAGCTGCCCGCCGGCGGGGTCTTCAGCTGGCTGACGAATTGTCTTGTGGCGAAATAGAAGCGGTCGAAGGTGCCGCAATCCACGCGCAGCGGAATCGAATTCAGTGCCGGCACACCGACAACGCTGTTCTGCACCCAGTCGTCGTAGCTGTCGAAGGCTCCCGGCTCGCTGCCCGTGAACGAGGTGTACAGCGCCGGGCTGATCGCGCAGATCCCAGCCGTGCGCGACGGGCCGAGCTTGGCGCCCAGATGCAGCGCCCCGTAGCCGCCCATCGACCACCCCAAAAAGCCAACCCGGGAGGTGTCGAAACCCATCGAGGACAGCATCGGCAACAGCTCTTCGAGCACCATCGCGCCGGGGTCCTCGCCCGAGGCCCTGCGGTGCCAGTAGCTGTTGGCGCCGCCGTCGACGCCCACCACCGCGATCGGCGGCTTGCCTTCCCTGACCAATTGGGCCAGCGCCCTCTCGACGCCGCAGTCGAGCACCATGTTGGCGTCGCCGTCCTTGCCGTGCAGCGCGATGACCGGACGCAGGGCGCCGGCTTCGGCCTTCTGCCCGGGGGGCAGGGCGACCACCCAGTTGGTCTTGACGCCGCCGCGCGCCGCGGAGACGAAGGAACCGGTCAACCGGTTGGGCAGGGTGCTGCCGGCCGCCGACGGCTCGAAGGGGGCGGGCGCGAGCGGCGCCGCGTGCGGCTCGAGCGGATCCAGCAGCGCGCTCAAAACCCACGCGCCAGCGGCCGCCGCACTGGCACCGGCGCCCATACGCAGTACCGCGCGGCGGTTCAGGTCAGGCACAGGCGTCATAATGCCCCGCCGACCGGGCGTTTTCGCCCAAGCCACGCCGTTTTGGAAGCATTGTGTGATCTCGTGTGATCTCCCGGTCGCGAACAGGAGACCTTCGATGCGCCGTACGCCCTTTGTTGGTGCGCCGTTAACGCACTGGGCACCGGCTGAAGACCTGGACCCGGTAGGCCTCTGCGGCATGGTGATGCAGCGCTCCGCCGTCCTGGCGGTCCCCGTCGCGGTGCTCGGTCTCGTCGCCGCATGCGCGCAGCGGCCCGCGGCCCCGGCCGCGGAACCCCCGACCGCCACGCCGATCCACCACCTCGTCGTCGTCTTCGAGGAGAACGTGTCGTTCGATCACTACTTCGGCACCTATCCGCGCGCGGCCAACGTCGACGGCCAGCCGTTCACCGCCAAATCGGACACCCCCGCAGTGGACGGCCTCACCCCAGAGTTGTTGGCGCACAACCCCAATGCGGTCCAGCCGATGCGCCTTGGCGGGCCGGCCCAGCAGGTCACCTGCGACCAGGACCACGCCTATCAAGCCGAGCAGTCGGCGTTCAACGGCGGCGCGATGGACCGCTTCGTCGAGCACACCGAGGGCGACCCCTGCGCGCCGCCGGCCTTCAACGCCCACGGCCTGGTGATGGGCTACTACGACGGCAACACGGTGACGGCGCTGTGGAACTACGCGCAGCGCTATTCGATGAGCGACAACTTCTACAACAGCACGTTCGGCCCTTCCTCGCCCGGCCACATCAACCTGGTGTCGGGCCAAACCCATGGCGTGACAGCCAAGTTCATGCCGGGCGGCCAGCCCTTCCCGCCGCACAACGTGATCGACAACACCGGCAACGGGCAGGGGACCCTCATCGACGATTCGCAACCCCTCGGTGACGACTGCTCCTCCCGCGACCAGGTGCAGTTCGGCTCCGACAACAAGAACGTCGGCAATCTCCTCAACGCGAAGGGCGTCACCTGGGGTTATTTCCAGGGCGGTTTCAAGCCCACCGGCCGCGGACCGAACGGCGCGGCGGCGTGCGGGGCGACACACGACATCGGCGCGGCCGTGGGCGGGACCGGTACGACCGGCGCATTGCCGTTCGGCACCAAACCGGATTACGTCCCTCATCACGAGCCGTTCCAGTACTACCCGTCCACCGCCAATCCGCACCACCTGCCGCCGAGCGCCACCGACAAGATCGGTCTTGGCGACCAGGCCAACCATCAATACGACCTGTCGGACTTCTGGGCCGCCGCCGACGGCGGTCACCTGCCCGCGGTGAGCTTCCTGAAACCGCCGGCATACCAGAACGGGCACGCCGGTTACTCCGATCCGCTCGACGAGCAGCAGTTCCTCGTCGAGACCGTCAACCATCTGCAGAGGCTGCCGGAGTGGCGGGATATGGCGATCGTCATCACCTACGACGACTCCGACGGCTGGTACGATCACAAGCCCTCGTCGGTCGTGTCGTCCTCGGCGACACCGGAAGACGCCCTGAACGGTCCGGGCCGTTGCGGTGATCCGGACGCCGCGCCCGCCGCGTACCAGGGACGGTGCGGGTACGGCCCGCGGCTGCCGCTGCTGATTCTATCTCCTTATGCCAGAGCCAATTTCGTCGATCACACGCTCATCGACCAAACGTCGGTCCTGCGGTTCATCGAGGACAACTGGAGCACCGGCCGCATCGGTGATCACTCCTTCGACGAGCGCGCCGGCGCGCTCACCGGGATGTTCGATTTCGGCGGTCCGGCCCAACCGACGCTGACCCTCGACCCACACACCGGCAACCCGCGCTAGCGCCGAGCGCGATCCAATCTGGAAGTTTTCAACCCTCGCGCGGCGCGCGCATCCCCCGGAGGATGCCAGAGATCAGAGGGGAGATGGATGAGCCTGGCGTTTCATTGGTTTTTGCCGACGTACGGGGATTCGCGCAACCTCGTCGCGGGCGGGCACGGCACGGCGATGCACGGCGACCGGCCCGCGACCTTGCGTTACCTGCACCAGATTTGCGCGGCCGCCGAAGACAACGGCTTCGAGGCGGTGCTCACGCCGACCGGATTGTGGTGTGAGGATGCGTGGTTGACGACGGCGATGCTGATCGAGGGCACCCGCACGCTGAAGTTCCTCGTCGCATTCCGGCCCGGGCTGCTCAGCCCCACCCTGGCCGCCCAGATGGCCGGGACCTTCCAGCGGCACTCCGACGGCCGGCTGCTGCTCAACGTCGTCACCGGCGGCGAACCGCACGAACAACGGGCCTACGGGGATTTCGTGGACAAGGAGTCGCGATACGCCCGCACCGCCGAGTTCTTGCACGTGGTCCGGCAACTGTGGACCGCGCGGGAGCCGGTAACCTTCGCCGGAGACCACATTCGCATCGAGGGCGCCCAGCCGAACAACCCACCCGACCCGATACCCGCGGTGTTCTTCGGCGGTTCTTCGGCGGCCGCCGGGCCGGTCGCGGCCAACTACTCCGACGTCTACCTGACCTGGGGTGAGCCGCCGGCGGCCGTCGCCAAAAAACTCGACTGGATTCGCGGGCTGGCCGCCCAGGCTAGCCCCGCGGGACGAATCCTGCAGTACGGCTTGCGGATTCACGTGATCAGCCGAGACACCTCCGAGCAGGCATGGGCCGAGGCTGATCGGTTGCTCGCGGCCGTCGACCCGGCCGATGTCGAGCGGGTGCAGGCCAGCCTGGCGCGCAGCGAATCGGAGGGCCAGCGCCGCATGTTGCAGCTGCACGGCGGCGACAGCGGCCGGCTCGTGGTCGCCCCAAACTTATGGGCCGGGGTCGGCCTGGTGCGCGGCGGCGCCGGCACCGCGCTGGTCGGGTCGCACGCCGAGGTGGCCGAACGGCTGGTCGAGTACTCGCGGCTGGGCATCAGCCACTTCATCCTGTCGGGCTATCCGCACCTGGAGGAGGCCTACTGGTTCGGGGAGGGCGTGCTGCCGCTGCTCGAGCGAAAAGGCCTGTGGCAGAGCCCCAACCGCCAGTCGCAACCTGCACCGGCGACGCCGTTCGCGATCGCGTCGGCGCATTAGTCATGGCGCCGACGCTGACCGTCGGGACGGTCGCCGCGGCAGGTGCCCACCACGAATCCGCCGCGCAGCAACGTCGGCGCCTGCGCACCGTCGTGGCGGCCAGCCTGCTCGGCACGACGGTGGAGTGGCGTCACCCCGATGATCCTCACCGCGCTGATCGCGGCCGCCGGCGGTGAGCCGTGGCTCGCGTGTGGCTATCTGGTGACCACGGCGGTGATAATCAGCGTGTTCGCCACTGCGCTCATCCGGGATCAAGACCTCCACCTCTGAGCTGACCGGCGCCTGCCCGTGCCGGTTGCAGTGCACGATTGTGTTCCTTGGCCGCCAGGACTACGGTGGTCAATTAGTGAACGACGACGTCTACAAGATGGAGGCGAAGACCATGACAGCCGACGCGAGCGTTACCGGATTCGAGCCGTTGTACGGCGAGGCGGAACACACCGACGGCCTGATCCCCTGGGACATCGGCGGCCCGCAGCCGGTGGTGCAGCAGCTGGTGGCGTACGGGGCGATCCGCGGCGAGGTGCTCGACCCGGGAACCGGTCCCGGCTATCACGCGATTCACTATGCCTCCCAAGGCTATTCGGCCACCGGAATCGACGGGTCGCCCACCGCCATCGAGCGGGCCAGGCGCAACGCCGAGCGGGCCGGGGTGCGGGTCGACTTCCAGGTGGCCGACGCCACCAGGCTGGATGGGTTCGAGGGCCGGTTCGACACGGTGGTGGACAGCGCCTTTTACCACGTGTTCATGGACGACGAGGCGGTGCAGACCCGCTACGCGCAGGCGCTGCACCGAGCCACCAAGCCCGGCGCGCGGCTGTTCATGTTCGAGTTCAGCCCGCACAACGTCAACGGCCTGCAGTGGACGGGCATCCCCGCCGACAACTTCGAGCGCGTGCTCGGGAACGGTGGGTGGCGCCTGGACTACCTGGGCGGCACCACCTACCTGGCCCGCTTCGGCCCCGCGACCTTCGAGGCAATGAGCAAGATCCTGGCCGAGCAGCAGGGCGACACCGTCGAGAAGATGCAGCCGCTGAAGCGCCAGCTGGACATCCTGAGCCCGCTGCTGCAGGACGGCCTGGTGCACCTGCCGGTCTGGTCCGTGGTCGCCACCCGCGTGGACTGACGCGCTTTCGACCGACGCGCCGGGGTGGTGCCCCGGCTGCCGATGTGCTGTGGTTAACCATGACCGGCACAACGCAACTGCGGCAAGGGCTGTCGCAGCGGCAGCTCAGCATGATCGCCCTCGGCGGGGTGATCGGCGCCGGCTTGTTCGTCGGCTCCGGCGTGGTGATCAAAGACACCGGGCCCGCCGCGTTCCTCACGTACGCGCTGTGCGGCCTGCTGATCGTCCTGGTGATGCGGATGCTGGGCGAGATGGCGGCCGCCAACCCCTCGACGGGGTCGTTCGCCGATTACGCGGCACGGGCCCTGGGCGGCTGGGCGGGGTTTTCGGTGGCGTGGCTGTATTGGTACTTCTGGGTGATCGTGGTCGGGTTCGAGGCGGTCGCCGGCGGAAAGGTGCTCAACTACTGGTTCCATGCGCCGCTGTGGCTGCTCTCGCTGTGCCTGATGGTGCTGATGACCGCGACGAACCTGTTCTCGGTGTCGTCCTTCGGCGAATTCGAATTCTGGTTCGCCGGAATCAAAGTCGCCACGATCGTCGTCTTCCTGGTCGTCGGCTCGATCTTCGCGCTCGGCCTGCTCCCCGGCCAGCACGCGGATTTCTCCAATCTCACGTCGCACGGCGGACTCTTCCCGAAGGGCGTCGGGGCGGTCTTCGCCGCCATCGTCGTGGTGATCTTCTCGATGGTCGGCGCCGAGATCGTCACCGTCGCCGCCGCCGAAAGCCGTGATCCGGAGCTCGCCGTCCAGCGGGCGACGAGATCGGTGGTGGCGCGCATCGGGATCTTCTTCGTGGGTTCGGTGTTTCTGCTCGTGGTGATCCTGCCGTGGAATTCGGTCGAACTGGGCGCCTCGCCGTACGTCGCCGCGTTCAAGCACATGGGCCTGCGCGGGGCGGATCAGGTGATGAATGCCGTGGTGCTGACCGCGGTGCTGTCCTGCCTGAACTCGGGCTTGTACACGGCGTCGCGCATGCTCTTCGTGCTCGCCGATCGGCGGGAGGCCCCGGCCCGGCTGGTCAGGCTCAGCCGGCGCGGGGTGCCGCACCTGGCCATCGTGTGCTCGTCGGCGGTCGGTTTCGGTTGCGTCATCATGGCGTGGCTCGCACCCGGCACCGTGTTCCTGTTCCTGCTCAACTCCTCGGGCGCGATCATCTTGTTCGTCTACTGGTTGATCGCGTTGTCGCAGATCATCCTGCGCAGGCGCACACCCGAGGAAAAGCTGCGGGTCAAGATGTGGTTCTTCCCGGTGCTGTCGATCCTCACCCTGGCCGGAATCACCGCCGTGCTGGCGCAGATGGCGTTCGACCGCTCCGCGCGCAGTCAACTGTGGCTCAGCCTGCTGTCCTGGGCGGTCGTGATCGGGCTGTACTTCCTCGCCCGGGCCCGCGGCCGGATCCGCATCGAACGCGAAATCCCCTCGGGGGATTGAGTTCTCAACCGGCCGGTGCCGCGCGGCCGACGGCCTCTGTAGAGCGGCCGCATCCGACTTCCGCTTCGCCGCGCCCGGTCGACCATCTGTGCGGACACCCGCCCGTAATCTGCCGCCGTCACCGTCCCGACGGCATTCAGGGCGTGGACTCCGGGCGGCATGCCCGAAAGTTCCCTCAGCACAACGGCCTCCTCTCGGAGGCCGACCCGCCATAGATTCTACTTCCTAGTGCAACTGTTGCATAATGCTATGATAGAGCCGACTCCACTCAAGTGAGGTGCGCGCGCATGAAGGTCGCCATCGTCGGTGCCGGCATCGCCGGCCCCACGCTTGCATACTGGCTGTCGCGCTATGGCCACGAGCCGACACTGATCGAAAAGGCGCCGCGGCTCCGCACGGGCGGCTATGTCGTGGACTTCTGGGGTGGCGGGTACGCCGTTGCCGAGCGCATGGGACTGACCGCCGAATTGCACGCCGCAGGATATGCGGTACAGGAGCTGCGACTGGTCGACCGGAATTCGCGACGGGTGGGCGGCTTCTCGGCCGAGCTGTTCCGGCGGAACCTCGATGACCGTTTCGTCACCGTGCCGCGTGGCGATCTGGCGGCCGCGATCTACCGCTCCGTCGACCACCACGTCGAAACCCTTTTCGGGGAAAGCGTTTCGGCGATCACGCAGGACGCGTCGGGTGTGCGGGTCACACTCGAGCGCGGCCGGACACGACGATTCGACCTGCTCGTCGGCGCGGGTGGCATCCATTCTCCGGTGCGAGAGTTGGTATTTGGCCCGGAATCTCGATTCGAGACCGATCTCGGCTACCGGGTCGCGGCATTCGAAGCCCGAGGCTATCAGCCGCGCGACGAACTCGTCTACCTCGCCTACACGACTCCCGGGCGCATGATCGCGAGATTCGCGATGCGCGACGAGAAGACACTGTTCCTCTTCGTTTTCGCCACCAACTACATGAGCGGCCCGGACCCACAGGATGTTTCGCACGCCAAGTCCGTCCTGCGGCGGGTCTTCGGCGACGCCGGCTGGGAATGCCCCGAGATCCTGCGCGCGCTCGACGGGGTGTCCGATGTGTACTTCGACCGCGCGAGCCAGATCGTCCTGGACCACTGGTCGGATGGGCGGGTTGCGCTCATCGGCGACGCCGCGGCCGCGGTCTCTCTGCTGGCGGGTGAGGGGACGGGTCTGGCGATGGTGCAGGCCTACATCCTGGCGGGCGAGCTCAACGGCGCCGGAGCCGATCATCGGGATGCGTTTGGTCGCTATGAGCGCCGGATGCGTCCGATCGTCGAGGCCCGGCAGCGTTCGGCGCGCGGCTTCGCCGCGATGTTCGCGCCGAAGACGAAGCTCGGGCTGTGGACCCGCAATCAGGCGACCAAGCTGCTAAACATCCCCGGGCTGGCCGACTGGGCCATCCGGCGCGAATTCGTCGACGACGTCGCGCTGCCCGAGTATGTCGCGTAGGCGGTCAGCCGGTCCTGGTCAGCAGCACGGCTTGCTCGAACGGCAGCCTCGCGAAAATCGGCCGTATGCCGCTGGTCACGTGCGTCGCCGCCTCGGCCTGGGTGACCACCTGAGGGTCGGCGACGCCAAAGGTCTTGCCGTAGCGCTGCATCCGCCCGCCACCGGCGGCCTTGAGATTCTTCAGCCAGTCACGGTCGGGGCCGTAGGCCAGGGGGACCGCCACCCCGGGTTTGCCGTCAACGGTGGCGCTGAACACATTCACCGGGGTGCGATACTGCTTGCCCGAACGCCGGCCGACGTGTTCGACGATGCCGAACGGTGGAAGCCAACCCGCCCACAGCCGCTGGACGGGGTTGGTGACGTGCCGGTTGAACCGTGCGAGCCCTTGCGGGAATTCCATGCTTTCATCCAAGTCGCCGGGTCCGGGCGACTTCAAGGCCGCACGGCGCGTCGCGGCGCGGCTCGCCGGTCGCCGCCCGGATTCGCAACCGCAGGCGTAATGTCGGCTCATGGCCGTTTCACCAGGTGAACAGGCCGCCCAGCGCGCCCAGGAGCTGCTTCGTCGGGGTACCGAACTCGCCGCCCGGAAGGCCGTCACCGAGGAAGACGTCAAGCGTGCCGCCGAGTCCGCCGAGCGTGCGCACGAGCGTGACCAGGAGGCGCGTCAACGCGACCTGCGCCGCCATTGGGAGGCCGGCGCCGCCCACGAACGCGCCGCCGAAGTCCACGAACTCGCGGTCGAGGAGGGCCTCGGCGACGTCGACGCTCACCGGCGCGCGGCCGAAAGGGAGCGAGAGGCCGCGCGGCGCGACCTGCAGGCCGCCCAGCAAGCCGACAACCAAGACGCCTGATACGCACATCTGCTACACCCTGTAGTTGAACGATTTGCGGAGGCTGGGACACTGGTCGGCATGGGTAGCAGTGACCAGGCGACCGCGCCCGCCCCGGCCGCGGCAAGGGCCACAGCGGCGTCGGCGAAGTTGTTCGAGGCTGCCTGCACGGTGATTCCGGGCGGGGTGAACTCCCCGGTGCGGGCGTTCACGGCGGTGGGGGGCACCCCGCGGTTCATCACCGAGGCACGCGGGTGCCGGCTCACCGACGCCGACGGCAACCGCTACGTCGACCTGGTCTGCTCCTGGGGGCCGATGATCCTGGGCCACGCCCACCCGGCCGTTGTCGACGCCGTCGCCGAGGCCGCCGCCTCCGGCCTGTCGTTCGGGGCGCCGACACCGGGCGAGAGCGAGCTTGCCGCCGAGATCATCGGGCGGATCGCCCCGGTCGAGCGGGTCCGGCTGGTGAACTCCGGCACCGAGGCCACCATGAGCGCGGTCCGGTTGGCCCGCGGGTTCACCGGCAGGGCCAAGATCGTCAAGTTCTCCGGTTGCTACCACGGCCATGTCGACGCGTTGCTCGCCGACGCGGGCTCCGGCGTAGCGACCCTGGGCCTGCCGTCCTCGCCGGGCGTGACCGGTGCGGCCGCGGCAGACACAATCGTGTTGCCCTACAACGACGTCGAGGCCGTGCGCCAGACTTTCGCGAGCTTCGGCGACCAGATCGCCGCGGTGATCACCGAAGCCAGCCCGGGAAACATGGGAGTCGTCCCGCCCGCGCCGGGCTACAACCAGGGGCTGCGCGCGATCACCGCCGAGCACGGCGCGCTGCTGATCGTCGACGAGGTGATGACGGGCTTCCGGGTCAGCCGAAGCGGTTGGTACGGAATCGATCCGGTCGCCGCCGACCTGTTCACCTTCGGCAAGGTGATGAGTGGAGGGTTGCCGGCCGCCGCGTTCGGCGGGCGGGCCGACGTGATGGAGCGGCTGGCGCCGCTGGGGCCGGTCTATCAGGCCGGGACGTTGTCGGGGAACCCGGTGGCGGTGGCCGCCGGGCTGGCCACGCTGCGCGCGGCCGACGACGTCGCCTACGCGGCGCTGGACGCCAACGCGGACGGCCTGGCCGGGCTGCTATCCGAGGCGCTGACGAAAGCCGGTGTGCCCCATCAGATCCCGCGGGCCGGAAACATGCTCAGCGTGTTCTTCTCCGAGACTCCGGTGACCGACTTCGCGTCGGCCCGGGCGAGTGCGACCTGGCGCTACCCACCGTTTTTTCACGCCCTGCTGGACGCGGGCGTCTACCCGCCGTGCAGCGCCTTCGAGGCGTGGTTCGTCTCGACCGCCCTGGACGACGACGCGTTCGCCCGGGTCGCCGAGGCGCTGCCCGATGCGGCCCGTCGGGCCGCCGCGGCCGCCCGGGAGGACAAGCCGTGATGGCCAACGAGACCAGGGTCCACGTGGTGCGCCACGGCGAGGTGCACAACCCCAGCGGCGTCCTGTACGGGCGGCTGCCCGGATTCCACCTGTCCGAGAAGGGCAGGGCGCAGGCGGATGCGGTCGCCGAGGCGCTGGCGGGCCGCGACATCGTCGCCGTCATCGCCTCCCCGTTGCAGCGCGCCCAGGAGACCGCCGCGCCCATCGCCGCCAAGCACGACCTGGCCGTGGACACCGACCCCGACCTGATCGAGTCGGCCAACTTCTTCGAGGGCCGCCGCGTCGGCCCCGGCGACGGCGCGTGGCGCGACCCGCGGTTCTGGTGGCAGCTGCGCAACCCGTTCACCCCCTCGTGGGGCGAGCCCTACGCCGAGATCGCGGACCGGATGACGACCGCCGTGGACAAGGCGCGCGCCCGGGGTACCGGCCAAGAGGTGGTGTGCGTCAGCCACCAACTGCCGGTGTGGACGCTGCGGCTGCACCTCAGCGGCAGGCGGCTCTGGCATGACCCGCGCCGGCGCGAATGCGGGTTGTGCTCGGTCACCACCCTGATCTACGACGGCGACCGCCTGGTCGACATCGAGTACTCCCAACCGGCGGGCGCCTGAGCATGCGGCGGCTGGCGATCGCCGGGGTGGTGCTGACGACCGTTCTCGTCGGCTGTTCCGGTCGCGACGCGGTGGCCCAGGGCGGCACCTTCGAATTCGTCTCGCCCGGCGGCAAAACCGACATCTACTACGACCCGCCCGCCAGCCGCGGCCGGCCCGGTCCGCTGTCCGGACCGGACCTGGCCGACCCCGCGCACACCCGATCGCTCGACGACTTCGACGGCCAGGTCGTCGTCGTCAACATCTGGGGACAATGGTGTGGGCCGTGCCGCGCCGAGGTCGGCCAGCTGCAGCAGGTCTACGACGCCACCCGCGGCGCCGGGGTGTCTTTTCTCGGCATCGACGTCCGGGACAACAACCGCCAGGCTGCCCTGGACTTCGTCGACGATCACCACGTGAGCTACCCGTCCCTTTACGATCCGGCGATGCGCACCCTGATCGCGTTCGGTGGAAAGTACCCCACCACCGTCATCCCGTCCACGCTGGTGCTGGACCGCCAGCACCGGGTCGCGGCCGTCTTCCTGCGCGAGCTGCTGGCCCCGGACCTGCAGCCGGTGGTGCAGCGGGTGGCCCGCGAGTGACCGGCTTCACCGAGATCGCCGCCGCCGGACCGCTGTTGGTGGCGCTGGGGGTGTGCCTGCTGGCCGGGCTGGTGTCGTTCGCCTCCCCGTGCGTGGTGCCGCTGGTGCCCGGCTACCTGTCCTATCTGGCCGCGGTCGTCGGGGTGGACGAGCAGCCGCCCCCGGGCGCGCACGGTGCCTTCTGGCGCCCCGCGAGTTCGGCCCGGTGGCGGGTCGCGGGGTCGGCGGCGTTGTTCGTCGCCGGGTTCACCACGGTGTTCGTCCTCGGCACCGTTGCCGTTCTCGGCATGACCACCACGCTGATCACCAACCAGTTGGCCCTGCAGCGGGTGGGGGGCGTGCTGACCATAGTGATGGGGCTGGTGTTCGTGGGCCTCATCCCGGCGCTGCAGCGGCAGGCGCGGTTCAGCCCGCGACAGCTGACCACGGTCGCGGGCGCGCCGGTGCTGGGCGCGGTGTTCGCGCTCGGCTGGACGCCGTGCCTGGGGCCGACGCTGACCGGGGTGATCACCGTCGCGTCGGCCACCGAGGGCGCCAACGTCGCGCGCGGCGTCGCGCTGGTGATCGCCTACTGCCTGGGGCTGGGCATCCCGTTCGTGTTGCTGGCGTTCGGCTCGGCGGGCGCGGTGGGGGCCCTGGGCTGGCTGCGGCGGCACACCCGGGCCATCCAGGTGTTCGGCGGCGCGCTGCTGATCGCGGTCGGTGCCCTGCTGGTCACCGGGATGTGGAACGACTTCATCTCCTGGCTGCGCGACGCGTTCGTGTCCGACGTGAGGCTGCCGATTTGATGTGGCTCGCGCAAAAGGGGCGCAACACCTGGCGCGCGCTGACCTCGATGGGGACCGCGCTGGTGCTGTTGTTCCTGCTCGCGCTGGGCGCGATACCCGGCGCGCTGCTGCCGCAGCGCAGCCTCAACGCCGGCAAGGTCGACGAGTACCTGGCCGGCCATCGCGTGATCGGCCCCTGGCTGAACCGGCTGCAGGCGTTCGACGTGTTCTCCAGCTTCTGGTTCACCGCCATCTACGTGCTGCTGTTCGTCTCCCTGGTCGGCTGCCTGACCCCGCGGATGATCGAACACGCGCGCAGCCTGCGCGCCACCCCGGTGCCCGCTCCGCGGAACCTGGCCCGGCTGCCCAAGCACGCCAGCGCCCAGCTGCCCGGCGACGCCGCGGAGCTGAACGCCCTCGCGAACACGATCGCCGGCCGGCTCCGCGGCTGGCGCACGGCCATCCGGCATGAAGGCCAAGCCGTGGAGGTCTCGGCCGAGAAGGGCTACCTGCGCGAATTCGGCAACATCGTCTTCCACTTCTCGTTGCTGGGGCTGCTGGTCGCGGTGGCCGTCGGCAAGCTGTTCGGCTACGAGGGCAACGTCATCGTCATCGCCGACGGCGGCCCCGGCTTCTGCTCGGCGTCGCCGGCCGCCTTCGATTCGTTCCGCGCCGGCAACACCGTCGACGGCACGTCGCTGCACCCGATCTGCGTCCGGGTCAACGACTTTCAGGCCCACTACCTACCGTCGGGGCAGGCCACCTCGTTCGCTGCGGACATCGATTACCAGGCCGGTCGCGACCTGGCCGCCAATAGCTGGCGGCACTACCTGCTGGAGGTCAACCACCCGCTGCGGGTCGGCGGCGACCGGGTGTACCTACAGGGCCACGGCTACGCGCCCACGTTCACCGTGACCTTCCCGGACGGACAGACGCGCACCTCGACCGTGCAATGGCGGCCCGACAACCCGCAGACCCTGCTCAGTTCGGGAGTGGCGCGGATCGACCCGCCCGCCGGCAGCTATCCCAACGCGGCCGAGCGCCGCCAGCACGAGATCGCGATCCAGGGCCTGCTGGCGCCCACCGAGCAACTCGACGGGACCCTGTTGTCGTCCCGCTTCCCCGCGCTCAACGCCCCCGCGGTGGCCGTCGACATCTACCGCGGCGACACCGGCCTGGACACCGGGCGGCCGCAGTCGTTGTTCACGCTGGATCCCCGGCTGATCGAGCAGGGCCGGCTGACCAGGGAGAAGCGGGTCAACCTGCGCGCCGGGCAACAGGTGCGGCTCGAGCAGGGTCCGGCCGCCGGCACCGTCGTCCGCTTCGACGGGGCCGTGCCGTTCGTCAACCTGCAGGTCTCCCGCGACCCGGGCCAGACCTGGGTGCTCGTCTTCGCCGTCACGATGATGGCCGGGCTGCTGGTGTCGCTGCTGGTGCGCCGCCGCAGGGTGTGGGTCCGGCTGATTCCCGGGGCCGGTACGGTGAACGTCGAACTGGGCGGGCTGGCGCGCACCGACAACTCCGGGTGGGGCGACGAGTTCGAGCGGCTGACCGAGCGCTTGCTCGACGGACTGGGCAAACCCGCCGCGTCCAGAAGGAGTTCTCAGGTGGACGTCACATGAATACCCTGCACGTCAACATCGGGCTGGCGCGCTGCTCCGACTGGGCGTTCACCTCGGCGGTGGTGGCCCTGGTGGTGGCCATGTTGCTGCTGGCCTTCGAGCTGGCCTACGTCGGGGGCCGCCGCGTGGACCGGCGCGTCCCGGCCGGCTCGGTCGCCCCCGACAGCGCCGTCCCCGGCATCGTGGAGGACACGGACCAGCGCCCCTTCGACGAGCGCGTCGGCCGGGCCGGGCTGGCCGTGGTCTATCTCGGCATCGGGCTACTGGCGGCCTGCATCGTGCTGCGCGGCCTGGCGACCCTGCGGGTGCCGTGGGGCAACATGTACGAGTTCATCAACCTGACCTGCTTCTGTGGCCTGGTCGCCGGCGCGATCGTGTTGCGCCGGCCCCAATACCGCCCCCTATGGGTGTTCCTGCTGGTGCCGGTGCTGATCCTGCTCACGGTTTCCGGGCGCTGGCTCTACGCCAACGCCGCGCCGGTGATGCCCGCGCTGCAGTCCTACTGGCTGCCCATCCACGTGTCGGTGGTGAGCCTTGGTTCCGGGGTATTCATGGTCGCCGGCATCGCCAGCATCCTGTTCCTGCTGCGCACGTCGCGGCTGAGTGATGACGCCGCCGACGGCGCGCCGGCCGGGATGGTGCAGCGCCTGCCCGACGCGCAGACCCTGGACCGCGTCGCCTACCGCACCACGATCTTCGCGTTTCCCGTGTTCGGTTTCGGGGTGATCTTCGGCGCCATCTGGGCCGAGGAAGCCTGGGGCCGGTACTGGGGCTGGGATCCCAAGGAGACCGTTTCGTTCATCGCGTGGGTGGTATATGCCGCCTATCTGCATGCCAGGTCAACCGCGGGCTGGCGGGACAGGAAGTCGGCGTGGATCAACGTCGTGGGGTTCGTGGCCATGGTCTTCAACTTGTTCTTCGTTAACCTGGTGACCGTGGGCCTGCATTCGTATGCGGGCGTGGGATGACAATGAGCAACCGACCTAAGTAATCGCAACGAGGGGGAGCACAGGTGTCCGACCATCCAACGACGGGCGTGGGTGCGCCCAAGGAGCCACAGACCACGGAGATGCCCCCGCAGCACCAGTCCAACGAACCGGCGGAGCCGGAGGGCGACGCGCCGACCCGCGCCTTCGCCGGATTCCGCACCGAGCGGCGGGCTCCCGCACCCGAGAGGCGGGAGGCGGCACCGCCCACCGCACCCGGACCCGCACCGGCGCGCGCGGGAATGCCGCCCTGGGATTCCACCCCGGTCACGGGCATCCCCCGCGTCGACCCGACCGCCTACGGCGCCTACTACAACGGGCCGGCCGAAGCGCCTCCCACTGGAACCCCGGAAGGCCAGCCGCCCCCGTACCGGCCCGAGTACCTGCCGCACACGCCCTACCCGGAGCTGTCCACCGGCATGCTGTTGCGACCGGTCAAGCCCCCGCCATCGGAGGGTTGGCGCCGGTTGGTCTACGACCTGTCCGGTCACCTGATCAACCTGGGCGAGAGCCCCCGCGCCTTGCGCCACAACAACCTGGTGGCCCAGGTCAACCGGCCGCTGCGGGGCAGCTACCGGATCGCCCTGCTGTCGCTGAAGGGTGGCGTCGGGAAGACCACGATCACCGCGATGCTGGGCTCGACCTTCTCCTCCATCCGCGGCGACCGGGTGGTGGCGGTCGACGCCAACCCCGACCGCGGCACCCTGAGCCAGAAGATCCCGTTGGAGACGGCGGCGACGGTGCGTCAGCTGCTGCACGACGCCGCGACCATCGAGCGCTACAGCGACGTGCGCCGCTACACATCGAAGGGCCCGAGCGGGCTGGAGGTCCTGGCGTCGGAAACCGACCCGGCCGTCTCCGAGGCGTTCGGCGCCGACGACTACGCCCGCGTCCTGGACATCCTGGAGCGGTTCTACGGCCTGGTGCTCACCGACTGCGGCCCCGGGCTGCTGCACTCGGTGATGTCGTCGGTGCTGGACAAGGCCGACGTGTTGCTGGTGGTCGCCTCGGGGTCCATCGACGGCGCGCGCAGCGCGTCGGCGACGCTGGACTGGCTGGACGCGCACGGACACCAGGAGCTGGTGCGCAACTCGATCGCGGTCATCAACGCCGTGCGGCCGCGCCCCGGCAAGGTCGACATGAACAAGGTGATCGATCACTTCTCGCGCCGCTGCCGCGCCGTGCGCCTGATCCCGTTCGACCCTCACCTGGAGGAGGGCGCCGAGATCGAGCTGGATCGGTTGCGGCGCGGGACACGCGAGGCGCTCACCGAACTGGCGGCCGTCGTGGCCGACGGGTTCCCCGGCGATCAGCGCAACCCGGGTGTCGCTTAGCGGGGGTTGTTGTCCCCGTGACCTAGCCGCCGGAGGAAGTCCGGATCGTCGTCGGGTCCGATGACGCGCGTCTTGGGCCGGTGGGCCTGTGACCGCGCCGCACGCCAGCCAACATAGATCAGCGTCCCCAGGATCAGGACGAGCAGCAGGTAGAGCACTCAACACCTCCTTCGAGCGAATATACGCGCCCCGTAGGCTCGACCTGTGTCAGAAGAGCCCGGCGACAACGCCACTGGGGAGCAGGCACGCGGGCATCCGCGGACTAGCACAGCCGGCGACGTTTTGCTCTACGCGGCGGCGCGGTTGGTGCTGGTGGTCGCGCTCAGCGGCGCGATCTACGGGGTCGCGCGACTGCTGGGGATCACCCAGTTCCCCGTCATCGTGGCGGCGTTGTTCGCTCTGATCATCGCGATGCCTTTGGGCATCTGGCTGTTTGCCCCGCTGCGCCGGCGCGCCACCGCCGGGCTGGCCATCGCCGCCGAACGGCGGCGCCGGGAACGCGAACAATTGCAGGCCCGGCTGCGCGGGGAGCAGCCGCCGGGTGAGGAGCCCGACGCGTAGCTCTCCGCGCCGTGTGCAGTCACGGCGCCGACACGCCGACAGCGGCCGCCCTCAGAGCACGGTCAAAAGCCCTCAGCGCACAGTCAAAGCCGTTCAGCTCGCGAGCGCCAGCGCGGCCGCGACCGCGACCGCCCACACGATCATCGCCAGCCCGGTGTCCCGCAGCACCGGGATCAATTCGCGCCCGCCGCGGCCGGAGCGCACGGGCGCGAGCGCGCGTAGCGCCAGCGGGGTGGCCACCAGTCCCACGGCGCACCACGGGGTCGCCGCCATGAGCACCAGGGTCAGCAGCGCGGCGGTCACCAGCAGCACCTGGTAGAGCACCCGGGTGCGGGCATCGCCCAGCCGCACCGCCAACGTCATCTTGTGAGACTGCGCGTCGGTCGGGATGTCTCGCAGGTTGTTGGCCACCAGCACCGACGACGACAGCGCGCCGATCGACACCGCCAGCACCAACCCGACCCAGTCCACCCGCAGCGCCTGGGTGTACTCGGTGCCCAGCACGGCGACCAGGCCGAAGAACACGAACACCGCCACCTCGCCAAAACCCGCGTAGCCGTACGGTTTTGACCCGCCGGTGTACAGCCAAGCCCCGGCGATGCAGGCCGCGCCGACCGCGATCAGCCACGGCGCGCTCAGCAGCGCCAGCGCCAGCCCGGCCACCGCGGCCACCGACAGGCTCGTCACCGCCGCGGTCAGCACCGACCGCGGGCTGGCCAGCCGCGAGCCCACCAGCCGCACGGGGCCGGCGCGGTCGTCGTCGGTGCCGCGGATCCCGTCGGAGTAGTCGTTGGCGTAGTTGACGCCGACGATCAGCGCCACCGCGACGGCCAGCGCCAGCAGCGCCTTCCACCACACCGCGGAGTGCAGCCATGCGGCGGCGCCGGTGCCCGCCACGACCGGCGCCACCGCGTTGGGCAGCGTCCTGGGCCGGGCGCCTTCGACCCACTGCGCGAAACTGGCCACGAGGGCATCCTGCCTTATGGGCCAGAATGGGTGGATGCTCGGAGTCATCGGCGGCAGCGGCTTCTACACCTTCTTCGAATCGTCCGTCCGCAACATCGACGTCGACACCCCCTATGGGCCGCCGAGCGCCCCGGTCACGGTGGGCCGCGTCGGCGACCACGAGGTCGCCTTCCTGCCCCGGCACGGCCCAACCCACCAATTCTCGGCGCACACGGTGCCGTATCGGGCGAACATGTGGGCGCTGCGCAAGCTCGGCGTGCGGCAAGTCTTCGGCCCGTGCGCCGCCGGCAGTCTGAACCTCAACAACGGCCCGGGCGCGGTGGTGGTGCCCGACCAGCTGGTGGATCGCACCAGTGGCCGCGCCGACACTTACTTCGACTCCGGCGCCATCCACGTCGACTTCGCCGATCCGTACTGCCCGACTCTGCGGGCGGCGGCCGCCGGCCAGCCCAATGTGGTCGACGGCGGCACCATGGTGGTGATCCAGGGGCCGCGCTTTTCCACCCGGGCGGAAAGCCAGTGGTTCGCCTCGGCCGGCTTCAGCCTGGTCAACATGACCGGCTACCCGGAGGCCGTGTTGGCGCGTGAGCTCGAAATGTGTTACGCGGCAATCGCTTTAGTGACGGACCTGGACGCTGGAGTCGAAGCCGGCCAGGGAGTGAAGACCGTCGACGTGTTCGCGCAGTTCGAAAGGAATATGGAGCTTTTCAAGGAGCTGGTGCGCGCGGCGATCGGCCGCGTCGCCGTCGAGCACACGTGCACCCGCTGCCAACCGCACACCGGCGTCACCCTGCCGGTGGAGCTGCCATGAGGGTGTTGCTCACCGGTGCGGCCGGCTTCATCGGCTCGCGGGTGGATGCGGCGCTGCGTGCCGCGGGTCACGACGTGCTCGCCGTCGACGCGCTGCTGCCCGCCGCGCACGGCCCGAATGCGACGCTGCCGCCGGGATGCCGACGGGTGGACGTCCGCGATGGCGATGCGCTGGCCCCGCTGCTGGACGGCGTGGACGTCGTCTGTCACCAGGCGGCGATGGTCGGTGCCGGCGTCGACGCCGCCGACGCGCCCGCCTACGGCAGCCACAACGACTTCGCCACCACGGTGTTGCTGGCGCGGATGTTCGCCGCGGGGGTACGCCGTTTTGTGCTGGCGTCGTCGATGGTGGTCTACGGGCAGGGCCACTATGCCTGCCCCGACCACGGACTCATCGACCCGCCGCCACGACGCCGCGCCGACCTGGACGCCCGGGTGTTCGAACACCGTTGCCCGCGATGCGGACTCGGCGTGACGTGGCGGTCGGTCAACGAGGATGCCGCCCTGCGACCGCGCAGCCTGTACGCGGCCAGCAAGACCGCGCAGGAGCACTACGCGCTGGCGTGGTCGGAGGCGACGGCCGGCTCGGTGGTGGCGCTGCGCTACCACAACGTCTACGGCCCCGGGATGCCCCGCGACACGCCATACTCCGGGGTGGCGGCGATATTCCGCTCGTCACTGGAAAAGGGCGAGCCGCCAAGGGTTTTCGAGGACGGCGGCCAGATGCGCGATTTCGTCCACGTCGACGACGTGGCCGCGGCCAACCTCGCCGCCGCGTCCGCGGTGGCCGACGGCTTCTCGGCGTTCAACGTCTGCTCCGGGCGGCCGATCTCGATCCTGGAGGTCGCCGCCGCGCTGTGCGACGCCCGAGACGGTTCGGTCTCCCCGGTGGTCACCGGGCAGTCCCGCAGCGGGGACGTGCGGCATATCGTGGCCGATCCCGCCCGCGCCGCCGAGGTGCTGGGCTTCCGCGCGGCCGTCGATCCGCTGCAGGGCTTGCGCGAATTCGCCTTCGCCCCTTTGCGTTAACGCGAATCCTGCGGAGGCCGGAAGATCCTGGGCTTCTGGGTGGGGATCTGCCGGGTGGCCGAGTCGTCCCCCCGGAAGATCCGCGGCGAGCGGGCGAGCTGCGGCATCGCGGTGGTGGGGGCTTCCCCGCCGTGGGTCGGAATCCGCGTCGTCGCCGCGGCCGACGGCGGGCCGGCGTGGCCGACGGGGATTCGCGTCGTCGGCGCCGCCGAGCCCGGGGGAGCGCCCCGCTTGTGGGCGGCGGGGCGCCGCCGGCGTCGCAGCCGTCGCACGCTGAGGTGCCCGGTGATGATCGCCGCCGCGAGGATGCACAAGGCCAACACGCACAACACGACGTCGAAGGTGCTGGTGATCTGCTGGGCAAGGTTGTTGCCGTACACCGGGTTTGGCGCCGGCGCGTTGGGCGACTCCTCGAACCGTGGCGCCAGCGCGACGCCCACGACGACGCGGGAGACGCTCAGGGTGGCGACGAGTCCGCACAGCGACGAGATCAGCCGGGCCGACACCGCGTCGTTGCCGAGGTTGATGCGCAGCCAGACCGCCAGCAGCGCGGTGACGAGGTCGAAGGCGGCCAGCACCATGCTGTCGTAGCGCGAGAAGGGGTAGTTGAGGCTCACGCCGACGACCAGGTCGGTGATCCTCATGACCATCGATCCCAGGCACCAAATGATGATGAGCAGCAAGCCATTTCGCGCCGCCGCCCGCCACGCGTTCTCCTCGGTCGCCGACGGATCCCGCCGGGCCAACAGTGTGGCTGGCGCGACGATCGCCGCGGCGGCCGCCCACGCCAGATAGCCCTCGAACCCGACCCCCGCCGTCGACGTGTTCTGCGCTATGCCGTGGAAGGCGTCGATGTCACGACCCACCGGAAGGATCCACACGAGGCTCCCGGCGACCAGCGTCGACACCCCGAGCGCCACGGTCGCCAGCCGAGCGGCCCTGGTGCTGCGCAGCAGCCACCGCGACCCCACCACGACGGCGACCAACGCCACCACGCCGTACACCACCGCCGTCGCGATGACCGCGACGTTCTGCTTGCCGAAGTCCGAACCGCCCGAGCTCTGCAGCGCGTATCGCACCCGCCAGAACAGGTTGAACGCGAAGCTCAGCGCCGCACCCACCATCGAGGCGTAGCCGATGATGCGCACGGACCTGACATGATCACCCGCGTCCTGCGCCGGTGTCACCGGTCGCGCGCTCAGCAGTGCGCCGGCGATGCCCAGCCACGCGCCCGGCCCGACGCCGCCCGGGACGTTCACGGTGCCACCGAAACGGACGGTCTCGAACACGTCGAACGCGACGAACCCGAGGACGAGCAGCGCGTAGGGGAGGTTGAGCGCCCGCCGAAGCCGCCCGGCCAGCGCGGCGTTGAACCGCGCGCTCTGCGACCTCCAGGAACCGGCCAGCGCGATCGAAAGGAGGGACAGCAGCGTCACGGCGAACAGCACCCCCAGCAGCGGCATGTTGCTGCCGGGGATTCCCACACCGAAATACAGGTTCCACGGGAACAGCAGCGCGACGACGAGCAGGGCGGCCGCGATCAGGTCGCCGGCGATGCTCCACCGCCGCGTCGGCGCCCCGACATCGCCGGCCGCGGACCGGCGGCGGCCCGGGGGCGGCGGCCGGAGCTGCCCGCGGATGGGGCCGGTGGGGGCGTCGTCGCCGATCTGACTCACGGTTCCCCCCGGCTGTCGAGGACGGTCACTTGCGGCGCAACGTGCTTTGCGGGGCGGGGGAACCCCCTGCCGCGCCGACTTCGTTGCTCACTTGGAAACATAATCTCCGTTCGGACGACGCGGCAGTGCTGAGAACGAGTGCGGTTTCGCGGTTTGCCAACCCGGTTACGCTGCGCTCACAGGCGAACGTGTCGCCCGAATTACTGTTACTGCCGACGGTATCGCAGTGTAATGATGCCGGGACATGCTGGTTGCGGGGTGGCCAGCCGAAGGAGAGCCTGGATGGACGTCGTTTTGGGGATCGCGGTCACGGGCCCCTTTGCCCGCCTGGCGCTTGTCGGGTCGGGCGCGCAAGGTTCGGACGTGCTCGACCAATCCGTCGTCGACCTGGCTGACCACCCGGTCGGCACCCTGACCCAGACCGTCGTCGGGACGGATCGGCTGCTGGCCGACGAGAACCACCGGCTGGTCGCCACACGGCTGTGCTGGCCCGACGCCGCCCAGGCCGACCGGCTGCGCCGGGCGCTCGAAGACTCCGGCGTGCACAACGTCGCGGTGCTCTCGCAGTCGCAGGCGGTGACGGCGTTGATGCGCGCGGCGGGGCGCGCCGGCGGTGTGCTCGTGGTTGACGACGAGACGGCGACGCTGTCGCTCGTGGACTCGGACGGAGAACCGGACGCGCCGCCGACCATGCTGGCGACGCAGCCCCTGACGGGCGGCTCGGGCCCCGAGGCCACTACCGCGTTGGACACGATGATGGCCCGGCTCAGCGACCAGCCCGGCGCCCCGACCGAGCTCTATCTCGTCGGCGCGTCGTCGAACCTGGCCGGGGTCGCCGACCGGCTCCGCGACACGTCGACCATGCGGGTGGAGGTTCCCGAGGACCCCACGTTTGCGCTCGCCCGCGGCGCGGCGATGGCCGCGCTGCCCGTCGCGCCCGCGGCTGGGGATGCCACCGCGATGGCGCCGGCGGCCGGGCTTGCCGGGGACGAGACGGCGTTCGCGCCCGCGGCCGCGGAGGAGCCGCAGTTGGCCTATTCGATGGCCGACGAGGGCGAGCCGCTCGGGATGGACGAGTTCGGGCCCGAATACGAAGATTTCGGTGACTCCGGTGAAGACGAAACCGCGACCGGCCGGGCGCCGTTGAGCAGGCGGTCATTGGTGCTCGGCAACGCCGTCATCGCCTTCGCCGTCATCGGGTTCGCGTCGCTGGCCGCCGCGGTGGCCATCGCCATTCGGCCCACCGCGAGCCAGCAACCCGTGGTGGGCCACCAGAACGCCGCCCCGGGCAAATTCATGCCGCTGTTGCCGACGCAGCAGCAGGCCCCGGTACCACCGCCGCCACCCGATCAGCCCAACGCCGGCTTCCAGGGCGGCGTCATCCCGGACTCCAACGGCTACATTCCGCCCCAGCTGATGTCGCCCGGCGGGGGCGGTCCTGCCCCGGTCAATCCGGCACCGGGCGTGCCCGGTTTCGTGCCGAATCCGAACCCGGCTGTGCCGGTCCCGGTGCCGATCATCGTCCCGTACCCGGGCTGGCGGCCCCCGTACCCATACCCGAACCCGTATCCGCCTTCCACGACGCCGCCCACGACCCCGCCGACCACGCCGCCCACGACCCCGCCGACCACGCCGCCGACGACCCCGCCGACCACCCCGCCCACGACGCCGCCGACCACCCCGCCGACGACGACGCAGGCACCGACCACGACGCAGGCGCCGCACACCACCACGCAGGCGCCGACGACGCAGGCGCCGCCGACGACGCAGGCGCCGCACACGCAAACGCAATCGATTCCGACGCAGCCCCACACGCAGCAGCCGGTTACCCCGCAGCAACCGCTGAAACCGCTACTGCCCCATACCCAGCACTGAGCCTGCCCCCGATGCTCCAGGACGCGGTCACGGTCGTGCTGCCGTGTCTCAACGAGGAGGAGTCGCTGCCGGCGGTGCTGGCCGCCATTCCGGCCGGCTATCGGGCGCTGGTGGTCGACAACAACAGCACCGATGCCACCGCGGCGGTGGCGGCCCGGCACGGCGCCCGGGTGGTCGCGGAACCGCGCGCCGGCTATGGGTCGGCAGTGCACGCGGGCGTGGCGGCCGCGACGACCCCGATCGTGGCGGTCATCGACGCCGACGGCTCGATGGACCCCGGCGACCTGCCCCGCCTGGTCGAGGCGCTCGACCGGGGCGCCGACCTGGTGACCGGCCGGCGCCGACCGGTGCCCGGGTTGCACTGGCCGTGGGTCGCCCGGGTGGGGACCGTGGTGATGAGCTGGCGGCTGCGCACCCGCCACGGCCTGCCGGTGCACGACATCGCGCCCATGCGGGTCGCGCGCCGGGACGCGCTGCTGAATCTCGGTGTCGCCGACCGGCGTTCGGGTTACCCGCTGGAACTGTTGGTGCGGGCGGCGGCCGCGGGTTGGCGCGTGGTCGAACTCGACGTCAGCTACGGGCCCCGCACGGGCGGCAAGTCGAAGGTCAGCGGCTCGCTGCGGGGCAGCATCACGGCGATCCTGGACTTCTGGAAGGTGATCTCGTGAGCGTGCTGCCGGTGACCGTGCTGGTGGTCGCGAAGGCGCCGGAACCCGGCCGCGCCAAGACGCGGCTGGCGGCCACGGTCGGGGACCGGGTCGCCGCCGACATCGCGGCCGCCGCGCTGCTGGACACGCTGGACGCGGTGGCCGCCGCGCCGGTGGTGGCGCGGGTGGTGGCCCTCACCGGCGACCTCGACGCCGCGGCCCGCGCCGCCGAGATCCGGCACCGGCTCGAGTCCTTCGCCGTGATACCGCAGCGCGGCGCCGACTTCGCCGACCGGCTGGCCAACGCCCACGCGGACTCGGCTGACGGTTATCCGATCCTGCAGATCGGGATGGACACCCCGCAGGTGACCGCCGAGCTGTTGACCGAGTGCGCGCGGCGGCTGCTGGATGCGCCGGCGATCCTCGGCTTGGCCCACGACGGCGGCTGGTGGGTGCTCGGCGTGGGGGCGCCGACGATGGCCGAATGCCTGCGCGCGGTGCCGATGTCACAGCCAGACACCGGGAAGCTCACGCTGAAGGCGTTGCGCGACAACGGCATTGGTGTGACGGCGGTGCAGCGCCTGGCCGACATCGACGTCGTCGACGACGTCGCCGCGGTCCGCGACGCGTGCGGCCCGGCGAGCCGCTTCGCGCGGGTCACCCGCGCGGCCGGGCTCTGAGCCAACCGTTACCAGTTGGTGACCATCACGGTGTTGATCAGCAAAGCCCCGGCGGCGTTGACCGCCAGCCACCAACGGTGTGAGGGGACCGGCAGCAGCGCGGGCGCCGCGGTGAGCCACACGGTGAAAGGCAGCCAGATGCGTTCGACCTCGGCCTTGCTGAGGATGCTCAGGTCCGCGCAGACGATGGCGGCCAGCATCGCCAGCAGCACCAGGTGGAAACCGGAGCGGCGACGGATGGCCCGAAAGTCGAACACCCGGCTGATCCCGGCGACGCTGCCCAGTCCGATCGCGCACACCACGCACGCCAGATTGGCCCAGCCCCAGTACGTGAAGGGTCGGTCCTTGGCGATCCCCTGCCAATAGCGTTGCTGCACAAGGGTATAGCCGTCGAACCAGTAGAATCCGGCCACGGCGAACGTCACCGCCACCGCCAGCGAGGTCAGGGCCGCGGGGCCCAGCGCGCGCAGCACCGCGCGCCAGTCGGAGGCCGAGACCAGCACCGCCAATGCCGGCAGCCCCAGCAAGACCAGGCCGTAGCTGAGGAAGACGCACCAGCCCAGCAACAGGCCCGCCCCGGCCGCGACCAGCGCGGGGAACCGCACGGGACGGTGCACCGCCATGGCCAGCAGCGCGAGGCCCCACGCCGCGACCCCGGCGAAGTAACCGTCGGCCGAGACCGCCACCCAGATCGCCGTCGGCGCGACCGCTACGAACGGCGCGGCCCGGCGCGCCGTCCGTTCGTCGGCGAGCGCGCGCACGGCGATCACCACGGCCGCCGCCGCGCTGGATCCGGCCAGCAGGCACAGCAGACCCGCCCAGGCGCCGCCGTGCAGCCCGAGCCGGTCCAGCCACACGAAGGTCAGGAGCGCGCCCGGTGGATGTCCCGAGACGTGGGTGGTCCACGAGTTGGGCTGGTAGTCGAGGATCCGGCTCGAGAACGTCCGGACGGCGGCCGGGATGTCGGTGATGGTCGACACCTGCGACAGGTACTCGTCGCGGGTGGTCAATCGCCCGGCGAAGCCGCGTTGCCAGCCGTCGATCATCGCCAGCGCGAACGCCCACGCGCAGGCGGTGGCCCAGGTGCCCAGCGTTAGCGCCCGCCACGACAGCCGACGGGCAACGGTCGGCCCCCAGATCACCGCCGCCACCGCGATGAGGATGGCGGGCCCGGTGCCCCAGCTGGCGTGGACCTCCCACGCCCCGAAGATCGGCGGGGAGCCGGCGTGCGTGGCGAGTGGCTCGGGGCCGATGTCCGTGCGTGGCCGCACGCCCCAGTTCAGATGCGGCAGCACGAACGCCGCCACCACGAGGGCGATCCCGACCGCGACGGCTGACAACTCCCGCCGCGCGACGCTCACGATCGACCAGCCTATTGCTCGCCCGTACCGGCGAACCGGCGCACCAGGGCGGCCCGGTCGACCTTGCCGATGCCGCGTCGCGGCAGCGCCTCGACGATGTGCAGCTCGCGCGGGGCGGCGGTGGCGTCCAGGGTGCGGGTCACGTAACTGCGCAGCGCCTCCAACGTCGGCGCCGCGCTGGCATCGCGCACCACGACCGCGGCGGCCACCCGCTGTCCCAGCCGGTCGTCGGGGAGACCGAACACCGCGCAGTCGCCGACCGCGGGATGGGTACACAGCGCGGCCTCGACCGGCTGGGGGAGCACGGTCAACCCGCCCGTGCTGATCGCGTCGTCGGCGCGGCCCAGCACGGTCAGCACGCCCGCCTCGTCGAGGCTGCCCAGGTCGTCGGTGCGAAACCAGCCCGGGTCGGCGAACGGGTCGGGATCGACCGGGTTCCGGTAGCCCTTCGCCAGCGTCGTGCCGCCGATGACGATGCGCCCGTCGGCCCCCACCCGCAGCGCCACCCCGCCCAGCGGGACGCCGTCGTATACGCAGCCGCCCGCGGTTTCGCTCATCCCGTAGGTGCGGACCACCGCGATGCCCGCCGCCGCCGCGGCGTCCAGGACCGGCCGCGGCGCCGGACCGCCACCGAGCAGCACGGCGTCCAGTTCGCCGAGCGCGGCCGCCGCGGCCGGCTCGGCCAGCGCCTTGGCCAGCTGCGCGGCGACCAGCGACGTGTAGCGCCGGCCGGGCCCCAATCGCCTTATCGCGCCGGGCAATGCATCGACATCGAACCCCCGGGAGACGTCCAGCTCGACCGGCGCCGAGCCGGCCAGCACGCTGCGCACCAGCACCTGCAGCCCGGCGATGTGATAGGGCGGCACGGCCAGCAGCCAGGCGCCGGGGCCGCCGAGGCGCTCGTGGGTGGCCTCCGCGCCGGCAGTCAGCGCAGCGGCAGTCAGCAGCGCGCCCTTGGGCGCGCCCGTGGTTCCCGACGTGGTCACCACTAGGGCCACGTCGTCGTCGATCTCTTCGCCTACTCGTACGGCCCCCGGCGTGCCGTCGTCGTGGGCCGGCACCGCGACCAGCGCCGGATCACGGCCGTCCAGCACCCCTTCCAGGGCGGGCAACAACACCGCGGCGGCGGAACCCGGCGGGACGCCGAGCGCACGCAGGACGGCTATGCGGGGTCCTCGGCGTCGCGTGGCTCGTCGAACGGCCAGCCGTGGGCGGCCAGCCGCGCCCGCACGCGCTCGACGTCTTCCTGCGACGGCAGCTCGTCGGTGATCTGGGTGATCGCCACACCGATGTCGATGTCGTCGAAATCGCCGCGCGCCATGAGCTCGTGCGCCACGGCGACGACCTCGTCATGGCCCAAACGGCGGGTCAGCAGCGCCAGCACCGGGAAGGTGTCGGTCGGCGGGACGCCCTCCGGGTACCCCGCGCGCAGCCACGAGACGATCGAATTCAGGAATCCGTTCACGTCGCTATCCCTCCGCGCGGGGGTTCGGCTGGGTGGACGATTCGATGCTACTTGTGAGGTGGCTTGGCGCCCAGAAAGGGCTGGTTGATCTGGTGCGCGATGAAGTCGCGGGAGATGTACAGCAGCGCGAAGAGGATGACGGCCAGCACCAGCGCATAGATCAGCCAGGCGATGCCCAGCATCACCGGATTCTTGTGCGGCGGGCTGCCGTCGGTGCTGACCTGTCCGCTGCCGACGGCCTGGCACCGCAGCCCGAGGGCGAACAGCGCCGGCAACGCGGCACCGGCCAGCATGCTGAACACCAGGATCTTCAGGGAGGCCTCGTAGTTGAACCAGTCGCTGACGTGGCTCATGAGGGGTTCCCCGCGCTCACCGTGTCTTGAGAGTCGGGGCCCGAGCCGGACCGGGGCGAGGCCCCGGTGCCGACGGTGGGCCCGGTATCAGAGGGCGGATGTTCGCCCGAGCCTCCCAGACCGGCGGTGAGGCTGCCCTCCCATTCGGCGTTGACGTTCTTGTGGTCGACCTTGACTCGCCGCGACCGGATGTAGATGGCCGCGGAGACGGCGACCAGCAGGCCGAAGCCGATGATCGCGCCGGGGTAGCCGCCGATGACGTGCACGATCCAGTAGGTGATCGCCCCGACCAACCCGGCCGACGGAAGCGTGATCAGCCACGCGACGCCCATCCGGCCTGCCACACCCCAGCGCACCTCGCCGCCGGGCTTGCCCAGCCCGCTGCCCATCACCGAACCGGTGCAGACCTGCGTCGTCGACAGCGCGTAGCCGAAGTGGGTGGACAGCAGAATGACTGCCGCCGAGGACGATTCCGCGGCCATGCCTTGCGGGGACTTGATCTCGACCAGACCCTTGCCCAGGGTGCGGATGATGCGCCAGCCGCCGAGGTAGGTGCCCGCCGCCATGGCCAGGGCACAACAGACGATGACCCACAGCGGCGGCGACGCATCGGACTTGCTGACCGCTCCGTAGGACATCAGCCCGAGGAAGATGATGCCCATCGTCTTCTGCGCGTCGCCCGTGCCGTGCGCCAGGGAGACCAGCGACGCCGAGCCCCACTGCCCGTACCGGAACCCGGCCTCGGTGCGCTTGGTCGGGATGCCGCGGGTGATCCGGTAGACCAGCCACGTCGCGATCGCCCCGACGGCGATGGCCAGGATCGCGGCGACGACGGCCGGGATCAGCACCTTGGACACCAGGCCCTTCCAGATCACCCCGTGGGCACCTACGGCGGCGAGCGTGGCGCCGACGATGCCGCCGATCAGCGCGTGCGACGAGCTCGAGGGGATGCCGAGGAGCCAGGTGAGCAGGTTCCAGACGATGCCGCCGACCAGGCCGGCGAACACCAGTTGGAGCGTCACGATGTGCCCGTCGATCAGGCCCTTGGCGATGGTCGCCGCGACGGCGGTCGACATGAACGCGCCCACCAGGTTCAGCACCGCGGACAGTGCCACGGCGGCCTTGGGCGCCAGCGCGCCGCTGGCAATGGACGTCGCCATCGCGTTGCCGGTGTCGTGGAAGCCGTTGGTGAAATCGAAAGCGAGTGCCGTGATTACGACAATGATGAGGAGGAACAAATCGATGTTCACAGCGCCTGATTCTCGTAGTAGGGGGCTTAAATTGTCGAATGCAGGGATAGCCGAACCGCAGGTGTACCTTGACTTGTCGTCAGATGTTAGCCGCTCGTTAACCCGGCGTTCCCCTCAATCTCCGCGGGTGTCGCGGCGCAGCGGATGATCCCCCGGGATCTCGACGAAAATGAGCGTGATGCCGTCAGGATCGGTCACGTGCATTTCGCGCAGGCCCCATGGTTCGCGGCGCGCCTCGCGCGCGATCGGGACCCCCCGGCCCTCCAGCTCGGCCTGGGTCGCGGCGACGTCGCGGACCTGCAGCCACAGCGCACCCGGGAAGGGCCCCCGGGAATGGTCCGGGGAGCCGTAACCGGCCAGCTCCAGCAACGACTGGCCCGCGAAAAACACCGTGCCCGCGCCGTATTCGCGGGCTATCGCCAGGCCGATCTCGTCGCGGTAGAAGCTCAACGACCGCTGATAGTCCGCCGGCCGGAGCAGCATCCGGCTGGCCAGGATCTCCATAGCGTCGTGTCTATCACGTCGCCGGCGGGTTCCGGCTCAGGCACCGGCTTCCTGGTTCGGCTGGATCGTCTGCCGCTGCATGAGCGTGTTGACCCAGCGGGGCCCGAAGGTGTCCAGCGCCTTGGCCGCGATCGCCATCCTCGGTGCAATCCGCACCGGTCGGGTGCGCGCCGCGGTGACCATCCACTCGGCGGCCTCCCGTGACGTCAGCGCGGGCATCCCGTCGTAGGCCTTCGTCGGCGCGATCATCGGCGTGGCCACCAGCGGGTAATACAGCGTCGTCGAATGCACGCCCCTGCGGCCCCACTCGGTTTCGATGACCCGGCTCACCGTCGACAGCGCGGCCTTCGAAGCGTTGTACACCGAGAACAGCGGGGAAGCCTCGGACAGCACACCCCACGTCGAGACGTTGATGATGTGGCCGTCGCCGCGCTCGAGCATCCCGGGCGCGAACCCGCGGATCAGCCGCAGCGGCGCGTAGTAGTTGAGCACCATGGTCCGTTCGACATCGTGCCAGCGTTCCAGCGACTCGGTCAGCGGCCGGCGGATGGACCGGCCCGCGTTGTTGATCAGGATGTCGACGCCGCCGAGGCGCTTTTCGACGTCGTCCACCAGCGCGTCGACGGCGGCCATGTCCGAGATGTCGCACGGGATCGAGATCGCGGCCCCGCCGGCCTTGGTGATCCGGTCCGCCAGGGCGTCGAGCAGGTCCCGGCGCCGGGCGACGACGACCACCGTCGCGCCTTCGCGGGCCAGCTGCTCGGCCCCGGCCTCGCCGATGCCCGACGACGCCCCGGTCAGCAGGATCCGCTTGCCGTCGAGTTCGACCGGCTTGATCGCGGGCCGGTTGACCAGGATTTGCGGCGACATGGGCGGTCGCATGGTCGCCAGCACGAGCTGGTCTCGGAACCTGCTGAGGGGACTCTTGCTCACGGGGGGAGTCTAGGCGGGGCCTTAGCCCCTCGAGCGTCACGCCAGCGTGACGCCAGCCGGCCGCGGTCACGCTGGCGTGACGCCCGGGAGGCCGGCCGCTCAGAAATAGCGGGGGAAGGGGCTGAAGTCCGGCGGCCTCTTCTCCAGGAACGCGTCGCGGCCCTCCACGGCCTCGTCGGTCATGTAGGCCAGCCGGGTGGCCTCCCCCGCGAACAACTGCTGGCCCACCAGCCCGTCGTCGAGGAGGTTGAACGCAAACTTCAGCATGCGTTGCGCCTGAGGGGATTTCGCGTTGATGTCGGCCGCCCATTGGACACCAACCCGCTCCAGATCGGCGTGCTGCACGACCTCGTTGACCGCACCCATGCGGTGCATCTGCTCGGCCGTGTATTCCCGGCCCAGGAAGAAGATCTCGCGGGCGAACTTCTGGCCCACCTGCCGGGCCAAATAGGCGCTGCCGTAACCGCCGTCGAAGCTGCCGACGTCGGCGTCGGTCTGCTTGAAGCGCGCGTGCTCGCGACTGGCCAGGGTGAGATCGCACACCACGTGCAGGCTGTGACCACCGCCGGCGGCCCAGCCGTTGACCAGGCAGATCACCACCTTGGGCATGAACCGGATCAGCCGTTGCACCTCGAGGATGTGCAGCCGCCCGGCGCGCGCGGCATCGACGGTGTCCGCGGTGTCTCCGCTCGCATATTGATAGCCGGACCGGCCGCGGATGCGCTGATCGCCGCCGGAGCAGAACGCCCAGCCGCCGTCCTTCGGCGACGGGCCGTTGCCGGTCAGCAGCACCACGCCCACATCGGGCGACATCCGGGCGTGATCCAGCGCCCGGTACAGCTCGTCGACAGTGTGCGGCCGAAACGCGTTGCGCACCTCGGGACGGTCGAACGCCACCCGCACAGTGGCGTCTTCGACGTGGCGGTGGTAGGTGATGTCGGTCAGGTCGCCGAATCCGTCGACGGGGCGCCAGGCCTGGGCATCAAAGGGGTTGGCACTCAAGGCTGTTGAACTCCGTCCTTGGTGATGGTGAGGTCGCCGCAGCTGATCGTCCGCGCGGAGACAACCGCGGGGTCGTCCGCGGAGGTGGCCGTCAGGGTGTCGGACTGTCCGATGGTAGCCAGCGTGCCGTTGAGGTCGATCTCGGTGCGGCGCAACGTCCACTGGCCATCCTGGTTCGACGCCCGCAACCCGACCAGGTGCCGACCGGACGAGGGCGGGCCGAGGTTGCTGCAACCGATTCCGGTGCCGTTGCCGCGCAAGTCCTGCAGGTCGAACAGGAACGGCGCGCCCTGATTGTCGGCGACGGTCTGTAGCCGGCAGTCGGCGAACACGTACAGGTGGGCGCTGCGGCCGTCGCTGACGATGATCTGGTGCTGCCCGTCCTGCTGAGCGTCGATTGCCAAGGCGCTCAACGGTATTGGGCTAGCCGACATCACCTGCACGTCGGAGTTGGCGCCGCTGGCCGTCGTGATGCCGACGACCCGATCGGTGCGTCCGCTGCCGTCGCGAAACTGCCCGAGCCACAACGTGTCCGGCTGACCGTCCCAGTCGAGGTCACCGACCTTCCGCTGGGCCGAGCCGGCGGGGGGAGGGGTGCCGCCGGGCGCGCAGCCCGTCGTGGCGAAGGAGCGCGCCGGGGGAACACTCAAAACGGCCACGAGCACCGTCACCGCCAGCACCACGCGCCGCATCGCGACTACACCGGATCCAGTCGGAACACCGCGCAGCGGCCGGCCAGGGCTTCGAACTCCTCCGGGCGACCGTCGGTGATCAGTCCCGCCCGCTTCATGAAGCCGACGCCCGTAGGCACCTCGGTCGGGAAGGCCCGCAGAATCGGCCGCGCGTCGTCGGGCGACAGCTCCACCATCCGCACCTTCTGGACGTGGCGGCCGCGGGCGACCGTCGCCTGTTCGGCCGCGCGCACGTTGGCCACCCAGTCGGCACCGGGAAACCCGGCGACGACGAACTGTTCCCCGTCGACCGTCATGGGGGTCACCGGCGTCGACCGGTCGCGTCCGGACTTGCGCCCTTTCACCGTCAGCACGACCGGGCTCTCGCCACCGAAACTCATTCCGAGCCGCGACATCTGGATGAAGACCTGGTTGGCCGGCTTCAGCCACCACGGCGGCCGGACCGGTTTGTCACTGCCCACGCCTGCCACAGTAGCGGGCGCCGAGAGCCAACTAGCCGACCGCGCGGCTGGCACCCTCCCAGAACTGCGCCCGCACCGACTTCTTGTCGGGC
This sequence comes from Mycobacterium sp., assembly GCF_035506235.1. GTDB lineage: Bacteria > Actinomycetota > Actinomycetes > Mycobacteriales > Mycobacteriaceae > Mycobacterium. The sequence continues at coordinate 81,139 of NZ_DATJPU010000269.1, forward strand.
TTGCCCAGGCCGGTCAGCGGCAGCGAGTCGACGACCACCACCCGCTTAGGCGACTGCACCGAACCCTTGCGCTCCTTGACCGCGGCCTGGATCTCAGCGGTCATGGCCTCGATCGCGGCTTCGTCGCGCGGCGCGTCGGCGCGCAGCACCACCACCGCGGTGACGGCCTCGCCCCACTTCTCGTCCGGCGCCCCGACCACGCACACCTGCGCGACGGCCACGTGCTCGGCGACGACGTCCTCCACCTCGCGGGGGAACACGTTGAAGCCGCCGGTAACGATCATGTCCTTGACCCGGTCGACGATGTAGTAGAAGCCGTCCTCGTCCTCGCGGGCCATGTCGCCGGTGTGCAGCCAGCCGTCCTTGAACGTCTTGGCTGTCTCTTCGGGCAGGTTCCAGTAACCCCCGGCCAACAGCGGCCCGCTGACGCAGATCTCGCCCGGCTCGCCCTGCGGCACCGGCTTGCCGTCCTCGCCCAGCAGCGCCACGCGGGCGAACAGCGTCGGCCGCCCGCACGAGTTGAGGCGCTTTTCGTCGTGGTCCGTCTTGGCCAGGTAGGTGATCGCCATCGGCGCCTCGGACTGCCCGTAGTTCTGGGCGAAGATCTTGCCGAACCGGCTGATCGCCTCGGCCAGCCGCACCGGGTTGATCGCCGAGGCGCCGTAATAGACGGTCTCCAGCGACGAGAGGTCCCGGGTGTGCGAGTCCGGGTGGTCCATCAGCGCGTACAGCATCGACGGCACCACGAACGTGGCCGTAATCCGCTTCTCCTCAATGGTTTTCAGGACCTCGGCGGGATCGAACTTGGGAAGCACATACATCTGGCCGCCCTTGACCAGGGTGGGCAGGAAATACGCCGCCCCGGCATGCGACAGCGGCGTGATCATCAAGAACCGCGGCTCCTCCGGCCATTCCCATTCGGCGAGCTGGATCATCGTCATGGTCGAGATCGACTGCGCGGTGCCCATCACGCCCTTGGGCTTGCCGGTGGTGCCACCGGTGTAGGTCAGGCCGATGACCTGGTCGGGCGGCAGCTCCTTGGCGGCCAGCGGCTGTGGGTCGTACTTCGCGGCTTCGGCCGACAGATCCACGGCCACGCCCCTGAGCGCCTCGGGCACCGGGCCGATGGTGAGGATCTGCTTGAGCGACGGCACCTTTTCCAGCAGCCCCAGCGCACGCTCCACGAACATCGGGTTGGGGTCGATGATCAGCGAACTGATGCCGGCGTCGGACAGCACGTAGGCGTGGTCGTCCAGCGAGCCGAGCGGGTGCAGCGCGGTGCGCCGGTAGCCCTGCGTCTGGCCGGCGCCGATGATCATCAGCACCTCCGGCCGGTTGAGTGACAGCAGGCCGACGGCAACGCCCGTGCCCGCGCCCAGCGCCTCGAACGCCTGGATGTACTGGCTGATCTTGTCGGCCATCTGGCCGCCGGTCAGCGTGGTGTCGCCGAGGAAGAGCACCGGCTTGTTCTTGTGGCGCTTGAGCGCGCCCACCAACATGTGGCCGTTATGGGTCGGGTTGCGCAACAGCTCGTCCGTCATGGGGCAAGGCTAGAACGTGTTGCAATTCCGGTCAGGCGGACCCTCGGCGAGAACACGGCGAAAGCTCAGGGGTCGGGCTCGGCCAGTATCCGCTCCCATCGCTCACGCCCTCGCGGCGTGAGGCCGATGCCACGGGTGTCGGGCCAATCCTCGATTTCGGCGAGGGTCTCCTGGCACCATTCGACGAGATTCCGGTAGAACTCGGCGATGAACGTGGCAAGGGGCTCGACGAGGTGCAGCCGCTCCGGGAAAGGACCACCGGTGTGCAGCAGCTCGTCGATGAGCGCCCTGCCCTTGGCATGCAGCTCGCGAGCCTCGCTCGCGGTGGCTTCCAGGGCGTCGCGCAGATCTTCCTTTGTCGCCTGGTCCCCGAGGAACATTCGCAGGAATCCCTCGGCTTCGATGACGGGCGCGGCCGGCGCGCTGCCAAACCATTCCTCAAGTGCCGCACGGCCTTCGGCGGTGATGGTGTAACGGGTGCGCTGACGGCGGGGTCCGTCGACGGTCTCGGCGGTGGCGTGTCCGCGCTCGACGAGCCGCTTGAGCTCCGCGTACAGGTGGGCCTCCGACCGCGGCCAGAAGAAATGCACGCCGCGTTTGATCTGCGCGACGATCTCGTACGCCGTCCACGATTTGATGCCGAGCAAGCCGAGAAGCGCGAAAGATGTGGTGGTCGGTCGGGAGGCCATCCCTTGACAATACTCAATCCTGGAGTATTTTACCTCCAAACTGGAGTATGGGAGGTGCATCGTGAACGACACCGAGTACGTCGCGCTTGTCGACACCGGCAGGGATGAACTGCGGGATCGCATCGGGCGGGCGCGGCATCGCTTTGACCGGTTGATCCGCACCGCCGACCCGCAGGCGCGCGTGCCCGGGTTGGACTGGACCGTTCACCAGGTCGTCGCCCACATGCTGTCCATGGCGCACTGTTATCAGGCGTTGGCGGAGGGGCGGTACTTCCGCCGCGCCACATATGCGCGAGAGTTGGACGAAATAAACCGCACAGAGCTCGAGGCGCTGATGGCGCCCATCCCCGAGATCGCAGATCAAATCAACGACCTCGCACCCGTAATGGATGCACTTTTCGACGCCGGCTCGAACGACCGTGTGTACGAGGCCCATTGCGGTGCCTTATTGGACGGCATCGCGGGGCAGACGAACTGGCTGGGCGAGTTGATTCTCCACGGGAGGGACGTCGCGCGAGCGATCAGGGCGCCCTGGCAGATCGACGAACGCGACATGCTGCTTATCGCACGGGGTCTCATGCAGTACGGCGAGGGGCCGGGTTACCTGCGCGCGGGGCTGCCGCCCGGCACCGACGTCTGCATCGCGTTCCAGCTCCCTGGCGCGCGCCCGTACCTGATACACATTCACGACGGCGCCGCGGAGATGCGTGAGCGCCGGCCGGCCGATCGCCCGGATGCCGTCCTGCGGATGCCCGCGTCGACGCTATGCGACATGATTTACCAGCGCATCGGGCCGCTCACGGCCGCGCGACGGGGGCTGATGATCGTCGGCGGCCGGCGGCCGTGGAAGGCCCTCAAGCTGCAGTCCTATTTGGAACGCCCGTGATGCGGCATTGAGGGCGATCGGAATTACCATCTGCACATGGCCGCCGCCGATCTCGTCGTCACCGGGACCGTACTAACCGTCGACGAGGCGCGCCCGACGGCCGAGGCGCTCGCCGTGGCCGATGGGCGCATCGTCGCCGTCGGCACCCGATCCGACGTCGCCGACCTCATCGGCGCCGGCACCCGGACCATCGACGTGGGCTCGTTAGGTGGAGGCTGCGTCATGCCGGGATTCGTTGAGGCGCACGGTCATCCGCTGATGGAGGCCTTGGCGCTGTCGGACCGCATCGTCGACATCCGCCCGGTCACGCTGCCCCGCGCCGACGACGTCGTGGCGGCGGTGAGGCGCGAGGTCAAAGCGCGGGGAGCCGCCGGCGCCTACCTCAACGGCTGGGATCCGTTGCTGCAGCGCGGACTTCCCGACGCCACGCTGGCGTGGCTCGACGGGGTCGCGCCGGACGGGCCGCTGGTAATCATCCACAACTCCGGGCACAAGGCGTATTTCAACTCCCACGCCGCCCGGCGCGCCGGCCTGACCCGGGACACCCCCGACCCCAAGGGCGCCCGGTTCGGCCGCGACGCGCACGGCGAACTCGACGGCACCGCCGAGGAGACGGGCGCGGTGTTCCCGCTGCTAGCCGGGGCCATCGAGCCCGGCGACTACCCGGCGATGCTGCGCGCCGAGTGCGTCCGGCTCAATCGCGCGGGGCTGACCACCTGCTCGGAAATGGCCTTCGACCCGGCGTTTCGGCCGCTGGTCGAGCAGCTGCGCGACGAGCTGACGGTACGGCTGCGCACCTACGAGATCTCCAACCCGCAGATGCGCAGCGACGCCACCCCCGGCCAGGGTGACGACATGCTGCGCCAGGTCGGCATCAAGATCTGGGTGGACGGCTCGCCGTGGGTGGGCAACATCGCGTTGTCGTTCCCGTACCTGGACACCGAAGCCACCCGCGCCATCGGGGTGCCGCCCGGTTCGTGCGGGCACGCGAACTACACGCGCGAGCAGCTCGCCGAGATCGTCGGCGCCTACTTCCCGCTGGGCTGGCCGATGGCGTGCCACGTGCAGGGCGACGCCGGCGTCGACACCATCCTCGATGTCTACCAGGAAGCACTGCGGCGCTTTCCTCGTCGAGACCACCGGCTGCGCCTCGAGCACGTCGGCGCGATTCGGCCCGACCAACTGCGAAGGGCCGCCGACCTGGGCGTCACCTGCAGCATCTTCGTCGACCAGATCCACTACTGGGGTGACATCATCGTCGACGGCCTGTTCGGACCCGAGCGCGGATCCCGTTGGATGCCGGCGGGTTCCGCGGTGGCAACCGGCATGCGGATCTCGTTGCACAACGACCCGCCGGTCACGCCCGAGGAGCCGCTGCGCAACATCAGCGTGGCCGTGACCCGCACGGCGCCCAGCGGCCGCGTGCTGGCGCCCGAGGAGCGGTTGACCGTCGACCAGGCGATCCGCGCGCAGACCATCGACGCCGCCTGGCAGCTGTTCTCCGACGACGTGATCGGCTCGCTACAGGTCGGCAAGTACGCCGACATGGTGGTGCTGTCGGCCGATCCCCGGACCGTCCCGCCGGAGCGCATCGCCGACCTCGAGGTGCGCGCGACGTTTCTGGCGGGCCGCCAGGTTCACGGCCAGTGAGGCCGGCCCTCCAGGATCTGCTGGACCGCGTGCACGTGGTGGCGCTGCCGATGCGGCTGCGCTTCCGCGGCATCACCACCCGCGAACTCGCGCTGATCGAGGGCCCGGCCGGCTGGGGCGAATTCGGGGCGTTCCTCGAATACGGCCCGCCCGAGGCCGCGCACTGGCTGGCGTCGGCCATCGAGGGCGCCTACCGGCCGCCGCCGCCGGTGCTGCGCCAGCGCGTCCCGATCAACGCCACCGTGCCCGCCGTTCCCGCCGCCCAGGTGAGCGAGGTGCTGTCCCGGTTCCCCGGCGCGCGCACGGCCAAGGTGAAGGTCGCCGAGCCCGGGCAGACCCTGGCGGACGACGTCGACCGGGTCAACGCCGTCCGCGCACTCGTGCCGACCGTGCGGGTGGACGCCAACGGCGGCTGGACCGTCGAGCAGGCGGCGCGCGCGGCGGCCGCCCTGACCGCCGACGGCCCGCTGGAGTACCTCGAACAGCCCTGCGCGACCGTCAACGAACTCGCCGCGCTGCGCGCCCGGGTCGACGTGCCGATCGCGGCCGACGAAAGCATCCGCAAGGCCGACGACCCGCTCGCGGTGGTCCGCGCCCGCGCCGCCGACATCGCCGTGCTGAAAGTCGCCCCGCTGGGCGGGATTTCGGCCCTGCTCGCCATCGCCGCCCAGATCGACGTCCCCGTCGTGGTCTCCAGCGCGCTCGATTCGGCGGTGGGCATCGCCGCCGGGCTGACCGCCGCGGCCGCCCTGCCGCAGCTCCGGCACGCCTGCGGGCTGGGCACCGGGGGGCTGTTCTTAGAAGACGTTGCAGACTTCGGCGCGCCGCACGACGGCTTCCTTCCGGTCGGGCCCGTGACGCCCGACCCGGCGCGGCTGCGGGCCTTGGCCGCGCCACCCGGGCGGCGGCAGTGGTGGATCGACCGGATCAAGGCCTGCCATCCGCTCCTTGTACCGTCGTCCGGGTGATCAACCTGGCATACGACGATCGCGGGTCGGGCGAGCCCGTCGTTTTCATCGCCGGTCGCGGCGGTGCCGGGCGCACCTGGCACCCGCATCAGGTCCCGGCCTTCCTGGCCGCGGGGTACCGCTGCATCACCTTCGACAACCGCGGGATCGGCGACACCGAAAACGCCGACGGATTCACGACGCAAACCATGGTCGCCGACACGGCCGCGCTGATCGAGTCGCTGGGGGCCGCCCCGGCGCGGGTCGTCGGGGTGTCCATGGGCGGGTTCATCGCGCAGGAACTCATGGTGGCGCGGCCCGAGCTGGTCAAATCGGCGGTGCTGATGGCCACCCGGGGCCGGCTGGACCGCGCCCGCCAGTTCTTCCACGACGCCGAGGTCGAGCTGCATGCCTCCGGGGTCCAGGTGCCGCCCATGCTGGACGCGAGAAACCGCCTGCTGGAAAGCTTTTCGCGCAAGACGCTCAACGACGACGCGGCCGTCGACGACTGGATCGCGATGTTCACCACCTGGCCGGTCAAGCAGACCCCGGGGCTGCGCTGCCAAATGTATGTCTCCCCGCAGACCAATCGGTTGGCCGCATACCGCAGCATCGCCGCACCGGTGCTGGTGCTCGGCTTCGCCGACGACATCGTGACGCCGGCCTACCTGGGACGGGAGGTCGCCGACGCGATCCCCAACGGCCGGTACCTGCAAATACCCGACGCCGGTCATCTCGGGTTCCTGGAACGCCCCCAGGCCGTCAACGCCGCGGCGCTGCAGTTCTTCGCCGGGACCTGATTCAGTGGGTTGTGACACGCTGTAGTGGTGAACCCCTCGACGACACAGGCCGGCGTCGTCGTCGACGAGCTGATTCGCGGCGGCGTGCGCGACGTGGTGCTGTGCCCCGGGTCACGGAACGCGCCGCTGGCCTTCGCGCTGCAGGACGCGGACCGGTCCGGCAGGATCCGGCTGCACGTGCGCATCGACGAGCGCACCGCGGGCTACCTGGCCATCGGGCTGGCGATCGGCGCCGGCGCGCCGGTGTGTGTCGCGATGACGTCGGGCACCGCCGTGGCCAACCTGGGCCCGGCGGTGGTCGAGGCCAACTACGCGCGGGTGCCGCTGATCGTGCTGTCGGCCAACCGGCCCTACGAGCTGCTGGGCACCGGGGCCAACCAGACCATGGAGCAGCTGGGCTACTTCGGCACCCAGGTCCGCGCCGCCATCAGCCTGGGCCTCGCCGAGGACGGGCCCGAGCGGCTGGATTCGCTCAACGCCACCTGGCGGTCGGCCACCTGCCGCGTGCTGGCGGCCGCGACGGGATCGCGCACGGCCAACGCCGGCCCGGTGCAGTTCGACATCCCGCTGCGCGAACCGCTGGTGCCCGATCGCGAACCCCACGGCGCCGCGACCCCGCAGGGCCGGCCCGGCGGCAGGCCGTGGACGTACACGCCGCCGGTCACCTTCGACCAACCGCTGGACATCGACCTGACGCCGGACACGGTCGTCATCGCCGGACACGGCGCGGGCGCCCAGCCCAACCTGGAGCGGCTGCCCACCGTCGCGGAGCCCACGGCGCCGGCCCCGGCCAACCCGCTGCACCCGCTGGCGCTGCCGCTGCTGCGCCCGAAGCAGGTGATCATGTTGGGCCGCCCGACGCTGCACCGCCCGGTGTCGGCGTTGCTGGCCGACCCGAACGTGCCGGTATACGCGCTGACCACCGGGCCCCGGTGGCCGGACGTCTCGGGCAACTCGCAGGCCACCGGCACGCGGGCGGTCACCAGCGGGGAGCCCCACCCGGCGTGGCTGCACCGCTGCGCGGAGATGAACCGGCACGCGGTCTCCGCGGTCCGCGGCCAGCTAGCAACGCACCCGCTGACCACCGGGCTGCACGTCGCCGCCGCCGTGGCCGACGCGCTGCGGCCGGGCGATCAGCTGGTGCTCGGGGCGTCCAACCCGGTCCGCGACGCGGCACTGGTCGGTCTCGGGTCCGCGAGGCATCGCGGACAGATCACAGTCCGGTCCAACCGCGGGGTCGCCGGCATCGACGGCACGGTGTCCACCGCGATCGGCGCCGCTTTGGCACATGAGGGGCGCACCGTCGCGCTGATCGGCGACCTGACGTTCGTGCACGACAGCTCGGGACTGCTGATCGGCCCCACCGAACCGACGCCGCAGCGGCTGACGATCGTCGTGTCCAACGACAACGGCGGCGGCATCTTCGAACTGCTCGAGCAGGGCGACCCACGGTTCTCCGACGTGTCCTCGCGGATCTTCGGCACCCCGCACGATGTCGACGTCGGCGCGCTGTGCCGCGCCTACCACGTGGAGAGCCGGCAGATCGAGGTCGACGAGCTCAACGCGGCCCTCGACGAACCGGGGACCGGCATGCGGGTGCTGGAGGTCAAGGCGGACCGCTCCTCGCTGCGACAGCTGCATGCCGCCATCAAGGCCGCTTTATGAAAATTCGAACACCGTGACATCGCCAAAAACGTTGTTGCGCATCCTGCTTCATGGCCGCAGCGACGAGCCGCCGACGACTCGGGCCAGGATTGCGTTGCGGTGGTTGCGGATTGCCGTGTTGATCCTGGCCGGCCTCGTCACTCTGCAGTCGGTGCTGCTGGTGGCCGGCGCCTGGCGCGACGACCTCGCGATCCGGCACCACATGGGCGTGGCGCAGGCCGAGGTGCTCAGCGCCGGGCCGCGGCGCTCCACCATCGAATTCGTCACACCCGAGCGCGTCACCTACCGGCCCGAGCTCGGCGTGCTGTATCCGTCCGAGCTGGCGACGGGCATGCGGATCTACGTGGAATACAACAAGAACGACCCGAACCTGGTTCGGGTGCAGCATCGCAACGCCGGACTGGCGATCATTCCGGCGGGTTCCATCGCGGTGGTGGCCTGGCTGGTCGCGGCGGCGGCCCTGATCGGCCTGGCGCTGCTGGACAGGTGGCTCGATCGCCGCGCCAAGGCGTCCGACCAGCAGATTTCGCATGACGTATGCCCGTAGGCAACCTTTCCGACAGCCGACGCTGACATGGTGGTGTTGTGCGCGTTGCCATCGTCGCCGAATCCTTCCTCCCCAATGTCAACGGTGTCAGCAACTCGGTGCTGCGCGTCCTCGAGCATCTGCGGCGCACCGGCCACGAAGCCCTCGTCATCGCCCCCGACAACCCGCCGGGCCAGCCGCGCGCGGATCGGATTCACGACGGCATCCGGGTGCACCGGGTGCCGTCGCGGATGTTCCCCAAGGTGACCACGCTGCCGCTCGGGCTCCCCATGCCCCGGATGGTCAGCGTGCTACGCGGATTCGACCCCGACGTCGTGCACCTGGCGTCGCCGGCGTTGCTCGGATACGGCGGCGTGAAAGCCGCCCGCTGGCTCGGGGTGCCGACGGTTGCGGTGTATCAAACCGACGTCCCCGGTTTCGCGGCCAGCTACGGCATTCCGATGACGACGCGCGCGGCGTGGGCGTGGTTCCGCCACCTGCACACCCTGGCCGACCGGACCCTGGCGCCCTCCAGCGTGACAATGGAATCGCTTGTCAACCAACGATTCCCGCGCGTACACCGGTGGGCGCGCGGGGTAGACGTGCTGCGGTTCGCGCCGTCGGCCCGCAGTGATGAGCTCAGGCGGCGGTGGTCGCCGGACGGCAAGCCGATCGTCGGGTTCGTGGGCCGGCTCGCGCCGGAGAAACACGTCGAACGGCTGATCGGGCTGCACGCCAACGATTCCGTGCAGCTCGTCATCGTCGGCGACGGCGTCGATCAGCGGAAGCTCCAGTCGGCCATGCCCGCAGCGGTTTTCACCGGTGCGCTGTACGGCGAGGAGCTCGCCGCCGCGTATGCCAGCATGGACGTCTTCGTGCATCCCGGTGAGCACGAGACGTTTTGCCAAGTCGTGCAGGAAGCGCTGGCGTCGGGGCTGCCGGTGATCGCCCCCGACGCCGGCGGCCCACGAGACCTGGTGGCCCCGTACCGCACCGGACTGCTCTTGGAAGTCAACGAGTTCGAGGCGCGGCTCCCGGAGGCGGTCGCGCACCTGCTCGCGGAGCGGCACCGCTACGCGCCGGCCGCCCGGCGCAGCGTGCTCGGCCGCAGCTGGCCGGTCATCTGCGACGAGCTGCTCGGTCACTACGAGGCGGTGCTGCCGCCCTTTTCCCGGCGGCGAATGTTCGCCAAGCGATACGCCCAGGGCGAGTGACGCCGGGCGGTCACCCCTGCGCCAGCTCCGCGACGGGCTGCCATTCCTCCCAGTTGCGTAACCGGCTCTCGTAGTCGGCCCTGGCCGTTTGCAGCGGGGAGGCGCCGAAGAACACCCGCAGCGGGGGCTCCTGCGCGTCTACCACCTTCAGCAGCGCGGCCGCCGACGCTGACGGGTCGCCCGGGCTGGCCCATCGCTTACTGCGTTCGGCCTGAACCGCGGCGCGCACCTCGTCGTATGCGGGCAGGGGATCGGAGTGCTTGGCCGACGCGCCGCTCCAGTCGGTGTCGAAGCCGCCCGGTTCGATCAGCGTGACGTGCACACCGAAAGACGCGACCTCCTGGGCCAGCGTCTGCGAGAAGCCCTCCAGCGCCCACTTCGACGCGTGGTAGATGCCGACCAACGGAAATGCGGTGATGCCGCCGATCGAGGACACCTGAATGATGTGGCCGCTGCGCTGCTCGCGCAGGTACGGCAACGCGGCTTGCGTAACCCACAGCGCGCCAAACACATTGGTCTCGATCTGATCGCGCGCGTCTTGCTCGGAGAGCTCCTCGACGAACCCGAAGTGCCCGTATCCGGCGTTGTTCACCACGATGTCCAGGCGGCCGAAATGGTCGTGCGCCTGCTTGACCGCTGCGAAATCGGCCGCGCGGTCGGTGACGTCCAACCGAATCGGCAGCAGCGCGTCGCCGTATTTCTCGGCCAGGTCGTCCAGCGATGCCGTGTTGCGTGCCGTGGCGGCGACCTTGTCGCCGCGCTCCAGCGCGGCTATCGCCCATTCCCGTCCGAAGCCCCTTGATGTGCCGGTGATAAACCAAACCTTTTCAGTCACGCAGTGTTGCAACGCCGATAGGGCCACCGCATTCCCGCGCCTTCTCCGCACCCCGCTGCGCGGGCCGCATCGTCGCCGGGCGGGCGGTAGCGTCGACGTCGTGAGTCGCGCGGCTTTGGACAAGAATCCCCGGGACGTTGCGTCGATGTTCGACGGTGTCGCCCGCCGGTATGACGTGACCAACACCGTGCTGTCGCTGGGGCAGGACCGGTACTGGCGGCGGGCGACCCGCTCGGCGCTGGCCACCGGGCCGGGTCAGAGGGTGCTGGACTTGGCCGCGGGCACCGCGGTGTCGACCGTCGAGCTGCGCAAGTCCGGGGCGTGGTGTGTGGCCGCCGATTTCTCGGTCGGGATGCTTGCGGCGGGCGCCGGCCGCGACGTGCCGAAGGTCGCCGGCGACGCCACCAAGCTGCCCTTCGGCGACCGGGTGTTCGATGCGGTCACCATCAGTTTCGGGTTGCGCAACGTGGCCGACCAGCAGGCGGCGCTGCGCGAGATGTTCCGCGTCACCCGGCCGGGCGGCCGGCTGGTGGTGTGCGAATTCTCTACACCCACCAACGCGCTGTTCGCGACCGTCTACAAGGAATACCTGATGCGGGCCCTGCCGCGGGTGGCGCGGGCGGTGTCGAGCAACCCCGACGCCTACGTCTACCTCGCCGAGTCGATCAGGGCCTGGCCCGACCAGCCCACGCTGGCGCACCGGATTTCAGCGGCCGGCTGGTCGGCGGTGCGCTGGCGCAACCTGACCGGCGGGATCGTGGCGCTGCACGCCGGCTACAAGCCCAAGGCCTGATGCAGACCTAGCGGCCGGCCCGCTGGATGAAGCCGACCTGGTCGGGGCAGTAGTGGTCGATCGCGGCGCCCAGGAACTGGAACGCCTGGCCCTCGGTGGTGCCCAGCGGCAGGTTGCGCTGGATGAACGTCGCCGACTTGTACGGGTCGCCGTCCACGCCTTTGCCGATCCGGTCACACGAGATCTTGGCCAGCCACGCGAGCTGGTCCTGCGGGCCGAACACGCCGAAGTGGTTGACGGTCTGCTTGAACGTGTAGTCGTAATCGTCGGCCTGCGCGGGCGCCGCCACTGCGACAGCGGCGCCCGCCATGGCGATCAGAGAAGCCAGTCTCGTGCCCTTCATTAGCCGGACTATACGCCTCAGTCCAGGTGCGCGGATAGCAGCCAGGCGCCGACCGACTTGAGGCCGTCGGGCTCGTCGCGGACGTCGCCGAACGGCGCGTCGAACGGCCCGTCGGGCAGCTTGGCGTAGATGCGGGCCGGCCGGATTTCGTCGACGACCCAGTGCCCGGACACCACCGCGCGCAGTTCGTCGGCGGTGACCGCGTTGATCGGGCCCTCGGACACCGCGGCCTTGTCGAAGACCAACGCGAAGTACGAGGCGCCGGGTGCGGCGGCCCGCTTGATCGATTGCTGGTAGCCCTCGCGGGCCTCGACCGGGATCGAGTGGAACAGGGTCGAGTCGACGATGGTGCCGAACCGGCCGTCATAGCCGGTGAACGAGCTGATGTCGGCCACCTCGAAGGTGGCGGTAATCAGACCCCTCTTCTCGGCCTCGCGCCGGGCCAGGGCGATCGCGGTGGGTGAGAGGTCCAGCCCCACCGTCGTGTGCCCGCGGGCGGCCAGGGTCAGCGAGATGGCCGCTTCCCCGCAGCCCACGTCGAGGACGTCGCCGTGGAACTTGCCCTGCTCGATCAGGGCGGCCAGCTCGGGCTGCGGGGCGCCGATGCTCCAGGGCGGGCGGGTGCCCTCACCAAAGTGCGCGGATTCACCGCGGTAGGCGGTCTCGAATTCGAAATCCAGTGGTTGAGTCATGCTCCAGATATATCAACCCTGCTGATATATGTCAACGGGGTTGATACCTCGAGCCGGGTGGCACTCGCGCATCGTCGCGCTAGCCAAAGTTGGCTCAGCTGAACGGTGTTCGGCGATCGACCAGCCGCGACAGGCGCCCGCCGCCCCGCCAGGCCCGCGCAACCCAGTCGGCGTCCTCGTCGGTGACCAGGTTGGCCATCACCCGCACGGCGATGGTCATCAGCCGCGTCGAGCGCATCGCGACGGGGCCCGTCGCGGGCAGGAACCGCTGGAAGGTCAGCAGCAAGGCGAGCCTGCGGGCGACCGAGAATCCACGGCCGTAGTGTTGCTGCAGCAGCGACGGCCACACGCACGACAAGTCGCGGCAGTCCAGCAGCTCGGCGGCCAGCCGCCCGGTCTCCAGGCCGTAGTCGATGCCTTCGCCGTTGAGCGGGTTGACGCAGGCCGCGGCGTCGCCGATCAGCACCCAGTTGGGCCCGGCGACCCCGGAGACCGCGCCACCCATCGGCAGCAGCGCCGACGACACGGCCCGCGGGTCGCCGGTGAAGCCCCACTCGTCGCGGCGCAGGTCGGTGTAGTAGGAGATCAGGGGTCGCAGCGCCAGCTCCGCCGGCCGTCTCGACGTCGACAGGGCTCCGACGCCGATATTCACCTCGCCGTTGCCCAGCGGGAAGATCCAGCCGTAGCCGGGCAACACGGCGCCGTCGGGGGAGCGCAGTTCCAGATGCGAGGTCAGCCAGGGGTCATCGGCGCGGGGGGTGGTCAGGTAGCCCCGCGCGGCCACGCCGTACACCGTCTCCTGATGCCAGCGCCGGCCGAGCTTGCGGCCCAGCGACGAGCGGGCCCCGTCGGCGACGATCAACCGGCCACACCCCGCCTCGGTGCCGTCGGCCAACGTCAGCGATATCACGCGTCGCGACGAGTCATGATGCGCGGCAACCACTTTGGTCCCGAGCAACATCCGGGCCCCGGAATCCTCGGCGCATTTGCGGATCCGGTCGTCGAGTTCGAGGCGGGCCACCGCGCTGCTGGTCGACGGGAACGACGGGCCCGGCCAGTCGATTTCCACCTCGCCGCCGAACCCGCTCATCCGCAGTCCGCGGTGCCGGATGCGCGTGTCGAGCCAGTCGCCGAGCCCGAGCCGTTCGAGCTCGGCGACGGCGCGCGGGGTCAGCCCGTCCCCGCACGGCTTGTCGCGGGGGAAGCCGGCGGAGTCGATGACCAGGACGTCGCAGCCGGCGCGGGCGGCCCAGGCGGCCGCCGCCGAACCGGCCGGTCCCGCGCCCACGACCACCAGGTCGGCTCCGATAGCTCTCGTCTCCATGCCCACCAGTATGTTTGGTCGGGTGAGGACTCCGGAGACGGTGGTGGCGGGCATTGACTTCGGGGATGCCGAATTCGCCGCGACCGTGCGGGACGGTGTGGGCCGGATCGAGCAGCTCATGGACACCGAGCTGCGCGGCGCGGACGCGGTGATGACCGACTCGCTGATGTACCTATTCGAGGCCGGCGGCAAGCGGTTCCGGCCGCTGTTCACCGTGTTGTCCGCGCAGATCGGGCCGAACCCGGACGCGGGGGAGGTGACGATCGCCGGCGCGGTCATCGAACTGGTCCACCTGGCCACGCTTTATCACGATGACGTGATGGACGAGGCCGAGGTCCGCCGCGGCACGCCCACCGCCAACGTGCGCTGGGGCAACAACGTCGCGATCCTGGCCGGGGACTATCTGTTCGCGACGGCGTCGCGGCTGGTGTCGCGGCTGGGACCCGAGGCGGTGCGGCTCATCGCCGAGACGTTCGCGCAACTGGTGACCGGGCAGATGCGCGAGGGCCGGGGTGCCGCCGAGGGGGCGGATCCGGTCGAGCACTACCTGAAGGTGGTGTACGAGAAGACGGCGTGCCTGATCTCCGCGGCGGGCCGGTTCGGCGCGATGTTCTCGGGCACCGACGGCGATCAGGTGGAGCGGCTGAGCCGCCTGGGCGGCATCGTGGGCACCGCGTTCCAGATCTCGGACGACATCATCGACATCGACAGCGACTCGCGCGAGTCCGGCAAGCTGCCCGGGACCGACATCCGCGAAGGGGTGCACACCCTGCCGATGGTCTACGCGCTGCGCGAGCCGGGCCCCGAGGCCGTGCGGCTGCGCGAGCTGCTGTCCGGGCCGGTCGACGACGACGCGGCGGTGGACGAGGCTTTGGCGCTGTTGCGTGCGTCACCCGGCATGGCCAGGGCGAAGCACTTCCTGGCGCAGTATGCGGCGCGGGCGCGCCAGGAGCTGGACCTTTTGCCCGAGGTCCCGGGCAGGCGCGCGCTGGAGACGCTGGTCGACTACACGGTGAGCCGGCAGGGTTAGCGCGTCCCGGAACCTCGACGGCCGTTTCAGGCGTTCAATGGGCAGTAGTTGATGCTCCAAGAGAGGATCCAAGAGAGGAAAGGACACCGATGACCTGGCATCCGCATGCCAACAGGCTGAAGACCTTCGCCCTGCTGGTCGGTATGTCCGCGTTGATCGTGTTCGTCGGCTCGCTGTTCGGCCGGACGGCGATGTGGGTGGCGGTGCTGTTCGCCATCGGCATGAACGCCTACACCTACTTCAACAGCGACAAGCTGGCGCTGCGGGCGATGCATGCGCAACCGGTTTCCGAACTGCAGGCACCGGTGATGTACCGGATCGTGCGCGAGCTGGCCACCGCCGCGCACCAGCCGATGCCCAGGCTGTACATCAGCGACACCAACGCGCCCAACGCGTTCGCCACCGGACGCAACCCGCGCAACGCGGCGGTGTGCTGCACCACGGGCATCCTGGGGATCCTCAACGAGCACGAGCTGCGCGCCGTGCTGGGCCATGAGCTTTCACACGTCTACAACCGCGACATCCTGATCTCCTGCATCGCCGGGGCCATGGCGTCGGTGATCACCGCGCTGTCCTACATGGCGATGTTTTTCGGCGGCGGAAACCGAGAGGGCGGCAACCCCTTTGCGATGCTGCTGGTTTCGATGCTCGGGCCGATCGCCGCGACGGTGGTCCGGCTGGCCGTGTCCCGGTCGCGGGAGTACCAGGCGGACGAGTCGGGCGCCGTGCTGACCGGCGAGCCGCTGGCCCTGGCGTCGGCGCTGCGCAAGATCTCCGCCGGGGTTCAGGTCGCGCCGCTGCCCCCGGAGCCGCAGCTGGCCAGCCAGGCGCACCTGATGATCGCCAACCCGTTCCGCGCGGGCGAGCGGATCGGTTCGCTGTTCTCGACGCACCCGCCGATCGAGGACCGCATCCGCCGGCTGGAGGAGATGGCGCGGGGCTGATCCGGCCGCGGTACCGCGCCCGCATGCACCCGGCCGGAACCGTACGTACCATCAAATTTGATGGACATTCACGAAGCCGGACTGTCACTCGACCTGCCCGATTTGATCTTCGAGACCCGTGTCGGTGCGGGGATGAACCAGGCCCAACTGGCCGAAGCGCTGGGCACCAGCCGGGCGGCGGTTGCGGCCTGGGAGAGCGGCACCGAGGTGCCGCGCGTGGACGAGCTCGAACGCCTTGCGCAGGTCTGCGGCAAGCGGTTGCACATCAGGATCGACGTCGACTGAGAGTGGTGACTGCCCAACTTGGTAGCGCATGTGCTACCGAATCTGGTGGGAGTCATATGGTCTGGAGAGGCGCCGCTCTCCCTGGGGATGGGTGACTCGCGAATCCGGTTGCGCATGTGCTACCAAATCCCGCGTGGACCGCTACACCTACCGCGCGGAATGGTCGCCCCATTACAACGAGTACGTCGGCGTGTGCGTCGAACTGCCTTACTTGAGGCGCGAGGCGCCGACCGCCCCGGAGGCCGTCGCCGCCATCCAGGAGGCGCTCGTGGAACACCTGCACACCCTGCGCGCATGCGGGGATCCGATCCCCGCGCCGCTTTCCGAACGCAGCTATAGCGGGACGTTCAGCGTCAGGACCTCACCGGAGCTGCATGCCCGGCTGGCGCTGGAGGCCATCGAGCAGGGCGTCTCGATGAACCAGTGGATCGTCCAAAAGCTCAGCGGGCGTGCTCCGAGCAGCACTTTCGGGCTGTCCGGCTTCGATTAAGCCGCACGTCGATCGTCAATCGCGCCCCGGCTCGCGAGGTGCCCCGTCTCGAGCATGCCCCGGATCCGGACGGCGCCGCCGGTGGCCTCGAACTGGCGTTGCCAGTCGCTGATCGCCTGCTGCGCCGCGTGATCGAGGTAGTTGACCGAAAGGTCAACCGTGACAACAGCGCCGGCGGGAAGCGACGCCAGCACGCGCGTCAGCCGCGGCAGGGCCAGGAAGGTGCACGCCGGCCCCTCGATCAGCACCTGCCATTCCCGCCCGACGGGCTTGGCTTCGACCCTGGCCCGGATCACCCGCCATCCGGTCAACGCGATGGCCAGGGCGAGTCCGATCAGCACGCCGTGCAGCAGGTTGAGGAAGATGACGCTGACGGCGGTCACTACGTAGACCGCGAGATCTCCGTGCTTCATTGCCGTTTCGATGTGTGCGGGCTTCAGCAGCTGGATGCCGATGACGATCAGCAGGCCGGCCAGCGCCGCGGTCGGGATCTCTTCGACCAACTCCGCGAAGGGAACCGTGAACAACAGGATCCACACACCGTGCAAAAGCGACGAGGCGCGTGACCGCGCGCCCGCGTTGACATTGGTTGAGCTGCGGACGATTACGCCGGTGACCGGCAGCCCGCCGATCGCGCCCGACACAACATTGGCGGTGCCCTGCCCGATTAACTCGCGGTTGAAGTCGGTGCGCGGCCCGTTGTGCATCCTGTCGACCGACACCGCCGACAGCAGGCTCTCAACGCTGGCGATCAGCGCGACCGTGATGACGCCGATCGCCACCGCGCCCCAGTTGCCGTGCGGAATGTCGGGCAGCTGCAGCGCGTCCAGCGGCGACCCGTCGAGGTCGATCCGTCGCACGTGAAACGGGAACACCACCGAGATGATCGTCACCGCCACGATGGCGACCAGTGGGCCCGGGACGAAGCGCAACCGGGCCGGAGCCCAGCGCCAGCCGACCAGGATGACGATCACCAGCGCACCCAGCAGCACTCCGGGCCGGTGCGAGTCGATGATCTGACCCGGCAGGCCAATGAGGTTGTGCCAGGCCGAGCTTTTGGATTTTCCGCCCAGCAAGACGTGCGCCTGCTGCAACGCGATCGTGATCCCGATGCCGGCCAGCATGGCGTGCACCACGACGGGCGAGATCGCCAGCGCCGCCCGCGCGACGCGGCTCAGCCCCAGCAGAACCTGCAGGACACCCGCGGCGAGGGTGATCAAACACGTTACGCCCCAACCGAAATCGGACACCAGATCGGCGACCACCACCGTCAGCCCGGCGGCCGGGCCGCTGACCTGTAGCGGTGAGCCGCCGATGGCTCCGACGATGATTCCCCCGACGATCGCGGCGATCAGGCCCGCGAGCACCGGGGCGTTCGACGCGATCGCGATCCCCAGTGACAACGGGAGTGCGACCAGGAAAACCACGAGTGACGACGGCAAGTCGTGCCGGACAACCGATCGTATCCGGTCACGTCGTGATCGTTCGATGTTTTGCATCGGTCGCTTCCGTCGTCAAGTGTGAGCGGGGGACTTCGCTACGTCGGCGTAGCTTGTTGGCGCACAGTGGATTACGACTGCGCGAATCGGCAGGCCACGGCTGGCCACCTGGTCCGACGGTAGGGGGCGGGCAAAGCGCCGGTCAAGGCGACGGGCTTTGCCCATATCGAATGCAAATATTTCTTTACGAGTTGTTTGGTTGACGGCTCAGAAGCCCGAGCCGTGCACCTCGTGCCCGGGAACCTCGACCATCAGGCCACGGTAGGCCTGCTCGACGGTGGAGCCGTGGTTGATCACGGCGTCGACCTCGCGCGCAATCGGCATGTTCAGGCCAAATTCATCGGCGAACTCCATGATCACGCTGGCTGCCTTGACGCCCTCGGCGACCTGGTTCATCGAGGCGATGATCTCGTCGATCGGCTTGCCGGCGCCCAGTTGTTCGCCGACGTGGCGGTTGCGGCTGCGCTGGCTGGTGCAGGTCACGATCAGGTCACCCAGGCCAGCCAGCCCGGGGAAGGTGTCGGGGTCACCGCCCATCGCCACGCCGAGCTTCGTCATCTCCCGCAACGCGCGCGCGATCACCAGCGCGCGGGTGTTTTCCCCGATGCCCAGCGAATAGCCCATCCCGACGGAAATGGCGTAGACGTTCTTCAGCGCGCCGGCCATCTCGACCCCGACGACGTCGTCGGTGGTGTACACGCGGAAGCGCCGGGTGCGGAACAGTCCCGACAGCCGGGTGGCCAGGTGCTGGTCGGGCATGGCCAGCACCGCCGCGGCGGCGTAGCCCTCGCCCACCTCGCGCGCGATGTTCGGGCCGGCCAGGATGCCCGCCGGATGACCGGGCAGCACCTCCTCGATGATCTGCGACATCCGCATGTTGGTGCCCTGCTCGAGCCCCTTGACCAGCGACACCACCGGAACCCACGGTCGCAGCTCCCTGGCCAGCTCGGTCAGCACGCCGCGGAAGCCGTGCGAGGGCACGCCCATGACCACGACGTCGGCGCAGTTGGCGGCCTCCGCGAAGTCGGTGGTGGCGCGAAGGGTGTCGCTCAGAATGACGTCGTTGCCGAGATAGCGGCTGTTGCGGTGATCCTCGTTGATGTCCTTGGCGGTCTCCTCGGAACGCACCCATTGCAGCGTCGGCCCGCGGCGCGCGCAGATGGACGCGACGGTCGTTCCCCAGGAACCCCCACCGAAGACAACGACGTTGGGTTCGCGCTTGTCAGCTGCCATGGCGATCAGCGTATTGCCGACATCCGAGATTTAGAAGCAGTTCACCTCGGTAACGCAACCAACGGCCTCAGCGCAGGGGACTTCCGCCCCTACCTCCACAGCCCGATCTGCCGGATCGTCAAGGTGCAGTTCTGCCACGAGGGAGGTTTCATGCCCGGACGCGCTCGCCGGGGCCGTGTATTGGCGTCGCTGGCCGCGGCCGCTCTCGCGGTTTCGCTAGGGTCCCCAGGCATCGCCGTCGCCGACGGCGGTCGCCCACAGGTCAACCCGGAGGAAAAGGCGGCGGCCATGATACGGCCGGCCGTCATGTACCTGGCCGGTCAGAGTTACGGCGCGGTCCGGCTGCCCGACGGCCAGCTCCTGTCCCAGTTCGGCCCGGGCACGACGATGCCGTTCATCGCGACTTGGGCGTGCACCGCCTTCGTCATCAATCCCGAGGGCTGGGTCGCGACGGCCGGTCACTGCGTCGATCCCGACAGCGCCAAGTTGCTGATCCTCAAACGAGCCGCCAGGGAATACATGACGCAGTTTCCCGACGCGCCGGAAGCGCGCGACCCGGCCGCGGCGCTGGAGTGGCTGCAGAAGAACGCGAAGGTCGAAGGCGACACTCCCGACAAGGGCCCCGAAGTCGGCCTCGCGCTGACATACGGCACCGGCACCAAGGTCGCCGGGAAGGCCGCGGCCAACGTCGTGGATTTCCGGCCCATCGGCAAGGGCGACGTCGCGCTCCTCAAGGTGGACAAGCACAACCTGCCGTCGTCGGAGCTGGCCACCGACGCCGACGTCAGCATCGGCACATCGGTTCTCGCGGTGGGCTTCTCGCAGAGCACCGAGAACGTCACCGGCCCCACGCTGGACCCGACGAACAAGAGCGGCAAGGTCAGCAAGAAGTCGACGATGGGCTCGGCCGCCGAGTATGAGATCGACGCCGCGGTATCCGAGGGCATGAGCGGTGGCCCGACCGTCGAGCTCAACGGCAAGGTGATCGGCGTGAACAGCTTCGCCCCCGTCGGCGAACCGCAGCCCTTCAACTTCGTCGCACCGGCCGACGGCCTGTCCGCGATATTGGCGAGCAAGGGCGTCAAGGCGACGCTGGGACCCGCCGACGTGTACTACCGCAAGGGGCTCAAGCACTACTACGCGGGCCAATACACCGAAGCGATCGGCGATTTCGACCAGACCTTGTCGATGTCACCGGATTATCCCGGGCTGGTCGACCTGAGGACGAGCGCGGCCAACCTGCGGCAGCAGAACGGCGATTTCTCGGCGCTCAGTGGCGCAAACCTGGTGTGGTATATCGCGGGTGGCGTCGCCGTCGTTCTTGCCGCGGGCGCGGCCTTCACGTTCCTGGTCGTGAGGAAGCGTTGGCCCCTCCTGACACCGGCCAGGGTGGCGGGCTTCCGGCCCTTCCCGCGCCGGCAGGCCGCTGCGGAGGCCGCGCCCGAAGACACCCAAGAGGTGCCCGCCGAGCCGCACTTCTGTTCGAGCTGCGGGGCTGAACACCATCCCGCCGAAAAGTTCTGCCCGAATTGCGGGACGCGGATCCCCGTCGCCGAGTCGGCGGTGGAGGTCAAGCGAAGCAGCTGACGCCGGTTACCCGGCCAGCGCTGCGCGGTCGGCCACGCGGCCGAACACCATCGCCTCCTCGATGCGGTCGAACCGGTAGTCGATCGCATCGGCGAGATAGTTCTGGCGCACATTCCACGGCCGCTTGGTGCCCGACTTGGGCAGCGCGTCAACCGACCGCTTCACGTAGTTGGCCTGAATGTCCCACGAGGGCTTGACGTCCATCGGCTCATTGCCCAGGTGCGGGTAGGCGTGCGTGTAGCCGTGGGACGCCATGTGTGCCAACAGTTTTGCCGTGGCCCGCGCGGTGATGTCGGCCCGCAACGTCCAGGACGCGTTCGTGTACCCCACACACCAGAACAGGTTGGGCACATCCTCGAGCATGTGCGCCTTGTAGACGAAGCGGTCGCGGTGATCGATCGCGACGCCGTCCAGGCTGATCGCGGCCCCACCCAGCGCCTGCAGCTGCAGGCCGGTCGCGGTGACGATGATGTCGGCATCGAGGTGCTTGCCGGATTCGAGCACGATGCCGGTGGCGTCGAAGCGATCGATGTGGTCGGTCACCACCTCGGCGCGACCGCCACTGACGGCGTTGTAGAGGTCGGCGTCGGGGATCAGGCACATCCGCTGGTCCCATGGGTTGTACCGCGGCTTGAAGTGGACGTCGACGTCATAGCCGGCGGGCAGGTTCTTGATCGCGAGCTGACGCAGCAGCCGCCTCACCAAACCCGGTGCCGTGCGGGAAAAGAAGAAGAACACCGCCTCGGTCAACGCGCTGTACATCCGGATCGCAAGGTGAGCAGCCTTGCGCGGCAACAGTTTTCGGGCAAAGGCGGCGACCTTGCCGTACTTGGACGCCGAGATCAGATACGTCGGCGAGCGCTGCAGCATGGTCACCTTTTCGGCGCGCTCGGCCAGCGACGGCAGAAGCGTGACGGCCGTGGCACCGCTGCCGATCACGACGATCCTCTTGCCGGTGTAGTCCAAATCCTCGGGCCACTGCTGGGGGTGCACGACGGTGCCCTCGAACCGTTCGATGCCGGGGAAGTCGGGGGTGTAGCCCTCGTCGTAGCTGTAGTAGCCGCTGCCGAAGAACAGGAACCGGCCGCGGTACTGCTTCTCGGCGCCGTCCTCTTCGACGGTGACCGTCCAGGTGTCGGTGGACGAATCCCAATCCGCCGTCCGGACGTGGCTGTTGAACCGGATGTGGCGGTCGATGCCGTACTTGCGGGCCGTGGCGGTGAGGTACTCACGGATGTGAACGCCGTCGGCTATGCCTTCCTTCCGGGTCCAGGGCTCGAACGGGAACGAGAGCGTGAAGATGCTGCTGTCGGAGCGAACACCGGGGTAGCGGAACAGGTCCCACGTGCCGCCGATCTGCGCGCGCCGCTCCAGGATGGTGTAGGTCAGGCCGGGGTTGCGCTCGGCGATCCGGTAGGCGGCGTCGATGCCGGAGATGCCGGCGCCGACGATGATGACGTCGAAGTGGCCGTCCTGCTGCGGAATCAGCGTCATCAGAGAACCTCGCTTCCAGCTACCGGTAGTTGACGAACTGCAGCGCGACGTCAAGGTCGGCCTGCTTGAGCATCGCGATGACGGCCTGCAGGTCGTCGCGGCTCTTGCTGGTGACGCGCACCTCGTCGCCCTGGATCTGCGTCTTGACGTTCTTGGGTCCTTCGTCGCGGATCAGCTTGGTGATCTTCTTGGCGTTCTCGCTGCTGATGCCCTGCTTCAGGGTGCCGGTGACCCTGTAGGTCTTGCCGGACGGTTGCGGCTCGCCGGCGTCGAACGCCTTCATCGAGATGTCGCGGCGGATCAGCTTCTCCTTGAAGACGTCGACGGCGGCCTTGACGCGCTCCTCCGTCGACGAGGTCAGCTCGATGGCCTCGTCGCCTTTCCATGTGATCTTGGTGTCGGTGCCGCGAAAGTCGAAACGCGTGGCCAGCTCCTTTGCGGCCTGGTTGAGCGCGTTGTCGACCTCCTGCCGATCCACCTTGCTGACGATGTCGAACGATGAGTCAGCCATCCGATCCGTCCCTTCCTCTGGGTGCTAGCCGTTTGTGCCTTGTCTACCCGTTCGTTGTAACCTGTCTGGCGGCAGGTTGCCCGAGCGGCCAATGGGAGCGGACTGTAAATCCGTCGGCTTACGCCTACACAGGTTCGAATCCTGTACCTGCCACCAGAGTTCAGACGGTAATTTTTGGTCGAGCCGCGGCTTTCTGCGTCGACATTGAAATTGTCACGGATTGTCACAAGTCGCGGCTAACTATGCGGCGCTGTAGGGCGAACACCGGTTCGACTCAGCTAACAATCGGTAGCCGCTGAAGCCGCCTGCCGTGACTGCGAGGGCCCTTCGATATGGCTGCTACGAATTCGTGACGACGCGGGCCAACCTGCGCGCTGCGTCTGCCAGCGCAGGCTCATGCCAGTGCACATATGTCGGGTGCCGCAGTCCTGTCGTTAGCGAATACGCTTCAGCGCCCGACGGGCCAGTGCTCGACTGTGATGTCGTCCATGGGGAAATCGGCAGGGTTGCCCGTCGCCAAGCGAGCATCGATGCCAGCGGTGGCCGCGGCAATCAGGCAGTCGGCCTGGTGAAGTGTGATCCCTCGTCCGGCGAACTGGCGGCGCCACCGCCCAGCGCGAATTCCTTCCGACGGACCCAACGGTGCACACCGTAAGCCCCGCATCAGTCGGTGTGCTATGGCTTCTTCGCCGGGAAGCAGTCCGCGCCAGATCTCCTCGATCGAGATCGCACAAGTCCAGGGTTCGTCACCTTGGCGACGCAGAGCGCGTAGGCGCTCGCCCGCCGGACGGCCACGTAGAGCGTCGATAAGGACGGTCGAGTCGAGCAGTATCCTTCCCACGTCAGCCGACGCGACGCCGGTCGGAGCGTTGGCGGCGGACCCATTCACCGGGATCGTCATCCCATTCGTGGCCCTCGTCGGGGATCGCCCCGAGCGCTGCCTCGATATCGTCCCATCGCCGCTCGTCATCGAGCCCG
>NZ_DATJPU010000270.1:0-2433 GCF_035506235.1 Mycobacterium sp.
GTTTCCAGGACCTCGTCGGGCAGCCGCAACTTCATGAAGAGGCCGAGGACTTTCAGGATGACGAAGGTGACGAGCGCATCCCAGACGATGACCGTGGCGGCGGCGCCGGCCTGAATGAGTATCTGCTTGGGGTGGTGACCGTACAGCCACCCGGAGAAGGACACGTCCTGGCCCGTGCTGCCGCCCAGGTATTCGATGATCTTCGGGTCGGCGAGCACGCCGACGAGCAGCCCGCCCGTCAAACCGGCCACGCCGTGGGTGTGGAACACGCCGAGGGTGTCGTCGACCTTCTTGAACAGCCTCGCCCGGCCGAGCCAGTTCCACGACATCCAGACCAGCGACGAGGAGATGACGCCGATGATCATCGCGCCGAAGCTGTTGACGAAGCCGGCCGCCGGGGTGATGGCAACCAGGCCGGTGATCATGCCATTGACGGCGCCGAGGAACGTCGGCTTGCGCTGCTTGCTCGCGAAAATGTCCCAGATCACCCAGGTGAGCAACGCGACGGCGGTGGTGAGGTTGGTGTTGATCACCGCGAGGGACGCGTCGGCGCCGGAGAAGTAGGGGTCACCGCCGTTGAACCCGTTCCAGCCCAACCACAGGACTCCGGCGCCGACCGCGGCCAGGGGAAGGTTGTTGGGCACGGCGCGTTCCCGGTCACGAGCCAACCGCGGACCGATCACCGCGGCGGCAACGAATCCCGTTGTCCCGGCAGCCAGGTGGATCACGTACCCACCGCTGTAGTCCAGCGCGCCGGCCTGGCCCCACCAGCCGCCGCCCCACAACAGGAAGGCGTTCACCGAGTAGGCGAACGTCGACCACAGCGGCACGAAGATCAGCCATGCCTTGAAGCTCATCCGGCCGACAACGCTGCCGAGGAACAGCAGCGGCGTGATGCCGGCGAACACGAACTGGAAGTACGCCAGCGTGGTCTCCGAGAAACGGAACTTCGGCATGGCGCCGTCCAGCAGCGGGATGACCGCTTGCCCCTGGTTGTTGCTGCTCAGGATCGTATGGGGGATCCCCACCGCCGCTCTGAGGATGCCCGGACCGAGCTTGAGCGGGTCACCGAAACCCATCTTGAAGCCCCAGAGCACCCACACGACCAGCACCAGCGAGAAGCCGGTGAAGGCCATCAGCATGGTGTTGACGGCCCACTTCTTCTGCACGATGCCGCCGTACAGCACGGCGATGCCCGGGATGCTCATCAGGCCGACCAGCGTCGCGGCGACCAACTGCCACGCGTTGTCTCCGGGATTCAGCCAATCGGGATAGGGCAACATGGTTCAGACACACCCCAATTCGAGCCAAAGGCTATAAATCAGCTGCGGTGCGAAGTGACGCCGTAGACGGGTGAAGCCTCGGCCCGGAATGTTTCGGTCGTGTGTGCGGCGGTTTAAATATTGATGTCGGTTCGCCCGCTTAGCTGAACTGGGTCTGCGGGCGGGCCAGGGCCACGCCGTCGACGCTGATGTCGAGCTTTTCGTTGTAGAAGGCCACCAGGCCCGCGATCTGACCGACCGCCGACAAGGGATAGTGATAGGTCCACGCCAGGTCCGGATGCGTGGTGTCGCCCACCCGCACCGACCAGTAGCCCGATGTCACCCCTTTGTACGGGCACAGCGTCCGGGTCGGGCTGGGTTCCAGGTGCTCGAACGCGATGTCGGTTGGATCGATGTAATACCTTGTGGGCAGGCCGGTTTCGAACAGCAGCACCGGAGATGCGGTGTCGGCCAGGACGATTCGGTCGAGTTCGACCCGGACATGACGGTGTGAGCGCAGCGCGTCGACCCGCGAGTACGGGTTGCGCGGGTGGCCGTAGATCGGCTCGTCTTCCTCGAACCACCGCAACGGATCCCATTCGAACCGCACGGTGCCCGCCACGGGGCTGTCGGTGTCGGCGTCGAACACCCGCGCCGCCGACGGGAAGGTCTGGCCGTCACCGACCAGGGTGTGCAATCGCGACGGGCCGAACTGCACCTTCTGCGGGTGGTTCTCGTCGCGCAGGAACTCCGTGCGCACGTCGGCCAGCGGGACGTAATACGCTGGGTAGTAAGGCAATTCCCACACGTAGCGGGCCGCGATGGTGTCGAAGACCAGTTGGTGGCCGAGGTGGCCGCGGACCCGGCGCGGCGCGGGCTCGACACGTCCGCGGGCGGCGGCCATTTGGGGGTAGTCGCGTCCGGCGGTCACCTTTGGTCCTTCGAGGCCAGGCCGACCGGCGCGTGGGCGATCGCTTGGTGGATGGCGTCGGCCAGCGCCAGGGCACTCTCCTCGGTGAGTTCCAGGGCCACCCGCGCCGACGGGCCCAGCTCCGGGTTGATCACGTCGATGTTGACGGTGTGGCCGTACGGCGCATGCACGGGGTGGTCGACGTACACGGTCGCGCGGCTGGCGCCGAACCAGCCCGTCGCGCCCTTGCCGCTGCCGTCG
>NZ_DATJPU010000271.1:0-7903 GCF_035506235.1 Mycobacterium sp.
GCGACACTGAGTATGAAATCGCCGGGCCCACTGGGCAATCTGACCAGCTGGCCGGTGGGTGCGTCCCACAATCGCAGCCCATTGCCGCTTCCGGCGGCGATGTGACGTCCATCGGGACTGAACGCCACAGTCCACACGGTCTGAGTTCGGCCCGTCAGCGGCTCACCGATCCGTCGGCCTGCTCCCAGATCGGCCAACCGTACGGTGCCATCTCCGTTGCCGGTCACGATGTGCTGCCCGTCCGGGCTGAACGCCACCGCGTTTACCCGTCCCTGGTCGCCGGTGATGGGTGTGCCGATGTCGGCGTCCCACACGCGCAGGGTGGCGTCGTTTGCGCCGGAGACGATGCGGTGCCCGTCGGGGGTGAACGCCACGTTCTGCACGATGCTGGTGTGCCCGTAAAGCGGGGTGCCGATCTGCCGTCCGGTGGCGGA
Source organism: Mycobacterium sp. (assembly GCF_035506235.1). Classification (GTDB taxonomy): domain Bacteria; phylum Actinomycetota; class Actinomycetes; order Mycobacteriales; family Mycobacteriaceae; genus Mycobacterium. The sequence continues at coordinate 435 of NZ_DATJPU010000271.1, forward strand.
GTCCCACAGTCGCAGCGTGTGATCGCCGCTGCCGGAGACGATGCGCTGCCCGTCGGGGCTGAACGCCACGCTGAAGACCCCGCGGGTGTGTCCGGTGAGCGGCGCACCGATCGGCTGGCCGGTGCCGGCATCCCAGAGCCGCACCGTCGCATCGTCGCTGCCGGAGGCGATGCGCCGCCCGTCGGGGCTGAACACCACACTGTGCACGGTGCCGGCATGGCCGGCGATCGGCGCCCCGATCGGCTGGCCGGTGGCAACGTCCCAGAGCTGGATGGTGTGGTCGTTGCTGCCGGAGGCCACACGGCGACCGTCCGGGCTGAACGTGACCGTTTCCACGGTTCGCGTGATGCTCTGCTCGCCGGCCAGCGGCGCGCCGATCGGCTCTCCGGTGTGGGCGTCCCACAGCCGCACGGTGTTGTCCCAGCTTCCGGTGGCGATGTGGCCACCGTCGGGGCTGAACGCCACACTGGTTACCGGGCCCTCATGCCCGGTCAGTGGGCCGCCGATCGGTTGACCGGTGTCGGCGTCCCATAGCCGCACGGTGGTGTCCATGCCACCAGAGGCGATGCGGTGCCCGTCGGGGCTGTATGCCACGCAGAACACCGAGTCGCTGTGCCCAGTGAGCGGCGCGCCGATCGGTTGACCGGTGTCGGTGTCCCATATCTGCAGTTTGCGGTTACCGCCGGCGATGATGTGCCGCCCATTAGGGCTTAGCGCCATTGCGTTCACGGTGTCGTCAGCGGTCGGGATGATCTTGATCGTGTCACGTCGCTCGGACACCCCGGTGAACAGTGCGCCGGCATCGGCGCCCCGCGCAATGCGGGGCACGGCGAGGATCTGCTGCAACGCTTGTACATCGCCGCCGCCCCGGGTGCCGGCGAGCATGGACTCTCCTTGTGATGAGAGCCGAAGCGCGACCGCCTGGTTGCGTTGCATCAGCGCTTGCTCCTTCTGATGCCGTGCTTCACGCCATTGGAAAAGCGCGATCGTGGCGGCCGTCAGCGCTGATATGGTCAACACGGCCAGGCCGGCGATCGCGGCGCGGCGTAGCCGGCGGAACCGGCGTTGTTCGCGCACGTCGTCGCTGGCCAGTTCGTATTTGGATTTGCCGTGGATGGGGGCGGCCAGGTCGGTGACCTTGTCCCGGAATGTCGGTGCGTGCGGGTCCCACGGCGCGAGGCCGCGGACGTCAACATAAAGCGGTTCAGTCGGAAGAACTCCAGGCTCTTTGTCCTTCGTCAGCACCGGTGGGGCGGCGTCGGAGCGGTCGGGGTCAAACCGTTGGGTCGCCTCGTCCCAGTACAGGTGGCCGTCGGCCAGCACGAACATCAGCTGCTCGGGCTCGCGCCGCGCCAGCCAGTGAGTGACCTCCTTGTTGACCCACGGCGAGGCCGCCGCGTGGGGGGACAGCACCACGATCAAATAGCGGGAGCGGTCCATCGCGTCGGTGACCTTGCCCAGCAGGTTGGGGTTGGCGCCCAGGTCGGTGGTATCGCGAAACACCCGCAGCGCGTTCAACTGGCCCACCCGACGACCGACGTGGTGCAACCCCTTCTGGATCCCGGCAGCCACGGCCTCATCGTCGCGGCTGTAGGACAAGAAGGCGTCGTAGGTCAACGACGCTCCCCGCCTTTGCGACGGCGGCACCTCTGCCCGGTCTTGCCTCGACCCGAAGGTCGCGACCTTTCGTGCCTGCATCGAACCGAGGTCGGGTTTGGCTGCCGCCCCAAGCCTCGAGGTATTGCTGGTCCATTGTCTGCCGTCCCAATAGCGCAGCATCCCAGCAGATTGTGGGTCTGGATACCAACCTTGCGGAGTTGTCATGAACCCGTCCTTAGCTGCCATCCACTGACGTGGCAGAACCGAACCGCCCACTGACTCACTCCGGCATATCCGAAGACCCGACGTCGTGGGGAGCCGTCACGGCGTCGCCGGGAAAGACGTCGCGACGTTGCCGCTGCGAGCTGATATCGGTGCGTCGACCGCGCCACTTGCCGCGCGCACTGCGACGGCCTCCCCGGTGCGGCACCGATCGTCATGCGATCCTCCCTGGCGTTTCTTGACGGCCTGCCGATGAGCTATCCGGCAGATGCCTGGATCAAGTAGATGTCGTTCAACGCCCCGTCGTGCAGGGGCTTTGGTCCCGTTTGCGGGGAAATATGAAACGACGGTGTGGTAGCAGGCCATCGTGCTCAGGATGAGTCGAGCAGATGGGCGAGCACACCGAGGACGTGTGAAAGTGTCCTGCCTTCTTCGGCGAAGGTCTCTGCCAACCCGCGAGGCGTCATGACCAGTTCGCGGCGCGTGTCCGCATGCCTAGGGGCCGCTTAACTCAGACATCGGCGGCGCGGCCGCCAACCGCTCGATCGCGGCCCGTGGTGTATCGCGAGTCGTGATGGCCGGATGCCGCAGAACCGGAGAGCATGGAGGCTGGCCGGCGAATGGACCGACCGGGCTAGGAGGTGACCCGCACCATGAACGGCGATGTGCTGTCGGATGACCAGATTGCGGCGATGTCGGCCGAGGAGCGGCTAGCGCTGGCTCGCCGACTGCGGCCTGCACACAAGGAGTCCCCGCGGGCCCGGGAGAGCACTTCGATACGTCGAATCCGGCTGTGGGTGTCGGCAGCCGCCGCGCTCGGCCTGATTCCCTGGATCGCCTACCTTGCCGTGGCTCTCCCGCAGAACTACACCGCGCACAACTGGCGTGCCGCCTGGGTGGGTTTCGACATTCTGCTGCTGCTTTTCATGATCGGGACCGCAACGCTCGGCTTCCTACACCGCCACCTGCTCACGGTCACCGCCTTCACCACGGGGGTGCTGCTGATCTGCGACGCCTGGTTCGACGTCATGACCGCTGGGCCCGAAGACAGGATGGTGTCGGTGCTGACCGCCGCGCTGGGCGAACTGCCGCTGGCGATCATCCTCATGGGCGGCACCCTGCGCATGGTGCGGTTGACCCTCACCTCCCTATTGGAACTAGACCCCGCAACGCCCTCGTGGCGGCTGCCGCTGTCACCCTAAGAGCCGGTGAAAACCGTAAGCGTCAATCGAAAGTAGCTGTGCTGCAGTATATGCCGATACGGCGTGCGCTATCGCTGACCCGGCATGTCTGCTCGGGGGCGGTATTAGCGCATCGGCCCGTTAGCGCCCCCAGAGACAGCGCCCCATCAACCCTGGCTTAATGTGAACGTGACATCCCGTTGCGGCACAGCGTGACCCAAAGGGAAATCCGAATCGCCACCGCCGTGCTTAGTTCACGGCATCGCCCGGAACCACGCTCTCTCTAATCCCTGCACAGCGCTGTGCTGTCGTCTCCAGCCGGCGGCGTGGCCGATAGCAGCCGCCGCGCGCAGGTCGGCCAGGATGCGATGCGCGGCCGCACCCGCCTGCGGTGCCCAATTTCGTATGACGGGGCTGCTGTTAGCGATCATGCTGTGGGCGACCGTCATCGAAGCACACATCGACAGGAAACCGACATTGGCCTCCGCAGATCCCGTGGATCGTGAGGGTCAGGTCAATGTCGTTGTCGGCGTGGCTTTTTAGGTTGGGCACACGCACTGACTGGCGGGGAAACAGTCGCCGCAAGTTCTGGCGCCGGCGCCGCTAGGCCGTCGGTGAGCAGACCCCGCACCCAGCTCACCCCGCCGCTGATGTCGTACGGCGAGTAGTGCGGGTTCGGGTTGTCGCCCACGAACACCACCCCGGAGATGATCGCCTCGATGATCGCCCAAATTTCCTCCAGGGGCCTGTGGAACAGTTGGGCGATCTGGAAGGCCAGCGAGATCGGGTCCGAGAGCACGTCGCCGCGTGCGACGGCCTGGTAAACCGCCGCCTTGGCCTTGCTGGCGTCGTCATCGCCGTTCTCGGCGAAGATGTCGCCCTCGCGGTAGACGTCCATCCAGTTGTCCGGCTTCACCGGGAACCCCGGCAGCCCGAACCGCCGATAGGGGTCCAAGCCGTGCGTTCCTGTCGTGGTGACCCAGCCGACGGCCCAGGGAGCGATGCTATCGGTCTGGCGGCACGGGTTGCCGTAGGCCAGTACCCCGAGCAGGTCGGCCTCGCGCCACTCGAGCGGCTTGCCGGGTGCGAGTTGGTTGAGCCAGAAGTCGAATCCGACGATGGCGCCCGGACTGAAGATGCCGAGCACCCACTTGGTGCCCGCCGGGAACGGCACCCCGTTGTCCATCACGGTTGCCCCGACCAGGCGGGTGAGTTCGTTTTCCCCGCTTAAGTTGTCGAACGGGATGGCCCCGTTGTTGTAGCCGATCGGCTGGTGGTGGCAATGGCCCTCGCTTTCCAGCTGAGTGGCCGTGTCGGCCACCGGCCCGGAGAACATGTTCGACGAGTGTCCTTCGACGGTGAACATGATCGGCAGGATCGGTGCCGAGTGCAACCGCGACGGGTCATCGGCACCCGGTGGTGGGTAACTGCCCAGCCGCTGCCTGAGGGCGAGATTGGCGACCGCGTACCCACTCGGGTCGCGGATGATCGGCAGACCCGTACGCTGACAGAACTCCTGGACGGCGCGGGCCACCACCTCGTCGTAGTTCGGCTGGGCCACCACCCCCAGGTCGCGCGCCCACTGATACTTGTCGTGCAGCTTGCTGTCAGCAGTGTGATCGCGTTCCAGTTCGGAGCGTTGCGCGGCGTGGCGGGGCTGTCGACGTCGCCGACGCCCAAGCCGATCCAGTTGCCGTTCGCGTCATTCACCATCTGAACTCATCTCCTTTGAATTCTTCACCGGTGGACTTGTCCACCAGCACGCCCACGGCCCCGCCCAGATAGCTGCCCAGCGCACCGACCCCGAGCACTGATCCGGTTTCGGATGGTGTCGAACAGCGGCACAATGTTGGACTGTGACTAAGTGTGCAGGCGACGCGATAACCCGTGCGCTCGGGTCTGTAGTCACGCTGGCAGCCTTAACGGGTTGGACGTCCCCACCGGCGTTCGGCGAGCCGCCGCCGGGCACACGGTGCGGGGTGGACTTGGGGGCACCGGTGATCATCGAGGCTGTTCGCTCCCTGCGGCCGGCCTTCACCGACATGGACGTGCCCTGGGATCCCGTCCCATACGGCGGCAACTACGATCCGTGCGTCACCTTGTCGACCGCACTGGTCACCGTTGAGCGCGCCACGGGCAGCTCACCAGATCACGCCTTGTTCTTCCACTACGGCGACTACCTCGGCACCGCCACCTGGCAGCCTTACCCGTTCACATCGTTGAACGCGCCGTTGACGACTGACGACACCATCGTCCTGAATTACAAGGACGGCCGATACGTCTGTACCGCCTGTCCGGGTCCGATCACGATTGTCCGATACCAATGGCAGCGCGATCACGTGCAGATGCTTGATCCACCCCCGCCGGCTCCCTAGGCGGAAGTTCCCCCTCTAAAGGGGTTTCTAAATCCCGGTCTGTTGTGTGAGCAGGTGTTTCGTCGTCATGCCTGCTGTGAAGCGTAATCATGTAATATGAGAAGTCAATCGGCGTGTCATAGTCTCATTTCTAATAAATCGTACTTCATATGTGCTAGAAGGTAATCATGTATGTGACGCGGGTGCCCAACCGGGGGTCACCGCCGGCGGTGCTGTTGCGCGAAAGCTACCGGGAAAACGGCGAGGTGAAAACCCGCACGCTGGCCAATCTGTCCCGGTGGCCCGAGCACAAAGTGGACAAACTGCAGCGGGCGCTCAAGGGCGTGCCGGCCACCGGTGATCTGTGCGAGGCCTTTGATGTCACCCGCAGTCTCCCGCACGGGCATGTGGCCGCGGTGCTGGGAACCGCCCGGCGGCTGGGCCTTGAGGAACTGATCGATCCGACCCCCTCGCGGCGGCGCGATCTGGTGGTCGCGATGCTGGTGGCGGCCGTGATCGACCCGGGTTCTAAGCTGGCGTTCGCGCGCGGGTTGCGCGCCGAGACCGCCACCAGTTCCCTCGGTGAGGTGCTGGGGCTGGCGGGCTGTGACGAGGATGACCTGTATGCGGCGATGGACTGGGTGCTGGCCCGCAAAGACGGGATCGAAAATGCCCTGGCTGCACGGCATTTGACCAACGGCACGCTGGTGCTCTACGACGTGTCCTCGGCGGCGTTTGAGGGCCGCACTTGCCCGCTGGGCAAAATCGGGCACGCCCGCGATGGGGTCAAAGGCAGGTTGCAGATCGTCTACGGGCTGCTGTGCTCCCCCAAGGGGATACCGATCGCCATCGAGGTGTTCGAGGGCAACACCGCCGACCCGAAAACCCTGGCCGCCCAGATCACCAAACTCAAAACCCGGTTCGGGCTGTCCACCATCGCCATGGTGGGCGATCGAGGCATGATCACCAGTGCCCGCATCGACAACGAGCTACGCCCCGCACAGCTGGATTGGATCAGCGCGTTGCGCGCCGAGCAGATCCGGGTCTTGGTCAACGACGAAGCGCTGCAGCTGTCGCTGTTTGACCAGCAGAACCTGTTCGAGATCACCCACCCCGACTACCCCGGTGAGCGGCTGGTGTGCTGCTATAACCCGGCTTTGGCCGCAGAGCGCGCCCGCAAACGCGACGAGCTGCTGGCGGCCACCCAAGCAGAACTGGCCAAAATCGCTGCGGCCACCCACCGTGCCCGGCGCCCACTGCGCGGCACAGACAAGATCGCCCTGAAGGCGGGCACGGTGCGCAACAAGTTCAAAATGGCCAAGCACTTTGAGCTGCAGATCAGCGACGACTCCTTGGCTTTCACCCGCAAGGACGATCAGATCGCCGCCGAGGCCGCCCTGGATGGCATCTACGTGCTGCGCACCAGCCTGCCCGAACACGCCCTGGGCCGCGATGACGTGGTGGGCCGCTACAAAGACCTCGCCGACGTCGAACGCTTCTTCCGCACCCTAAACAGCGAACTTGATGTGCGCCCCATCCGCCACCGCCTAGCCGACCGGGTCCGCACCCACATGTTCTTACGCATGCTCTCCTACTACATCAGCTGGCACATGAAACAAGCTCTTGCACCAATCCTGTTCCAAGACAACGACAAACCCGCCGCGGCCGCCAAACGCCCCGACCCTGTCGCCCCCGCCCAACGCTCCGACAAAGCCCTCGCCAAGGCCGCGCGTAAACGCACCCACGACGACTACCCGGTGCACAGCTTCACCAGCCTGCTCGCCGACCTGGCCACCATCTGCGCCAACCAAATTCAGCCCACCGTCGACCTGCCGGCATTCATCAAAATCACCACCCCCACCCCGCTGCAACGGCGCGCCTTCGAACTGCTCGACCTCTCCCACCGCCACGGCCTGGCGTAGTCAGTACGCCACCACAAAAGCCCAGGTCACCCCATAACTTGCACCTAATCAGGGGGTGCCTCTCTGTTTGTCAAGAGGCCTTCGTGGATTGATCGTGACATTTGTCTTGGTTGCGTTGTTCGTCGGCGATCATGGTGCGCCAGAGCTGGTTGGATAGGTGTCGTTTGAGGCAGCGCAGCGCCGCTCGTGGT
>NZ_DATJPU010000272.1:0-7280 GCF_035506235.1 Mycobacterium sp.
CCTAGAATTTTGCGGAATGAGGGTCGGCATCGACTTTGGCACCACCCACACCGTCGTCGCGGCCGTCGACCGCGGCAACTATCCGGTCGTCTCGTTCGACGGGGTGGACGCCTGGCCGTCGATCGTCGCGGCCAACGCCGACGGAGAGTTGCGATTCGGGGTGGACGCGGCTGCCGTCCGCCAAGAACCGGGTTGGTCGGTGCTGCGGTCGTTCAAACGCCTGCTCAACGAGGCCGGGCCGCAGACCGTGGTCAGCCTCGCCGGCCGTGACCATCGGCTGGCCGACCTCCTCGCCGGCTTTCTGGCTCAGCTGAGGCGCGATCTGCAGCGTCGCTCGAACGTCACCCTGGCCCCTGGTGAGACCATCGAGGCCGCGATCAGCGTGCCCGCCAACGCCTCCACCGCCCAGCGCCTCCTGACGCTGGACGCGTTCGTCGCGGCGGGTTTTCACGTCGTCGCGCTGCTGAACGAGCCGTCGGCCGCCAGCCTCGAGTACGCGCACCGGTACCGCTCCACCATCACCGCCAAACGCGAATACGTCCTCGTCTACGACCTCGGCGGGGGCACGTTCGACGCGTCGCTGCTGAAAATGACCGGGCACGAGAACGAGGTCGTCGTCAGCGAAGGCATTCAACGCCTCGGCGGTGACGACTTCGACGAGGCGATCGTGGACCTGGTGCTCGCCCGCCTGGAGCTGAAGAACGTCGATCCCGCCACCCGCGAGCTGCTCAGGGAGGAGTGCGCCGCCCGCAAGGAGGCCGTCGGGCCGCAGACGCGCCGCTTCCTGGTGGACCTCACGGGCGTCGACGCGGTCGACCGGCCACCGTTCTCCTGCGGGATCGACGACGTCTACTCCGTGTGTGCGCCGCTCGTCGACAAGACGACCGACGTGCTGCGCCGCGTCCTGCACGATCCGAGAGGTGGCAAGGACGTGGCGTGGTCGGAGGTGGCGGGCATCTACGTGGTGGGTGGGGCCGGGGGCTTCCCGCTGGTTTCCCGGATGCTGCGCACGGCGTACGGCGAGAAGCGGGTGAAGCGCTCCCCGCACCCGTTCGCCGCGACGGCCATCGGCCTGGCGGTCTTTATCGACCAGGAGGCGGGTTTCGCGTTGTCCGAACGCTTTTCGCGGCACTTCGGGGTATTCCGTGAGGCGCAGGCCGGCACCGACGTGGTCTTCGACCCGATCGTCCCCAAGGACGCCGCGCTTCCGGCGGACGGACGCACCCCGCTGGTGGTGACGCGGACCTACCGAGCGGCGCACAACATCGGGCACTTCCGGTTCGTCGAGTGCAGCCGCCTGGTCGACGGGCGTCCCGACGGCGACGTGACGCCCTACGACCCGGTCCTCTTCCCCTTCGACCCGGCCCTCTACGACCGGGATGACCTCGGGCGGCAACCGGTCGGCCGCTGGAGTGACGGCCCCGATGTGGAGGAGCGCTACGTGGTCGCCCCCGGCGGCGCGGTGGAGGTGACGCTGACGACGCACCCCGCGGGCTTCGAGCGCACCTTCCGGCTGGAGCGGTGTGCGGCGGCGAGTTAGTAGGATGCTCGCCGAGCCGGTCTCATTCGATGGCGTCCGCGTAGATGTCCAGGAGCCGGAACCTTGTCGCATCGAGATACTCGCCTAGCACCGCGATCACGCGCTTCTGCAACTCGTATCCGAGTTCGTGGTCCTCTTCGCATTTCTCGCGCAGGCACTTGCCGTCGAAGACGATGGCTCGCGTCGTCTCGACCGCGCGTGCATCGAACCGCGAGTTGTAGGGGGGAACCAGCCACGACCAGCCAAGGATCTCTCCGTCGCCGAGCGTCTGCACCGTCAGGCTGCCACGGCCGGGCGCGCCCGTTTCGAGGGCGATCCTGCCGGCGCGAATGAGATAGAAGTGATCGGCCGGGCTGCCCTCGCGGAAGATCAACTCACCTGCGGTGAAGCGCACGTTGGCCGCGCAGCCGACCGCCAACTGCAGATAGCGCGGGTCGATGCCCCTGAAGAACGGGTGCCCGGCCAGCACGCCTTCGAGCGTCCTCACTTTTGCTTCCTCCGCTCATGCCTCGTCAATGCTTTCTTGAAGCGTAGAACGCGCCCGGCCGGGCGACCAGCACCGTGCGCCCGTCCGACCCGATCGCCGTCACCGACGGGACCGGCGTCGGACCATGGCACAGATCGATTTGGACGACCTTTCGACTCCCGAACACGGCTACACCGTCAACGACGAGGACGACGACGACCCGGTCCTTCTCGATCGGGATGGCAATCACGTCGACACGTGGCGCGAGCGGTACCCCTACGACCACCGGATGCCGCGCGGCGAATACGAGTGGTTGAAGCGCAAACTGCAGGTTGAGCCCTGCGTGGTGAGCTCGCGCCGCTGGGCATTTCGGTGGCGGTCGTCGAGCCCGGCGCGTTCCGCACAGACTTCGCCGGTCGCTCACTGACCCAATCGGCCACGGTCATCGACGCCTACGCGGTCACCGCCGGGCAGCGGCGCAAGGAAAACGACACCATGCACGGCAACCAGGCCGGCGACCCCGCCAAGGCGGCCGCCGCGATCATCACGGCCGTCGAATCGGGCGAGCCGCCTGCGTTCCTGCTGCTCGGCCCGGACGCCCTCAAGCTCTATCGCTATGTCGCCGACGCGCGCGCGGCAGAGATCGCGAAATGGGAGGAGCTGACCAAGAGCACTAACTTGGGACCGTAACCTGTTGCCGCAGTTTGCTTTTAACGAGTTTGCCGGTCGGGGTTCGGGGTAGGGCGTCGACGAACTTGATCGAGCGCGGCGCCTTGTAATGCGCGATCCGTTCGCGGACGTAGTCGATGAGTTCTTTTGCGACGGCATCCGATCGACCCACGCCGGGCGCCAGCTGCACCAGAGCCCGGACCTCTTCGCCCATCTCGGAGTGGGGCACCCCGATGACCGCAACGTCGAGCACCGCCGGGTGCAGCGTCAGGGCGTTCTCCACTTCCTGGGGGTAGATGTTGACCCCGCCGGAGATGATCACGAACGACTTGCGGTCGGTCAGGTACAGGAAGCCGTCGGGGTCGAGGTAGCCGAGGTCGCCGACGGTGGTCCAGAACCGATGTTCCGGGTGGCGCGCGGCGGCGGTCTTGTCGGGGTCGTTGTGGTACTCGAACGGGAGGTGATCGCGTTCGAAGTACACGGTGCCGACGGCGCCGGCGGGCAGCTCGCGGCCGTCGTCATCGCAGATGTGCAGCGTCCCAAGCACACTGCGCCCGACCGAGCCGGGGTGGCTGAGCCATTGCTCGGAGTCGATGAAGGTCAAGCCATGGGCTTCGGTGGAGCCGTAGTACTCGTAGAGGATCGGGCCGAGCCACTCGATCATCGCCCGTTTGACCTCGACGGGGCAGGGCGCCGCGGCGTGGATGAGCACCCGAAGGCTCGACAGGTCGCTGCCGGCGCGGAGGGTGTCGCCCAGTTTGAGCAGGCGCACGAACATTGTGGGGACCAGCTGCGCGACGGTGACCCCGTACCGCTCGATATGCCGCAGCGTGGCTTCGGCGTCGAACCTCTTCGCCAGCACGACGGTCCCGCCGATCGCCTGCACCATCCCGCACCATCGCAGGGGTGCGGCGTGGTAGACGGGCGCCGGAGAGAGATAGATGTCGGTGTCCGTTATGCCGTACACATCGCGGGCCATTGCCACGATGGGATCGCCCGGCTCGTCGACGCGCCGGTTCGGCAACGGCGGCTTGACGCCCTTGGGGAAACCCGTTGTGCCCGAGGAGTACAACATCAACGCGCCCGACGGTTCCTCGCGCAAGCGCGGGCCGGCCTCGGCGAGAACGGTTTCGTAGCGGTCGAATCCGGGAACATTGCCGCCGAAAGCCAGCCGTGGCCCGTGGTTCTCGACCCGCGCGGCGACTTCGGCCGCCAGTTCGCCCAGCGCAGCCGACACAACCAGCGCGCGTGCACGCGAGTCGCGCACGATGTAGGCGGCCTCCTGGGCCGTGAGGTGGTGGTTGACGGCGGTGATGTACAGACCCGATCGTTGCGTCGCCCAGTACACCTCGAAGACCTCAGCGGCGTTGTCGGACAGCAGTGCGACGACATCGCCACGGCGAAGCCCGGCGTCGTACAGCACCCGCGCCAGCGCAGCGGAGTTGTCGTCGAGCTGCCGGTAGGTCAACACATCTCCGGACTCCGCCAGGATGACGGCAGGATGATCAGGCCCATTCTCCGCGTGGGTAGCCGGGTACACCGATCAGGCCGTTTCCGCCGCCACCGACACGACAACGGCATAGACCCGCTTGGCACGGTCATTGGTCATGTCGATATGCACGAACTTTTGCTCGGTGTACTCGTCGAGCGCGCTGGGCCCGAGCTCGCGGCCCAGACCGCTTTGCTTCATCCCGCCAAAAGGAAACATCGCATTGACCATGTGCCAGTCGTTGATCCACACCGTGCCGGACTCCAGCCGGCGGGCGATCGCCAACGCGCGTTGATTATCGGTGCTCCACACACCGGCGGACAATCCGTATTCGCTGTCGTTGGCGATCGCGACCGCCTCGGCGTCATCGGCGCACTTGATCACGACCAGCACCGGCCCGAAGATCTCCTCCCGTGCCACCCGCATGTCGTTGGTGGCGCCCGTCAGGATCGTGGGGGCGACCCAATGGCCTTCGGCCAGGCCGGGTTCCGCGGGAAGCGCGCCCTGAAACGCGATCTTGCATCCCTCCTCCTGCCCGAGCGCGATGTATTTCTCCACGCGCGCTTTCTGTTTGGCCGATATCAGCGGGCCGATGTCGGTGGCCGGGCTCATCGGGTCACCCATGACAAGGGTGGACGCGCGGGCGGCCAGCCGTTGCACGAACTCGTCGTGAATTGACTCGTGCAGCAGCAGCCGGGTTCCGGATTCGCATGCCTGACCACTCATCAGCAGGAATCCGAACAGCGTGCCGTCGACCGCCAGGTCCAGGTCGGCGTCCTCGCAGACGATGTTGGCGCCCTTGCCGCCCAACTCGAGGGTGACCCTCTTGACGTTGTCGGCGGCGGCGCGCATCACGGTCTTGCCGACTTCGGTTGAGCCGGTGAAGGCCACCTTTCGGACGTCGGGGTGTTCGGCGAGCCGAGCGCCGACGACCGGGCCGGGTCCCGTGACAACGTTCAGCACCCCCGCCGGCAGTCCGACTTCATCTGCCGCCCTGGCTAATTCGAGCAACGTCAGCGGGGTCTGATCGTCGGGTTTCAGCACAATCGTGTTGCCGGCCGCCAAAGCGGGGCCCAGCTTCCACACCGCCAGCAGCAACGGGAAGTTCCACGGGACGATCCCGGCGCAGACCCCTACCGGCTCCCGACGAAGCACGCCGGCGGCCAGCGTCGGCGCTTCCATCAATGGCCCGGTCTCCTCGAACGCATACGATCCCGCCGACGCGGCAAAATATTTCAGGTGGGCGATCGAATAGCCCAGGAGAAAGGCGCCCGCGGACCGCACGGTCGCCCCGTTTTCGCGTACCTGCAGGGCGGTCAATTCGTCGAAGCGCGCGGCCAGGTTGTCGGCGATCGCATCGAGGATGCGGGCGCGCTCGGCGGGGGGCGTCGACCGCCAGACGCCGCGATCGTGTGCGGCCTTCGCCGCGGCGACCGCCTCGTCGGCGATTGCGGCATCGCCTTCGGCCACCGTGGCCACCAACCCGCTGGTGGCCGGATCACGCACCTCTAACGTGGCCGAGCTGTCGCGCCAACGGCCGTCGATGTACATCGAATAGTGCGGGATGTCGGTCATGGCTTCACTCCCCGCGTCTGTCCGAGCCGTCTCGCGAAGCGCTGCCACCTGTCGTTGGCGTGGTGCACGGCGCTGACGCCGATCGGGATGCCCAGCGGGGCACCGAAAATGAATGCGATCGTGAGGAGACTGAGCATGGGTCAGAATCTGATCAGTCCGCGCAGGTTCACACCCGCGTGCATGTCGGCGTAGCCCTGGTTGATCTCGTCGAGGGTGTATTCGCGGGTGACCAGTTCGTCGAGCTTCAGCCGCCCGGCGCGGTACAGGTCGAGCATGCGGGGAATGTCGTGCCGAGGATTCGATGATCCGAAAAGCGATCCGCGAACCTGCTTTTCGTACAGGGTCAGGTCGAACAGGGACATGTCGACGCACGTGTCGGTCGGGTGCGGGATCGCGGTCATAACCACCCGGCCGCGCTTGCCGACCAGGCTCAGGGCCTGCGCCACGTAGGCGCCCTCGGCCGAGTCGGTGCTGACCACGCACACGTCGGCCATCTGGCCGCGGGTGAGGTCGGCGATCAGGGCGTGCGCCTCGTCGACCGTCGCCGCGGTGTGGGTGGCGCCGAACTCCAGCGAGCGGCCGCGTTTGTACTCGACGGGATCGAGCGCGACGATCACCCGCGCGCCCGCGATCCGCGCGCCCTGCACGGCGTTCATGCCGATCCCGCCCACACCCATGACCACCACGGCGTCGCCGTCGTGCGCCTCGCCGGTGCGCACCATGCTGCCGTAGCCGGTGGTGACTCCGCAGCCGACCAGGGCGGCGGTGTCCAGCGCGGTGGACGGGTCGACCTTGATCACCGAGGCCAGCGGCACCACCGTGTATTCGGAGAACGTTCCCAGCACGCACATCTGGCCCAGCCCTTGGCCTTTCGCGTGGAACCGGAAGGTGCCGTCGAGCTGCGGTCCGGCGATGATGGCGGCGCCGAGCACGCACAGGTTGCTCATGCCGCGCGAACATGGTTCGCAGCGACCGCAGGCCGGGATGAAACTCAGCGCCACCGGATCGCCCTCGGCGACTTCCGTGACACCCGGGCCGACCTCGACGACCACGCCGGCGCCCTCGTGGCCGCCGACCACCGGTAGCTGCATCGGCATGTCCCCGGTGATCAGGTGGTCGTCGGAGTGGCACAACCCCGCGGCGGCCACCTTGACCAGGACCTCGTTCTCCTTGGGCCCGTCGAGGTCGACCTCTTCGATTTCCCACTTCTGGTGCAGCCCCCACAACACTGCCGCTTTGGTCTTCATCGAAACTCCTTGGTTTCAGCGCTTCTCGGGCGTCCAGGTCGCCGGCAGGCTGTTGATGCCGTTGATGAAGTTGGCCACCTGGAAGTGGGGCTTGGGCGCCGAGATGTCGGGAATGCGGGTGTAGACCTCGGTCAGCAGCGAGCGCAGCATGGTGCGTGCCAGCGCCGCGCCCAGGCAGAAGTGCGGGCCGCCGCCACCGAATGCGATGTGCGGGTTCGGATTCCGCAGGATGTCGAACGTGAATGGGTCCTCGAAGACATCCTCGTCACGGTTGCCCGAGATGTACCACAGCAC
>NZ_DATJPU010000273.1:0-5437 GCF_035506235.1 Mycobacterium sp.
GCGATGACGTCCTCGAAGGCGATCTCCCGGCCGACGCCGAGGGTGACCGGCTCCACGTCGCCCAGGCGCGGCGTCATCGGCTGCAGCAGCGAACGCACCGCCGTCACCACCACTTGCAGCGGCGGGCCCAGGCGCGAGTCGTCCGGACGGGCCAGCCGGCGCAGCACCAGCATTCGGGCGCCGACGGTGTCGATGCCGGGTGAAAGCCGTTCGTGCGGCAGGGTTTCCCAGGACGGGAAGATCGCCACCGCGTCGCCGAACACGCCGCGCAGTTCGGCGGTCAGGTCATCGGCCTCGCGCCCCGTCGCGGTGACCACGAGCAACGGACCCAGCCGCGCCAGCGCGCCGGCGACGAACAACCGGGCGCTGGCCGGTCCGACCAGGCTCAATTCGGCGGGTCGGGTTGCCGCGCTGTCGATCAACTGCCGGAAGGTCGGCGCGGTCAGCGCCAGGTCCACGAGCCCCGCGATCGGGGTTTCTGGGCGGGCAGGCCCCGGTGCGGTCATGATGAATCCATTCTAAGTGCGCCGAACAACGTCAAGATTGGCCCCGGCGGCGTCAAGGGATCGTAAGAAAAGCGGCACCCGACGCGGGCCGGACGCATTTTGAAGTCATGACACTGCTTGACATCGTGCCGTCGCTCGGCCGGGCGGCACCCCGCCGGTTCGATGCCGCGATCTGGCCCGTCACGACCCAATCCGATGACCACGGGCGGCTCCGCGTCGGTGGCGTGCCGCTGGTCGATATCGCCGACGAGTTCGACACGCCGGCCTACGTCATCGACGAGGCCGACTTCCGCGATCGCGCCCGCCGCTACCGCAAGGCGCTGCGCGGCGTCAGGGTCGTTTACGCCGGGAAGTCGCTGCTGACCACCGCGGTGGCGCGGTGGGCGCGCGAAGAGGGCCTCGGTGTCGACGTCTGCTCGAGCGGTGAACTGGCCGTTGCCCTGGCCGGCGGAGTGAACCCGGCGCGGATCGTGATGCACGGCAACGCGAAATCGCCCGACGAGCTGCGCGACGCGGTGCGCGCGGGCGTGGGGCGCATCGTGCTCGATTCGTGCATCGAGATCGCCTATCTCGCGGGTGTGGCCCCCAGCCGCCAGCCGGTGCTGATCCGGGTGACGCCCGATGTCGACATTCACGGACACCGCGCCGTCAGCACCGGCATCAGCGACCAGAAGTTCGGCTTCACCCTCGCCGATGAGCACGCGGCCGATGCGGTGAAACGCGTGCTGGCGCACCCCATCCTCGACCTGGTGGGGCTGCACTGCCATATCGGCTCGCAGGTCACCGACCCGGCCCTCTACGGCGAGGCGATCCGCCGGATGATCGCCGCCATGGCCGACGTCCGCGCCCGCCACGGCGTCATCCTGACCGAGCTCAACATCGGCGGCGGCCACGCCATCCCCTACATCCCCGGCGATCGCGAGCTCGACGTCGACGCGCTGGCCCGAGTCATCGAGGATGCCCTGGACGAGGCCTGCGCCGCCGAGCATTTCCCGCGGCCGACCGTCGTGGTGGAACCCGGTCGCGCCATCAGCGGCCGGGCCGGTGTGACGCTGTATCGGGTGTGCTCGCTAAAGACGCGCCCGGGCGGCCGCACCTTCGTCGCCGTCGACGGCGGGATGAGCGACAACCCACGGGTGTCGTTGTATGGCGCCCAATACACGGTCACGCTGGCCAACCGGCACTCGACGGGGATCAAGCAGCGCGTGACCGTGGTCGGCCGGCACTGCGAGGCGGGCGACGAGATCGCCCGCGACATCGAGCTGCCGGCGGACCTTCGCCCCGGCGACCTGTTGGCCGTGGCCTGCACCGGCGCCTACCACCACAGCATGGCGTCGAACTACAACATGGTCGGGCGGCCGGCCCTGGTGGCGGTGAAGGCTGGCCGGGCCCGCGCCCTGATCCGCCGCGAGACGATCGCCGACCTGCTCGCCCGCGACTGCGGTTAGCTATTCGTCCTGCAGGCGCGGATCGGCCTCCAGGTGGGTCAGGCCGTTCCACATCAGGTTGACCAGGTGCGCGGCGACCACTTCCTTTTTGGGCTCGCGGGTGTCGAGCCACCATTGCGCCGTCATCGACACCGAGCCCACCAGCGCCTGCGCATAGAGCGGTGCCAGGTCGGGATCCAGGCCCCGGCGGGCGAAGTCGCCGGCCAGGATGGAGCTGACCTGGCTGACGGCGTCGTTGAGCAGGCTGGAGTAGGTGCCCGAGCTGATCGCGGCCGGCGAGTCGCGGATCATGATCCGGAAGCCATCGGTGCGTTCCTCGACGTAGGTGAGCAGCGCCAGCGCCACCCGCTCGACCCGCACCCGGGAACGGTTGTTGGTCAGCGACGAGGTGATACCGTCCAGCAACGCCGACATCTCCCGGTCGACGACGACGGCGTACAAGCCCTCCTTGCCGCCGAAATGTTCGTAGACGACCGGCTTGGAGACGTTGGCCCGCAGCGCGATCTCTTCGATCGAGGTGCCCTCGTAACCCCGCTCGGCGAACAGCGAACGTGCGATGCCGACGAGCTGCTGCCGTCGTTCGCTTCCGGTCATCCGGGCGCGCGGCGCCCGCGCTTCTTTGTCCGGCTCTTTTTGTGTGGAGGAGTCCAGAACGGCCACGTCAATCAGCGTATCGGTTCGGCGCAACGGAACCGTCCCGTCTAGAGTCTCTTGGTGGCGCCCGCTCCCTATGGCCCAAGCAATCCGTCGTGGTGTAATCGGCAGCACATCAGATTTTGGTTCTGAGAGTTCAGGTTCGAGTCCTGGCGACGGAGCGTGGCTCTTTGCCTCGAGCGTGCATGAAATGCCACGCTTGACGGCGTGTCGGCGTACAAACGCACGCTCGCGCGGAAAGGAGATTCGTGTCGTTTCGTGGTGACACCGCGGTCCTGATTCTCGCGGCAGGACCCGGCACCAGGATGCGGTCGAACACCCCGAAGGTGCTGCACACCCTCGCCGGCCGCAGCATGCTGTCGCATTCCCTGCACGCCGTCGCCAAGGTGGCGCCCCGGCATCTGGTCGTGGTCCTGGGCCACGACCACCAGCGCATCGAGCCGCTGGTCACCGAGCTGGCCGACACCCTCGGACGCACGGTCGACGTGGCGCTGCAGGACCGGCCACAGGGCACCGGACACGCGGTCCTGTGCGGCCTGTCCGCCCTGCCCGACGACTACGCCGGCGTGGTCGTCGTCACCTCCGGTGACACACCGCTGCTGGACGCCGACACCCTGGCCGGCCTGATCGCCACCCACGGCGCGGGATCGGCCGCGGCGACGGTGCTCACCACGACGCTGAGCGACCCGGCCGGCTACGGCCGCATCCTGCGCACCCAGGACAACGAAGTGATGGGGATCGTCGAGCACACCGACGCGACGCCCTCGCAACGCGAGATCCGCGAGGTCAACGCCGGCGTCTACGCCTTCGACATCACGGCGCTGCGGTCGGCGCTGAGCCGCCTGAGCGCCAACAACGCCCAGCAAGAGCTCTACCTGACCGACGTCGTCGCCATCCTGCGCGGCGACTGCCGGACGGTGCACGCCCAGCACGTCGCCGACAGCGCGCTGGTGGCCGGCGTCAACAACCGGGTCCAGCTGGCCGAACTGGGCGCCGAACTCAACCGCCGCATCGTCGCCGCACATCAGATGTCCGGCGTGACTGTCGTGGATCCGGCCACCACCTGGATCGATGTCGACGTCACGATCGGCCGGGACACCGTGATCCACCCCGGCACCCAGTTGCTGGGCCGCACCCGGGTCGGGGGTCGCTGCGTCGTCGGGCCCGACACCACCCTGACCGACGTCAGCGTCGGTGACGGCGCGTCGGTGGTCCGCACCCACGGCGCGTCCTCGTCGATCGGGGACGGCGCCACGGTCGGGCCGTACACCTACCTGCGGCCGGGGACCGCGCTGGGATCCGACGGCAAGCTCGGCGCGTTCGTCGAGACCAAGAACTCCAACATCGGGACGGGCACCAAGGTCCCGCACCTGACGTACGTGGGCGACGCCGACATCGGCGAGCACAGCAACATCGGCGCGTCCAGCGTGTTCGTCAACTACGACGGCGAATCCAAGTGGCGCACCACCGTCGGCTCGCACGTGCGCACCGGGTCGGACACCATGTTCGTCGCGCCGGTGACCGTCGGCGACGGGGCCTATACGGGCGCCGGGACAGTGGTCCGCGAGGACGTCCCGCCCGGGGCCCTGGCCGTCTCGGCGGGCCCGCAACGCAACATCGAGGGGTGGGTACAGCGCAAGCGGCCGGGCAGCGCGGCGGCGCAGGCGGCCGAGAAAGCCGCCAAGCACGAGCCTCCGACCACGCCTTCGCCAGAATCCGAATAGACACGGTGAATTTGGCAGCTGGCAACCCGGCCACATTTCCGTACGATTCGCCTCGTACGATTGGTTTTTCCAATTCCCGAACGGCGAGGGCAGTGCGTTGAGCCACGACTGGACCGATAACCGAAAAAACCTGATGCTGTTCTCGGGCCGCGCGCATCCGGAGCTGGCCGAGCAGGTTGCCAAGGAGCTCGACGTCCACGTCACCGCCCAGACCGCGCGGGAGTTCGCCAACGGGGAGATATTCGTTCGCTTCCACGAGTCGGTGCGCGGATGCGACGCTTTCGTCCTGCAATCGAACCCGGCGCCGGTGAACAACTGGCTGATGGAACAGCTGATCATGATCGACGCGCTCAAGCGGGGCAGCGCGAAGAGGATCACCGCGGTCATGCCGTTCTACCCCTATGCGCGGCAGGACAAGAAGCACCGCGGCCGCGAACCCATCTCCGCGCGGCTGGTCGCCGACCTGCTCAAGACGGCCGGCGCCGACCGGATCGTGACCGTCGACCTGCACACCGACCAGATCCAGGGCTTCTTCGACGGGCCCGTCGACCACATGCGCGCCCAGAACCTGCTGACCGGCTACATCAAGGACAACTACCCGGACGGCAACATGGTGGTGGTCTCCCCCGACTCGGGCCGGGTGCGCATCGCCGAGAAATGGGCCGACGCGCTGGGCGGCGTTCCGCTGGCCTTCATTCACAAGACCCGCGATCCGCGGGTGCCCAACCAGGTGGTCTCCAACCGCGTCGTCGGCGAGGTCTCCGGGCGGACGTGTGTGCTGATCGACGACATGATCGACACCGGCGGCACCATCGCCGGCGCGGTGCAGCTGCTGCGCGACGACGGCGCCAGTGACGTGGTGATCGCGGCGACCCACGGCGTGCTGTCCGATCCGGCCGCCCAGCGCCTGGCCGCGTGCGGCGCCCGCGAGGTGATCGTCACGAACACGCTGCCGATCGACGAGCAGAAGCGCTTCGCGCAGCTCACGGTCTTGTCCATCGCGCCCCTGCTGGCCAGCACCATTCGCGCCGTGTTCGAAAACGGCTCCGTGACAGGGCTTTTCGACGGGGACGCCTAGATGGGCGATACCGTCATCTACCACAAC
>NZ_DATJPU010000274.1:0-3038 GCF_035506235.1 Mycobacterium sp.
GAACGACCCCCACCACTGAGCGCCACCGCCCCCGGCGTGCGCGCCACCTGCGCACCAAACAACACCGGAACCGACACCCCCACCACCGGCCTGGCCAACACCGCCCGATTACCCAACCCATCCAACCGAACGTGCTCAGCCCCGTCGAGCACATCAACCGACGACAACCGCCGCCCCGGATCCGCGGTCATCGCCCCCAACACCCACTCCAACCGCCCCACCAACCGCCGCACGCTATCCGCATCGAACACATCGGTGTCGAATTCGATGCCGAAGCTCAGTTCGTCGCCGGGGAGGGCCTTGACCGTCAGCGGGTAGTGGTTGTTCTCTCGGCCGATGATGTCGGTGATGGCCAACCCGTCGGCGCCCGACAACGCGGCGGTGTCGATCGGGTAGTTGACGTAGACGAAAAGGGTGTCGAACAGGCGTTCATGACCGGTGATGCGGTGAATGTCGCGTAGTGCTAGATGCTGGTGTTCCAGCGTGCGGTTGTGGGTGCTTTGTAGCTGGTCAAGCAGGTCGGCGATGGTCGTTGTGGGCGTCATGGTGGCCCGCACCGGCACCGTGTTGAGCAGCAGGCCCACCATCGAATCGGCGCCAGCCAGCTCGGCTGGCCTGCCCGAGACCGCGATGCCGAAGGCGACATCGTGCTGGCCGGTCAACTCGCACAGCAGCTGCGCAAAGGCGCATTGGAGCACGACGTTAACGGTGGTGTGGCATGAGCGCGCCAGTTCGCTAACCGCCCGGGTGGTGTGCTCAGGCAGCCGGAACGATGCAACGCCTTGGCTGCCCGGCCCTAACCGGCCTGGCGGACCCACCAGCGTGGGGGCGTCAAAGCCGGCCAACACCTCGCGCCACGCGGCGCGGGCGGCATCAAGGTCACGACCGGCCAGCCAGGCAATGAAGCTGCGATACGAGGCGGCGGCAGCCAGCCCCTGCCCGTAATAGCCGGCAAATATTTCCCGCAGCAGAATCGGCAGCGACCAACCATCCATCACGATGTGGTGGTTAGTCAGCACAAGCCGATGCCGGTCTGCTGCGGTGCGGATCAACGCCGCCCGAAAGGCCGGCTGGCGGGCGGTGTCGCAGACCGCGGCGCGTTCGGCGGCGCACACGCGCTGAACCTGCTCGTCCGGGTCACCGTCGCCGCCGTCAAGATCGACATACCGCCAGGGCGCTACGGGATCGGCCGGGATGATCTGCACGGGCTCGTCGAACTGTTCGCAGAATCGGGCCGCCAGGTTCGGGTGGCGGGTCAGCACCATTCGCACGGCATCGCGCAGCCGCTGCTGGTCGAGGGCTCCGCTCAACGTGATATCCAGTTGCACCGCATACACGTCGTCGCCGCCTCGCGCGGTGCTGGCGTGAAAGAGGAGTCCCTGCTGCAGGGGGGTCAGCGGCAAAACATCGGCGATTTGATATTGCCGCTGAAGCTCGTCGATCTGCTGCTGGCTCAGCCGGATAAGCGCGAGATCCGACGGCGTCAATCCGCCCCCGCCGCGCCTGACATGCGCGCAGATGCCGGCCAGGGCGTCGAACCACAGCCGGCTCAGCCGGCTGATCTGCGTCCGATCAAGTGCCGAGGGTGCCCACATCCAATCCGCGTTCAGCTGCGGGCCGGTGTCGGTGTCGACGGTGCGGGCGTTCAACTCCACGGTGTGCCCCAGCGGCATGGGCACCGCCGCGGCGGCACCGGCGACCGACCAGCCCTCCGGGCAGAGCCGCCACCCATCGCCGGACTCCTCGGCCGTCGAAGCACCCAGGCGTCCCAGATAGTTGAACCCGATCGGCGGGACGGGCCCGGCCAGGTCGACATCGCTGTTCAGGTAGCGCAGCAACCCATAGGTCAGGGGATCCGGCAACGCGCGAAGCTGCTCCTTGGCGTCCTTGACCACCGCCCCCAGTGCCGCCTCACCGGCCAGCACCTCCGCCCAGGACGGCCCACCGACGGCCAGCGCGACTGGGTATTTGGTGGTGAACCACCCTACGGTGCGCGACAGATCAACGTCGGGGCTTAGTTCTTCCTGCCGCCCGTGGCCCTCCACCTCGATGCCCATCGGCGCGCCGGGGTTGTCCACGAACTGTGCGCACGCCAACCCGAATCCGATCAACAGGATCTCGTGCACCCCGGCATGAAATGCCGCCGGCACCGCACCGAGCAGCATTTGGGTGGTCTCCACATCCAGCGCCGCCGACAGGTGCCCGGCCGTGGCGTACGTGTCCACCGCGGGGCGCACCGCCGGAAGCGCGGCAGGGGCCGCCGCCAGCCTCCGCCACGCGCCCGCTTGCTCCACGACTTGCGGGGCGCGCGCGTGCTCACCCAGCAGCTCCGCCCACCGGGCAAACGACGTCCCGCCCGCTGGCAGCACCACCGGCCGACCGCTGCGGTACTGGGACCAAGCGATGTCGAGATGCTGCAAAAGGATTCGCCAGGAAACCCCGTCGACCGCCAGATGGTGAATGATCACCACCAACCGTCCCGTGGAGGCAACCCACAGCGCGCTGAGCATCACCCCGGCGGCCGGGTTCAGTCGCGACCGCGCCCCCACCAGCGCCTCGTCGGACAACACGTCCACCGAGTGCAGGCACCCACGCGCATCCACCGACCCGGTCTCGGGTACTTCTAGCGACCACCCCCCGGCGCCGTCGTCATCGACGCGGAGCCGCAGCATGGCATGGCGATCCAGCAGGGCCTGCAATAGCACGACCACGTCGGCTTCGGTCACCCCGCTGGGAGCCTGCAGGAGCACCGTCTGGTTGAACTGCTCGACCGCGCCACCCACGCCCTGCAGCGCGCGGATGATCGGGGTGGCCACCACTTGCCCGATGCCCTCATCGATCAGGTCACGCTCATCGTCGGCAACCCCGGCCACCTGTGCCAACTTGGCCACTGTCTGCTCGACGAAAATGTCCTGCGGCCGACACAGCAGGCCGGCAGCACGGGCCCGCGCCACCACTTGCATCGCCAAAATGCTGTCCCCACCCAGCCCGAAGAAGGACTCGTCGACGCCGACGCGCTGGAGTCCGAGTACTTGGGC
>NZ_DATJPU010000275.1:0-18365 GCF_035506235.1 Mycobacterium sp.
CGGCACCGGTCGCGACGCCGCCGCAACCGTCGATCGCCCAGCGGCTTCAGGAGCTGGAGACGCTGCGCGCCAGCGGCGTGCTGAGCGACCAGGAGTACAGCAGCCGGCGGGCCCAGATCATCTCCGAAATCTGAACCCGCGGGTTAGTTAGAACACGTTCCAGTTCCGCTGCTAGCCTTGCTGCGTGGCCGGAGCACTGCAGGGACGGGTGGCATTCATTACCGGCGCGGCCCGGGCGCAGGGGCGGTCGCACGCGGTGCGGCTTGCGCGCGAGGGCGCCGACATCATCGCGCTCGACATCTGCGCGCGGGCGTCCGACACCCTGAGCTACCCGCCGGCCACCCCCGAGGACCTCAACGAGACCGTCCGGCTGGTCGAGGCCGAGGGCCGCAAGGTGCTGGCCCGCGAGGTCGACATCCGCGACGACGCCGCGCTGCGGCAACTGGTGGCCGACGGCGTCGAACAATTCGGCCGGCTCGACGTCCTGGTGGCCAACGCGGGTGTGCTGGGCTGGGGCCGGGTTTGGGAGCTCACCGACGAGCAGTGGGACACCGTGATCGGGATCAACCTGACCGGCACGTGGCGCACCCTGCGCGCCGCGATCCCCGCGATGATCGAGGCCGGCAACGGCGGGTCGATCGTCGTCGTCAGCTCGTCGGCGGGCCTGAAAGCGACGCCGGGCAACGGTCATTACGCGGCCAGCAAGTTCGGGCTCACCGCGCTGACCAACACGCTGGCGATCGAGCTCGGCGAATACGACATCCGGGTCAACTCCATCCACCCCTACTCGGTCGACACCCCGATGATCGAACCCGAGGCGATGATGGACATCTTTGCCAAACATCCCCGGTACGTGCACAGCTTCCCGCCAATGCCTATGCAGTACAAGGGTTTCATGACGGCCGACGAGGTTTCCGACGTCGTCGTCTGGTTGGCTGGCGACGGCTCGGGCGCACTATCGGGCACCCAGATTCCGGTGGACAAGGGCGCCTTGAAGTACTGATTCGCGATCGTGTATGAACACCACGTGACCGAAAATGGCATCGTGATCGTGGGCGGCGGGCTCGCCGGGGCCCGGACCGCGGAGCAACTGCGCCGGTCCGAATACACCGGCCGCATCACGATCGTCAGCGACGAGGTGCACCTGCCGTACGACCGCCCGCCGCTGTCCAAGGAGGTGCTGCGCAAAGAGGTCGACGACGTGGCCCTCAAGCCGCGCGAGTGGTACGACGAGAAGGACATCACCCTGCGACTCGGTGCGGCGGCCAGCGGTCTCGACACCGCCGGGCGAACGATCACGCTGGCCGACGGAACCGTGCTCGGCTACGACGAGCTCGTCATCGCGACCGGCCTGGTGCCGCGGCGCATTCCGGCGTTCGGAGACCTGGAGGGCGTCCGGGTGCTGCGCTCATTCGACGAGAGCATGGCGTTGCGCGAGCACGCGTCCGCGGCGCAGCGCGCCGTCGTCGTCGGCGCCGGTTTCATCGGCTGCGAGGTGGCGGCCAGCATGCGCAGCCTCGGGGTGGACGTGGTCCTGGTCGAGCCGCAGCCGACGCCGCTGGCCGCGGTGCTCGGCGAGCAGATCGGCGGGCTGGTGGCGCGGCTGCACCGCGACGAAGGTGTCGACATGCGGCTGGGCGTCAGCGTTGCCGAGGTGCGCGGCCGGGGCCACGTCGACACGGTGGTGCTGACCGACGGCACCGAACTGGCCGCCGACCTGGTGGTGGTAGGCATCGGATCGCGCCCGGCGACCCAGTGGCTGGAGGGCAGCGGCATCGAAGTCGACAGTGTCGATGGCGGCATCATCTGCGACGAAGCCGGCCGCACCAGCGCGCCGCACGTGTGGGCGCTGGGTGACGTCGCATCCTGGCGCCATGCGACGGGACACCAAGTGCGCGTGGAACATTGGAGCAACGTCGCCGATCAGGCCCGCGTGGTGGTGCCGGCGATGCTCGGGCAGGACGTGCCCACCAACGCGGTCGTGCCCTATTTCTGGAGCGACCAATACGACGTCAAGATCCAGTGCCTGGGCGAGCCGGAGGCCACCGATACCGTCCACCTCGTGGAGGACGACGGGCGCAAGTTCCTGGCCTATTACGAGCGCGACGGGGTGCTGGTCGGCGTGGTCGGCGGCGGGATGCCGGGCAAGGTCATGAAGGTCCGCGCCAAGATCGCCGCCGCCACCCCCATCGCCGAGGTGCTGGGCTGACCTCGTCATGCCCAAGGTGGCGATACTCGACGACTATGCGGGCGTGGCCCTCGACCTCGCCGACTGGTCGCCGGTGCACACGCGTTCCGAGGTAACCGTTTTCGGCCGGCACCTGTCCGAGGCGGAAGCGGTGCAGGCGCTGCGGCCCTTCGACGTGATCTGCACAATGCGCGAGCGGATGGCGCTGCCGCGTACGCTCATCGAGCGGCTGCCGAACCTCAAGTTGATCACCATCGTCGGCAGGAGCCTGCCGAACCTGGACATGGCGGCGGCCAGCGAGCGCGGCGTGCTGGTCGCCCACTCGGACTTCGCCAGTCCGCGATTCAGGTCTGTCCGCGACGCCACCCCGGAACTGGCCTGGGGGTTGATGCTCGCGACGGTGCGCAACCTGGCCGAAGAGCATCGGAGCATGCGCGCCGGGGGATGGCAGACCACCACCGGTATGACGTTGTCCGGCAAGACGATCGGGCTGCTCGGCCTGGGCCGGACCGGCAAGCGCATGGCCGGATACGCGAATGCGTTTGGCATGCAGGCCATTGCGTGGAGCCAGAACCTCACCGAGGAGGCCGCGGCGGCGGCCGGCGCCCGCCGGGTCGAGAAGGCGGCGCTGTTCTCGCAATCCGACGTGGTCT
The DNA here is from genome assembly GCF_035506235.1 of Mycobacterium sp. Taxonomy (GTDB): domain Bacteria; phylum Actinomycetota; class Actinomycetes; order Mycobacteriales; family Mycobacteriaceae; genus Mycobacterium. The sequence goes on from NZ_DATJPU010000275.1 coordinate 2,842, forward strand.
CCATCCACCTGGTGCTCGCCGAGCGCACCCGGGGTCTGGTCGGCCGTTCGGAACTGGCCCTGATGAAGCCGCACGCGTACCTGATCAACACCTCCCGCGGCCCGATCGTGGACGAGGCCGCGCTGATCGACGCGCTGCGGAGCGGGCGCATCGCCGGGGCCGGGCTGGACGTCTACGACGCCGAACCGCTCCCGCCCGGCCATCCGTTGCGCGCGTTGGCGAACGTGACGCTGTCCCCCCACCTGGGGTACGTCACGCGGGAAATGCTCAGCGCCTTCTACGAAGACACCATCGAGGCCGTGGTCGCGTGGCTGGACGGGGCGCCGATTCGGATCGCCAACCCCTAGAACTCGCCGAGATAGAAGCGGCCGCACTGATCGTCGGCGCATTCGGCGGTCACCCCGTACGGCTGCCGGGCCGGCCCGGACAGCACCGTGCCCCCGGCTTCGCGGACGCGGGCGACGGCCGCGACGATGTCGGTCACGGTCCACATCGGCACCGTCGTCGGGTCGGCGCTGCCCCCGGCGGCACCGGCCATCGGATGGGTTCCCACCACCTGCCAGCCGTCACCACGAAATACCCGTACACCGCGGGCAAGGCCTCGTCGTACAGCGCGAGCAGCGCGCGTCGAGCGTCGGATTGGTGCTCCGCTTCGGCGCTCACACCCCTATCGTCGCCGCGGCGGGCCGAACTCCGACGGGGTCGCAGAATTAGTGCCAATTCACCGGCGGGCCGTGCGGATGGCATTCGCCGAGGATCGCCAGTTTGCCACCCGGCCAGCGGCGGGCCCGCACCAAGAACCTGATCGGCCCGCCGGGCCCGTCACGCGCGGGCTCGAGGGTGAGGTGGGCGAACAATGTGCCGGCGCCGGCCCGCGCCCCCAGCGCCTCGACGCCGTCGCGGACCGCGGCGCGTTCGTCGTCGGACAGGTACTGCCAGGTGATCGAGTGCCACAGCACGGTCAGCGCGCCGTCGGCGAGGCTCATGCGGGCCACCGCGTCGGCCGCCGTGCGGCGCTCGAGCCCCGCCGGAACGTTCCGGGCGACCGCGATGGCGCCGCGCAGCCGGTCCAACCGGGCGTCCTGGTCGGGCCAGACGTAGCTCAGCACGGTCATCTCCCCGTCGGCGCCGGTGACGTCGATGGGTGCGATGTCGAAGCCGTTGCGCTCGACGATCGAGACGGTGCCGCCGGGCGGCAGGGCGCCGTGCCACGCGTCGTGGATGGTCACCGGCGAGCCGGCCGGTCCCCACCGGCCGCCGTCGTACCGATAGTGGTAGTGGTCGGCCCGCATGTTCAGCCCCGCGCTCGAGCCGATCTCGAAAAGCCTTACCGGCAAGCCATATTCGCGGTTCAGCCGCAGCAGCCCACCGATCAGCGCGGCGGAGCGGCCCACCTCGTTGGTCTGCGGCGGTTGGTGCAGCGCCGCGCGCAGGAAGTCGGCATGGCGGTCGGTGGTTTTCAGAATCTCGGGCCAGGCCTCGTGCGCGTCCCACGCGCCGCCGGTGCTGGGATACCAGCGCCGCAACTCCTGCGCCCGGCCGTCGAGCACCAACCGGTGCAGCCCGCCGAGCAGCCGAAGCGGCACCGCGAGGCGCGAGGGGTCGTCCTCGTGACCGGACAGGATCGCCGCGAAGACGCCGCGCGCCTCGACGTCGCCGGCCACCAGCTCGAAGAGCTCCCCGTACATCGGGGAGCCGGAGCCCGCGCAGAACCGCCCCTGCGATCGCAGCATGTGCAGCAGGTGGTCGGTGCCGGCGTTCATCGGCCCAGACTTTCCAGCCCGGCGCCGACGACGTCGAACGCGTTGCCGAGCGCGACGGGCAGCGGGACGGACTCGTCGCTCAGCCAGTGCTCGTAGGCGCTCAGCGCCACCCCGAGCATCGTCCAGGCGACGGTCTGCGGCAGCGGGTCGGTTGTCTTGACGCCCAACCGGTGGGCCACGAAGCCAGCCATCACCTCGCGCCAGCCGGCGTACATCGTCATCGAATAGGCCTGCAGTTCGGCGGTTTCCAGGATGATCCGCATGCGTTGGCGGTGCCGGACGGTCTCGCATTCGTCAAAGGTGTTGAACGCCAACAGCGCCGCACGCAGCGCCTCGCCCAAATGGACTTGCGGGTCGACCGTGTCGAGCAGCTCCTGCAGGTGCTCGAGGTGGGCGCCGAAATCCCCCCACAGGATGGCGTTCTTGGACGCGTAATAGCGAAAGAGCGTGCGGCGGGCGATGCCGGCCGCCTGCGCGACGTCGTCGACGCTCACCTCGGCGAACCCTCGTGCGGCGAACAGCTCGAGGGCGACGTCGGTGATGTGCCCGGGTGTCGTCGAGCGGCGCCGGCCCACCCGCGACTGCGGCGTCATCAGACCCGCCCTTCCATTGCGGCACTCGATGCCATATTGTGGCCAGAACGATCTGTCGTTGTCGAGCCCTACTGGAGGAAATCTACATGGATCACGAAACCGAGACCGCGACCGAACTCGTCACCGAGACCCTGGTGGAAGAGGTGTCGATCGACGGGATGTGCGGGGTCTACTGACCCGCGTGTTCGACCCCGATCGCGGCTGGCGTTTGCATCCGCAAGTGGCGGTTCGTCCCGAGCCGTTCGGCGCGCTGCTCTACCACTTCGGCACCCGCAAGCTGTCCTTCCTGAAGAACCGCACCATCCTCACGGTGGTCCGGTCGCTGGCCGACCATCCCGACGTCCGCTCCGCCTGCCGGGCGGCGGGCGTGGACGACCCCGGGCACGGGCCCTACCTGCACGCGCTGGGCGTGTTGGCCGATTCCAAGATGTTGATACCCCAGGAGGGGTGAATGACGGCTGCAACTTCTCCCGTACCGCGGCTGATCGAGCAGTTCGAGCGCGGGCTGGACGCGCCCATCTGCCTGACGTGGGAGCTGACGTACGCATGCAATCTGGCTTGCGTGCACTGCCTTTCGTCGTCGGGCAAACGCGATCCGCGGGAGCTGTCTACCCGCCAGTGCATGGACATCATCGACGAGCTGGAAAGCATGCAGGTGTTCTACGTCAACATCGGCGGCGGGGAACCCACGGTGCGCCCGGACTTTTGGGAGCTGGTCGACTACGCGACCGCGCACCACGTCGGCGTGAAATTCTCGACCAACGGCGTCCGGATCACCCCGGGGGTCGCCGCGCGGTTGGCCGCCAGCGACTACGTCGACGTCCAGATCTCGCTCGACGGCGCCACCGCCGTGGTCAACGACGCCGTCCGCGGCGCCGGCTCGTTCGCGATGGCGGTGCGCGCGCTGGAGAATCTGGCCGCCGCGGGCTTTCGCGATGCGAAGATCTCCGTCGTCGTGACCCGGCACAACGTGGACCAGCTCGACGAATTCGCCGCGCTGGCAAGCCGTTACGGTGCCACGCTGCGGATCACCCGGCTCCGCCCGTCGGGTAGGGGAGCCGACGTGTGGGAAGACCTGCACCCCACCGCCGCCCAGCAGGTTCAGCTCTACGCCTGGCTGGTCGCCAACGGGGAGCGGGTGCTCACCGGCGACTCCTTCTTTCACCTGGCGCCGCTCGGCTCCTCCGGCGCCCTGGCCGGCCTGAACATGTGCGGGGCCGGCCGGGTGGTGTGCCTGATCGACCCCGTGGGCGACGTGTACGCCTGCCCGTTTGCCATCCACGACCGGTTCCTGGCGGGAAACGTCCTGTCCGACGGGGGATTTGGCACGGTCTGGAAGGAGGCGCCGCTGTTTCGTGAGCTGCGCGAACCGCAGTCGGCGGGCGCCTGCGGCAGCTGCGGGCACTACGACGCCTGCCGGGGCGGCTGCATGGCGGCCAAGTTCTTCACCGGGCTGCCGATGGACGGGCCGGACCCCGAGTGCGTCCAGGGCCACGGCGCGCCGGCGCTGGCCCGCGAGCGCCACAAGCCGCGGCCGCGCGCCGACCACTCCCGGAAGACGACCGGGCCGATACCCCTGACACTGTCGCGGCCACCGGCGCGGCTCTGCAACGAAAGCCCCCTGTGACCATGGCCGACCAATGGTTCGAAACGGTGGCCATCGCCCAGCAGCGCGCGAAGCGGCGGCTACCGAAATCGGTTTATTCGGCGCTGGTCGCGGGCAGTGAAAAGGGAATCACCGTCTCGAACAACGTCGAGGCGTTCAGTGAACTCGGATTTGCGCCCCACGTCGTCGGCGCGCCGCAAAAGCGCGACCAATCGACCACCGTGATGGGACAAGATATCTCGATGCCGGTGCTGATCTCCCCCACCGGCGTCCAGGCGGTCGATCCGGACGGCGAGGTCGCCGTCGCGCGGGCGGCGGCGGCGCGGGGAACGGCGATGGGGCTGTCCTCCTTCGCCAGCAAGCCGATCGAGGAGGTCATCGCCGCAAACCCCAAGGTGTTCTTCCAGGTCTACTGGCTGGGCGGCCGCGACGCGATCGCCGAGCGGGTGGAGCGCGCGCGCCGGGCCGGAGCGGTCGGATTGATCGTCACCACCGACTGGTCGTTCTCCCACGGGCGTGACTGGGGTAGCCCGAAGATTCCCGAGGAGATGAACCTGCGGACCATCCTGCGGCAGTCCCCGGAGGCGGTCTTCAAGCCCCGCTGGTTGTGGAAGTACGGCAAGACGCTGCGCCCGCCGGACCTGCGGGTGCCCAACCAGGGCCGCCGCGGCGAGCCCGGCCCGGCGTTCTTCGCCGCGTACGGGGAGTGGATGGGCACTCCGCCGCCGACCTGGGAGGACATCGCCTGGCTGCGCGAGATGTGGGGCGGACCCTTCATGCTCAAGGGCGTGATGCGCGTCGATGACGCCAAAAGGGCTGTGGACGCTGGTGTTTCGGCGATCTCGGTATCGAACCACGGTGGGAACAACCTGGACGGCACGCCGGCGTCGATCCGCGCCCTGCCCGCGGTGGCCGCGGCGGTCGGCGACCAGATCGAGGTGCTGCTCGACGGCGGCATCCGCCGCGGCGGCGACGTCGTCAAGGCGGTGGCCCTGGGCGCGCGCGGTGTGATGATCGGCCGCGCGTACCTGTGGGGCCTGGCCGCGGCCGGGCAGGCGGGGGTGGAAAACGTCCTCGACATCTTGCGCGGCGGCATCGACTCGGCGCTTATGGGCCTCGGGCACTCGTCGGTCCACGACCTCAGCCCGGACGACATCCTGGTGCCGGCGGGCTTCGCCCTGGCGCTCGGAGTGCCTCGCCCATAGCCGGGCCATTTTGGGCAAAATTGCCAGGATTTGATCCAGATTTGATCTGATCTCAATCATCGACCCGAAAATTGTGGTGTTCGCGAGGTAACCGTGACGCACGAGCCATCGATTTCGGCCGCTCGGTGAACTACCCAGAAAAAAAATTTTTTGGAGGGTCAACAATTGGTGCACGCCAGGTGAATTCGTCCTACCATCAGCCAGTGCCCGCACTCGGCGAATTAGCAACGGCGACGTCAAGCCAGCTATTAAGCACCTCGCCGCCAATAATGGTCCCGCTGGGGTCGACCGAACAACATGGTCCGCACCTGCCGTTGGACACCGACACCCGCATCGCGGCCGCGGTCGCCCGTGGGGCCCGGGCGCGGCTGGAGCAAGGCTGGCTGGTGGCGCCGGCCATCGCCTACGGCGCCAGCGGCGAGCACCAGGACTTCGCCGGCACCATCTCCATCGGCACCGAAGCCCTGACGTCGCTCCTGGTGGAGTACGGCAGGTCAGCCGCCCGCTGGGCCCCGCGCCTGGTCTTTGTCAACGGCCACGGCGGCAACATCGGCGCGTTGAACGGGGCGGTCGCGCGGCTGCGCGGCGAAGGCCGGGACGTCGGTTGGTGCCCGTGCGTCGCCGCGGGCGGGGACGCCCACGCCGGCCATACCGAAACATCCGTGTTGCTCCATGTCTCGCCGGCCGAGGTGCTGACCGACCGGTGGCTCGCCGGCAACCCGGCGCCATTGCCCGACTTGCTCCCCTCGTTGCGTCGCGGGGGAGTCGCGGCGGTCAGCCCGGTCGGGGTGCTGGGGGACCCGACGACCGCGACCGCCGCCGAGGGCAAGCGCATCTTCGCGGAGATGGTCGACGAGTGTGTCCGTCGAGTCGCCCGGTGGTCACCCGGGCCCGACGGGATGCTGACATGACCGCCACCCGGTTGCCGGACGGATTCGCCGTCCAGGTCGATCGCCGCGTGCGGGTGCTCGGCGACGGTTCGGCGCTGCTGGGCGGCTCACCGACGCGACTGCTGAAGTTGGCTCCGGCCGCCCAGAGCATGCTGTCCGACGGCCGGCTGAAGGTCCGCGACGACGTCAGCGCGCAGTTGGCCCGCACCCTGCTGGACGCCACGGTGGCCCACCCCCGGCCCGCGGGCGGCCCGTCGCACCGCGACGTGACCGTGGTAATCCCGGTGCGCGACAACGTTTCCGGCGTGCGGCGCTTGGTGAGCTCACTGCGTGGACTGCGCGTCGTGGTGGTCGACGACGGCTCGTTCCCGCCGATCGAGCCCGAAGACTTCATCGGCGCGCACTGCGATGTCGAGGTGTTGCGCCACTCCTACAGCAAGGGCCCGGCTGCGGCGCGCAACACCGGGCTCGCCGCCTGCACCACAGACTTCGTCGCGTTCCTGGACTCCGACGTGACGCCGCGCCGGGGTTGGCTGGAAGCCTTGCTCGGTCACTTCTGCGATCCCACCGTCGCCCTGGTCGCGCCGCGCATCGTCGGTTTGTCGCACAGCGAGAACGTGGTGGCGCGCTACGAGGCGCTGCACTCGTCGCTGGACCTGGGGGAGCGCGAGGCCCCGGTGCTACCCCACAGCACGGTGTCCTACGTCCCCAGCGCGGCCATCATCTGTCGCCGCTCGGCCATCCGCGACGTCCGCGGGTTCGACGAGACCCTGCAGGCCGGCGAGGACGTCGACCTGTGCTGGCGGCTCATCGAAGCGGGCGCCCGCCTGCGCTACGAGCCAATCGCGCAGGTAGCGCACGATCACCGCGCCGAATTGCGGGACTGGATTGCGCGCAAGGCGTTCTATGGCGGCTCGGCCGCCCCGCTGTCGGTGCGCCACCCGGACAAGACGGCGCCGGTGGTGATCTCCGGCTGGGCGTTGATGGCCTGGACTCTGGTGGCGCTGGGGACCAGCCTCGGCCAGCTCGCGTCGATCGTCGTCGCGCTGGTGACGGGCCGGCGCATCGCCCGGGCCATGCGCAGCGTCGAGACCTCGCTGTGGGACGTTGTCACGATCGCGACCCGCGGCCTGTGGGCGGCGGCGCTGCAACTGGCGTCGGCGGTCTGCCGGCACTACTGGCCGGTGGCGTTGCTCGCGGCCGTCCTGTCGCGGCACTGCCGACGGGTCGTGCTGGTGGCCGCCGTGATGGACGGCGTGGTGGACTGGCTCCGCCGCCGCGATGCCACCGGCGACGAGGCCGAAACGATCGGGCTGCTGACCTACCTGCTGCTCAAGCGCGTGGACGACCTGGCCTACGGCCTCGGGCTGTGGTGGGGGGTGGCGCGCGAACGCAACGTTCGGGCGCTCAAGCCGCAGATCCGCACATAGTGGCCTTGAAATCGCCTTGACCGCGGCCGTCCCGCGCAGCGACGTGCTGATCGTCGGCGCCGGCAGCGCTGGATCGGTTGTCGCCGAACGGCTTTCCGGCGATCCCGGCCGCACCGTGACCGTCCTCGAGGCGGGCCCCGGGCTCGCCGATCCGGACTTGCTGGCTTTGACCGCCAACGGGTTGCAACTGCCGATCGGGGTCGGCAGCCCGGTGGCCCGGCGTTACCTGACCCAGCTCACCGATCGGCACGCTCTCAAACTCCCGATCGTGCGCGGTGCGACGGTCGGCGGCTCGGGCGCCGTCAACGGGGGCTACTTCTGCCGGGCGCTGCCGAGCGACTTCGACCGCGTCCCGCTGCCCGGGTGGGCCTGGTCCGAGGTGCTCGAGCACTTCCGGGCCATCGAGACGGACCTCGATTTCGGCGGTCCCGCCCACGGCAGGACCGGCCCGATCGCGGTGCGACGGACGCGCGAAATGACCGGCGCCACAGAAACTTTCATCGCCGCTGCGGAGCGCACCGGGTTTCCCTGGATCGACGATCTCAACGATTCTGGGCCGGAACTGATTTCGGGGCTGGGCGCGGTCCCGCTGAACATCGTCGATGGTGTACGCACCGGTTCCGGCGCCGCGTATCTGCTGCCGGCGCTCGGCCGGCCCAACCTGTCGTTGCTGGAGCGGACCCGGGCGGTGCGACTGCGTTTCTCCGGCGCCACCGCGGTCGGCGTCGACGCGATCGGCCCGCACGGCCCATTGGAGCTCGCCGCCGACCGGATACTATTGTGCGCCGGCGCAATTCAGTCCGCGCACCTGCTGATGCTCTCCGGCATCGGCGACGAAGCCATGCTGCGGGCCGCCGGCGTCCCGGTGGTGGCGCCGCTGCCGGTGGGCACGTCGTGCAGCGACCACCCGGAATGGGTGTTGCCGACGAATTGGACCGTGGCCCCGGGACGGCCCGTGCTGGAGGTGGTGCTCAGCACCGCCGACGGGCTCGAGATCAGGCCGTACACCGGCGGATTCGTCGCGATGACCGGCGACGGCACCGCGGGGCATCCCGACTGGCCCCACATCGGGGTGGCGCTGATGCGTCCGCGGGCGCGCGGACGTATCACGCTGGTCTCGCCGGATCCGGCCGTGCCGCCGTGGATCGAGCACCGCTACGACAGCGAACCCGACGACGTCGCGGCGCTGCGCGAGGGCAGCGAACTCGCCCGCGAATTGGCCGGTGCGGCAGCATCCGTCGGGCCGCCCGTGTGGTCGACATCTCAACATCTTTGCGGCACTGCGCCGATGGGCGCCGTCGTTGACCCGCGCTGCCGGGTGCTGGGCATCCAAAACCTTTGGGTGATCGACGGTTCCGTCCTGCCCGCGATCACCAGCCGCGGCCCGCACGCGACCATCGTGATGCTCGGGCACCGGGCGTCGGAGTTCGTTGACTGAGTTGAGCGTGTGGCGCAGCGGCCATCAATCAGGGATATCCCACGATTCCGGCTGCCGCGTGCGCTCGGTGAATCAGGCTGAGTAGGGCTGCGTCTCGATCGGCGCGCCCGCCGCCACCGGTTGCTCTTCGTGGGATCCGGCCGCTGCCGGGGAGTAGGCCGGCGTGGCCGGAGAATAGTTCGGAGTTGCTGCGGGCGCCGCATTGAGCGGCGTCGTGATCGGCATCGCCTGCGCCGCGGTGGCCGGGGAGAATGCCGGTGTTTCCGCCTCGACGGCCGCGACCGGAGCGGCCGGCACCGGTGCCGCCGCCGGGGAGAGCCCGGGGGTCAGGGGTGAAGCCGCGGGCACCGCGGCGGCCGGCATACCGGCCGGGGCCAGGGGCGCCGGGGCCGTCGGCGCGAAGGCCGGCGCCGCCGCCAAGGGTGTGCCGATCGGAGCCATGGCGACCGGCGCGGCCGGAGCCGGCGCGACCGCCGCCGCGGGGGCCGCGTGGGCCGCCGGCGCCGCACCACCCGCCAGGGCCGCCATCGACGCCGGCACCGAAGCCGCCGCCGAACCCGCCGAAGCCGCGCTGCCCATCAGCGGTTGCGCGGTCGACAGCGCCTGGCTGGGGGAATTGCCGCTCACCATGCCCTCGACGGTTTGCAGGGGACTGGCGTTGGCGGCCTCGGTGAGGGCGTATTGCTCGGCGCCGGAACTCATCAGCTGCACGAACTGGGTGTGGAACGCCTGCGCCGCGGCGCTGAGCGCCTGATAGACCTGGGCGTGCGCGTCGAACAGGCTGGCGATGCTCGCCGACACCTCGTCGGCGCCCGCGGGCAGCACGCTCGACACCGGGCCCAGCGCGGCTGAATTGGCGTCGCCGACCATGGATCCGATGTTCGCCAAATCCATTGCGGCGGCCGCCACATACGCCGGCGCTGCGATCAGATAGGACATTCCGCTCCCCCGGGTAGCCTCGACGGCGTCCGCCTCCCCCGTAACGGACTCCGCTCTTTGCGGATGCTAGCGCCCTTCTCGGAGTGGCCGAGGCGTTTTCAGGTGAACTTTCGGGGGACGCGGCCAATCCGGATCCACTGCGGCTCAGCGCGACGAATCGACGCCGGCGCGCGAGAACCCCCTGGCGGAGACGATTCGGCGCACCAGGCTTAGCTGCCGCCCGTCGGGCCCGGGAGCCCACAGCCCGATCAGGACCGCGGCGACCGCGACGATCACGGCCAGCGCGGTCGTCGAGGCGTGCATCGAGGTCACGAAGGCCGTTTTGCTCAACTCGGCCAACGGCCGCCCCTGCGGCCCGAGCTTGTTGGCCACTTCGACGGCTTTGGCCAGGGAATCGGTCGCCGGTCCACGGACCGGCGCGGGGAATTGCGCCAGCTTTCCTGCGACCTCCTGCGAATAGTGCCCGGCCAGGATCGAACCGGCGACGGCGATGCCCAACGCCCCGCCCGTCTCGCGGGAGGCGTCGTTCACCGCCGAGGCCACGCCCTGCTTCTCGTCCGGGACCGCGCCCATGATGGCCGACGTCGTTGGGGCGGTACAGAATCCGATGCCGGTGGACAGGATCAGGGTCGGCCACGCCAATTCCAGGTAGGACGTGTGCAGGTCCAGCACGCGCATGCTGACGAAGCCCACCGCCATCAAAGCCGTTCCCACGAAGATCACCAGCCGCAGACCGAGCTTGGGCACGTACCAGAACGACAACGCCGAGCAGATGGCCAGCGGCACCATGAACGGCGTGAACGCGACCGCCGTCATCAGCGGCGAATAGCCCAGGATCTGCTGCACATACTGCATGCCCAGATAGAAGAAGCCGAACGTCGCGCCGAACAACACGACGATCGATGCGACCCCGGTGGCGAAGCTGGGGTCGGTGAACAGTCGCATGTCGAGGAGCGGTTGCCGCCGCCGGAGTTCGACGACACCGAACACCGCGGCGATCATGGCACCCGCGACCAGCCCGCCCCAGACCAGGGGATCGCTCCATCCGCGATTGGGCGCCTCCAGGATCGCCGCGACCCCGATTGCCAGCGCCGCCCCGATCAGCAGCGCGCCCGGCTTGTCGATCCGGGGGGCGGTGCTGTCGCGCGACGACGCCACCGTGCACGCCAGCGCGAAGATCGCCAAACCGGCGGCGCCCAACGACCAGAAGATCGCGTGCCAGTCCCAAAACTCAAGCAGCAGGCCGGATCCGAGCATGCCGAGAACCGCGCCGGACCCGGCCGTGCCGGCCCAGATCCCGACGGCCTTGACGCGGTCTTCTTTCGGATAGGCCACCGTGAGCAGCGACAGCGTCGCGGGCATCACGAACGCGGCGCCCACGCCGGCCACGGCCCGTCCCGCGATGATCTGCAGCGGCGTGTGCAGCATCGCCGGCGCGACCGAGCCGAGCGCGAAGATCACCAGACCGGCCAGCAGCGCACCCCGCCTGCCGTACCGGTCGCCGATCGCCCCGGCGGGCAACAACAGGCACGCCAGGGCCACCGTGTACCCGTCGACGATCCAGTTCAGCTGCGACTGCGTCGCCGAGGTGGCCACCGCGAGGTCGCCCAACGCGGTGTTCAGTGCCGTCATCGACGCGACGACCAGCCCGACACCCATGCAGGCGACGGCCAGTGTCCAGATTCGGGCGCGTCGGTTTCCGCCGATGCCCGTCGCGTCAGTACGCTGATCAGGCCGTACCAGCGCTTCGACCATAAAAAGCGCCTCCTAACGGGGGCGTAGAAGTTTTGAGACCAATAGTCTTGTAAAGTAGCCGATAATCCCGGCCCCAAACGGAGAGGTGGGTCACAATCACCGGCGGAAGTACCGATCCCCGGCCGGCGCGGTCCCGGGCCCGCTTGCTCGAAGCCGCTGCCGCGCTTCTGCGTTCCGGGGGTCCCAGCGCGGTGACGGTCGATGCGGTCACCCGTAGCGCCAATGTAGCGAGGGCGACCCTGTATCGCCACTTCCCGAGCGGAAATGATTTGCTGGCGGCGGCCTTCAAGAGCCTGATACCGCCATCGCCGACGCCACCGGCCGCGGGCTCACTGCGGGATCGGCTCGTCGCGGTGGTGCTGGCCCAGGCCGAAGCCGTCGCGCAGGCGCCGGCCCTGCTGACGGCCATGTCGTGGCTGGCCCTGGGGCCCGACCTGGAAGGGTTGCCAGAACCGCGTGACGCCCGCGCCGCCGACAGCTGTTCGATCACCTCGTTGCGGGAACGCATCGCCCAGCAGTACGCCGCGCCGTTCGACGCGGTGTTCGACAGCCCCGAGGCCGCCGGCGAACTGGGCGAGGTCGACCGTTCGCGGGCGATCGCCCTGCTGATCGGCCCGCTGGTGCTGGGACGCCTGTCCACCCTCCCCGACTTCGACTACCGCGAGTGCGCGCGCGCGGCCGTCGACGGTTTCCTGCACGTTCAGCGCGCACAGCACCGGGCCAGCGCGGCGAGTATCGAATCGGCAGGTGCTTGAGGCGGCAACGTCAGCCCCGAAATAACGTCAGCCCCGAAATTTTGTCCGAGCCGCGATCTAGGGCATACTGTTCGGGTTGCCTTTCGCCAGGTTCTGCGCCTGGCCGGGCATACGACCAGCGCCCAAACGGGCGCGTCCGGTCTCATCCTCGGAACGCGACTAATTTCGGCCGCGAAAGAGGCTGCGTAAGGGTGACACACCCGACCGCGGGGGCCGGTGGACCACGACAGGTAAACAGCGGCGCAGTATCCGGCGCGACGCTCGACCGGCCCAGGATTGGGCGGCCGATTGGCGCGCCGGGGGGCACTGAGACATGGATGTAAGCCCGGATACCGGGCTTCAAGAGGAGTGAGGGTAGGAGAAAGCGTGGCGGGACAGAAGATCCGCATCAGGCTTAAGGCCTACGACCATGAGGCTATTGACGCATCGGCGCGCAAGATCGTCGAGACCGTCGTCCGCACGGGTGCCAGCGTCGTAGGTCCGGTGCCGCTGCCGACCGAGAAGAACGTGTATTGCGTCATCCGCTCTCCGCACAAGTACAAGGACTCGCGGGAGCACTTCGAGATGCGCACCCACAAGCGGCTGATCGACATCCTCGACCCGACGCCGAAGACCGTCGACGCGCTCATGCGCATCGACCTTCCGGCCAGTGTCGACGTCAACATCCAGTAGGAGCTTCAGGACCATGGCAAGAAGAGGCATTCTGGGCACCAAGCTGGGCATGACGCAGGTATTCGATGAAAACAACCGCGTCGTGCCCGTGACGGTGGTCAAGGCCGGGCCGAACGTGGTGACCCGCATCCGGACCCCGGAGCGCGACGGCTACAGCGCCGTGCAGCTGGCGTACGGCGAGATCAGCCCGCGCAAGGTCAACAAGCCGGTGACCGGCCAGTACGCCGCCGCGGGCGTCAACCCGCGCCGCTACCTGGCCGAGCTGCGTCTGGACAACCCGGACGCCTCCTCCGAATACGAGGTCGGCCAGGAGTTGACGGCCGAGATCTTCGCCGACGGCACCTATGTCGACGTGACCGGCACCTCCAAGGGCAAAGGCTTCGCAGGAACCATGAAGCGGCACGGCTTCCGCGGTCAGGGCGCCAGCCACGGTGCCCAGGCGGTGCACCGCCGGCCGGGTTCCATCGGCGGTTGCGCCACCCCGGCGCGGGTGTTCAAGGGCACCCGGATGGCCGGCCGGATGGGCAACGACCGGGTGACCGTGCAGAACCTGTTGGTGCACAAGGTCGATACCGAGAACGGCGTGCTGCTCATCAAAGGTGCGGTCCCCGGCCGCACCGGTGGGCTCGTGATGGTCCGCAGCGCGATCAAACGAGGTGAGAAGTAATGGCACTCAAGATCGAGGTCAAGACGCCCGACGGCAAGGTCGACGGCTCCATCGAGCTGCCGGCCGAGTTGTTCGACGTCGAAGCCAATATCGCGCTGATGCACCAGGTGGTCACCGCCCAGCGGGCGGCCGCCCGCCAGGGCACGCACTCGACCAAGACGCGCGGCGAGGTCAGCGGCGGCGGCCGCAAGCCCTGGCGGCAGAAGGGCACCGGCCGTGCGCGGCAGGGTTCGACGCGGGCCCCGCAATGGACCGGTGGCGGCGTCGTGCACGGCCCCAAGCCGCGCGACTACAGCCAGCGCACGCCCAAGAAGATGATCGCCGCGGCGTTGCGTGGGGCGCTGTCCGACCGGGCGCGCAACGGGCGCATCCACGCCATCACCGAGTTGGTCGCGGGCCAGGCCCCGTCCACCAAGAGCGCCAAGGCGTTTCTGGGCACGCTGACCGATCGCAGGCAGGTGCTGCTCGTCATCGGCCGCACCGACGAGACCGGTGCCAAAAGCGTGCGCAACCTGCCGGGTGTGCACGTCCTGGCGCCCGACCAGCTCAACACCTATGACGTGCTGCGCTCCGACGACGTGGTGTTCAGCGTCGAGGCGCTCAACGCCTACATCGCGGCCAACACCAGTTCTGCCGAGGAGGTTTCGGCCTGATGGCGACCATCGCTGACCCCCGCGACATCATCCTGGCGCCGGTCATCTCCGAGAAGTCCTACGGGCTCCTCGATGACAACGTCTACACGTTCGTGGTGCACCCCGACTCGAACAAGACGCAGATCAAAATCGCGGTCGAGAAGATCTTTTCCGTCAAGGTCGCGTCGGTCAACACCGCGAATCGACAGGGCAAGCGCAAGCGCACCCGGACCGGATACGGCAAGCGCAAGAGCATCAAGCGCGCCATCGTCACCCTGGCGCCGGGCAGCAAGCCGATCGACCTCTTCGGCGCACCGAGCTAGCCGAGCGCGACAGAAAGACCTGATGAGACATGGCAATTCGTAAGTACAAGCCGACGACCCCGGGTCGCCGCGGCGCCAGCGTGTCCGATTTCGCCGAGATCACCCGTTCGGAGCCGGAGAAGTCGCTGGTGCGCCCGCTGCACGGTCGCGGCGGGCGCAACGCGCACGGCCGGATCACCACCCGCCACCAGGGAGGCGGGCACAAGCGCGCCTACCGGGTGATCGACTTCCGCCGCAACGACAAGGACGGCGTCAACGCCAAGGTCGCGCACATCGAGTACGACCCGAACCGCACGGCCAACATCGCGTTGCTGCACTTCCTCGACGGCGAGAAGCGCTACATCGTTGCCCCACTTGGACTCTCGCAGGGCGACGTGGTGGAGTCGGGCGCCAACGCCGACATCAAGCCGGGCAACAACCTGCCGCTGCGCAACATCCCGGCCGGCACCCTGGTGCACGCCGTGGAGCTGAGGCCCGGCGGCGGCGCCAAGCTCGCGCGCTCGGCGGGGTCGAGCATCCAGTTGCTCGGCAAGGAGGGCAGCTACGCGTCGCTGCGCATGCCCAGCGGCGAAATCCGCCGCGTCGACGTGCGCTGCCGCGCCACCGTCGGCGAGGTCGGCAATGCCGAGCAGGCCAACATCAACTGGGGCAAGGCCGGACGTATGCGGTGGAAGGGCAAGCGCCCCACCGTCCGTGGTGTCGTGATGAACCCGGTCGACCACCCGCATGGCGGCGGCGAGGGCAAGACCTCCGGTGGCCGTCACCCGGTGAGCCCGTGGGGCAAGCCCGAGGGCCGGACCCGCAAGCCCAACAAGTCGAGCGACAAGCTCATCGTCCGACGCCGGCGCACCGGCAA
>NZ_DATJPU010000276.1:0-21680 GCF_035506235.1 Mycobacterium sp.
CGCCACCTTCGGTAATCCGTCAGGCAGATTTCTGGGAGCGCCGATAACTGAGCTGAGCCCGTGGTATGGGGCGAAGGCCGTTGACTTGTGCGCGCCCGGCGATCCGGTTTGCGCTCCAGGCGCGCTCCTGACGCTGCCTACGCACGACGAGCTGTTTTCGCCGGAGCACCTATCCTATCTGCACAACGGGATGCCAAGTCAGGCCGCAACTTTCGTGGCGGGCCGTCTCTAACCGCACCAATGACCACGGCGGCAGGTGGCGGGTTCTCGCGTACTGCCGCCTTCACGCACCTGCTACCCGCCTTCGGCAAAGAAAGTGTACGACCGCCGCTTGCTATCGCCAATGACCGCGATTCGCCGTGACAGACAGGCTGCCAACCGACCTGGCGCATCGCTAATCTGTTGCGGCACAAACCATCACAAGCTTACGGGACAGGCGTCAGGCATGCCATTGGTCCGTCACGGAGCGAGCCGGACAAAGCCCGGTGACGGATCCGCCGGAGCGCCACCGCCGGTGCCGCCGGTGCTACCACCGCCGCTGCCGCCGTTGCCGCCACCGCCATTGCCGGCGCCGCCATTGCTGCCACCACCGCCACTGCCGGGTGCACTCCCCGGCTGAGGACCAACAGCGGGAGGCTCCACCTGTTGCGGTGGAGGCGGCGGCTGTTGCGCTGGAGGCGGCGGCTCTTGGGGTGGGGGCTCCACCACCTGTTGCGGTGGAGGCGGCGGCTTTTGCGCTGGCGGCGGCTGTTTCGGTGGAGGCGGCGCCGCCACGGCCCGGTGTGGTGTCCGGATCTGCGCCGCTGGCGGCGATGTTGCCGGAATTTGCGGTGGATCGGGATCGGTGATCTCCCCAGAGGGAACGGCTGCGATCAGCGAGGCAAACACCGCCGTCCGCATGTCCGGGACGCCCCGGTGCATCGACTCGTTCCATCCCGTGCGATTAGCCCTGATCGAAGCAATCTTGCCTTCATCGTAGGGGCAGTACGCCCCCACTGCCGCGGTGATGAAGCGAGCCTCGGTGCGCGCGAGGCGTCCGGGGGCGTATTCGCGCTCGGCCGGGTCGATCCCAAACGCATTGTTGACCATCGCGTCCACCAAGCCGGCCGCCGGCATGCCGGCGTCGAGTGTGCGACAAACGTCATGGGCCGTGTCGATGAGGCTCGGCACGCCCCGGAGCGCAGGGATACCTTCTTGATCCAACAGCGCCAAGAACCGGTCGTCTTGGTTCGCATCGGCCGCGGCTGCACCGCTTCGCACAATTGCGGCGCCAGTTAGCACCACGATTGCGGTAACCAGTGCACCGGAGTGGCCTGTGACGCCGATGAACATGGAGGGGCATCCGTCCTTGATAGGGCCGTCAGTAACGGCGAATTGATACCTAGAGCAGATACGTGCGCCGTGCCTCCGGTTCCACGGCGCACGTTGCCGAAACACTGCCACACGTTGATCCGTTTACTGCTTGTTCATCTTTTGTTCATCATTACGTTTCATGATAAGCCACCGCGATTCCGCGGTAAACAGCCAATTTCTTCCGGCGAGCCGCCCAATTCAAATGCACTGTCGTGCAGGAAGATAGACAAGCAATCGGTAATGCCAGAGTCCTCGACCGTTGGGTACCGAAAGCTGCTCAACCCGGCTCCTGCCGCTAACAAGCGAGCAGCACAGCAGTTGTTAGCAGTCGATCTCCGCATGCAGGTCGAATTCGGCGAAGGTAGCCGACACGTTCTTCCGCAGCTCATCTTTGGTGTTCGGCCGGCCGAGAAGATAGGCAGAGATCCTGATGAACATCTTCCCGCTGCCCCGTCCCGAACCCAGGAAGAGTTGTCCACCCATGGCCTCGAGCGTGCTCTTCTTGATATCCGGCTCGAGGTTCCTCAGGTACGCGTAGTCGGCATCTGTGCCGTCGGGCCGGTTCGCCGCCGGGGACAGGTCCCCGACATTGGAGCAAGTGACCGGAAGGGTGGAACCACCGGCCGCCATCCCCGCCACCTTCCGGGCCGCCCACACCGGTGTCAGCGCCGCCAGCGGCAGCGGCGCCAGCCACTCGTTGTCGGGGTCCTCCATCGCCGCGAGGATTCCCTGCGTGATCTTGGCTTGCATGTCCCCGAGGTTCGTCGCCGCGGGCGTGGGGTCGACCGTGACGTCGACACTCGTCAGCGCGTTGCCACGGGTGTCGCCTTCCGTTCGTAGCGACACCAGGAATCGTAAGGTGACGGTGCCATCGTCTTGAATACGCCCGACCCGCACCGCGAGCCTGCACGCGATTCCGGCCACGAGCGAGTTGCTGCTTGCACCAAGGCTTTTCGCGCGGGCATCCCATTCCGCCAGGTCTACGTACGCGGTCAGGGCGGGCACCTCTACCGTCTGATCGCCATTCGACGTTCGGGGGGAAGGTGGCGCGGCCTTCATCGACGATTGGAGCTCCCGCCGATCGCGCCGGGCCCTCCGCGCCACGGCGCCCAGTGCGTGCGCGACGTCGGGCAGGTCCTTGACGGCCTGCCGCAGGTCCTCACGCAACGCCCGTCGCAGCGGGCGGGACTTTCCTGGCCACCAGCGGTGGCTTTCAGATGGCCATTGACGCGCTGCCGGAGCTGCGGCGTACTGGTCGTCAAACCCTGGTCGTTTGCCCACTGCGAGGCGACGCTACAGCAAACTCCGGTAAAGAAAATAGATTCAGCCGTTGATTTTGCAGCGAAGACAGGTAAAGCAACGGATAAACGCATAGCTCAGCGTGGGTAGCAGCGGAGCTAAGGTGCGAAGGCTTTTAAAAAGTATCGCACTCGCTATATCCTCGGCGATTGCCTTCGGCGAGATGGGGCGTTCTCGCATTAACGTCGCAAAGGACGGCCAAGCCTCATTTGACCAGCGTATCTCGGTAGGCCGTAGCCCTTCCGGGGCCTCGTTGATCCGTGCTTGCCGACTCGGCGGGTACACATCTGTACCTGACTCGGACGCACGAAAAGTGAAGCGGCTTTCCTACATTGCCTCAATCTTTGGCGAAGCAGAACATCCGGTAAGAGACCTCGCCGTTTTCCAGACGACGGTAGGTCAACGAGCCCGACCCGCCGGCAAAATCGTCGGCTACTTTGCGCAGAGACTCAATATTCGGCAGACGACGAGTGAGTTGGTCCAGAAGCCGGTTCTTCTCCAGCCCGCGCATAACCTCAGCGTTGATGACCCGTTCCGACACCAGCCGCATGGGGGCGTCGGCAAGCACCGCGTCCCACGCGGTGACTGCCTCGGCGTCCCGGATATCCGCGTACAGGAAATGCCCTCCCGGGCGCAGTACGCGCGCCACTTCCGTGAGGAATCGGGCGAAGTCAAGGTAGTGGAGCCCGGCTTCAACATTGATCACCACGTCGAAAGACTGATCGGCGAAGGGCAGGCTCTCGGCGTTGCCCTGCACGAAGTCCATGCCGGGCAGATTGTGCCTCTTTCGGCAGAACTCTATGCCTACTGTGTTCAAATCCAGGCCCGTGTAGGAGGCCGGGTGCAGAGTCCGCATGAGATAGGAAGCACCGCCGCCGTGGCCACAACTGACCTCCAGCACTTTTTTGCCGCTGATATCCACCTGGGTTGCCGTGCGGTGGTAGAGCTGGATCGGAAACCTGTCGGGCTCATCGGACGCCGCCAGCGGCACCGCCATCGGCGGATTCTCCTCATATCCGTAATTGAGGAATAATACGTCGTCTCTGGTGAGCAGGCGGCTGAGAAGGCGGTAGCCGTACTTGAAGCGCAAATTCAAGAGCTTCAGGAAGATTGGGTTGCGATTCAGCCGGTGGATGAGCTTTTCGGTGGGCGTACGTTGCAGCGCCATCGGGGCAGTATGACACGAACGCACCAGGGAACATAGCCAATCGGCCAAAGGGCCCATCCGCCGCGCCTAGCGACGCTGCATCCCATTGGTCGATCAGCGTGGACAGCTTCTCAGCCAATCCTCCCCTCCGCGTTCGACTTGCGTCAAACGTGCCAGGCCGCGGAGCTAAGCGACGTCGCCTCCGGCACGCGCAACTCTGGGCGCACAGCTCGCCGGCGCGCGGAAGCTAACAACTCCTTTTCGGGCGAGTTTTCGCATTCGACGCCGCGCGGTTGATGTCGCGATCAAGAGGTTAAGGGCGTATTGTGGGCTCTCGCAACTGTTTCGGTTCGCCTTTCGCGCACCGTGCGCGTCAGCTCTGATTAATTGAATGAATCAGCCTGGCGCACTGAGTCGGCGGTGCCCGCGTCTATTAGCAGTCGATCTCTGCAGTCAGACCGAATTCGGCGAGCGCACGCGAAACGATCTCGCGGAGTTCGTCTTTAGTATTTGGCCGGCCGGGAAGATATCCATAGATCCTGACAAAGATCTTCCCCAAGCCCCGCCACGTGGCCAGAAACAGTTGCCCACCCATGGCTTCAAGCGTGCTTTTCTTCATATCGGGCTCGAGATTTCTCATGTACACATAGTCGGCATCCGTGCCGTCGGGCCGGTTCGTTGCCGGGGGCAGGTCACCGAGATTGGAGCAAGTGACCGGAAGGCTGGAACCGCCCACCGCCATCCCTGCTACTTTCCTGGCCGCCCATAATGGTGTCATCGCCGCCAGCGGGAGTGGCGCCAAGAACTCGTCGTCGGCGTTCTCCATCGCCGCGAGGATTGCTTGCGTGATTTTGAGGTGCATGTCGCTCAGATCCGTCGCCGCGTGCGTCGGGTCGACCGCGACGTCGACGTTCGTAAGCGCATTGCCACGGGTGTCGCCTTCGGTGCGCAGCGATAACATGACTCGCAGGGTGACTGTTCCGTCGTCAGCAACACGTCCCGCCCCGACGGCGAGTCTGCACGCGAGTCCTGCCGCAAGCGAGTTGCTGCTTGCACCAAGGCTTTTTGCGCAGGCATCCCATTCCGCTAGCTCGACGTACGCGGTCAGGGCAGGCATCTCTACGGGCTGATCGTCGCCGGCCGTCCGCGGCGATGGTGGTGCCGCTTTGATCGATGATCTGAGTTCTTGGCGGTCGCGTCGGGCCCTTCGAGCCACGGCGACCAACGCCCGCCGTACCTCGGGCAGGTCTTTGACGGTTTGCCGAAGATCCTCACGCACTGCCCGCCCGCGGGTACGCGATCCCGCCGGCGGATAGCCCAGATTGTGCGTCCTGCCCTCAGCGGCATCGGCTATCGCCTGGACGAACGCGCCCGCGTCGGCGAGGGTATGCGTAACCACCAGGCTTACCGCGGTCCCGCCGTCCTCGAGCGGAAGCGCACCGAGATGCCAGCCGGGTCCCCACTCCGGATCAATGGGTAGGCGCGCCCGCTCGTCGGCCCATGCGCTCACCTCGGCGCGCGGCCGCGGCGTCGCGGCGAAATCGATGTTTTCCGACGCCGGAGCCAAGACCCAGTGATCCCGCGCGAACGGTACCGGAGACCGTGCGATCCTGCGTCCCAACAACCCGCGTCCAAGATTGCGGTGAAAACGCCGCAACCCATCGACATCGACGGCACGGTCGTATATCCAGGTGACCTGGATCAGCGCGCCGTGAACCGCTCGCAGCGCAAGAAATGCTGCTTGATCCAAGTACGCGAGGGTGTTGTCCACCGGCTCGTCGCCGCGCGTGCTCACCACCTGCCCCGCTGGGACCACAGGCGCAGCGGAGTCAGTCAGCAGGCCGGCTAGGTGGGTAGCGAGCGTGGCGGGGGTGGGATGGTCGAGGACCAGGGTTGCGGGCAGGGCGAGGCCAGTGTGGTGATTGAGGGTGTTGCGCAGTTCCAGGGCGGTCAGCGAGTCAATACCCAAGGCTTTGAAGGGACGGTCGGGATCGATGCCGGCCGGGTCGGGATGGGCCAACACCGCAGCGGTGGTGGCGGTGACCATCGTGGTGAGGGTGTCAAGCAGTTGCCGCGGGGTTTGGGTGGCCAACGTGGCGGCCAGTGTGCAGGGGCTGGCAGTGGCGGCTTGGCGGCGGATGGTGGTCAGGGCGGACAGGATCGGGTCTAACGCGTTGTGGCGTGCGTGGCGGTTCAAGGCGCCGGTGTTGAACGGACTGGCCAGCAGGTTGGGCCGCTGACTTGTGAGGGCGGCGTCGAAAAGGGCCAGTCCGTGCTCGCCGGTGATCGGGGTTAGGCCTGTGCTGGTCAGGCGGGTCAGGTCGGCCGTATTGAGGTGCGCAGTCATTCCGGTGGGGGTCTGCCAGTAGCCCCAGGCCACACTGGTGGCCGGCCGTTGGGTGCGGTGGCGATAGCGGGCCAGCGCGTCCAGGAATCCGTTGGCGGCCGCGTAGTTCGCCTGCCCGGGGCTGCCCAATATTCCCGCAGCCGAGGAGAACAACACGAACGCGGCCCGGTCGCGATCGGCGGTCAGGTTATGCAGATGCCAGGCGGCGTCGGCTTTGGCGGCCAACACCGCGTCGAGTTGTTCGGGGCTCAGTTCGGTCACCACCGCGTCATCGAGGACGCCGGCGGCGTGGATGACCGCGGTCAACGGGTGGCCGGCGGGGATGCTGTCGAGCGCTGGGGCCAGTTCGGCGGGGCTGCTGGCATCACAGGCTGTGATGGCGACGTGGGCACCCAGCCGGGTCAGGCGTTGTTGCAGTTCGTCCGCCCCGGCAGCAGTGGGCCCACTGCGAGACACCAGCAGCAGATGCTCGATGCCGTAGTGGGTGACCAGATGCTCGGCGACGAGCGCCCCCAGCATCCCGGTCCCACCGGTGATCAGCACCGTGCCGTCGGGGTCCAACGCCGCAGACCGGGCGGCGGCATCCGGCCGGGTCAGGCTCCGGGTGCGGGCCAGGCGGGGGATGTGCACGACACCGTTTCGCAAAGCCAGCTGCGACTCGCCCGTTGGTCGCGCCGAGGCGAGGGCCAGCAGGTCGTCCTCGGTGGCGGCGGTGTCGTCCGTGTCGACCAGAACAATTCGGTCCGGGTGTTCGTTTTGGACGGTGCGTAGCAGCGCCCAAACCGCGGCATGCGCCAGATCGGGCAGCCCATCATCAGCGCTGACGCTCACCGCATGACGGGTGAGGACGATCAGGCAGGCCTTGGCGGTGTCGGTCCGGGCCAGCCACGCCTGAACTTGGGCCAAAACGTGGCGGTTCAAGGTATGCAGTCGCCGCAGCGGTTCGGCCTCCCCGTCGGTGCGGGGTAGCTGCCAGATCACCTGCTCCGGGCAGGGGGTCAAGGTGGCTAGGTCCGTGTGAATCGTGCCGTGAGACAAGCTGGTTGGCAGCCGCTCGGGTGAGTCGGTGCACACCGTCGGTGGTTGGGCCGCCGACTGACGGGGCAGGCCGGGCACCGATGACCAGGTGACCTCGAACAAGCTGTCGGAGACCTGGGCTGCCGAGGTCGGCCTGCCGATCCGGTCGGAGACGGCCCGCAAAGTCAACGCGTCGATGGTGATCACCGGTGCGCCGGTGGGGTCGGTCGCGTGCAGGGCGAACGTGTCCTCGCCAGTGCGCGTCAGTTCGATGTGCAGCTGCGTGGCCGCGGTGGCATACAGGATGACGCCGTTCAGTGCGTACGGAATGCGCGGCGACGCCTCGCCCGTGCGGTCCGACACCCGGGCCAACGGCTGCAGGGCAGCGTCTAGCAGCGCGGGGTGGATGCCGTAGCGGGTGACGTCGGTCCCGCCGGGCAACCCCACCTCGACGTAGACGACGTCGGGTTGGGCGGGGTCGGTGCCGATGCCCCGCAGCGATCGGAACAGCCCGCCATAGCGGTAACCCTGTTGGGTCAACGGTTCGTAGAAGTCGTCCTGGTCGAGGGCCTCGACAACCGGCGCCGGCATGGGCGGAGGGCCGGCGGCGGGCTGCTCGGCTGTCAGCGCGCCCCTGGCGTGCAACGTCCATGCCCCGGGATGCCGATCGCCGGTACGCGAGTGCACGTTGAACGGGCGCCGCCCGTCTTCGAGCGGATGCACCAGGATCTGCAGGTCGGTCGGCGCTTGCTCCGACAGAGTCAGGGCATCTTCCAGCACCAGCTCATCGATCACTGGACAGCCGGTCAACTCACCAACCCGCAGGAGCACCTCGATGAACCCCGCCGCCGGGAACACCACGGTGTCGTTGATCTGACAGCCGACCAGCCAGCTCTGGGTGCTGGGCGAGAGCCGGCCGCTGACCATGACCCGGTCCTCTTCGGCTAGTTCGACGACGGCGCCCAACAAGGGATGTTCTGCGCGATCCAGGCCGAGCCCGCCGGCGTCGCCGCTGGGGGTGGGGGCCAGCCAGTAGCGGCGGTGCTCGAACGGGTAGGTGGGCAGCCCGACGGTGCGCGCGTGGGGATACAGGGCCGACCACGACGGGCTGTGGCCGTGATTGTGCAGCTGGGCCAGCGCGGTGGCCAGGCTGTCCTGGTCGGGGCGGTCCCGGTGCAACGTGATGACCACCGCCGACTGGGTCCGCCCCGCGGCCTGGGCCAAGGTGTCGGTGATCGCCGGCGCCAACACCGGGTGCGGGGACAGCTCCACGAACGTGCACTCGCTGGCGGCCAGCCGCTCGACCACACGGTCATGGAACCGTACCGGCTCACGCAGGTTGCGGTACCAGTAGTCGGCGTCCATCGTGGTGGTGTCGAGCGGATCGGCCGAAAGCGCCTGCCCCACTGTGGAATACAGCGCGATGCGCGCGGGTACCGGGGTTAGGCCGGCCAGCCCGGCCAGGAGGCGCTCACGTGCCGATTCCACCTGGGCGGAGTGCGAGGCGTAATCGACCGCGATGTGCCGGATGTGGACGCCGTCCCTATCACAGGCCGCGGTGAACTTCTCCAGCGCGGCGGGGTCGCCGCTGATGATGGTGTGTGACGGGCCGTTGATCGCCGCGATGCTCAGCGCCTCGCCCCAGGGTTGCAAGCGTGGGTGCAGTTGCTCGGCGTCCAGCAGGACCGACGCCATGCCGCCGGTACCACGCAGGTCGCTCAGTGCTTGGCTCCGCAGTGCCACCACCTTCGCGGCGTCGGGCAAGGGAAGCACCCCGGCGATGTACGCCGCGGCGATCTCTCCCTGGGAATGGCCGATCACCGCGTCGGGGACGATGCCGTAGCTCGCCAACACTTCGGCCAGCGAAACCATCATCGTGAACAGCACGGGCTGAACCACGTCCACTCGGTCCAGCGCCGGTGCCGTTGGGTCCTGACGCAAGACGTCGCGCACCGACCAGTCCGTGAAGGGGCGCAGCGCGTCGTCGCAGGCATCGACGGTGTCGGCGAAGACGCGGTGGTGTTCGTAGAGCTCGCGCCCCATGCCCGGGTATTGGGCGCCCTGCCCGGGCAAGACGAACACGGTCTTACCCCGCAGGTGGGGCAGGTAGTGGTGGCTGGTCAGCTGCGGGTGGGGATGGCCGGCGCGCAGGGCATCCAGAGCGTCCAGCACGTCATCGCGCGGATCGGCGCTGGCCACCGACGCCGTGATGACTGCCCGATGGGAGTGGTGGGTGCGGGTGGCGCCCAGGCTGTAGGCCACGTCGGTGAGGTCCAGGTCGGGATGGCGGACCAGATGCTGATGCAGCCGGTCGGCCTGCGCGCTCAACGCTGCGGGGGTGCGCGCCGAAACCGGCCACATCCGCAGCCCCAACTCGACACCGTGATCGGTTGGCTCGGCCGGTTCGGTCGCCGGGGCCTGTTGCAGGATCACGTGCGCGTTGGTGCCGCTGATCCCGAAAGACGATACCGCCGCGGTGCGGGGATGATCGGTGTGCGGCCAGGGCACCGGGTCAGTGAGTAGGCGCACAGTGCCAGCTGACCAGTCGATGTGCGGACTGGGACGGTCGACGTTCAGCGTCGGGGGCAAGCTGTCGTGGTTGAGTGCCTCGACCATTTTGATCATTCCAGCGACGCCGGCGGCGGCCTGGGTGTGGCCGATGTTGGATTTGATCGATCCCAGCCACAGTGGGTTTGCTGCCCCGCGTGCGGCGCCGTAGGTGGCGATCAGGGCGCCGGCCTCGATCGGGTCGCCCAGGGTGGTGCCGGTGCCGTGGGCCTCGACGACGTCGACCTGATCGAGCGCGACACCGGCGTTGGCCGCGGCCTGGGTGATGACGCGTTGTTGCGCGGGCCCGTTCGGGGCGGTCAACCCGTTGGAGGCGCCGTCTTGGTTGATCGCCGATCCCGCGATGACCGCCAACACCGGGTGGTTGTTGCGCTGCGCGTCGCTGAGCCGTTCCAGGACCAGCACCGCGGCCCCTTCGCCCCAGCCGGTGCCATCGGCGTTGGCGGAGAACGCTTTACAACGCCCGTCAGCGGCCAGCCCCCGCTGCCGGGCGAACTCGGTGAACACCGAGGGCGTGGTCATCACCGTGACACCGCCGGCAAGAGCCAGAGCCGACTCGCCGTTACGCAAGGACTGACACGCCAAATGCGCGGCCACCAACGACGACGAGCAGGCTGTGTCGACGGTGATGGCGGGGCCCTTCAGCCCCAACGCGTAGGCGATACGCCCGGAGGCCACGCTGGTGGACCAACCGGTGAGCCCGTATCCCTCCGAACTTTCCGAACCGCCCGCACCGTAGGACTGCGACCACGCCCCGACGAAAACCCCCGTCTCAGAACCCACCAAAGCCGCCGGATCGATTCGGGCGGTCTCCAACGCTTCCCAACACACCTCCAGCAGCAACCGCTGCTGAGGATCCATGGATTGGGCCTCCCGCGGCGAGATCCCGAAAAACTCCGCGTCGAACCCGGCCGCTCCCGCCAGGAATCCCCCAGTGCGGGTGTAGGTCTTGCCCACCGCATCGGGATCGGGATCGAACAGAACCGCCAGGTTCCACCCACGGTCGGCCGGAAACTCCCCCAGCGCGTCGGTGCCGCTGGCCACCAGATCCCACAACGCCGCCGCCGAATCCACCCCGCCGGGGAACCGACACGCCATGCCTACCACGGCAATCGGCCCGTCTAGTTCCTCCCGCGAGCCCACCCGCGGAGCCGCCGCAACCGATCCGCTCAGTAGCCGGCCCAGGTGGGTGGCCAACTCGTCCGGGGTGGGGTAGTCGAAGGCCAGGGTGGGTGGCAACGCCAGCCCGGTTGCGGTTTTGAGGCGGTCAAGCAACTCCGTCGCTTTTACAGAGTCAAATCCCAAATCCTGAAACGGGCACTCGGGGTCGATGTCGTCGGGGCTGGGACGGCCCAACACCGTTGCCACCTGCGAGCACACCACGCCCACCAGCAGGTCCTGTTGCTGCTGCTGCAGCGTGCGGAGGCGCTGCGCCCATCCCGAGTCGGCAACGGTGCCCGCATCGGTGTCATCCGCCTTGCGCTGCACCGGCCGGCGGAGTTGCGCGTCCAAGCGGGTGAACTCATTACGCAGATACCGCTGTAGCGAGTCCTTTCGTCTGACCTTGCCGCTGGTGGTCAGAGGAATCGAATGTGGGGGCACCAGAACGAGATCCGCCACGCTCAGACCGTGCGACCTCGATATCGCCGAGGTGATTTCACGACTTACGACGCCGAGCCTCTGCGCGGCCTCTTCGGAATCGCCACCCGCCTTGAATTCGACGATGGTGACCAGCTTCTCGACGCCGTCATCATCCGGAACCGCTATCGCCACGACGCGGCCCGCGGTGATCTCCTGGATCGTCGCCTCGATGTCGTCGGGGGCGTGGTTGCGCCCGTAGACGATCAGGAGATCCTTGATGCGGCCGACGATGAACATCTCGCCCTCGGAGAAGAAACCGAGGTCTCCGGTTCTCAGCCACGGCGCCTCGGGTGTGCCGACCGACGGATCGACAAGCGTTGCACCGAAAGTGCGTTCGCTTTCTTCAGGTTTCTGCCAGTAGCCGGAACAGACGTTGTCGCCGTGCACCCAAATCTCACCGACCGTTCCCGGCGGACACTCGGTTCTGGTCTCGGGGTCGACGATGCGCACCGTCTGCGACCGCGGCATGCCGTAACTGACCAGCGGTATGCCGTCTCCGCTTGCGCACCGCTTCGCGTCGCCGGCGGTCAGTTTCTCGGATTCGAAGAATACGGTTGCCGGCGCGTGACCGGTTTCGCGCGTTGCCACGAAGAGCGTGGCTTCCGCGAGACCATATGAGGCCCGCAACGCCTCGGGGCGAAGATTGAATCGGGCGAACCGCTCGGCGAAGCGCCTCAGCGTCGGGGGGTTTACGCGTTCGGCGCCATTGAGGATGTTGCGGACGCCATCGAGGTCAAGCCCGGCGAGATCTTCGTCTGACGTTTTTCGTGCCGCCAATTCGAAAGCGATGTTCGGCCCCGCCGAAAATGCATGACTGTTGCTTGCCAGCAACTGCATCCACCGCGCTGGTCGCTGCAGAAACGACGCCGGGCTCGTGAGCACGGCGCGAAATCCACCTATGATCGGGACGGCGATACTCAGAATCAGACCCATGTCGTGAAAGAACGGCAGCCACGACACCAAAGTGGTGTCCGGCGGAGCAATCCCATCCTCGTAGTAGGAGGACATGATGTGTTGGCAATTGACCTGAATGTTCTTGTGCGAGACCACGACGCCCGCTGGCGCGCGGGTCGACCCGGAGGTGTATTGCAAATGCGCAACGCTCGGCAGGCTCTCGGCCTCGGCGGCGGGTCCTGGCTCAGAGTCAAGGTCGAGCAAATCGACCTCGACGACTGATGGTGCGCGCTCGCCGGGCTTTGACTTGATGTGCTCGGCGATGTCGCCTGCGACAGGGGATGTCGTGAGGATGGACGATGGCGACGCGTCAAGCAGGACCGCACCGACGCGTTCGTCGCCGGCGCCACGCTGCGGAAGCGGCAGCGGAACCGCGATCTGACCGGCCTGTAATGCGCCCAGGAAGCCAAGAAGGTACTCGAGTCCTTGCGGCGCCAATATCACCACGCGGTCGCCGGTTGACCCGCAAGCTTTGAGCTCCCGTGCGATGTTCAGCGTCCGGCGATACAGCTGCGACCACGTCAGGCTCTCCGCAACCCCCGCCGGGTCCTGCTCGTAATCGATGTACGTAAAAGCCGTCTCGTCGGGCCGCAGAAGGGCCCGCTCGCGCAGCACAGCGGGGATGGGAGACTCAACCACAGCGCTTGACGATACCCATGAACAGACAGGGCGTCGGCAGAATCGGCGCGCCCCGGAAGAAACTGCGGTCGGGGCAGAGCCGCCGCGTTCCACCGTGACGGCGCCGAGCGCGGAGGCTATTAGACAGATGCCTACCAACGATCGTCAAGCAAGCGAAGCCCGGCCTCGGACGTGCGCATGCCGCCAGGCGTCGCGGGCAGGTGGAGCTTCATGACTTCGATCAGGTGACGCCCGACATCGTCGAGCGCAGCTGTCGACTGAGTCGCCAGCGCAAGGATGACCGCGCCTTCGATGGCGGCGACGGTCAACGTCGCCAGCGAACGCGCGGTGGCAGGATCGGCGCCGGACCTGACCAGCCGATCGGCGAGGATCGTCTGCCACTCGTCAACGGCCGCGCGAGCCGCCTCTGCGGCGGCGGGCGCCTCAGACCGACCGAGGATCGCTGCCACGATGGGGCAGCCTGCTTGCATCTGTGTCGCGCTCAGCTGCGCCTTCCATGCATCGATGAAGGTCTGGACCGCCTGCGCGGGGTCACCCCCGTCGTCGGCTGACCCGATCACCGTGGTCAACTCCCGTCCCGCCACCCGGGTGGCTTCCGCGACGAGTTCCGCTTTGCCGCCGGGGAAATTCAGGTAGACGGTTCTGCGGGCGACGCCACTGTCCTCGAGCAGCGCGTTGAGGCCGGTCCCGGCGACGCCTCGCCGTCGCACCAATCCCGTGACACTCGCGATGAGGGCGTCTCGCGCGGACATGTTTCGCCACCTTCCGGGCTTCTCGGGCCGTTCGCTTGAACTATACCGATCGGTCTACTAGCCTTGCCAGCAAGCATCCCGACTTACGGAGACCGCCATGACAAGCACCAGCCCCGACAAAACGCTGCGAAAGTTCCGCAGAGAGCGTGCGCTCGGACGCTATCTCCTCAATCCGGCGGTACAGGGGTTGAGCAGACTGGGGGTGCGCACCGCATTGGCCACCGAACTGGAGACCGTCGGCCGCAAGAGCGGCCAGGCACGCCGCGTTCCCGTGTCGGCGCAATTCGACAACGACGGGGCGTGGGTGATCTGCCAGCATGGCACCCGGTCCGGTTGGGGCAGAAATATCGCCGGCAATCCGAATGTCCGTATGCGACAGGGCAATCAATGGCGCGCCGGCGTCGCGGCATTCAGGCCAGATGACGACGTCGTCGCGCGCGGCCGAAAGTTCGGACGACTGGGAGCCAGGATGGTAAAGGCCTTGGAAACGACTCCCGTATCGGTGCGGATCGACTTCACCGACTAGCAACCCTTTCGCGGAGATGTCCGACCTTCCTGTCCGCCTTCTGCACCGCCGCGCTGCGCATTGGATGCTCCTCGTCTCGATGCCGCATCGATGGGTGCTCGCGCGAGCTGACCTGAGCATCGGCGCAAGGGTTTGAGGGATTCTCAATGGATTCTTCGCGGGGGCTACCCTTACCTGGGTCTCGCCGGGAGCCGACAGCGAACGCGGAGGTACCGATGACCCAGCCCGATCTCGTCCTGTTCAGCGTCGACACTCACGTCGCGCTCATCACCGTGAACGATCCCGACCGGCGCAACGCGCTGACCGACGAGATGTCGGTGCTCCTGCGGTCCGCCGTGGAGCGGGCCGAAGCCGATCCCGACGTGCACGCCGTCGTGGTCACCGGCGCGGGCAAGGCGTTTTGCGCTGGCGCCGACCTCAGCGCCTTGGGGGCCGCCGGCGGCGGGGCGGCGGAGTCGGGGCTGCGGCGGCTCTACGACGGCTTCATGGCCGTCGGCAATTGCCGCCTGCCGACGATCGCCGCGGTCAACGGCGCAGCCGTCGGCGCGGGCCTGAACCTCGCGCTGGCCGCCGACGTGCGCATCGCCGGGCCCGGCGCGCTGTTCGACGCCCGGTTCCAGAAGCTCGGGCTGCATCCCGGCGGCGGCGCGACCTGGATGCTGCAGCGCGCGGTCGGTCCGCAGGTGGCGCGGGCGGCGTTGCTGTTCGGGATGCGCTTCGACGCCGAAACCGCTGTCCGGCACGGCCTGGCGCTCAGCGTCGCCGACGACCCCGTCGCCGCGGCGCTGGAGCTGGCAGCGGGACCCGCGGCGGCCCCCCGCGAGGTGGTGCTGGCGACCAAGGCGACCATGCGCGCCACGATCGACCCGGGATCGCTGGACAGCGAGCAACACGACCTCGCGATGCGCACCGAGCTCGGGCCGCAGGCGTCCTCCATCCAATCGCCGGAATTCGCAAGCAGATTGGCGGCGGCGCGCCGCACGTAGCGGGCGGCGCCAGCCGCGA
Source organism: Mycobacterium sp. (assembly GCF_035506235.1). GTDB lineage: Bacteria > Actinomycetota > Actinomycetes > Mycobacteriales > Mycobacteriaceae > Mycobacterium. The sequence continues at coordinate 15,249 of NZ_DATJPU010000276.1, forward strand.
ACCGAAACCAGGCACTCGGCGCCCCGGACGACCTACAGGTCCAGCACCGCGGTCTCGGGCGACTCGATGAGGTCCCTTAGCTCGCAAAGGAACCGCGCCACCTGGGCGCCGTCGGCGACGCGGTGGTCGAACACGCACGTCAGCGTCATCGTCGACCGCACGGCGACCTCGTCGCCGACGACCACCGGGCGCGGCCTGATCGCCCCCATCCCCACGATGGCGGCTTCGGGGTGGTTAATCACCGGAACGCCGTCATCCAGGCCGAGCGCCCCGAAGTTCGACACCGTGAAGGTCGAGCCCGTCAGCTCGACCGGCGTCAGGGTGCCCTCGCGCGCGCCGCTGATCAACCCCGCCGTCCGCCCGGCCAACTCGCGAGTCGTCATGTTCTGCGCGTCGGCGATCACCGGGACCAGCAGCCCGCGGTCGGTGGCCACACCGAACCCCAGCTGCACCCCTCGATGGACGTGCACCCGGGGGCCTTCGGGCGAGTCGACCCAGGTCGAGTTGAGAATCATGTTGTGGCTCAGCGCGATTACGAGCAGCCGCAGCGTCAACACGAACGGCGTGATCTCCGGGTCCGCGGACCGGTCGCTGAGCCGAAGCAGCGCGGTGCAATCCACCTCGACGCCGGCTTTCGCGGCCGGAATCTCCTTGTGGGACAACGCCATCTTCTCCGCCATCCGGGCCTGCACGCCGCGGACCGGCCGAACGTCGTCTCCCGTCCCGTGAGCGGCCGCCAGCACGTCCGCGCGGGTGATCACCTCGCCCGCGTCGCGCCGCAGCGAGGCGAGATCGACCGAGAGCTCCTTGGCCAGCTTGCGCACCGGCGGGGCGGCGAGCGGCCGGCCGGAGCGCCGGCTGGCGTCGATGCCCGCGTCGGCGCCGTAGCCGACCAGCGTCGGCACCGCGGCCGCCCCGGGTGCGGTGTCGATGCGGACCAGCACCGCACCAACCTTGAGCACATCGCCTTCGGCACCGTTGGTTTCGACGATTCGTCCGGCGTACGGGCTGGGGATCTCGACCTCGGCCTTGGCGGTCTCCACCGAGCACAGCACCTGGTTGAGTTCGACGTCGGCGCCGACCTCGACATACCAGCACGACACCGTCACCTCTCCGAGTCCCTCGCCAAGATCGGGAACCCGGAACGCCTCAACCCGCTCGGTGCTCACGGCAGGCTCAGCGCGCGCTCGACGCAGTCCAGCAGCCGGTCGGGGCCCGGCAACCACAGGGCCTCCAACCGCGCCGGCGGGTAAGGCGTGTCAAAACCGCAGGCGCGCAACACCGGTGCCTCCAGTTCGTAGAACATCTCCTCCTGGATGCGCGCGGCCAGACCGGCCCCGTAGCCCAGGCCGCGCGGCCCTTCGTGCAGCACCACGCAGCGCCCGGTCCGGTGGATCGAGGCGGCGACGGTGTCGAAATCCAGCGGGACCAGCGACCGCAGGTCGATGACCTCCAGGCTCCAATCGCGCCGACGCTGCGCGTCTTCCGCGGTGGCCACGGCGGTGTTGACCAGGCTGCCATAGGTCACGACGGTGACGTCGCGGCCGGGCCGGCGCACCGCGGCCCGCCCGATGGGCGGTTCGGGCCGGCCGGTGTCGACCACGCCGCGCCCCTGGTAGCGTCGCTTCGGCTCCAGGTACATGACCGGGTCGGGGCAGGCGATCGCGTGGCGAAGCAGCCAATAGGCGTCGGCCGGACTGGACGGCACCACCACCTTCAAGCCGGCCGTGTGCGCCCAATAGGACTCTGTGGAATCCGAATGATGCTCGGCCGCACCGATTCCGCCGAACGACGGGATCCGCACCGTGACCGGCATGTTGATCTCGCCGCGGGTACGGGTGCGGTACTTCGCCAGATGGCTGACCACCTGGTCGAAGGCCGGGTAGGAGAACCCGTCGAACTGGATCTCCGGCACCGGCACGAAGCCGCGCAGCGCCAGGCCGACCGCGATCCCGATGATGGCGGACTCGGCCAGCGGCGTGTCGAAACACCTTGCCTCACCGAATGTTCCGGCCAGCCCCTCGGTGACCCGAAACACCCCGCCCTCGACCGAGACGTCCTCCCCGAACACCAGGACCCGCTCGTCGGCGGCCATCGCGTCGTGCAGCGCGCGGTTGAGCGCCTGCACCATGGTCAACGATTGCGCGCCGAGCGCGACGCCGGCCGGGGAGTCGGCGAGCTGGGTCATTCGAGCCTCCGCAGCTCGGTCCGCAACTGCCGGCGCTGCGCCTGCAACTCGGGTGTGATCTCGGCGTACACGGTGGTGAACACCTCGTCGACGTCGAAGTCCGGCGCATCGAACACCGCGTCGCGCAATTCGGATCGCATCCGCTTCGCCCGGGTGGCGACGCGCTCCTCCAGGCGTTCGGACCACAACCCCAGGCCCCGTAGATAGGTGCGGTAGCGCGGAATCGGGTCCAGTGCCGCCCACCGGTCCACCTCGTCCTGGGTCCGGTACCGGCTCGGATCGTCAGAGGTGGTGTGCGGGCCGAGCCGGTACGTGACCGCCTCGATCAACGTCGGGCCGCCACGGGCCCGGGCGCGGGCGGCGGCCTCGGCCATCACCGCGTAGCACGCCAGGACGTCGTTGCCGTCCACCCGGATTCCGGGCATCCCGTAGCCAATCGCCTTGTGCGCGATGGAAGGTGCGGCGGTCTGTTTGGACACGGGCACCGAGATCGCCCACTGGTTGTTCTGCACATAGAACACGCACGGCGCGACGAACACGGCGGCGAAGTTCAGCGCCTCGTGCACGTCACCCTCGCTGGTGGCGCCGTCGCCGAGGAAGGCCACCGTCACCGAATCCTCGCCCAGGCGTTGCGCGGCCATCGCCGCGCCGACGGCGTGCAGGGTCTGGGTGCCGATCGGAATCGACATCGGGGCGCAGCATTTCCCGGTGAATTCCAGGCCGCCGTGCCAGGTCCCGCGCCACGCCGCACCGACGTGGCCGGGCGGGATGCCGCGCACCAGATACGCGCCGAGCTCGCGGTATTGGGGAAACAGCCAGTCGGTCTTGCGCAGGCAGGCCGCGGCGCCGACCTGCGCGGCCTCCTGGCCGCGGCAGGACGCGAACAGCGCCAGTTGCCCCTGGCGCTTGAGGTTGACGAACTCGGTGTCCAGCTCGCGGGTGACCACCATCATCTCGTAGAGCCAGCACAGAGTCTCCGGCGGAAGGTCGCGGCCGTAGCGGTTTTCGGGCGTCGGCGCGCCGTCGGCGGCGACGAGTTGCACCGGATCGAGGTCGACGGTCATCGGCGTCCGAGTCATCTCCGCCATACCGCCTCCTTGGCGATCCGCGAGACTGGCGTATCCCCCATTATGCGCCCAAATGCGAAGACACCGCGTTGATCACGGCCACGGCGAAAACGTGTCGCGCGTCAGCCGGACGCGGGCTCCCCCGCCCGCCGCAGCAACATCGCGGCGTGCTTGAGCACCGGCGAGTCGACCATCTGCCCTTCGAACGCGAAGACCCCGCGTTCGGACCGCGCCGCAGCCAGCACCCTTCTCGCCCAGTCCAGCTTCTCCTCGCTGGGGCGATAGGCCTCCCGCACGACCGGGATCTGGCTCGGGTGGATGCAGACGGTCCCGTCGAATCCGACGGCGACGGCGTCGTCGGCCTCCGCCCGCAGGCCCTCGATGTCGCGGATGTCCAAGTGCACGGCGTCGAGCGCGATCCGCCCGAACGCGGACGCCGCGAGCAGGGTCGCCGACCGGACGTGGCGGGCGACGTCGCGATAGGTGCCGTCGGCCAGCCGGGTCGAGCTGCCGCCGAGCGTGGCGACCAGGTCCTCGGCGCCCCACATCATGGCGGCGGTGCCGTCGGCCGCGGCGATCTCGGTGGCCAACACCGCGCCGCGCGGGGTTTCGATCAGCGCGACGACCTCGCGCGGCGCCAGCGCGGTCACCTGCGCGGCCGATTCGGTCTTGGAGAGCATCACCGCCGTGTAGGGGGTGTCGGCCAGGGCGTCCAGGTCGCGCGCCTGCTCGTCGGTGTCCGTCGCGTTGATCCGCACCACCGTGCGCCCGGGGTCCAGCGGGGTCTCCCGCAGGGCCTTGCGGGCGGCGGCCTTGTCCGCTTCGGCCACGCCGTCCTCGAGGTCGAGAATCACCACGTCGGCCGCGGCGGCGGCCTTGGCGAAACGCTCGGGACGGTCGGCCGGGCAGAACAGCCATCCCGGTCCCACGCCGCGCAGATCCATCAGGACTCCCCCGCGGGCCGCTTCCGCACCAGCGTGGTCCGCGCCGCCCACGCCACCACGTCGCCGTGCTGGTTGCGGCCGGTGTGCTCGAGCGTGACTATCCCTTCACCCGGCCGGCTCTTCGACTCGCGCTTGCCCGTGCACACCGTCTCCGCGTACAGGGTGTCGCCGTGGAAGACCGGCTTGGGAAACGACACCTCGCCAAACCCGAGGTTGGCGACGATGGTGCCGAGGGTCAGCTGCGTCACCGACAGCCCCACCAGCGTGGAGAGGGTGAACATGGAGTTCACCAGCCGCTCGCCCCGAAACCCGGGCTGCTCGGCGGCCCAGGCCGCGTCGAGGTGCAGCGACTGGGTGTTCATCGTCAGCGTGGTGAACAACACGTTGTCGGCCTCGGTGACGGTGCGCCCGGGCCGGTGCAGGTAGGTCGTACCGACCTCGAACTCCTCAAACCACAAGCCCCGCTGGATGATCGACTTGCCAATCACGACAGCCCCAGCGATCGCGCGATGAGCATCAGTTGCACCTCGGTGGTCCCCTCCCCGATCTCGAGGATCTTGCTGTCGCGGTAGTGCCGCGCGACCGGATACTCGTTCATGAACCCGTAGCCGCCGTGGATCTGGGTGGCGTCGCGGGCGTTGTCCATCGCGGCCTCCGAGGAAATCATCTTCGCGATCGCCGCCTCCTTCTTGAAGGGCTGGCCCGCCAACATCTTTGCGGCGGCCTCGTAGTACGCCGTGCGCGCGACGTGGGCGCGGGCCTCCATCCGCGCGATCTTGAAGCTGATCGCCTGATAAGAACCGATCGGCCGGCCGAACGACTGGCGTTCCTTGGCGTACTTGACGCTCTCGTCGACACACCCCTGCGCGACTCCCGTCGCCAGCGCCGCGATCGCGATGCGGCCCTCGTCCAGGATGGACAGGAAGTTCGCGTAGCCGGTGCCGCGGGCGCCCAACAGGTGGTCCGCCGGGACGCGGGCGTCGGCGAAGGTCAGCGGGTGGGTGTCGGATGCGTTCCAGCCGACCTTGTTGTAGACCGGTTCGACGGTGAAACCCGGTGTGCCGCTGGGCACGATGATCGTCGAGATCTCCTTCTTGTCGCCCGCGAGGGTTCCCGTGACCGCGGTGACGGTGACCAGCGAGGTGATGTCGGTGCCGGAGTTGGTGATGAACTGCTTGGTGCCGTTGATCACCCATCCGCCGTCGTCGAGCCGGGCGGTGGTGCGGGTGGCGCCCGCGTCGGAGCCGGCGCCCGGCTCGGTGAGCCCGAAGCCGGCGAGCGCGCGGCCGGCGGTGAGGTCCGGCAACCACTTCTGCTTCTGCTCCTCGGTGCCGAAGCGGTAGATAGGCATCGCGCCGAGGCCGACACCGGCCTCCAGCGTGATCGCCACCGACTGGTCGACCTTCCCGAGTTCCTCGAGCGCCAGCGACAACGCGAAGTAGTCGCCGCCCATGCCGCCGTACTCCTCGGGGAAGGGCAGGCCGAACAGGCCCATGCCGGCCATCTTGGCGACGACCTCATACGGGAAGCTGTGCTCCTCATCGTGTTTGGCCGACACGGGCGCGACCACGGTGCGCGCGAAGTCGGCCACCGTGTCGCGCAGGTCCTCGTATTCCTTGGGCAGCGTCCCTGTAATGGATGTCGTCATGTCTCGTCCTTGCTTTCTTCACTTTCTTCGCGAGGGCTAAGCCGGGCCAGCACCTGGTCCACCGTCACCTGGTCGCCGACGGAGACCAGCACCTCCACCCGCCCCGAAACCGGCGCGGCCAGAGAATGTTCCATCTTCATCGCCTCGACGACCACCACCCCGTCGCCTTCGGCGACCTCGGCGCCGGATTCGGCCTGCACGGCGATCACGTTGCCGGGCATCGGGCTCACGATCTCGGCCTGCCGCGTCCCGGCGGCGCGGTGAATCTTGTGCTCCTCGGCCTCGCGGAGGTGCCATGTCCCCCGCTCGTCGGCGATCCACAGGTGCCGGTCGGCCTCGGCCCACCAATATTCACGGCGCAGTCCGTCCAGCGTCACGCTCATCCGCGTACCGTCGAATTGGGCACTGGCAGGCCATATTTCGCCGTCGCCCACCTGCACCCTCGCGGAATCGGGCGACCCCCACACCGACACCGTCTCGCTGCGCAACGGGGTCTGCATCGCGGTGCGCACCGGCGCCGCGACACCGCCGACCCGCCATCCCGTCGGCGTCGCCCACGGGTCGCCCCCGGCGCGGCGGCCCAAG
>NZ_DATJPU010000277.1:0-3916 GCF_035506235.1 Mycobacterium sp.
TCCTCCTCCACCCCGACGGTGGGCCTGAAATCAGAAAAGGTCGCTCAGCTCACCAGCGAGCGGCCGACGCGAGCGCGGCGTCCGCGGTCGGGTAAATGGGCAGCACGGCGTTGAGCCCGCAGGCGTCGACGATCCGGGTGACGATCGGCTCGTGGCTCACCAGGCGCAGTTCGATGCCGCGGTCTCGACACCGTTGCGCCTCGTCGGCGAGCACCGCGAAGGCGCAGCAGCCCATGAAATCGAGCCCCGTGACATCGACCACGAAGGGGCCCGGGGGAATGACTACGCCGGCCGCCTCGCTGACCAGCTGGCGCCAGGTGTGCTCATTGCAGGCGTCGATCTCGCCGCCGGCGCTGATGAGCACCGCCGCGCCATTGCGGTCGGTGGTGGCCCGCAGCGTGCTGTGTGGATCGCCCAGCTGGTAGACCAGCCGCGTGCTAAGCGTCAGAGGCGGTGGGCTTGACATCGGTTCGGCAACAATAACCGGGCTCATGGTGGACTCCCTAATCGACCGACGCCGGGCGTCGGGATGGTGCCCGTCCTGCTGACTTAAGACGAATTCTTCGCGACGTGCGAATCTCTTTTGTATAACGAGACAGGGCGGTCTGTCTACCTGCCACCGCCTAAGAGTATGGTAAGGCCGGTATGACCAGCCACGATGTCCCGGCGCCGGCCAGGTCGGCCCGTGAACGGATCCTGACCGCGGCTTATGAGCTCTTCAGCCGGCGTGGGATCCGCGCCGTCGGCACCGACGAGGTGATCGAGCGGGCCGGGGTGGCCAGGGCCACGCTCTACCGTCATTTCGCGACCAAGGACGACCTCGTCCTGGCCGTGCTGCAGCGGCGCGAGGAGGTCTGGACGCACGGCCTGATCGAGGAGCAGTCACGGCAGCGGGGCGCGACGCCCGAGGAACAGTTGCTCGCGATCTTCGACGTCATGCACGACTGGTTTCAGCACCACGACGCCTACGAAGGGTGCTCGTTCATCAACGTGTTGCTGGAGTTGGGGGTGGATCACCCGGCCGGACAGGCCTGCATCGTCCACATCGAACACGTCCGCGACATCGTGCGCCAGCGCGCCGTCGCGGCGGGCCTGATCGACGTGGAGGACTTCGCCTCGTCGTGGCACATCCTGATGAAGGGCGCCATCGTCCTCGCGGCCGTGGGTGACGTGGATGCGGCCGTGCGCGCCCGCAAGATGGCCTGCGCGCTGATCGGGGAGCACCGGCCGGTGGCACCGGAGGACATCGGCGAGGCGGTCAGCTAGCCGCGGTGGTGCCGGTTTTGCGGTAGTGCTCTTCCTCGAGCTCGGCGATGGCCCGCGATGTGCGCTCGCGCAGCGCGAAGGCGGCGATGAGGCCGCACACGATCGCGATGACCAGCGCGACCCAGGAGAACCGCTGCATCCAGCGTTCGGCGGCCACCCCGGCGAAGTAGACCAGGGCGGTGGTGCCGCCCGCCCAGCAAACGGCGCCCGACACGTTGGCCGCCAGGAACCGTCGGTAGTGCATGTTCAGCGCACCGGCCAGCGGCCCGGCGAAGATCCGCAGCAGCGCGATGAAGCGGCCGAAGAAGACGGCCCGAACTCCCCAGCGGTTGAACAGCTTTTCGGCGAGCGCGACGTGTCCGGGCCCGAAGTGCCTGGGGAACCGCCGGCCGAGCCGGTCGAAGAGCGGCAAGCCGAACCGGCGCCCGATCGCGTAGCCGATCGAGTCGCCGACGACGGCGCCGATCACCGCGGCAACGCCGACGCCGACGGGATTGACGGCCAGGTCATGGTGCGACGACATCAGCGCCGCGCTGACCAGCACGATCTCGCCGGGAAGGGGAACTCCGAGGCTTTCCACGCCGACCACACCGCCGACCATCAGGTAGACCAACAGCGGCGGGATGGACTGCAGCAAAGCCTCCACGTTCATGGGTCAAGGATGCCTGACCGGCGGAGGAACCGCGCCGTAATGTCCTCGCCCGGCGTGCTGAGCGGTTCCAGCCGCGGACGCTTGGGCACCCGCCCGTCGGCCGAGGACATGCCACGAAGCCGCCGCCACACCCACGGCGTGAACTTTTGGTGCGTCCAGCGCAGCTGGCCGTAGGTGCGGGATTTGAACGACAGCCGCGTCGGGCTGCCGGTCGTTTGTGCCCAATCATGGTTGCTGCCGGGCAAATTGAGGGCTTCGGCGGCCGCCTCGGCGAACAGGATGTGCCCTTTGGTGGACGCGTGCACGCGGTCGACATCCCAGGTGTCCAGGTCGCGCATCGAGGGCGCGTCGTAAAGGTCCACGAGCCTGAAGTCGTATTGGTCGGCGGCCGCCCTGATGGCGTCGTTGATGCGGGCAAGCCGCCCCGATACCAGCCGGCCGAGTGGCAGGAATTGCGCGACGTTCGGGAAGGTGGTGGTCACCACCGTCGCGCCCGATCCGGCGAGCGCGGCGTAAACCTGCGCGAGGTCGGTGAGGGCACGACCGAACGAGTTTCCCGGCTGGATGACGTCGTTCATCCCGATGCACACGGTGACCAGGTCCGGTCGCATCGCCAGCGCCGGCGGAACCTGCTCGTGGAGCACGTCGGCCACCAGCTTGCCGCGGATCGCCAGGTTGGCGTAGTGCAGACCGGGGTAGAGGGAATCGATCATCACCGCGAGCCGGTCGGCAAACCCGAGACAGCCGACCGCGTCGTTGCCGTCCCATAACCCCTCGGTCTGGCTGTCCCCGATGGCGACGTATCGGCTGTATCCGGTCCCATTAGCCCCGCACACGATGCCGAGACTAACCGCTATTCCCGTCTCCGTGGTTGTAGCGTGGCGCTGGCTTCACATTAGGAGACTCTGTGGAATTCAACCTCGCCGAGGTGTTCGGGGCGGTCGCGGCGGCCAACCCCGACCGGGACTGCATCGTGTTCGGCGATCGGCGCTTCACCTTCGCGCAAACCGCCGAACGCGCCCGCCGGTTCGCCCGCGCGCTGCACGAGTGGGGGCTGGGCGCGCATCGCGAACGCGCGGAGTTGGCGCCGCACGAATCGGGTCAAAGCCACCTCGGGTTGTACATGGCGAACTGCAACGAATTCCTCGAGGCGATGCTCGGCGCGTTCGGGGCGCGGGTCGCACCGTTCAACGTCAACTATCGCTACGTCGCCGACGAGCTGGTGTACCTGCTCGGCAACGCCCGCGCCGACGCGGTCATGTATCACGCGCGGTTTGCGCCGACGCTGGCCGAAACGCTCGCGAAGATGCCCGGGCCGATGCGGCTCATCCACGTCGACGACGGCTCGGGCAACGACCCGCTGCCGGGGGCGGTGCGTTACGAGGAGCTGCTCGCGTCCGCGTCCGACGAGCCGCTCGACGTGGCGCCGTCGCCGGACGACCTGTATGTGCTCTATACCGGCGGCACCACCGGCATGCCCAAGGCGGTGCTGTGGCGGCAGCACGACATCTACGTCAATGCCATGGGCGGGCGGACGTTGGGCACCGGCGAGCCGGCGGCCGGCCTGGAGGAGATCGTCGAGCGGTCGCGGCTTGCGGGGCCGGGCTCGATGACCCTCGCGCCGCTCATGCACGGCGCGGCGCAGTGGGCGGCCTTCATCAGCCTGTGCGGCGGGCGCCCGTTTGTCATGCCACCGACCACCACCCATTTCGATCCGGCCGAGGCGCTGGCGCTGGCCAGCCGCGAACGGGTGATGTCGCTGTCGATGGTCGGCGACGCCTTCGGGCGGCCGTTGCTCGACGCGCTCGAGGCCAGTGATCACGACCTGTCGGGGCTGCTGATCCTGATCACCGGCGGGGCGGCGCTCAGCGCGCCGCTCAAGCGGCGGTTCGTCGAACTGCTGCCGCAGCTGACCATCCTCGACGCGGGTGGCTCGTCGGAATCCGGCTCGCAGATGGGTCAGGTGTCCAGTCGTGCGCAGGACGCCACCGGCCGGTT
>NZ_DATJPU010000278.1:0-25260 GCF_035506235.1 Mycobacterium sp.
AGGGTCACCGGCACGCGCAAGATCGGCGAGATCGGCGGCATGCTCACCGGCCTGACGCTCAGCGGCGACGGTGATCGCGCCTACCTGGTCAGCGAAGACGGCGTCGCGGTGCTGTGCACTCTCACGCACGACGTCATCGGCACTGTCGTGGCCGATCAGCCGTCGTGCGTGGTCGAAAGCGCGGACGCCAAGTACCTCTACATCGCCGACTATTCCGGTGCCGTCACCGTGGCGCCGGTCGCCGCCCTTGTCGCCCTGGGCATCGAGACGTCGGTGCACGAGAGCGAGACGCGGACCGAATGGGTCGTGCCCGAGCTGTGCCGCGGCGAGCCGGCCCTGGCCTGACCCTTGACCGGTAAACCCGGGCCAACACGCGTAAAAAGGCACATTGTCGGGGGAACCCGTTCTCTCATGCCGCGTGCGGCGATAGCATTCGCCCGACCGCCCACGTGGCGGCGTCGCACCGAGAGTGAGGCGGTACCGCGATGGACAGCACGATGCAGGACTTCCCGTTGACCATCGCCGCGATCATGCGGCACGGCTGCGGCATCCATGGGGCACGCACGGTCACCACCGCCACCGGCGATGGTTACCGGCGCATCACCCACCGCGAACTGGGCCAGCAGGCCGCCCAGCTGGCAAACGCGTTGCGCCGCCTCGGCGTCACCGGGGACGAGCGCGTCGCGACGTTCATGTGGAACAACGCCGAACACCTGGCGGCCTACCTCGCCGTGCCGTCGATGGGCGCCGTCCTGCACACCCTCAACATCCGCCTGTTCCCCGAGCAGATCGCCTACGTGGCCAACGAGGCCGAGGACCGCGTGGTGCTGGTCGACGCGTCGCTGGCCAAACTGCTCGCCCCGGTGCTCGGCGAGCTCGAGACCGTACAGACGGTGATCGTGGTCGGGGAGTGCCCGGAAGGACAAGCCGGGGCGCTGCGGGACTCCGGCAAGACCGTGCTCGACTACGCCGATCTGATCGCCGGCGAGTCGACCGACTTCGAGTGGCCGGAGATCGACGAGCGGTCCGCCGCCGCGATGTGCTACACCAGCGGCACCACCGGCAACCCGAAAGGCGTTGTCTACAGCCATCGTTCGAGTTACCTGCACGCCATGTCGGTGTGCACCACCAACGGCAACGGCGTCGGGGCCATCGACAGCGTGCTCCCGATCGTGCCGATGTTCCACGCGAACGCGTGGGGGCTGCCGTACGCGGCGCTGCTGGCGGGTGCCGACCTGGTGCTCCCCGACTGCCATCTCGACGCCCGCTCGCTGATCCGCATGATCGAAACCCTGCGGCCCACGCTGGCGGGCGCCGTGCCGACCATCTGGAACGACGTCCTGCACCACCTGGAGGACGACCCCGAGCACGACATGTCCTCGCTCCGCATGGTGGTCTGCGGCGGCTCGGCTGTTCCGGTGTCGCTGATGCGCACCTTTGAGGAAAAGCACGGCGTGCAGATCCGCCAGCTCTGGGGCATGACCGAGACGTCGCCGATGGCCACCATGGCCTGGCCGCCACCGGGGACCCCCGAGGATCAGCACTGGGCGTTCCGCGCGACGCAGGGCCAGCCGGTTGGCGGGGTGGAGATGCGGATCGTCGACGACGACGGCGCGGTGCTGCCCAACGACGGCGAGGCCGTCGGCGAGGTGGAGGTCCGCGGCCCGTGGATCACCGGCTCCTACTATCTCGGACGCGACGCCTCCAAGTTCGACTCCGGCTGGCTGCGCACCGGCGACGTCGGCCGCATCGACGAGCGGGGCTTCGTCACCCTGACCGACCGGGCCAAGGACGTCATCAAGTCCGGTGGGGAATGGATCTCGTCGGTCGAGCTGGAGAACTGCCTCGTCGGCCATCCGCAGGTGCTCGAGGCCGCCGTGGTCGGGGTTCCCGACGAACGGTGGCAGGAGCGACCGCTGGCGGTCATCGTCGCCAAGCACCCGTCGGTGAGCGCGGAAGACCTGCGAAAGTTCCTCGCGGACAAGGTGGCCCGGTGGTGGCTGCCCGAGCGGTGGACGTTCGTCGACGAGATTCCGCGCACCAGCGTGGGCAAGTATGACAAGAAGGCCATCCGGGCGCGATACGCCGAGCACGGCTATTGGGTGGTCGAGGCCCGCGACTGAGCGACCGTGCGTCTGCTAGGCAGAGTGGAAAGGTGGCAGCATGGGCTTGCGAGTCATCCAGTGGGCGACCGGGTCGGTCGGCACCGCGGCCATCAAGGGCGTGCTGGAACATCCCGAGCTCGAACTCGTCGGCTGCTGGGTGCATTCGGAGGCCAAGGCCGGCAAGGACGTCGGCGCCATCATCGGCGCGCCGAAGCTGGGCGTCACGGCGACCAACAGCATCGAGGAGGTGCTCGCGCTGGACGCCGATGCGGTCATCTACGCCCCGTTGCTGCCCAACGCCGAGGAAGTCGCCGCTCTGCTGCGCTCGGGCAAGAACGTGGTGACCCCGCTCGGGTGGTTCTACCCGAGCGAAAAGGAAGGCGCCCCACTGGAAGTCGCCGCGCAGGCCGGCAATGCGACGCTGCACGGCGCCGGGATCGGGCCGGGTGCGGCCACCGAGCTGTTTCCGCTGCTGTTGTCGGTGATGTCAACGGGTGTGACTTTCGTTCGCGCCGAGGAGTTTTCCGACCTTCGCACCTATGGCGCACCGGATGTGCTGCGCTACGTGATGGGCTTCGGCGGGACGCCCGACAGCGCGCTCACCGGGCCGATGCAAAAGCTGCTCGACGGCGGCTTCACCCAGTCGGTCCGGCTCTGCGTCGACCAGCTGGGCTTCGCCGCCGGTCCCATCCGGTCGTCGCAGGAGGTGGCCGTCGCGACGGCGCCGATCGACTCGCCGATCGGGGCGATCGGGCCCGGCCAGGTCGCCGGGCGCCGCTTCCACTGGGAGGCGCTCGTGGGTGACGCGGTGGTCGTGCGGATCACGGTGAACTGGCTGATGGGGTCCGAAAACCTCGACCCGCCTTGGTCGTTCGGGCCGGCGGGAGAGCGCTACGAGATCGAGGTACGCGGCAACCCGGACGCCTTCGTGACGGTCAAGGGATGGCAGCCGGAAAGCGTCGAAGCCGGGCTGCGGAGCAACCCGGGGATCGTCGCGACCGCCGCGCACTGCGTCAATGCGGTCCCCGCCACCTGCGCCGCCCCTGCCGGGATTCAAAGCTTCTTCGACCTGCCGCCGATCACCGGCCGGGCCGCTCCGGGCCTGGCGCGCTGAAACGCGCCGACAAGACGTCAGCGGTTGCGATTCACGTCGGCCTCTGTCGCGGAACCAAGCCGGCCCGATCGCGTTCGGTACCGTCGGAATCATGTGCCGACTTTTTGGCTTGCACGCCGGGACCGACGTTTGCGCCGCGACCTTTTGGTTGCTCAACGCCCCGGACAGCCTGTCCGAGCAGAGCCGGAGGAACCCGGACGGCACCGGCCTGGGCGTGTTCGACCGCAACGGCCGGCCACAGGTGCACAAGGAGCCGATTGCGGCCTGGCACGACACACAGTTCGCCACCGAAGCGCACGAGCTGACCGGCACCACCTTCGTCGCCCACGTTCGCTACGCGACGACGGGGTCGTGTGAGGTCCGCAACACGCACCCGTTTTTGCAGGACGGCCGGATCTTCGCCCACAACGGCGTGGTCGAGGGCCTCGATGACATCGACGAACGGCTGCGCGAACTCGGCACCGACGACCTGGTTCTGGGCGAGACCGATTCCGAGCGGGTATTCGCCTTGATCACCGGTTCGATCCGCGCCCGCAACGGGGACGAGACCGCCGGCCTGGTCGACGCCATCCGGTGGCTGGCGGCCAATGTGCCGATCTACGCGGTCAACGTGCTGCTGAGCACGGCCACCGACATGTGGGCGCTGCGATACCCACAGGCGCACGAGCTCTATGTGCTGGATCGGCACTACGAACGCAAGGCGGGAGCACCCGAATTCGACCTGCGCACAAACCGAATCCGCGCGCGGTCCGAGCATCTGTGCACCCGCTCCTCGGTGGTGTTCGCCAGCGAACCGATGGACGACGATCCTCGCTGGAGCCTGCTCGAATCCGGAGAGCTGGTCCACGTCGGCGCCATGCTGCGGGTCACCCGCAGCATGGTGCTGCCCGACGCGCCCGCGCATCCGCTCCGCCCGGCCGACCTGAGCGAGGCCGCCCAGCGGGCGCAGCACACGTCGGTGTAGGGACTTCCGGAGTGGCAACGAGACGCGCGCTCGTGCTCGGCGGCGGCGGCATAGCCGGAATAGCTTGGGAGACGGGGATTTTGCGTGGCATCGCCGACGAGTCGCCCGCTGCGGCCCGGGCGCTGCTGGCTTCGGATGTGCTGGTGGGGACCTCGGCGGGTTCGGCGGTCGCCGCGCAGCTCGGCAGCGGCTGCCCGCTCGAGGCCCTGTACGACCGGCAAGTCGCCGCCTCGTCGGCCGAGATCGATTCCGGCGTCGACATCGACGACATCACCGAGGTTTTCGCGGCCGCCCTGGCCGAACCATACGACGAGGCGCCGGACCGGACCCGACAGCAGATGCGGCGGATCGGGGCCGTGGCGTTGGCCGCCAAGACGGTTCCCGAGGCCGTCCGGCGCCGGGTGATCGCCCGGCGCCTGCCGTCACACGACTGGCCGGACCGGACGCTGCGGATCACCGCCATCGACGTCGCCACCGGCGAACTGGTGGTCTTCGATCGCACGTCGGGTGCCGGGCTCGTCGACGCGGTGGCGGCCAGCTGCGCGGTGCCGGGGGCGTGGCCGCCGGTGACGATCGGGGGCCGGCGGTATATGGACGGCGGGGTGGCCAGCTCGGTCAACCTTCCGGTGGCCGGCGATTGCGGCGCGGCGGTGGTGCTGGTGCCGTCGGGTGCCGATGCGCCGGCGGCTTTCGGCGCGGGGCCGGCCGCGGAGATCGCGGCGTTCGCCGGCGCGGCGTTCGCGGTGTTCGCCGACGCCGACTCGCTGGCCGCGTTCGGACCGAATGCGCTGGATCCGCGTTGCCGCATCGATTCGGCCCTGGCCGGGCGCGAACAGGGCCGCCGCGAAGCGCGGGCCGTGGCGCGGTTCCTGGGTGCCTGACGCGCCCCGCTCAGCCCTCGAGCGCGGGGTGCGCGGCCTGCTCCGGCTCGGCTTCCAGCGCGTCCAGGGCGCCGTTGGCCAGCGCCCGGCCCGCGGCGATCACCTCCACCGCCCGGTGAAATTCCAGGGCCCGGCACGTCGAACGCGGCACCTCGATCAGCAGGTCGGGCGGGTAGGCCGCCAGCGTGTGGCGCGCCAGCGCCGACTGAGCGATGTCGATGGTCCGGTTCATCACCTCGAAGCTGCCCAGTTTGGGAACGACCGAAAGGTCGGCGAAGTCGTCGGGGCCGACGTCTTCGGCTTCCGCATCGTCGGACCCGAACCTGCTCAGCACCGCACGCGCGGTCGGCCGGTCCAGCAGGGACCGCGCCGCCGCGGTGTCCAGCAGCGCGGACGTGCTGCGCATCATGCGGCTCAACCACTCGGCGGTGGCCCCCGGTTCCGCGTCGCGACGGTCCGCCGTGCCGCCGACCTCGCTGCCGCTGAGGCTGACCGCGATGGTCAGGTCGGCGTTCACCGCGGCGATCGGCGCCATCGGCAGCGGGTCGAGGATGCCGCCGTCGGCCAGGAGGCGTCCGTCGTGCGCGTGTGGGGCGATCACCCCGGGGATCGCGATGGACGCCCGGATCGCCTCGTCGAGGGGGCCGCGTTGAAACCACACCGACTTGCCGGCCAGCAGGTCGGTGGCGACCGCGGTGAAGGGGATGGGCAGGTCTTCGATGGACACCGGGCCGAGGATGTCGCGCACCGCGTCCAGGATCTTCCCGGCCCGCAGCACGCCGGCCGCGCTGATGGACGGGTCCAGCAGCCGCAGGATGGTGCGCTGCGTCAGGGACTTCGCCCAGTCGGCGAACTCGTCGAGGCGCCCGGCCGCATGCAGGCCACCGACCATCGCGCCCATCGAGGAGCCGGCGATCCCGACGACCTCGTAGCCGCGGGCGCGCAGAGCCTCGATGACGCCGATGTGGGCGTAGCCGCGGGCGCCGCCGCTGCCCAGCGCCAGCGCCGCCCGAGTCGGCGACGATCGACCCGCCACCCCTTCGCCACGTCCGCCGGGCATCCGTTCATTTTGCGCGGCCGCACGCCGCCACACCGGCCGGGTGGGCACTTTTTGTACGCATGATCACAATTGGCGCCGGGGACCCGCGCTAACCGCATTCGTCGTCGGCGGCCGCGCGCGCGGCGGTGATCACGGCCGCCTGCCGGGCCGGCGTCAGGTCCGACCACCGGGCGCTCCAGGTGCCGGGCGTGCCCGCCGGCGAAGCCTGGACCATCGCCAGGTACGGCTCGAACAGCGACCCACCCGTCCTGGGCTGGGCTTCCATCCAGGCCCTTGCGGCGTGACAGGCCTGGAAATACTCCTCCTCGGTCGAATCCGCGGGGACGTCGACCCTGGTCGTCACCCCGCCCGGGGTGAGCCCGACGGCGCCCGGCGGCGCCGAGGCCGGGCCCCGGGGGATGTCCGACGGGCGCGCCGACGAGGACGTCACCGTGCCGCCGGGCGCGCCATGCGCGCAGCCCGCGACCGCCAGGAGAAGCGCCGCGACGATAACCCCGCCTTGCCGCCCGGGGCGATGACCGCAACAGCGCACGGTCTCAATCTATGCAACACTGGCGGCCGTGATGGAGCGCTTCGGATTTTGCGAGTGTTGTCGGCCGTAACACGCCGCCGCTTGCCCATCCGTTGACCCTGGAGCTCCTCGATGTCCGTTCCCGTCGCTTCTGTTCCGCTGCCTGCCGTCGCCCCCGGGGCACCGCGCACCTTGACCGTCTCGTCGCGCCTGAAGCCCGGGTCGGGACCCACGCGACTGCGCGTGCCCGACCTGCTGCACGCCACCGACCAGGCCGCCGACCATGTGCTCAGCGGGCGCTTCGACCAACTGCTGCCCGAGGGCGGGGTACCGGAGTCGAAGCGCTGGTTTACCCGCATCGACGGCGACGAGGAGCTGGACATCTGGCTGATCAGCTGGGTTCCCGGTCACGCCACCGAGTTGCACGACCACGGCGGGTCGCTCGGCGCGCTGACCGTGGTGTCCGGGTCGCTCAACGAATTCCGTTGGGACGGGCGGGGTTTGCGGCGACGCCGGTTGGACGCCGGGGATCAGGCCGGGTTCCCGCTGGGCTGGGTGCACGACGTGGTGTGGGCACCCCGGCCCGTCCCGCGGCCCCCGACAGAGGCACCGACTGAGGCACCGACTAAGGCGGCGGCACCCGTGCAGCCGACCCTGAGCGTGCACGCCTATTCACCGCCGCTGACGGCGATGTCGTACTACGACGTCACCGACCGCAACAGGCTGCGCCGCCAGCGCACCGAACTGACCGATCAACCGGAAGGATCCTGATGAGCCGCATCGACGTTGTCCTGAGATCGGCCCGGCGCCGGTTTCGCCGCCTTCGCGCCACCGAGGTGCCCGAGGCGCTGCGGCGCGGGGCGGTGCTGGTCGACATCCGGCCGCAGGCCCAGCGCTTGCGCGAGGGTGAGCTGGCGGGCGCGCTGGTGATCGAACGCAATGTTTTGGAGTGGCGCTGCGATCCGACCAGCGACGCCAGGCTGCCGGAGGCCGTCGACGACGACGTCGAATGGGTGATCGTGTGCTCGGAAGGCTACACGTCCAGCCTGGCGGCGGCCGCGCTGCTCGACATCGGCCTGCACCGCGCCACCGACGTCATCGGCGGCTACCGCGCCCTGGCCGGTTCCGGCGTGCTCGATCAATTGGCCGGTGATTCCGTCGGCCGGGGTCCGGGGGTGCCGGCGTGCACCGGCACGACGGTTCGCCGCTGGCTCTAGCTATCCGGTGGAGGTGGCATCGGAATGGAGCAGGGGCCGCAGCTTGGCCGTCTTCTCCTCGGTCCAACCGGGCGGCGACAGCACAGCGGCCCAGGCGTCGGCCGCATCGGCGACGTAGTGATGCCCGTGTCCGGCCGGTACGTCCACGGCCACCGCCATGTCAGCCGTGACCTGCAGGAAGGTCACCACCGGGATCCAGCGGGTCTCGGGCAGCACGTCGTAGCCCCGTTTCTCGCGCAGCCAGTCCGGTTCGGCGAACAACAGGTCGGGGGACCACCAGGCGATCGGGTCAGAAGCGTGCTGCAGGTACACCACCCGCGGAAGGTCCCACGGGACGTTCGGGCGCTCCAAATCACTTGCGCGAGAAACGAATCGGACGCTCTTGCCGGTGTTGTAGATCGGCAACCACTCCGGGGAGCCGTGGTCGCGGGTGCCCGTCAGATCCGTCCAGATGGTGTTTTGGAACGTCGGCCCGCTGAACAGCGCGCCATCGGTGCGGGCGAGGACGTTGTTCAGGCTCATGAACGGCGCCTCGCCGCCGAATGACCCCAGGCTCTCGCCGAACACGACGAGCTTGGGCCGTTGCCCCTCGGGCATCTGGCGGATCAGCCTGTCGACGGCCTCGAACAGCGCCTGGCCGGCGTGGCGGGCGTTCTCCTTGTCCACCAGGAACGACAGCCAGCTCGGCAGGAACGAGTACTGCATGCTCACGATCGCGGTGTTGCCGTTGTACATGTACTCCAGCGCATCGGCCTCCGCCTCGTTGATCCAGCCGGTGCCGGTGGTGGTGCCGACCGCGACAACGGCGCGCTGCAGTCCGCCGGTGCGCTGCAGCTCACGCGCCGCCAGGTCCGCGGTTGCCGTCATGTCCTCGGCGGAGTTCAGCCCGGCGTAGGCCCGGATGGGTTCGGCGGCCGGGGTCCCGTTGAAAGCGGTGAGTTGGGCGACCGTCGGGCCGGCCTCCACGAAGATGCGGCCTTGATGGCCCAGCGAGTCCCACGACACCAGCGACTGCGGGCCACCGGATCGCAGCGGCGTTTTCGGCGCCGCGGTATGGGGATTCATCTCGTTGTTGGTCGAGGCGAAGGTGCTGTTCATGGTGTGCATGGCGAACTTGAGCACGACGCCGTTGAGCAGGGTGATGGTCAGCACCACGAGCGCGACGATGACGATGGTCACCGAAAGGCGAAACGGCGCGATTCGATCGAGCTGTTCGACCAGAAAACGGACCAGCCAGCGGATGAACTGGCCCATTTCGACCAAGGCGAACAAGACGACCAGCGACAGGCCCGCGGCCACCGGGTAGTCGTACCACTTCAGGTGCTGCACGCCCATCAGGTCGCGCACGCGGTCCTGCCAGACGTGGAACCGGATCGCCATGACCACCATGCCGACCGCGCCGACCGGGATCAGCACCATCCACGCCCAGCGCGGCGCGGGCGGGCTGTAATTCTTGGTGCGCATGAAGCGGACCAGCCAGACGCCGAAGACCCCGAACCCGTAGCCGATGGCACCGGAGATGCCGCTGACCAGTCCCTGGAACAGCGCGCCGCGTGGCAGCAGCGACGGCGTCATCGAAAACCAGATGAAGATGAGGCCAACCATGGTGCCCATGAAGGTGTAATGGCGGACCCACCAAGGGTTTTCGCGCGCGCGTGGTTCGCGAGGCTTGCCGGTTTCCGGTTTGGCTTCCGGCTCGGCTTCGCGGCCGGCCTCGTCCTCGGGGGCGGTCGTCGCTGGACTCGGCTCGCTCATCGAAGCGTCCTATCGGTGGGTGAAGTTGGGAGGCCGCTTCTCGATGAATGCCGCCATCCCCTCGGACTGGTCCTCGGTCGCAAACGTCGAATGGAACAGCCTGCGTTCGTAGAGCAGCCCTTCGGAAAGGCTGGATTCGAAGGCCCGGTTGACGGCTTCCTTGGCCATTCGCGACGCCGACCGCGACATCTGCGAGATGGTGGTGGCGACGGCCCTGGCCTCGGTCAGCAGGTCGTCGGCCGGCACCACCCGCGAAACCAGGCCGCTGCGTTCGGCTTCGGCGGCGTCCATGGTGCGCCCGGTCAGGATGAGGTCCATGGCCTTGGCCTTGCCGATGGCGCGGGTGAGCCGCTGCGAACCGCCCATGCCCGGCAGCACACCGAGTTTGATCTCCGGCTGGCCGAACTTCGCCGTGTCCGCCGCGATCAGCAGGTCGCACATCATCGCGAGCTCGCAGCCGCCGCCCAGCGCGTGACCGGCCACCGCGGCGATCGTCGGGGTGCGGACGGCGCCCAGTTTGGACCAGGCGGCGAAGAAATCGGCGTCGAACGCGTCGGCGAACGTCAGGGCCGCCATCTCCTTGATGTCGGCGCCGGCCGCGAACGCCTTGGCCGAACCGGTGATGATGATAGCCCCGATGCCGGGATCGTTGTCCAATTCGGTTGCCGCGCTGGTGACTTCGCGCATCACCTGACTGTTGAGCGCGTTGAGCGCCTGCGGCCGGTTCAGCGTGATGATCCCGACCCGCTGATCGCGCTCGACCAAGATGGTCTCGTAGTTGTCCGTCACCCCAACCGCCTTTCTAAAACCTCAAGTCGTCGTCGACCGGCGCGAAATACGCCTCGACGTCAGCCGCCGTGATTTCGGCCAGCGTCGCCGGCGACCACTTCGGATTGCGATCTTTGTCGATGATCTGCGCGCGGATGCCCTCCACCAGGTCGTGTGAGCGCGCCGACGCGCTCGACACCCGATAGTCCTGCACCAGAACGTCTTCCAGCGTTTCCATCTTGGCGGCGCGACGCACCGCCTCCAGCGCCACCGACACGGCGATGGGGGAGCGGGTGGCGACCAGGTTGGCGGCGTCGTTCGCGGGTCCGGCCCCATGACGCCGCAGCGCGGTCACGATGTCCTCCGCGGTGTCGCCCGCGAAGCACTCGTCGATCCAATGACGTTGCGCGGCAAGCTCGCTCGGTGGAGGCTCGATCGCGTGGGCGGCCAGTGCGCTCGTGACGCCGTCGGCCACGATCGCTGCGGTGAACGCGGCGAGTTCATCGTGCGGTACGTAGTGGTCGGCGAATCCCATTGCGATGGCGTCGGATCCGGAGAACGGGGCGCCCGTCAGCGCGGCGTGCAGCCCCAGCGCGCCCGGGGCCCGGGAAAGCAGAAACGCCCCACCGACGTCGGGAACGAATCCGATGCCCACCTCGGGCATTGCCACCTTCGAGGTTTCGGTCACCACCCGCACGCTCCCGTGCGCGCTGACGCCGACCCCGCCGCCCATCACGATGCCGTCCATCAGCGACACGTATGGCTTGGTGAACCGCCCGATCTGGCCGTTCATCAGGTATTCGGCGCGCCAGAACCGCCGCGCCTCGACGCCGTCCTTGCGGGCGCTGTAATAGACCGCCACCACGTCGCCGCCGGCGCACAATCCGCGGTCGCCCGCTCCCGCCAGCACCACCGCGCGCACCGCGTCGTCGGATTCCCATTGAGTGAGCACGGCGCTCAACGCGTCCACCATGTCCTGGTTCAGCGAGTTGATGGCCTTGGGGCGGTTGAGCGTGATCAACCCGACGCCGCCTTCGACGCGGGTCAGGACCTCATCGGATTCCTCAGCTTCCTCAGTCAATGCGCCAGCCTTCCAGTCGCCGCCCGGTCTCGACCAGCAATCTAGATCGTCACGACTCGAGCGATGCCCGCGGGTAAGGTTTATGTTTGACCGGACGACAACAACAGCAGAGTTCGTTACGAGGCCGGAAAGAGGCCGCAAAAGCTCAGAAACCTCAGGAAATGGCAGGTCCGCCGGGAACCCGGACGGTCCGCTGGTCGTTGAGCAATTGTTCGCACAGCTCGAACCCACAGTCCCATAGAGAGGATCCGACGGTGCGGGAGACAAGTAACCCGGTATTTCGCTCGCTGCCCAAGCAGCGGGGCGGATACGCGCAATTCGGCACTGCAGCGGCCCCAGGCTACTACCAGGCCGACCCCTACATGGCCCCCTACCAGGAGACCAAGGCTTCCCGTCCGCTGACCATCGACGACGTCGTCACCAAGACCGGCATGACGCTGGGCGTGCTGACAGCCGCGGCCGTCGTGTCCTACTTCCTGGTGGCAGCCAACCTCGCGCTGGCGATGCCGCTGACTCTCATCGGTGCGCTCGGCGGCCTGGGCCTGGTGCTGGTCGCGACCTTCGGTCGCAAGCAGGACAGCCCCGCGATCGTGCTCAGCTACGCCGTTCTCGAGGGGCTGTTCCTCGGCGCGATCTCCTTCATCTTCGCCAACTTCCAGGTGTCGAACGCCAATGCGGGCGCGCTGATCGGCGAGGCCGTGCTGGGCACCTTCGGCGTGTTCTTCGGGATGCTCGTCGTCTACAAGACCGGCGCCATCCGGGTCACGCCCAAATTCACCCGCATGGTGGTCGCCGCCCTGTTCGGGGTGCTGGCCTTGATGCTCGGCAACTTCGTGCTGGCGATGTTCCACGTGAACGGCGGCACGGGCCTGGGCCTGCGCAGCGGCGGAACGGTCGCGATCATTTTCTCGCTGGTGTGCATCGCCATCGCCGCGTTCAGCTTCCTGATCGACTTCGACGCGGCCGACCAGATGGTCCGCGCGGGCGCGCCGGAGAAGGCGGCCTGGGGCATCGCGTTGGGCCTGACGGTGACCCTCGTCTGGCTGTACATCGAGATCCTGCGCCTGCTCAGTTACCTGCAGAACGACTAGCTCGCTTCAACGAAAAGACCGGCGCGCCGATTGGCGTGCCGGTCTTTTCGTATGCGTCGACTCTGCGCTGACGGCGGACCCCACTCGCACTTCCTCTGCGTGGACGCAGGATCAACCGCGGTGTCGGTGGGGGCTGCCACGATGCCGACATGGAGCCTGGCCGCCAACCGTTTATCGGCGCTGAGGCGCTTGCCGCCGGCGAAGTCAGCCGGCATGAGCTGCGCAAGTACTACCGCGCGATCATGCCGAATATCTACATGGAAAAGCGTCTTGAACCGTCGCTGCGACAGCGCGCCATCGCTGCCTGGCTCTGGTCGCGCCGGGAGGCAGTGGTGGCCGGCGCCGCCGCGTCGGCGATGCACGGCGCCAAGTGGGTCGACGACAACGCACCGGTCGAATTGATCTGGCGCAACGCGAGAGCGCCGCGAGGCGTCGTGACGCGCGACGAGCTTCTGTTGAGTGACGAATACACGCGGCTCGATCGTCTGTACCTGACGACACCCCAGCGCACCGCATTCGACCTCGGCCGGCGCGGAGCCCTCGGCCTCGCCGTTGCTCGCCTCGATGCGCTCGCCGCAGCCACCGACTTCAAGGTGAGAGATGTCGAGGAACTGGCCGGCAACCACCGTCATACGCGTGGCTTGTGTCAACTACGGCGAGCGCTGGATCTGGTCGACGCGGGAGCTCAGTCGCCGAAGGAAACCTGGCTACGGCTCCTGCTGATCGATGCGGGCTTCCCAAAGCCGCGGACGCAGATCCCCGTGCTGGGCGCCGACGGCTTTCCCCGGTACTTCCTCGATATGGGTTGGGAGGACATGATGTTGGCCGCGGAGTACGACGGCGAACAACATTGGACGAATCCGTGGCAGTTCGCCAGGGACGTCGAAAGGCAGGAGTACATCGCCGAAGCCGGGTGGACGGTCGTCCGGGTGGTCTCGCGGCACCGGGCTTACGACGTGATTCGCCGGGTTCGGCAAGCCTGGGACGCTCGGACAAAGTGCTGACTCTGCGCTGACGGCGGGATCCACTCGGACTTTTGCGCCACGGACGCAGAGTCAACGCGGCAATTAGCTGAGCCGCTCGATCACCATCGCCATGCCCTGGCCGCCGCCGACGCACATGGTCTCCAGGCCCAGCGTCTTGTCGTGGGCCTGCAGGTTGTTGATCAGCGTGGTGGCGATGCGCGCGCCGGTCATGCCGAAGGGGTGGCCCAGCGCGATCGCCCCGCCCGACACGTTCAGCTTGTCCTCGTCCATGCCGAGCTCGCGCGCCGAGCCCAGCACCTGCACCGCGAACGCCTCGTTGATCTCGTAGAGGTCGATGTCGCCGATCGACATTCCGGCGCGTGCGAGCGCCTTCTTGGATGCCTCGATCGGGCCCAGCCCCATGATCTCCGGCGAGAGACCGCTGACGCCGGTGGACACGATGCGGGCCAGCGGCGTCAGGCCGAGTTCCTTGGCCTTGGTGTCGCTGGTGATCACCAGCGCGGCCGCGCCGTCGTTGAGGGGGCAGGCGTTGCCGGCGGTGACGGTCCCGTTGGGCCGGAACACCGGCTTGAGCTCGGAGACCTTCTCGTAGGTGGTGCCCGCGCGGGGGCCATCATCGGTGCTGACGGTGCTTCCGTCGGGCAGGGTCACCGGGGTGATCTCGCGCTCGAAGAACCCGCTCTTGATCGCCTCCTCGGCCCGATTCTGGCTGCGCACCCCCCAGCGGTCCTGGTCCTCGCGGCCGATGCCGGTCATGATGGCGACGTTCTCGGCGGTCTGGCCCATCGCGATGTACACGTCGGGCAGGTTCCCGTCGGCGCGGGGATCGTGCCACTCGTCGGCGCCCGCGGCGGCCGCCGCCGAACGCTCCTGCGCCTCGTCGAACAGTGGGTTCTTGGTGTCGGGCCACGAGTCGGAGTTGCCCTTGCCGAACCGCGAGACGGTCTCGACGCCTGCGGAGATGAACGCGTCGCCCTCGCCCGCCTTGATCGCGTGGAACGCCATCCGCGTGGTCTGCAGCGACGACGAGCAGTACCGGTTGACGGTGGTGCCGGGCAGGAAGTCATAGCCGAGTTCGACGGCGACGACGCGGGCCATGTTGAAGCCGGATTCACCGCCGGGCAGGCCACAACCCAGGATCAGGTCGTCGATCCGGTGGGGGTTCAGCGCGGGGACTTTGTCGAGCGCGGCCCGCACCATCTGGGCGGCGAGGTCATCGGGTCGCATGCTGACCAGCGACCCCTTCATGGCCCGGCCGATCGGCGAGCGGACGGCTGAGACGATGACGGCTTCGGGCATGGCTGTTCCTTCCAGCGGATGCGGGCTCGCTCCATCGGCGGGTGTTGGTTCACCCCGACGGGCCAGACCAAATCTAGTCGGTGGTGACCGGTCCGCACCCAGACGGGGCGGCCGACCCCGGTATCGGGCGCCGCCACAGCCGTGACATCACGTTCAGGCGCGTGTGGGCCGCACCGAGCACCGGCGCGCCGGCGGGCGCCGGGACCTCGGGCACTGCTTCGGCGGCCGCTATGCCCAGCGCGTCGCACAGCGCACCCAGCAGCGCCTCGGCGGCCAGCGCGTATGCCGCCGGCGAGGGGTGGAAGCCGTCGGCGGAGAACATCAGCTCGCGCTGGGCCCGGAATCGGGGCGCCAGCAGCTGCGCCATCGGAACCGGCACTCCGCCGGCCCCGCGGACCGCGGCGGTCTGCGCGCGGGCGAGCTGTGTGGTCCGCGCGTGTGCCAGCGAGCGAAGCGGTTGGGGGATGGCGCTGACGACCCCCAGATCCGGGCAGGTGCCGACGATGACCACCGCCCCGCGGGCGCGCAACTTGCGTACGGTCAAGGCCAGCCGGTGCGCCGACTGGCTGATGCCGTTGAGGGCCGTGACGTCGTTGGCCCCGAGCATCATCACGGCCACGTCCGGCGGCGGTCCGGCCACGAACATCGCGTCGACTTGACCGGCGACGCCCTTCGATGTGGCGCCGACGATGGCCTTCGTGCTGAGCCGGACGGCCTTGCCGGCCCGTTCGGCCAGGCCGCGCGCGATCAGCACGCCGGGCACTTCCTCGGCGCTCACACAGCCGTAACCGGTCGCCGTGGAATCACCGAAGATCATCAGATGCACATCGACGGGTATGCCGCGCTGCCACCGCTGCACGGGGCCGCCCCCGCGGCCGTACACGCCGTCGGCGCGCGGCGGGATCTCCCAGGCCTTCGGGATGACGGTGCGCGTGTGCGCCGCCTGGCCAACCAGCAGATTGCGTGCGCCCAGATAGGCCGTACCCGTCGAGGCGAGCGCGCCCGCCGTGGCCAGGGCGATCGTCGAACGACGCGGCACCCGAATGGTCACGGAAATCAGTTTAGTTCCGCATCAGGGTTTGCGCGGGCGGCTTATGAACATGGGGTCACGTTGTGAATCAAATGTGGTATCAATACAGACTCTTCAAACGTTCTACTCAGCAACGCCTGCCAAGCTAATTTTCAGGGGTTGGCTGGACGCCCTGGGGATCGGGCTGAACCGGACGCTCAGCTGCCTCGTCACATGCTGTGTCGCACTACAACGGCGTAGGAAGTGTTGAGCATGACCGCACCCAGCAAGGTATCCGGTTCCCCCCGGAATACCGTTCGGCCACACGAGGTTTTGCAGCGACGTAGAGTCGAGGCACGCAGATTTGCAATCAGCGACGGCGCACCGGTCGAGGTACTCGAGTCCGGGCCCAGCGTTGCTGCGCGGGTAGCCAACCTCGCGTCACGACTGACGATCCGGCCGGTGCTGGCCGTCGGCAGCCACGCCCCGAACCTGCCCTGGCCGTGGGGCCTCATCGACGTCGCGGCCCGCGTCCTGCTCCCGGTCTCCGCGACCGTCCGCGAGACCGTGAACTTGCCCAATGCCTCGGCGCAGCTCGTGCGCGCGCCCAGCGTGCTGCCCGCGGACGGCACCCGCCGGGTCGTGGTCTACCTGCACGGCGGCGCTTTTTTGACCTGTGGAGCAAACTCCCACGGCCGCCTCGTCGAGGCCCTGTCGACGTTTGCTGACTCGCCCGTGCTGGTCGTCAACTACCGGCTGCTGCCGAAGCATTCGGTCGGGATGGCCCTCAACGACTGCCACGACGCGTATCGGTGGCTGCGCGAGCGCGGGTACGAGCCGGACCAGATCGTGCTGGCCGGTGACTCCGCGGGCGGGTACCTCGCGTTGGCCCTGGCGCAACGCCTCCAGGAAGACGGTGACGAGCCGGCGGCCCTGGTGGCGATCTCGCCACTGCTGCAGCTGGCAAAGGAATGCAAGCAGGCCCACCCCAACATCAAGAGCGACGCGATGTTCCCCGCCAACGCGTTCGACGCGCTCGTCGAGTTGGTTGCTGGCGCGGCCGAAAAGAATGTCGTCGACGGCAAACCCGAAGAGATCTACGAGCCGTTGGAGCACATCAAGCCCGGCCTGCCGCGGACGCTGATCCACGTCTCCGGCTCCGAGGTGTTGCTGCACGACGCGCGGCTGGCGGCATCCCGGCTGGCGGCGGTCGGCGTGCCGGCCGAGGTGCGGGTGTGGCCCGGTCAGGTGCACGACTTCCAGCTGGCGGCGCCGCTGGTGCCCGAGGCGGTCCGGTCGCTGCGCCAGATCGGCGACTACATCCGCGAAGCCACCGGCTAGCGAGTGTGCGCCGCCCGAATCCGCCTGACACGATGAACGCATGCGGATCGCGCAGCACATCAGTGACCTCATCGGTGGAACGCCGCTGGTTCGGCTGAACTCCGTCGTCCCTGACGGCGCCGCCACGGTGGCCGCCAAGGTCGAGTACCTCAACCCCGGGGGCAGCTCGAAGGACCGGATCGCGGTGAAGATGATCGACGCCGCCGAGGCCGCGGGGCAGCTCAAGCCCGGGGGCACCATCGTCGAACCCACGTCCGGCAACACCGGCGTCGGCCTCGCGCTGGTCGCCCAGCACCGGGGCTACAAGTGCGTGTTCGTCTGCCCCGACAAGGTCAGCGAGGACAAGCGCAACGTGCTGCTCGCCTACGGCGCGGAGGTCGTGGTGTGCCCGACGGCGGTGCCGCCCGACCACCCGGACAGCTACTACAGCGTCTCCGACCGGCTCGTCACGGAAATCGACGGCGCCTGGAAGCCCGACCAGTACGCCAACCCGGAGGGGCCGGCCAGCCACTACGCGACCACCGGCCCGGAGGTCTGGGCCGACACCGACGGCAAAGTCACCCATTTCGTCGCCGGCATCGGCACCGGCGGCACGATCACCGGGGCGGGCCGCTACCTCAAGGAGGTATCCGGCGGCCGGGTCCGCGTCATCGGCGCCGACCCCGAAGGCTCGGTGTACTCCGGCGGCAGCGGCCGGCCCTACCTGGTCGAGGGCGTCGGCGAGGACTTCTGGCCGCAGGCGTACGACCGCACGATTCCCGACCAGATCATCGCCGTCTCCGACTCCGACTCGTTCAACATGACGCGGCGGCTGGCCCGCGAGGAGGCGATGCTCGTCGGCGGGTCATGCGGGATGGCCGTCGTCGCCGCGCTCAGGGTCGCCGAGGAAGCCGGGCCCGACGCGCTGGTCGTCGTCCTGCTGCCCGACGGCGGGCGCGGCTATCTGTCGAAGATCTTCAACGACGCCTGGATGTCGTCGTACGGGTTCCTGCGCAGCCGCCTCGACGGGTCGACCGAGGAGTTCACCGTCGGCGACGTGCTGCGCCGCAAATCGGGTGAGCTGCCCGACCTGGTCCACACCCATCCGTCCGAGACGGTGCGCGACGCCATCGGCATCCTGCGCGAGTATGGCGTGTCGCAGATGCCCGTGGTCGGCGCCGAGCCGCCGGTGATGGCCGGCGAAGTGGCCGGCAGCGTTTCCGAACGCGAGCTGTTGTCGGCCGTCTTCGAGGGCCGGGCGAAGCTGGCCGACGCGGTGTCACTGCACATGAGCCCGCCGCTGCCGATGATCGGCGCCGGCGAGTTGGTCAGCGCGGCCGGCAAGGCGTTGCGCGACTGGGACGCGCTGATGGTGGTGGAGAAGGGGAAGCCGGTCGGAGTCATCACCCGGTACGACTTGTTGGGCTTCCTGTCGGAGGGGCCCCGCGGACTGTCGGGGCGCCGTTAGCCGAGCGCGGATCGCGGGCGGCGCAAATCGCGCCTAATCCTCTTAGCGGGCCCGGCCCTCAGGTACTGTAATGCGGCCTGGTTCAGCGAACTCAGTGGAGGGTTGCCCATGACCGATCAACCGTCGCCCGGCGAGTCTTACCAGCCACCCCCCGGATCCGGCGGGCCCCAATCCCCGCCGCCCCCGCCCGGCGGCGGGTCCTACCCGCCGCCGCCCCCGTCATCCGGCGGGTACGCGCCGCCGCCGCCCGGGCCGGCGATCCGCGCCCTGCCGACGGAGTCCTACACACCGTGGCTCACCAGGGTGCTGGCTTTCCTCATCGACAACATCCCGGCCGCCATCCTGGTCGGCATCGGCGTGCTCGTCCAGGGCCTGACCACGCAACAGTCCTGCGTCAGCGACGTCAACCAGTACAGCGTCAACCAGTACTGCGTCAGCCAGCCCAGCAGCATCGGCATGCTGGTGTATTGGTTGACCGTCCTGCTGGCGATCGCCTACCTGGTCTGGAACTACGGCTACCGCCAGGGCACCACCGGCTCGAGCATCGGCAAGTCGGTGATGAAGTTCAAGGTGGTCAGCGAGGTCACCGGCCAGCCGATCGGCTTCGGGATGTCGGTCGTGCGTCAGCTCGCGCACTTCGTCGACCAGGTCATCTGCTACATCGGTTACCTGTTTCCGCTGTGGGACGCCAAGCGGCAAACATTGGCGGACAAGATCATGACGACGGTGTGCCTACCGATCGAACACGGCTGAACGTCGCCGTTCGGAACCGGTCGCGTCGGTCAGCGCGCCGAGGCGGCGCGGAAGGCGGGGGCGCTCGTCGCCGGGTTCGTCCACCAGGTTCCGCAGCGCGTCGGCGATGGCGTGGAGCTTCTGCTGCACGGCGCGGTCGCTGCGCGACTGTGTGTTCTGCAGCAAGGCGACGAGCAGGAACGTGATGATGTTGGTGACGGTGTTGATGACCAACTGCCAGGTGTCAACCGTCGGCAGCGCCCAGATGGTGGGTATCCACGCGACGACCACCAGCACGCAGATCGCGAAAAACGAAGGCTTGGAGGCCCATTCGGCGGTATAGGTCGCGCAGCGATCGAAAAGGGATAGTTCCGTCGCGGTGGCGCTGTCGTCGGGCATGGTGGTTTCGTCAGGTGGTTCGAAGGGTGGTTCGAAGGGTTGGTCGTAGCGGGGTCTTGCGTGGGACAACGAGGACTACCCCGGCCACCGATTTTCATGCCCGGCCCGGGCTGTCATTAGGCTGATCGGCGATGAGCGAGGACCGCAGCGGACACCACCGGTTTCAAGGGCTGGCCACCAAAGCCATTCACGCCGGCTATCGGCCGGATCCGGCGACCGGGGCGGTGAACGCCCCGATCTACGCCAGCAGCACGTTCGCCCAGGACGGTGTCGGCGGCCTGCGTGGTGGATTCGATTACGCCCGCACCGGCAACCCGACCCGGGCCGCGCTCGAGGCCTCGCTGGCGGCCGTCGAAGAGGCGGCCTTCGGGCGCGCGTTCAGTTCCGGGATGGCCGCCGCCGACTGCGCCCTGCGGGCGATGCTGCGGCCCGGCGATCACGTCGTCATCCCCAACGACGCCTACGGCGGCACGTTTCGGTTGATCGACAAGGTGTTCACCATGTGGAACGTCCGGTACACGCCGGTGGCACTGTCCGACCTGGAGGCCGTCCGCGCCGCGATCACCCCGCAGACCCGGCTGGTCTGGGTGGAGACGCCGACCAACCCGTTGCTGACCATCGCCGACGTCGCGGCCATTTCGGAAATCGGCAAACAAAGCGCCGCGAAGGTGCTGGTGGACAACACCTTCGCGTCCCCCGCGTTACAGCAGCCGTTGACCCTGGGCGCCGACGTCGTGCTGCACTCGACCACCAAATACATCGGCGGCCACTCCGACATGGTGGGCGGCGCGCTGATCACCAATGACTGGGAGCTGGACGACGCCTTCGCCTTCCTGCAGAACAGCGCCGGCGCGGTGCCCGGCCCGTTCGACGCCTACCTGACGATGCGCGGCCTGAAGACGCTGGCGCTGCGGATGCGGCGACACAGCGAAAACGCCATGGCCGTAGCGGAATTCCTCGCCGGGCACCCTTCGGTGAGCGCGGTGTTCTATCCGGGCCTGCCCGACCATCCCGGGCACCAGGTCGCCGAGCGGCAGATGCGCGACTTCGGCGGCATGGTATCGCTGCGCATGCGGGGCGGCCGGCACGCCGCCGAGGAGCTGTGTGCCCGCACCGAGGTCTTCATCCTGGCCGAATCGCTGGGCGGGGTCGAGTCGCTGATCGAGCAGCCCAGCGCGATGACGCACGCGTCGACGGCCGGCTCCCAGCTGGAGGTGCCCGACGACCTGGTGCGGCTGTCCGTTGGCATTGAGGACGCCGCCGACCTGCTGGCCGACCTTGAGCAGGCCCTGGCCGTCTAGCGGCCGGGCCTAACGGCGAGCAGACGCAAAGGCACCCCAAAAAGGGTGATTTTGGGTGCTTTCACGTCTGCTCGCGAAGAGATCAGGAGTGATACGGCTCCGCGCTGACCAACGTGACCTCGACGGTGTTGCCGTTGGGCACGGTGTAGCTGCGGGTCTCACCCACCTTGGCGTCGATCAGGGCGCCGCCCAGCGGTGAGTTCGGCGAGTACACCTCGAGCTTGCCCTCGTTCACACCCTCCTGGCGGGTGGCGATCAAAAACGTCTCGCTGTCGGACTTGTCGCCGTTGTAGTAGACCTTGACCACCGAACCGGGCAGCGCGACGCCGGACTGCTTGGGCGCTTCGCCGACCTTGGCGTTGTTGAGCAGGTCCTGCAGCTGGCGGATGCGGGCCTCCTGCTGGCCCTGCTCTTCGCGGGCGGCGTGGTAGCCGCCGTTCTCGCGAAGGTCTCCCTCCTCGCGGCGGTCGTTGATTTCCGCGGCGATGATTGGGCGATTCGCGATCAACTGGTCGAGCTCGGCCTTCAGTCGGTCATGTGACTCCTGAGTCAGCCAGGTCACCTGAGTATCCGTCATCTTGTCGTGCTCCTCGTATTGTCGTTCCGCGTATCCGCGCAAGCCTGTGAACCCGCTGCCTGGGGCCACCGCCGCTCCGTGCCCTCACGGCCATTAATGCAGCAATACACGGTCCCAGCAGGAACCGTGCATTCATCCATGTTACCACCACGCAAACAGTTGATGACTCGATATTCACTGTTCAACTTCGCTGAGCCGTTCAGGGTGTGGTCAGGACGGCCGCAGGTAGCCGGGCACGTTGGTGCCGCAGCCGTAGATGTCGGCCATCACCGGCGGACGGGATGATTTCACCGTCGTCGTCACCTGCACCGTGGCCGCCGCCGACGGCGGTACCAGTACTTCCCGCCGGCCCGTCTCGCTACCGTCTTGGGCCTTGACCCGCACGATGCAGTCCACCGGCCGCGACGGGTCGGATCGCGTCACGCTGATCGTTACCGACGCCGTCTCGTCGTCGATCACCTGGTAGCCGGCCAGCGTGCCCGCGACGTCGCTGGTGCCGAGCCGCTGGTAGCCGACGAACGCGACGACGAGGCCGGTCGCAACCACCAGCACGGCCAGGCCGATGACCACGCGACGCCGCGACACGCGGGACAGCCGCGACCGCCCGTAGCGGGCCTCGGGGCGCGGAAGGGGAGTTTCGGTCATGCCTGGGTATGCCTGGACTAGTGGGCTGCCGGACGCCGGCCGACAGGATGCAACGATCGGAACTGGAATTATAAGGTCGCTTCTAGCTCTTATAGCCCTGCAGGGGCGACCAGCGAATCGACTCGGACAACTTTAGGGGGCACGTGAGCGAACTGCGGTTGATGGCGGTGCACGCCCACCCCGACGACGAGTCCAGCAAGGGTGCGGCCACCCTGGCGCGCTACGCCGACGAGGGTCACCGCGTGTTGGTGGTGACGTTGACCGGCGGCGAGCGCGGCGAGATTCTCAACCCGGCGATGGACCTGCCCGATGTCCTGGAGCACATGGCCGAAATCCGGCGGGACGAGATGGCGAAGGCGGCGGAGATCCTCGGCGTGGAGCACACGTGGCTCGGTTTCGTCGACTCCGGCCTGCCCAAGGGCGACCCGCCGGCACCGCTGCCCGACGGCTGCTTCGCGCAGGTGCCGCTCGAGGAACCCGTCGGGGCCCTGGTGCGCGTGGTCCGCGAGTTCCGGCCCCACGTGATCACCACCTACGACGAGAACGGCGGCTACCCCCACCCCGACCACATTCGCTGCCACCAGGTTTCGGTCGGCGCCTTCGAGGCGGCGGCCGACTACGCCCGCTTCCCGGAGGCCGGCGAGCCGTGGGCGGTGTCCAAGCTGTATTACAACCACGGCTTCCTGCGGGCGCGGATGCAGCTGCTGCACGACGAGTTCGTCAAGCGCGGCCAGGAGGGCCCGTTCCAGAAGTGGCTCAAGCATTGGGATCCCGAGCACGACCCGTTCGAGTCCCGAGTGACGACGCGGGTGGAGTGCTCGGCGTACTTCAGCCAGCGCGACGACGCGTTGCGCGCACACGCCACCCAGATCGACCCGAACGCCGAATTCTTCGCCGCTCCCATCGAATGGCAGCAAAGGCTATGGCCGACTGAGGAATTCGAGCTGGCGCGGTCCCGCGTTCCGGTCAAACTGCCCGAGGACGATCTGTTCGCCGGAATCGAGGACGTCGGGTGAATCACTACCTCGTCGGGGTGATCGCCGACGGACCGCACAACCACGGGCCCGACTTCGGCAAGGCCAGCCCGGTGGGCCTGCTGGTCGTGGTGCTGCTGCTGGTCGCCACCCTGTTCCTGTTGCGGTCGATGAACCGGCAGCTGAAGAAGGTGCCGAAAACGTTCGACCCCGAGCATCCCGAACCCGATCAGGAGGCCGACGAGGGCACCGACACGGTCGGTGAGGAACCCGGGCGGCCCGACGGTCCCGCGCGGGCACCAGGTTCCGGCGATGAGCCCGGCTGATCCCGCCGGAACGAACACCCTTTGGCTGGCCACCAGCCCCTACCTGCGCCAGCACGCCGACAACCCGGTGCATTGGCAACAGTGGACGCCGCGGGCGCTGGCCGACGCCGCCGCGCGCGACGTGCCGATCCTGCTCTCCATCGGCTACGCCGCCTGCCACTGGTGCCACGTCATGGCCCACGAATCGTTCGAGGACGACGGGGTGGCCGCGGTGATGAATGCGGGATTCGTCTGCATCAAGGTCGACCGCGAGGAGCGGCCGGACCTCGACGCGGTCTACATGAACGCCACCGTCGCGCTCACCGGGCAGGGCGGGTGGCCGATGACCTGTTTCCTGACGCCCGACGGCCGGCCGTTCTTCTGCGGCACGTACTACCCGAAAGACGGTTTCCTGCAGCTTCTTTCGGCCGTCTCCGCCACCTGGCGGGATCGCCGCGCGGAGGTCGAGGAGGCGTCGGACCGCATCGCCGGCGAGCTGCGCAGCATGGTTTCGGGGCTGCCCGGCGGCGGCCCGGACGTGGCGCCGGCGCTGTGTGACCACGCCGTGGCCTCCGTGCTGGGCGACCAGGACACGGTGCGCGGCGGGTTCGGCGGCGCCCCCAAGTTCCCGCCGTCGGCGATCCTCGAGGCGCTGCTGCGCAATTACGAACGCACCGGTTCACCGGCGGCGCTGGAGGCGGTCGCGCGCACCGGCAACGCGATGGCCCGCGGCGGCATCTACGATCAGCTCGCGGGCGGCTTCGCCCGCTACAGCGTCGACAACGCTTGGGTGGTACCGCATTTCGAGAAGATGCTGTACGACAACGCGCTGCTGCTGCGGGTCTACGCGCACTGGGCCCGGCGTACCGGAGACCCGCTGGCGCGCCGCGTCGCCGCCCAGACCGCGGCGTTCCTGATCGACGACCTCGCCGACACCGACATGTTCACCTCCTCCCTGGACGCCGACGCCGACGGCCGCGAGGGCTCGACCTACGTCTGGACCCCGGCGCAGCTGACCGATGTTCTCGGCGTCGACGACGCTCGTTGGGCCGCAGAGGTTTTCGCGGTCACCCCCTCCGGCACGTTCGAACACGGCGGCTCGGTGCTGCAGTTGCCCGCCGACCCGGACGATCCGCAGCGGGCCGAGCGCGTCCGGACCGCGCTGCTGGCCGCGCGGCTCACCCGGGCCCAGCCGGCACGCGACGACAAGGTCATCACATCGTGGAACGGGCTGGCGATCACCGCGCTGGTTGAGGCCGGCGTGGCCCTGGAAGAACCCGGGCTCGCCCGGGCGGCGCGTCGCTGTGCGACCGCGCTGCTCGACTTGCACCTCGTCGACGGCCGGCTGCGCCGCGCCAGCCTGGGCGGGGCGGTCGGCGACAGCCCCGGCATCCTCGAGGACCATGCGATGCTGGCCAGCGGCCTGCTCGCGCTGTATCAGCTGACCGCCGAACAGGCCTGGCTGACCACCGCGACCGACCTCCTGGATACCGCGCTGCGGCACTTCGCCGACCCGCGACGACCCGGTCGCTGGTTCGACACCGCCGACGATGCCGCGCAGTTGGTGCTGCGGCCGGCCGACCCGCTGGAC
Source organism: Mycobacterium sp. (assembly GCF_035506235.1). Taxonomy (GTDB): domain Bacteria; phylum Actinomycetota; class Actinomycetes; order Mycobacteriales; family Mycobacteriaceae; genus Mycobacterium. Next base: position 25,154 of record NZ_DATJPU010000278.1, read on the forward strand.
GGGGCGACGCCGTCGGGCGCGTCGTCGGTCACCGAGGCGCTGCTGACCGCGGCGCACCTCGTCGACGGTGAGCGCGCCGAGCGGTACCTGCGGGCGGCGGCCGACTC
>NZ_DATJPU010000279.1:0-9671 GCF_035506235.1 Mycobacterium sp.
CATATCAGACTGACACGCGTCGACACGACACGCTCGACCTCGACAGCCACCTCATCCGGTCAACGAAAAGCGGCGGCCGCACCACCTAACGCGGTCGCCGCTTTTCCCTGCCACTTGACAGAATCACTTCCATATCAGCTCATAACCCAGAGGTCGCAGGTTCGAATCCTGTCCCCGCTACGAGCGGAAATGGCCCCCGGAGGAGACTCCGGGGGCTGTTTTCATGCCCGATGGTCACGTATTTGGTCACATTAGCTAGGCTTACTAGTTAACTGTTCTGTGCCTCTGTCGCTGGATTCTGGCCTTTTGCCGACGATAATTGTCGCCCCTTGCTCCGACGGCGTTTCGATCATTGTTTGCCAAAACGCAAAAAGCAGCACCGTCACAAGGCCGTCACCACATTCGCGGTTGGCAGCGCCAAGCCGGCCGTCGCACTCACCTCGGTGCCACACGACCCGCACACCACGCCGGTCGCCGTCATGGCATGGCCTCGGCCCACGCGATATGCCCCTCGAAGCCAAGCGTTCTCGCCATGTCGCGGTAGCGATCCCGCAAGTGCGAGTAGGCCGCGGCATCGCCGTGAGCCCGCGCCAGGAGGGCTTGTAATCGCAGCAGCCAGATGTCGCGTACAGCCAGACCCTCATCGGCCGGCGCGGCCGCCAAACGCTCGATCGCGGCCTCGGCTTCGGCCACGTCACTGTCGGCCCCGCGGTCCAGCAAAGTCTCCACCAGAACACCCGTCGCAGCAACGCCCCACAAACAGCAGATGCCCTTCGCGGAACAGATGGTCGGTGGCGGCGCGCATGAGCGGTATGGCCTCATCGCGATCTCCACGCCGAGCCCTCGCACGCGCCAAGTACACGTTGACGCCCGGTCGATCGCACAGGGCGCATCCCTGGCGCAGCAACACTTCGCTGACCTCAGCCAGCAGCTCCTGTCCGCGGTCACGCTCCGCATAGGATTGGCGGTGCACCAGCGCATGGCCCAGCGTCATCCGGGCGAGGGCCAACGCGAAGTCATCACCGGATCGTTCGGCAATCCGTAGGGCATCCTCGATCTCGCGCATCGCGGAATCGTCGGGCCTCAGCACGCCATTGGGTATTCCCGGGTTGTAGACGTAGCAGACAACCGCGGCGTACGACACGGGGTCGGCGCTGCGGGCCATGGCGACGCCGTCCCGCAGGTCGTCGCGCCATCCAGAACGACCCAGCCAATAACGGGCAAGACCCCGCTGCGGAAAGGCGAACGCTAACGGAGACCCGAAAATGAAGTTGCCCCTGAAGGGATCACCGTCGGCCAAGTCGATGACCCGCTTTGACCATTGCAGCACGTCACAAAGCTCGGCGCTCTGAGTCTTGGCGTAGATCGGCGCCAGAGACAGCCCCACCGTCAAGGTCGCATCGCCGACCGACTCGATGAGGCCGATGGCTTCAGAGGCCAGCTGCGACGCCTCGCGCACCCGCTCCTGAAACGCGTGACACATCACCAGCCCCGCCATCCCGATGGCCAGTGACGCCTTGTCCCCGGCGGCGGTGCACAGCTCCCGCAATTCATCGAAGCGATCACCGGCCACATTCACATCGACTCGAACGGCGGTCCCGCACAACATGGTGCGAGGGGCAATGCGCATGGCTGCTCGGTTGGGGTCGTCGGCGGGTAATGCATCGGCGATCTTTCGGGCCCGCTCCCAACTCAGGTGCGCCGCGGCGATGTCACGATTGGTCGCCCATGAGGCGGCGCGCATGTGCCAGCCGTAGGCGGCGTGCCCATCACCGGCGGCCTCCAGATGTTCGGCGATCAGCGCCGCGTTCTCCTCGGCTGCTGTGGGGTCACGTGATTCGATTGCGGCCGCGACGCGCCGGTGCAGCTCGGCGCGATCCGATTTGAGCTGCGATTCATAGGCCACACTGCGAATCAACGGATGGTGAAACACATACTCGGGTTGTCGGGTAAATGTGATCTGATCGATGAACTCGCCGGTCACCAAGTCCCCGAGGACAGGATCAATCCCCAGCGTTTCCAGTAGGTCCCGGCTGAACCGTGAGCCGATGACAGCGGCTGCGCTCAAGGTGCGCTTGGCCGTCGGGTCAAGCCGGTCGATGCGGGCGGCGATGGTCGCCTGCAAGGTGGCTGGCACACTGACCTCGCCAGCATCAGCGGTCGATTCGTAGGCGCTGCGGCTGCCCCGTAGGAGGCCGCGCTCGGCCAGGTCGCGCACGATCTCCTCGGCGAAAAACGGGTTTCCGGCGGCCTTCTCGGCGATCATGGTGACCACCCCGCCGACCGAGGGGTCCGACCCGAGCAGCTCGGCAACCAGTGCTGCGGTTTCCGAATCACTCAGCGGCGCAAGGGCGATGGTCTGAGCGCCGGCCACCCGGCTCAACGCGCCCCGGTATTCGGGGCGGTAGGTGACCAGTACCAGCGAGGCCGTCTGCGGGATCACCGTGAGGAACTCGGCCAGCATCGACTCGCTGACCTCATCAATCCAATGGGCATCCTCAATGACATAGACCGCTGGGGCTTCGCGGGCCAGCGACGCGGCATTGACCAGTGCGGTCAGCCGCCGCCGACGCGCATCGGGATCGATTGCCGGGAGAGCGACATCGGGATCGGCGATGCCCAGCAGGTCGTCGAAGAGCAACAAGTCCTCCGCGTCCGCGTCGGGAGCCCGCGCCCGTACCTGTGCACGGGCGGCTGGGCCGTCCAGATCGCCCACACCGCTGGCTGCCCGCAGCAACCGCGCCACGACGTGGAAGGCAATGTCGGTGGAGTGCGATTCACAGTAGACGCTGAACACCTCCACTCCGCGCCCAGCAGCGATGGCCGCCACCTCACGCACCAGACGGCTCTTGCCGATACCCGGTGATCCCACCACGGTGACCACCGCGCCGTGGCCGTCGATAACACGTTCGAGCAGGCCTTCGACGGCGGCCATCTCCCACCGCCGACCAACAAGATTCGACTCAGCACGCCCGACAGCGTGACGCCCCTCCGGCACGCCCAGCAGCCGTTGGGCGTAGGCTGGTTGATCGGTGCCTTTGATGCGGACACGCTCAACTTCACCGACAGTCGCCGCGCCCTCGACCAGCCGCGCCGTGGACGCGCTGAGCATAACCCCACCCGGCGGTGCCACCGATTCCATCCGCTGTGCCATGCCGACTTGTTCACCGATGGCGGTGTAACCGAACGGTCCTGAACCGATTTCACCCACGATCACCTCACCGGAGTTAAGTCCCACCCGCAACTGCAGCTCCATGCGGTCGCGGTTTCGGACGTCGACGGCAAGCCGCTTGGCCTCCTCCTGAACGCCCAAGGCCGCCAGACAGGCACGAACGGCGTGGTCCTCCAACGCCACTGGCGCACCGAACACCGCCATGATGCCGTCACCGGTGAACTTGTCCACCGTGCCGCCGAAACGCTGCACGACGGCTGCCGCACGGCTGACCAGTTCGGTCATGATCTCGCGCAACCGCTCGGCCCCGACTGCCGCCGCGATGTCCATTGAGTGCACCACGTCGGCGAAGAGAACTGTCACCTGCTTGTACTCCGCTGGTTGAGTGGCCTGTGTGACGGGCGTGCCGCACTCGCTACAGAACTTGGCTGCCGCGCTCAACTGGCTGCCGCATGACCCACAGGAGGGTCCCGCCGCCGCCAGCGCGCCGCGACCGTCCCCGCCATCGTCCACGTCAGTATCGTGTCACCGCTGCTCGGTGATGTCCGTCAAATAAAACGAGTAGTCGCATACTCAAGCCACTGGGAAAGGACTCCGACATACTGACCAAACCAAATCAGGGTCAGGAGCGGCTAATGGCCAAGCTCGGTGAGCATGCGGTAGTTCTCGGCGCGAGCATGGGCGGGCTCCTGGCCGCCAGGGTCCTCGCCGACTTCTACGAGGGTGTCACCGTGGTCGAGCGGGATGTGCTCCCCGACGATCCGGCGAACCGGCGGGGCGTTCCGCAGGGCCGCCACGGTCACGCCCTGTTGGGACGTGGTTCCCAGATCCTTGCTGAGCTGTTCCCCGGGTTCCTCGATGAACTCATCGCGGCCGGAGCCCCTGTCCTGGACTTCACCGACGTGTCCAAAGCGTTCTTCTCTTTTGGCGGCCATCAGTTGATAAGCAGTGGAGGGTTCAGCGACATCGCGCCCGTGTTCATCCCGAGCAGACCGTTGGTGGAGGGTCTTGTTCGGCGACGGTTGCGTGAGACGGCGAACGTCACGGTTCTGGAGGGTTATGACTTTTTTGATCTGACGTCGACCACGGCGCGGGATCGTGTCACCGGCGCGCGGATCCGTTCCCGCGACGGTGACGATGAACGGGTGTTGACGGCGGATCTGGTCGCTGACGCCACCGGCCGGGGCGCGCGAACACCGGCGTTCTTGGACGCCTTGGGCTACGGGCGCCCGACCGAAGATCAAGTCGGTGTGCGTGTGGTGTATTCCAGTCAGCTGCTCCGGATCCGGCCGGGCACGCTGAAGGAGTTGATCGTCCTCGTCGGTGCGGTCCCGGGTCGGCCCACCGGGATGGCGCTATTCGGTTACGAGAACGACAGTTGGATGTTCACGGTATTCGGGATGGCGGGTCGTAAACCGCCGAGCGAGCCAGCCGAGATGCTCGCCTTCGCTGAGGGTTTAGCTCCGGCCCATGTGTTGGCGGCGATTGGTGCCGCGGAGCCGCTCAGTGAGGTCTGTCGTTTCCGTTATCCGGAGAGTCGCTGGCGGCGCTACGAGAAGATGCCGCGGTTTCCGGCTGGCCTGCTGGTCTTGGGCGACGCGATCTGCAGTTTCAATCCGATCTACGGCCAGGGCATGACGGTGGCGGCACTCGAAGCGTTGGCACTCCAGCGATGTTTACGTCGCGGCGAGGATGGCCTGGCGCGGCGCTACTTCCGTGCCGCCGCGAAACCGATCGGGGTGGCCTGGCGATTCGCGGTTGGCGGTGATCTCAACCTGCCCGAGGTCGAAGGCCCCAGACCACTGTCGTTGCGCCTCACCAATAGATACGTCGACCGGCTGCAGACCGCCGCCGAGTCCGACATCGTTGTCGCCGAACAGTTTTTAAAGATCACCGGCCTCATCGACCAGCCCACCCGGCTGCTGCACCCGAAGATGATGCTTCGTGCCACAACCGCCAACCTGCATCGCCGGCAACGTGATTCGCAGCCTGAGCAAGCTGGCGTGGCTGGCCGAGCTGACGACTGTACACCGCCATCCGAGACGGCCACACACTCGTCGCCGGCGTCAACACCGACCCCAACAATCACCGCCACTAGTGGACCTCATTAAAGCCAGCCCTCCGTCGACAGACTTTCTAAGCCAAAGAATCCCAAAACAACACCCGATGAACGCCTGGTGAGCTTGACCCCGCGCGTCGATCCGGACGACGCGGCTCCTGGTTTACACCGTAAGACGCCGAGGCGGCTGGACTTACCGCTCAAGTGTGGTGGTCACGGATTTGGACACAGAATACGGTGGAATCGATGCGAACAAGCGGGACACAGCGAGACAGGTTGGAGAGGTGGGGTGTGCCCACGAGCTCGCGACCGAGGCTCAGCCCTTCATGTGGGAGGTGAAGCTTGCCCGTCAGTGCGCTGGCATAGTAGCTGCTCGGGACAACCGTCCCTCGAGTCCTTCTAAGACTTCGAGGATTGTCTGCCGTTGGTTTTTGCCGACGTCGCCGACGGCGAGTTCTTCAAGCTGAGCCCAGATGTCTTCGACTTGCCGGCGCAATCCTTGACTGGCCGGAGTGGCTTCGATTAGATAGGCGCGCTTGTCGCCGGGGCTGGGGGAGCGTCGCACAAAGCCGGCGCGCTCGAGGCGGCGGATGGTACGGGTCATGGTGGCGGGGTCGGAGTCGAGCAACTCCACCAGGTCGGCCTGGCGTTGCGGGCCCAGTTCCCACAGATGCATCATCACCAGCTCCTGGCCGGGGTGCAGACCCACACGGCGCAACAGCTGTCCGGCGATCATCCGGTGCACACGGGCCACTCGGAAGATCGCATGGCTGATAGGACCGCCTTGCGCGGCCGCGGGCATGGGCACCGTACCGCCGGTCGAATCGCGATTTGTGGTTGCCACTTTGCGCTGGGCCATGACCGGTGACTCCTTAATTAGTTGATCGATCAGTATATCGGCCCATCGATGAGAGCAAAAGCTTGCGCAGGAAATACTTCTGTGATTTCCTTGTTCGGACAGGTAATCGAGCCGTTTAAGGAAAAAAGACCATGACCACCGCATTCGACCCCATCGATCTCGCCGGGATGCGCTTGCGCAACCGGATCGTGATGGCGCCGATGACCCGCAGCCGCGCCTACGGGCCCGGCGAAACCCCGACACCGTTGATGGCGACCTACTACGCCCAGCGTGCAACCGCCGGGCTGATCATTACCGAAGGCACCCAACCATCGGTGATCGGTCAGGGTTACCCCAACACCCCCGGGCTGCATTCGACAGAGCAGGTTGCCGGGTGGCAACAGGTGACCGACGCCGTACACGCCCAGGGCGGAGCCATCTTCGCCCAACTCATGCACACCGGTCGCATTGGCCACCCCAGCCTGCTGCCCGTGGGTCTCACACCGGTGGGCCCCTCACCGGTCCCTGCGGCGGGCCAGATTTTCACGCTGGAGGGAATGAAGGACTTCGTCACCCCGGTCGAGTTGGACAAGGGTGGAATCGCGCAAACGATCAACGATTTCGCGCACGCCGCCCGCAACGCGATCACCGCCGGGTTCGACGGAGTAGAACTGCACGGCGCCAACGGCTATCTGCTGCACCAGTTCCTGTCGACCAACGCCAACCAGCGCGACGACCGCTGGGGCGGCTCAATCGAGGGCAGGATCCGTTTGACCGTTGGGGTTGCCCGCGCTGTCGCCGAGGCGATCGGCGCCCACCGCGTGGGACTACGAATCTCACCGACCAACCCGCTCAACGACATCGTGGAGGATGGCTACCGCGACACCTACCAGGCGCTGGTTGACGCGTTAACGCCGATCAGCCTGGCTTACCTGCACGTCATGGAAGCCTCCGACCGCGAACTGACCGTCGATTTGCGCAAGCGCTTTGCCGGCCTGTTCATCCTCAACCCGGCAACCCCGGGCTCGCTGACCAACCTCGACGCCCTCGAGTTGATCGAGGACGGCACCGCCGACATGATCGCGTTCGCCAGCCTGTTCCTGGCCAACCCCGACCTACCGGCGCGGCTGGCCGCCGGAGGCCCGTTCAATAGCCCCGACCGGGCTACCTTCTACGGCGGCGACGAGCATGGCTACACCGACTACGCCCGCCTTAGTGCATGACTGCGGCCCAACCAGCCGCAAACACATCAACTGTCGGGCACTGCCCCTCCTGGACAACCTGCCCGACTTATCTCAACGAAACAGGAAACTTTGGAGAGCACCATGAGCACCCTCTCGAAGCGTGTAGCCGGAACCGAACCGGGCCAACGCCAACTGAACGGGCCGCAGACAACAGGGCGTGGGTTCCGCAACCTGAGCCAACCGCGGTACCACACACGTCGGCACATCAACATCAAGATTCCGATGCGGGACGGCATCGAGCTGATGGCCGACATCTTCGGCCCGGACGCCGAAGGCTCGTTTCCGGCACTGGTGGCCGCGTCCCCGTACGCCCGGCAAATCCAGGACCTCGGCGCGCCGGCCGGATTCATCGAGGCCGGGGCCACCGACTTCTGGGTGCCGCGCGGCTACGTCCACGTCATCGTGAATCTGCGCGGAACCGGGGGCTCCGGTGGGACTTTCACCTTATTTGACAGTCAAGAGCGCCGCGACATGCACGACCTGATCGAGTGGGTGGGTCGACAATCATGGTGTGACGGCAATGTCGGGATGCTGGGCATCAGCTACTTCGCCATGACGCAACTCGAGGCCGCCGTCGAGCGACCCCCACATCTCAAGGCCATCCTTCCGTTCGGCGCCACCAGCGATCTCTACGATGCCGTGTCGCACCACGGCCTGCCCAGCGCGAAATTCGTCAGTTCATTTCTGTCGGTGCTCGGGCTGACGGCACCCAAGAGCGACCGGTTCTACCGCAGCGCACCTTTCGCCGTGGCACGCCGCATCCTGAACCTGCCGCCGGTGCACAAGAAGTTCGCCACCATGAACGGCGAATCCTCCAACGCAATCCTCAGCCTGCTCATGAAGCTGCCCCACCCACCCGAGCCCTGGGATGAGCTGTGGCAGGACGCCGTGGTCAAGCACCCGCTGCGGGATGCGTGGTGGGACGACCGCGACCTGACACCACTGCTCGAGAACATCGATATCCCGGTCTACCTGGGTTGTGACTGGCAGAACGCGCCGCTTCATCTGCCGTCGACCTTCTCCGCACTGCCAAATCTGACCAAAAGCCCTTGCGTCCGGGTCGCAATGCTCGGCAAACACGGCATGACCTGGCCATGGGAGAGCCTGCACATCGAAGCGCTCGCGTGGTACGACCATTGGCTCAAGGGACAGGACACCGGCATCCTCGAGGGTCCGGAATTCCGCTACTTCCTGCCCGAAGCCGGCGAGTGGAAGGCGGTGGAGTCATGGCCACCGCCCGACAGCTCACACCGTGAATTCGCGCTGCGCGCCGACGGGGGCTTGGCCACCGACGAGGGCGAACCCGGCAGCCGCGAGTACATGACCCTGGGAGCAGGACTCAACCGAGCCAGGCCCAGCGCGATCGACCCGCCCTCGATGCTGACCTGGACCAGCGCACCGCTGGGCGGGGAACTCGACGTGGCCGGCGATATCGAACTGCGACTGGTCGCCTCGGCAACGGCGTCGGACACCGGATGGATCGTGGTCGTGTCCGACATCGCCGAAGACGGCTCGCTCGTCGACCATCTAAGCAGCGGGTGGCTGCGGGCCAGCCTGCGCGAGATCGATGAAGACGCCAGCCGCCCGGGCGCTCCGGTCCTGCCGTGCCGGACCGCGGCTGCGGTCCCGGTCGGCCAAGACGTCGTCTACCGAATCCCCTTGCTCCCCAACGCCCGTCGATTCCGGCGCGGACACCGCATCCGCTTGACGCTCACCAGCGACGACCAGAACCCGGAAGTTCCGGTGATCATGAACTTCCGCCATGCTCCCGTCGGCACCAGCACCATCAACACCATCCGTTCCTCATCGCGGCTGCTACTGCCGATACTCCGAAGCTGACTTCGGCGCGATCGGAGCAGCGATTCGTCTCAGGCGAGCTGAGACACGATGCGATACTCCCGAAGCTCAAAGATCTGAGGCAGGAAACGATCACTCCCGAATCTTTACAAACGAGACACCGTTGGCGCGCTTATAGCCGGTCACAATCAGCCCGCTAAGCTAGCCACCGCACCCATTGAAACGACTCTCGTTTGCCGTGGACCAATTCACGGGGTCCGGTCAGGGCGACCTATGTCTTATCAGCTAAGGCACTGTCAGGTTGGTGATCCGGGAAGGTGAGGTGGGGCAGGATCGACGATCGTGACCGCTGCAGGCTCGTCGTATAAAGGGTTCCGGTTTCCGCCCGAGATCATCAGCCGTTGCGTCTGGCTGTACCAGCGGTTCCCGTTGAGCTTCCGCGACGTGCAGGAGCTGATGCTCGAACGTGGTGTCGACGTGTCCTATGAGACGATCCGGGCCTGGGGCGACCGGTTCGGGCAGGAGTACGCGAACCAGCTGCGCCGTCGTGGTCCGCGGCCG
>NZ_DATJPU010000280.1:0-4523 GCF_035506235.1 Mycobacterium sp.
ACAGCGGCCGCAAGTCCGGCGCCCCGCGCTACGCCGTCCTGGAAGTCGTCGATCACCCCGCGCCCGACGTCTACGTCGTCGCGTCGGGTTTCGGCCGAAAAGCCCAGTGGTTCCGCAACATTGAGGCCAACCCGCGGGTCCGGGTGTACGTCGGCAGCCATGCCCCGCGGCGCGCCACCGCGCGTGTCCTCGACCGGCGGGAGGCCGACCGCACGCTGGCCACCTACCGCGACCGTCATCCCGGCACGTGGGAGCGGTTCCGGCCGGTGCTGGAAAACACGCTCGGCGCGCCGATCACCGACACCGACAGCCCGCTGCCGATGGTCGAATTACGTTGCGACAGTGGCGATCGCAAGCGCGGCACTGCCGGGCGCTGCGGGTCGCCACCATCGGACAGTGGCGATCGCTAGCGCGGCGAAGCCGGGCGCGGCGGGTCGCCACCATCGGATCAGCCGTTATCCGGGCCCTTGACCGTCATCACGGCGAAGATGGCCAGGAACGTGGTGGCAGCCGGGATGGCGTTGACGAACTTGTCGTGTGCCCGGATGTGCGCGCCGACTGCCAGGGTGAAGTACAACGTCAGCATCGCCGTCGTCAGCCTCGCCAGAGCGGGGAAACGGGTGACCGACAGCAACCCGACGGCGGCGGCCGCCTTCACCACCGGCAGGACGGGGCGGATTTCGTCCGGCACTCCCAGGTCGTCCAGAACCTTCTTGATGGGGGCCACCTGAACCCCGCACGCGACGGCGTCGACGGCATGGAAGGCGGCAAGTCCCGCATAGGTTTTCGGTGAAGTCAGCGCACTCATGCGACCAGCCTATTGGGTCAACTCGGGCGGCGCTCCCGGCTGGCCGTCCACCGGCTGGCGGGCTATCGCCTCGGCCTTGGCGACCGCCTGGGCGATGGCCGGGTCGGTCTCGGTGGAGAACCAATCGGCGACGTCGGCGTCGTCGTCGGCCTGGTGCTTGGGCAGGTCTTCGACCGGGGACGGCTGGAACCGGAACACGCCGTCCTCGCCCGGGGCGCCCAGCAGCTTGGTGAAGCCCTGCAACGCCGCGTTGAAGTCGCTGGGGACCACCCACACCTTGTTGGCGTCGCCGCGGGCCATCTCCGGCAGCGTCTGCAGGTACTGGTAGGCCAGCATCTCCGGGGTGGGCCGGCCGGCCTTGATCGCGGCGAACGTCTTCTCGATGGCCTTGGCCTGGCCCTGCGCCTGCAGGTACGCCGCGGCGCGCTCACCCTGGGCGCGCAGCATCCGCGACTGGCGGTCGGCCTCGGCGGCCAGGATCGCGGCCTGCTTGGCGCCCTCGGCGGCCAGGATCTGCGCCTGCTTGTTGCCCTCTGCCTCCTTGATCGCCGCCTCGCGCATGCCCTCGGCGGTCAAAATCATCGCCCGCTTTTCCCGGTCGGCCTTCATCTGCTTTTCCATCGAGGCCTGGATCGACGGCGGCGGGTCGATGCTGCGCAGCTCGACCCGGGCCACCCGCAGGCCCCAGCGTCCGGTGGCCTCGTCCAGCACGCCGCGCAGCTGCCCGTTGATCTGGTCGCGGGACGTCAGGGTCTGCTCGAGGGTCATCCCGCCGACCACGTTTCGCAGGGTGGTCGTGGTGAGCTGCTCGACGCCGACGATGTAGTTGCTGATCTCGTAGACGGCCGCCTGCGGGACGGTGACCTGGAAGTAGACCACGGTGTCGATGTGGAGGGTCAGGTTGTCCTCGGTGATCACCGGCTGCGGCGGGAACGACACCACCCGCTCGCGCAGGTCCACCCGGGCACGGACGCGGTCGATGAACGGCACCAGCAGCGTCAGCTGCCCGCTGACGGTGCGGCTGTATCGCCCCAGGCGTTCGATCACGGCGGCCTCGGCCTGCGGGATCAGCGCGACGGACTTCGCCACCACGATGATCCCGAAGATCACCATCGCCAGCGCCACCACCAACAGAGCAATTCCAGCCATCGCGCGTCCTCCTGTTTCTCCAGAGGTGGTTACATGCCCTTGAACACCACGGCCGTGGCGCCATTGATCTGCATGACGGTCACCCGGTCGCCCGGTTCGTAGACGTCGTCCTCGTTGACCGGCCGCGCCGTCCACACCTGGCCGTCCAGCTTCACCTGGCCCTCATCGCGCGCGACGCGCTCCAGCACCAGCGCGTTCTTGCCCTCCAGCGCCTCGATGCCGGTCGGCAACAGCTTCGGTGGGGTGAGCCGCCGCCGCAGCGCCGGCCTCACCACGACCAGCAGCAGGACCGAGACCACCAGGAACACCGCCGCGTCGGCCCAGACCGGGCCGCCAAGCAACCAGCTGCTGCCCGCGGCTGCCAGCGCGCCGCCGGAGAGCATCAGCAGGAACATATGGCCGGTGAGCGCCTCCCCACCGGCGAGCGCCAGCGCGAATATGAGCCAAATCACCGCGGCGGGCATGCGGTCAGGATACGCGTAATCAGCCTTTGCCGGATCGAACAACTACACTCCGAGAACATGTGGTGTCCCAGTGTCTCGCTGTCCCTGTGGGCCAACGCCTGGCTCGCGGGCAAGGCGGCGCCCGACGACGTCTTGGACGCGTTATCCGTTTGGGCGCCAAAGCAATCGGTCACCGCGTATGATGCGGTCGCCGCGGGCCACACCGGGCTGCCGTGGCCCGATGTTCACGACGCCGGGACCGTCACGCTGTTGCAAACCCTGCGCGCGGCCGTCGGGCGGCCGGTGGTGTCGCCTGGCCCGGATCGTTTGCGGGGAACCATCAACATCGTCCAGCCGGTGCCCGGCGACGTGCGCGGCCTGGCCCCGGGAACGCAGTTCGAATCCGACGCACTGGCCGCCGGCGAGGCGGTCATCATCACCAACCCCGACGATCCCGCCACCGCCGTGGGGCTGGTTCCCGAGTTCAGCTACGGAGACGACGACGACGCGGGATTCCCCGAATTGTGCGGGCTGTCTTGGACGGTGTACTCCCTGCCGGGCGCGCCGGTGCTCGACCATTACGAACTCGGCGACGCCGAGTACGCGCTGCGCTCAGCCGTGCGATCGGCCGCCGATGCGCTCGGCGCCATCGGGGTGGGAGCCGCCGCGTCCGATGTGGACGATCCGCGGGGACTCGTCGAGCAGCTGCTGGAAACGGCACGGCAACACCGCATTCCCGAGCATGCGCCGTCGCGCGCGCTGCGGGTGCTGGAAAACGCCGCGCACGTCGACGCCATCATCGCGGTCAGCGCCGGACTGAGCCGAGTGTCCGACTCCCCGACGGACCGCATCGTCGCCGGGCTTGGCGCGCAATCGTCGTCGCAGGCGCGAATCGCCACCGATGCGCTGCGGCCGCTGACCACGGTGGTGCGCTCGGCGCGGATGGCCGCGGTTACGGCAATTTTGCACTCGGCCTGGGCCGACTAAAGTCCGCTCGCGATCGCCGACTAAGCCTGGCGCGCAACGCAATGCGGCGGACGGCACGGCGCGCCGTTGACGCTGGCGAGACAGCCCGGCACCGGATCCGGTCCGCTCACCCGATTCGGGGCCCGGCCGTAGCGAAGCTCGTCGATCAGATCCGCTGCCAGCCGTGCGAATCGACGATCGGCGTTGGGTGTTGCGGCCCGGGCGAAGGCCATCCCCGCGGCCTCGGCCTGCAATCGCAACTCGTGGTCGAGGTCCCACACCACCTCGATGTGGTCGGCGACGAACCCGATCGGGCAGACGAGAACGGCCTCGGTACCTGCTTTCGCGAGCGTCGCCAGTTGGTCCTCGACACTCGGCTCCAGCCACGGCACCTGCGGCGGCCCCGATCGCGACTGCCAGGCCAGATCGTAATCGGCGTATCCGGCGGCGGTCGCCACCAGTCTTGTGGCATAGGCGACTTGGCGGCTGTAGAGCCGGGGACCGCAACGCTGGTCGGCGGCCACCGGGACCGAGTGCGCGGTGAACACCAGCCGCGCGTCGCCGGGCACGGTGTCGGCCGCCGCCGCGATGGCACCGGCGGACATCTCGACGAACAGCGGGTGGTCGAAGTAGGGCCGCAGCTTGACCAATTCGGGTGCATCCGGCCCGGCCGCCCGGCGGGCCCGGGCGATGTCTTCGACATACTGCGTGCAGCTGGAGTACCCGCTCCAGGCCGACGTGGTGAACACCGCGGCACGCCGAACACCGTTGTCCCGCATCGTCTTGACGGTGTCCTCGACGTACGGCTCCCAGTTGCGGTTGCCGAAGTAGACGGGCACGTCGAGCTCCTGCTGGAGCTCGGTTATCAGCGCACGGTTGATCCCGTTGATCGGCGACACCCCGCCGAAATGCAGGTAATGCTCGGCGACTTCGTCGAGGCGCTCCGGCGGTACGTTGCGGCCCCGGGTGACGTTCTCCAAAAACGGCCGCACCTGCTCCGGCCCCTCCGGGCCGCCGAAGGACAGCAGCAGGACGGCGTCGAAATCCATTGCCTGCTACAGCAATTGGGTGCTGGCGCCGCCGTCGGCGAAGATGACGGTGCCGGTGGTGGCCGGCAGCCACTCCGACAGCAGCGCGCACACCGTCTTGGCGACCGG
>NZ_DATJPU010000281.1:0-3116 GCF_035506235.1 Mycobacterium sp.
CCAGCTTGTAATTCCTAGAGGAATAACCACGTCGGAGAACAGCATCGTCACCTGCTTGTACTCCGCCGATGCGGCGGTGAGCGTGACCGGCGTGCTGCACTCGTGTGACAGAACTTGTTCGTTTCCGCGTAGTTCCGTGCCACACGACCCACACGACAGTCCGTCGCGTGTCATTTGCCACGGTGATGGGACCACTGGTTAGCCACCAGCTAGGGACCACCTGTTTGGGCTCAGCGAGCATGGTGGTCGGGATTTTTCGCGCTGTCAACTGAGGGTTTTTGACGCCGCCGGTAAGACTGGCCTTCGACGACCAGTTCGTGCGCGGTGGAGGTGAGTCGATCGATCGCCGACTGGGCCAGTAGCGGGTCGCTCATCATGGCCAGCCACTCATCTGGGCTGCGGTTGGAAGTCAGCACGGTGGCGGCTCGGTGGTGGCGGGCCACGACCAGTTCGTAGAAGTCGGCGGTTTCGGTGGCGTCCATGGGTTGCAGCGCGAAGTCGTCGATCAACAGCAGCCGCACTTGCGCGAGGCGGCGCATCTCGGCTTCGGTGCTGTTGTCGAGTCGGGATGCCTTGAGCCGCTTGAACATCGCATCAGCGCGCAGCATCATGGTGGGAACCCGGCGGCGCACGGCGATGTGCCCGAGGGCGGTGGCCAGATGTGTTTTGCCTACCCCGACCGGCCCCAGGACACAAGCCCCGTGGGGTGCGTCGAGGAACCGCAGGCTGGTCAGCTCGTTCCATAGGGTGCGGTCGTAGCGCACGCCGGCACTCTCGTCCCAGGTATCCAGGCGCATGGCGGGGTCCAGCCCGGCGGTGCGGGCGCGCCGGGCCGCCGAGGTGGTGTCGCGCCGGGTGGCCTCGTCGGCGAGGACGAGCTCAAGAAACGCCACGTGGGATAGATGCTGTTGGTTGGCCAGGATGAGCCGCTCGGGCAGGGTGTCGAGCATGGGTGAGAGTTTGAGCTGGCGCAGCACCCGTTTGAGGTCTGGTGAGATTGGGTCTTGGACAATGGTTTTCGTCACCACAGCTGCTCCTGCTGGTTGCCGGGTAGCGCGCCGCCGTCAATGACCGTCATCCAGTCCGGCCGCTTGATCTGGTACTCGGCGGCGTCGCGGGCAAACCGCGCCGGCGCCAGGCCGCTGGCCGCCCGCGGCGGCGGTGTCGCGGTGTTCTCGGTGGCTTTCTCCAGCATGGCGGCGATCTTGGCCACCGAGATGACGTCGAGGTCCAGTGCGCGCCCGCACGCGGTGTCGGTGGGCCCGGCGCCGCAGCGTTTGACCAAAGACAGCAGCCGATACACTTGGCGCATCTTGGTCCAGGGCAGGTCGTGATCCAGCAGACGCTCGGCGTAGATGCCCACGTTGGTGCCGTGTGCGGCGGCGGCGGCCACCAGCCGGGCCACATCGCGCAGGGCGTAGGCGGTCTTCTCGGCGGGCAGATCGGCCGGGTCGGTGGACCGCCCGCCCGCCGGCTGGCGGGGGTGGGTCTTGACCAGCTGCCCGCGATAGAACAGCTTCACCAGTTCCTCGTCGGCGCGGGCGGAAAGCTGTTGCCCGAGAAGATGTTCTGGAATGGAGTAAAGAGCCCTGTCGATCTGCACGTGGTAGTCGCGGTGGACTTTGACCTCGACATAGACCGGCACGGCATAGGGTCGGTCGGGCGCGGGCAACAGTGCCGGCGCCTCCTGCTCGTTAAACACCGCCGTCGGTTGCGCGCAGGTGGTGCCGTGGATGCGCAGCCCGGCATTGTGCGCACACCAGGCTTGGACGCGGGCTTGGGCGTCGGCCAGATCGACGAAATCCTCTCCGGCGAAGAAGTTTCCGCGTACGTATTGTACTGCCCTCTCGACGCGTGGCTTGTCCTGGGGCGACGCGACCCTGGTGGGGTCGGTGACAAAGCCGCGGGCCTGCGCGTACTCCAGCCAACCTACGGTAAACTGCGGATTGACCGCATCTGCCTTGGCCACAATCGGTTTCATGTTATCGGGGATCAGCACCTTAAATACCCCTCCGAAGAACCGCCAAGCCGCCTCACACCCGGCGACGATCGCCTCCAGGGTCTGGGAAAACGTCAACCACACGAACATGTGCCGCGAATACACGGCGGTGAAAATCAGCGCGTGCACCACCCGGCGCCGACCGGCCTCCGAGTCGAAGATCATCCCCATCCGGGCGAAGTCGATCTGGCACTCCATCCCAGGTTCGCCGTCTGCCGCCGGCACCGTCGCGCCACGGCGCCGGCCCCGATACTCGGTGCGCTGCTGGCAGTACCGGTGCAGGGTGCGCTGAGGCACCAGCACTCCTTCACGGGCCAAAAGATCGACCATCTTGACCACCGACAAGCCCTCTTTAACCCAGCCCTCGATACGACTATGGCGGCCGCACAACGCTTCCCACACCGCACCATGGCCCTGGGGGCGATCCGGTCGCACCGCAGCCACTACCGCACCGATCAGTTCATCGGTGAGCTGCTCGACGCCACCCTCACGATCCAGCCCGGCTGCCACGGCCGCGTCCACATACCGGCGGACCGTCTTGCGATCCACCCCAGCCAGGGCGGCCACCCGCCGATACCCTGCACCCGATAGCCAGCAACGCAGCACCTCAACTACCTCGACCACCGAAACCTCCCGAAACATCCCTGGACCTCCTCCACGTCAATCGACGTTGAAGCGATCCGATCCAATAATTGAGCGACCACCCGGCACGACACGCCGGGTGGTCCCATTACTGGCTAACGGGTGGTCCCATGACCGTGGCTAAACCCTGCTCAAACCGGTCCCATCACCGTGGCGGTCGACACCTTCATCATTCGGCACTGCGGGCTCCATTCACCCATTCGGCCGAAATCGGTGATCAACGCCCATACCTTGTTGGCGGGCGCACTGATCTCGATCTCTGCTTGCAATACCGGTGCTGCCATTGCGTCTCCTCAGGTCCACCAATTCTGCAATTACCGAAGCCCGGTTTGGGCTCCCCGCGAGCCGCTGCGGGCAGCATGACGTTGCCATAGGAACAGCACGGTCGCTAACACGGCCAGCCCCAGCCCGGCGACGGTGACTGGGCGCCACGTCTGCAGGCTGGGCACCGTGAACGCCACGACCGCGGCAACGA
>NZ_DATJPU010000282.1:0-6461 GCF_035506235.1 Mycobacterium sp.
GCGCCGTTCGAGCACCGCCTCGAGACCCGCGCACAGCGCCAGCGCCGACTTGCCGGTGCCGGCCTTGCCGCCCAGCGACACGATGCCCACCGACTCGTCCAGCAGCAGGTCGAGCGCCACGCGCTGTTCGGCGGAACGGCCGCGCAACCCGAACACCTCGCGGTCGCCGCGAACCAGCTGCACGCGTTTGGCCGCGGTGACCCGGCCCAGCGCGTGAGAACTGCCGCCGAGCAGACGAATTCCGGTGTGGCAGGGCAGGTCCCGCGCGTCGACGAGGTCGATCTCGCCGTCGGCGAACAGCGCGTCGATGTCCTCGGCGGCCGTCTCGATCTCGTGCATCCCCGACCAACCGGAGACCACGACGTCCTGCGCGTGGTATTCGTCGGCGCACAGGCCCACCGCGGCGGCCTTCACCCGCAGTGGAATGTCCTTGCTGACCAACGTGACTCGCTTGCCCTCGGCGGCGAGGTTGGCGGCGCAGCTCAGGATCCGCGAGTCGTTGCTGTCGGTGCGAAAGCCCGCGGGCAGCACCGACGGGTCGGTGTGGTTCAGTTCAACGTGAAACGACCCGCCTTGTGTCCCAACGGAAATCGGCTGATCCAGCCGTCCGTGCTCGAGCCGGAGATCATCGAACAGGCGCAAGGCCTGACGGGCGAACCAGCCCAGTTCGTGGTGGTGGCGTTTGGCCTCCAATTCGCTGATGACCACCAGCGGCACCACCACCTCGTGTTCGGCGAACCGACTGCACGCCCACGGATCGGACAGCAGCACGGAGGTGTCGAGCACATAGGTCCGGATATCGGTCACGAAGCGCTCCTCGAGCGGGTAAGCCCGCGCGGCCCCGCACAGGCATGTCGGCGGGAGCCGCAGCACCAGGACCGGGGCCGGTCCTGCCTAGAACTACCGGAGTAGTGACGGGAGGTGCCGCCCTGGCAGCAAAGCATGTCGCTGGCCATCGGGAACGACGCTACTCTCGTGGCCGCTCGGCCGCCGGGCAGGCGCGCCGAGACCGACACGGCGACACCAAAAACCGGCCGCGGGCCCGCGACCGGTTTGGTGAAATTCGGCTTAACCGACGTTAACTGGCGCTGAATTGTCTCAGCGCTGGCTCGTCGGCCACACCCCATTCGGTGATGCGGCCGGAGATCGCCTGGCGCAGGTCCTCGGGGGTGAAGATGCCCGCGTCGGCGACGTGGCGCACCTTGTCCCGGTACGCGTCGATGTCGGCGCCCACGACCTGGAGATCCGCCGCCCGCGCCGCGATCGCCGCGATGGTCTCGTCGCGGGTGTAGGAGAGGCAGTGCGCGACGAGGCTGGCGAACATGTGCTCGTGGCGCTCTTCGTCCCTGCGGATCCGGTCGATGAGGCCGGCCAGTACGGGCTCCTCGATCCGGGCGGCCAGGTTGCGGCAGAACACTGCGTGGGTGCGCTCGGTGAAGGCCATGTAGACCAGGGTCTCGACCTGGGAGTAGGTGTCGGCGCGGTACCCCTTCATCACGTACTGGACGCGGGCCTCTTCGTTGGCGGTGGGGTCGACCTCGCGGGTCACCACCAGGTACTCGCGCAGCGCGATGGCGTGCAGGTGCTCCTCGGCGGTCCAGCGGCCCAGCCAGCGGCCCCACCACTCCTCGAGGATGAAGTGCTCGACGAGCTCGCGGTGGTGGCCGGAGAGGTTGTCCTTGAGCAGCAGCAGGATCTCGCAGGCGTCCGTGATGATCCGGGGCAGCGACGCCTGGGACGGGTCCCAGTCGCGGCCGCCGAGGAACGCGAAGTTCTCGCCCTGGTCGAACGGCACGTAGTCGTGGGCGAACCAGATGTCCTCGGTGTTGAGGTGGTTGTCCATGAGCCGCTCGACGACGGGCTCGAGTTCGAGGGTCAGCGCGTTAGGAACAGGTTTCTGTGCCATGCGGTTACTGTAACCCGCAGGTACAGGTTCGGTGAAATTGCTGGCGCGTGTCGCCGCCGATTGGTGACTTTGGTCCCTAATGCGCTCAGCTGTCGACCAGCGTCCAGCTTTCCAGGCCCTCGTACAGGGGGAATTCCCTGGCCAGACGCGTCACCCGCTGCCGCAGCGCCGGCACGTCTACGCTTTGGCCGCTCGCCAGCGCGGTGGCGACGATGTCGGCCACCTCGGTGAATTCGGCGTCCCCGAAGCCGCGGGTGGCCAGCGCCGGCGTGCCCACCCGCAGGCCCGACGTCACCATCGGCGGCCGCGGGTCGTTGGGGACGGCGTTGCGGTTGACGGTGATGCCGATCTCGTGCAGCAGGTCCTCGGCCGCCTTGCCGTCCAGCGGCGAGTCGCGCAGGTCCACCAGCACCAGGTGCACGTCGGTGCCGCCGCTGACCACGGAGACGCCGGCCTTGGCCACGTCGGCCGCCAGCAGCCGGTCGGCCACGATGCGCGCCCCGGACAGCGTGCGCTGCTGGCGGTCGGCGAACTCGGGGGTGGTGGCGATCTTGAGCGCGACCGCCTTGCCCGCGATGACGTGCATCAGCGGGCCGCCCTGCTGGCCCGGGAACACCGCCGAGTTGATGGCCTTGGCGTACTCCTGCTTGCCCAGGATCATGCCGGAACGGGCGCCGCCGAGCGTCTTGTGCACGGTCGTGGACACGACGTCGGCGTGCGGCACCGGCGACGGGTGCAGGTCGACCGCGACCAGCCCGGCGAAGTGCGCCATGTCCACCCACAACTTGGCGCCGACCTCGTCGGCGATCGACCGGAACGCGGCGAAGTCGAGGATCCGCGGGTAGGCCGACCAGCCGGCGATGATCACCTTGGGCCGGAACTCGAGCGCCCTGGCCCGCACCGCGTCCATGTCGACCAGGTGGGTCGTCGGGTCGACGCCGTAAAAGCCGGCGTCGTAAAGCTTCCCGGAGAAGTTCAGCTTCATACCGTGGGTCAGGTGGCCGCCGTTGGCCAGGTCCAGGCCGAGCAGGTGCTCCCCGGGCGACATCAGGGCGTGCAGCACCGCGGCGTTGGCCTGGGCGCCCGAATGCGGCTGGACGTTGGCGAACTCGGCACCGAACAAGGCCTTGGCCCGGTCGCGGGCGATGTTCTCCACGACGTCGACGTGCTCGCACCCGCCGTAGTAGCGCCGGCCCGGCAAACCCTCCGCGTACTTATTGGTCAGGACGCTGCCCTGCGCCTGAAGCACCGAGCGCGGCACGAAGTTCTCCGAGGCGATCATCTCCAGGGTGTCCCGTTGCCGGTGCAATTCCTTGTCGAGCAGCTCGGCGATGTCGGGATCGACCTCGGCGAGCGGCGCTGACATAACGGAGGCTGTGCCGGGGCGAGCGGTACGGGCGTCAGGTGCGGCAGTCACGGGCGCCAGTCTATCCAGCGCGGGTTTTAGCCAGCCCAGCCGTCGGGCGCGCGTGCGCCCCTGCAACACTTGGCACCATGCCGCGGCTTAGCGAGCCGAGCCCTTATGTGGAGTTCGACCGGAAGCAATGGCGTGCGCTTCGTATGTCGACGCCGCTGGCCCTCACCGAAGAGGAACTGGTCGGCCTGCGCGGTCTCGGTGAGCAGATCGACCTGCTGGAGGTCGAGGAGGTCTACCTGCCGCTGGCCCGGCTCATCCACCTTCAGGTCGCCGCCCGCCAGCGCCTGTTCGCCGCCACCGCCGAATTCCTCGGCGAACCGCAGCAAAACCCGGACCGGCCGGTGCCGTTCGTCATCGGGGTGGCCGGCAGCGTGGCGGTCGGCAAATCGACGACCGCCCGCGTGCTGCAGGCGCTGCTGGCCCGCTGGGATCACCACCCCCGGGTAGACCTGGTCACCACCGACGGTTTCCTGTACCCGAACGCCGAGCTCGATCGTCGAAACCTAATGCACCGCAAGGGTTTTCCGGAGAGTTACAACCGCCGTGGGCTGCTGCGGTTCGTGACGTCGGTCAAATCCGGTTCCGACTACGCGTGCGCGCCCGTGTACTCGCATCTGAAGTACGACATCATCCCCGGGGCCAAGCACGTCGTCCGCCATCCCGACATCTTGATCCTCGAGGGCCTCAACGTCCTGCAGACCGGTCCGACCCTGATGGTGTCGGACCTTTTCGACTTCTCGCTGTACGTGGACGCCCGGATCGAAGACATCGAGCAGTGGTACGTGTCACGGTTCCTGTCCCTGCGCGGCACGGCCTTCGCCGACCCGGAATCGCACTTCCACCACTACTCGGCCCTCAACGACACCAAGGCGGTCGCCGCCGCACGCGAGATCTGGCGGTCGATCAACCGGCCCAACCTGGTCGAGAACATCCTGCCCACCCGCCCCCGCGCCACCCTGGTGCTGCGCAAGGACGCCGACCACTCCATCAACCGGCTCAGGTTGCGCAAGCTCTGAGCGGCGCCGAAGGCGCAGAGCCGGCGCGGAGACGACCACCGTTCGGCGGCGCCCCGCACCGGCGGGGGAGGTTACGTCGTGAGGCGACGCACTCCCAGGTACTGCAGGCCCGCGAACGCCGCGGTGTAGACGCCCGTGGCCAGCGTCGCGGCGACCCCGGTCGGGGTCATGGGCACGGCTTCGGCGGCCACGATCGCGGCCAGCGTGAAGACGATGTTGGCCGCGACGATGCCGATCCCCACGCGGCGCAGGTTCGGCGCCGCCGCCAGGCTGAACACGGCCAGGCCGCCGAGCACGAAGAACGCGCCCAACGCATACTCCTGGCCCGAGGTCAGCCCCGTCAGCGACGAAATCGGGTCGGCGAAGAAGGCGACGGTCAAGCCGCACAGTCCCGTCAGGGTCGCGTCGGCGCGCATGACGAAGCGCAGCAGCGAGTCGGTCGAGTCGTACAGGGGTCGGGTTGGAAGACCGGGAACTGCGGTCATGGGATCACTCCTAGCGATGGCGGTTGGGTCGAACAGGTTTGAGCGTGCCGCCAGAGCACTGCCAGATCGACTCGTGGCGCTGCCAATTGCTGCCACGGGTACAACGACCAGGGAGTTCGTCGTACTATTCCCCGTCGGCGCCATCAAGGCCAAAGGTGTCCCGAAACGTGGGGTCGGTGGCGCCATCGGTCGCCGGGAGACTAGACGGCGACCGCCTCCACGACGCTGAACGGTGACACCGTCTCCACCACCCGACTCAACTGAAACCCGGCGCGGTCCAGCAGCCGACCGTACTCGTCCGCGGTGCGCTCACGCGAGGTGGCGCTGACGAACATTTCCAGGTCCAGCCACTTACCCGCGAATTCGCGGTTGTGTGCCGGAATCACGAGTTCGACCAGTAGCAGATGTTTGCCCGGGCCAGACGACGCACGCACATTGGACAGGATGCGCACGGCCTGCTCGTCGGGCCAGTCGTGGATCACGTTCTTGAGAACGTATGCATCGCCGCCGGCTGGTATGTCGTCGTCGAAGAACGATCCCTCGGCGATCCGAACCCGGTCCAACACCCGGTGTTTGCGAAGCTCGGCCGGGGCGTCGATCACGACGTGCGGTTGGTCGAACAGGACACCGCGCGCCCGCGGCGCGGCGGTCAGCATCGCGGCCAGCAACCGGCCCCGGCCGCCCCCGACGTCGACGATGGTGGCGTACGGACTGAAGTCGTACGCGGCGACGAGCGGGGCGATCGAGATCTCGGAGACGCCGGTCATGGCCTGGTTGAAGATTTCCTGCAATTCGGGCCGGCCGGCCAGGTACTCGAAGAGGGATTGGCCCCGCACCTGGCAGGCGATGCACTCGCCGTGACGGAGGCTTTCGCTCAGGTGACTCCAATGCTCACGGTTCTCGGGCGAACCCATCCACCTGGCCCACGCCGCCAGGGAAACGTCGGCGTCACGACGAAGGGGTTGCGCCAGCCGAGTGAGGTCGTAGCGGCCGTCGCGGCGCCGGCGAAAGATCCCACGCGAGATCAGTGCCCGCAGCAGTCGGGTCAACGCGTCGGGGTCCGCATCGACCGCGGCCGCAAGGTCCTCCGCCGACAGCGGCCCGTTGGCCAGCGCATCGGCGATGCCGAGGTCGGCGGCGGCCGTGATCGCCTGCGCGACCCAGGCGTTCATGACCATTTCCATCAGCGCGGCGGGAGCGGGGAATGTCCGGGCGTGCAGCCGACTGAGGTGATGCCTGACCACCTCGACCGCCCGGACGACCTTTGCCGGCGGAATCTTGGACGAAGCCATCACTGCCCCTTGCGTCGGAATCTTCGTCCGCGAGCGTAACTCCGCGCGTTAGGCCCGTCGCGTCAAGCTGACCCCGCGCAGATCGGCGGCGATCAGCCGGGCCGCGGCGTTTTGCCAGTTGTGCAGCGAGCGCTGTGGGACCTCGGTGACCAACCACTGCCAGGCCTGCCGGGCGGTCGGATCCAGTCCGGCGGCGGTGGCGTTCTGCGCGTACGCGCGCACGCCGACGACGTAGGGGAAGTACAGCGAGTTGTAGTAACGCCACTCCTCGGTGGTGCCGAAATCGCCCGCGTTGCGGGGCTTTAGCCGCGCGATACCGTCGGCGAGGACGGCCTTGAGTTCGTT